>CAWBES010000016.1:0-325860 GCA_963787965.1 uncultured Alphaproteobacteria bacterium
ACGGTAACGCTCGACGCCCCGACCCTCGCAACGCCGGAACTCGCCGGCGTCTTTGCACGACCGATGCCGATACTTATGCTGATGCATTGTGCTCGACCGTCGGCACATCCCAACGCGGCTCAGCTTCGGGCGCATGTAGGAAGAGTGATATGTGTAGCAACCGTAACGACTGGATCGATGCCCCCGAGGTAGCTCGGGACCGGCTTCGTCGCGAGACGTCAACGACAATCTGCCCGCACGGCGATATCCGCGCAAGCGTCATGACACACAAGGTATGGCACGCACTCTTGGCTGCCGGTGTCACGCTGGCGCTGAGCGGCGCGCCAAGCATCGCGAGCGCTCAAGCGCTCTCGGAGGCGAGCGCAGCGCCCGCGCCGACGCCAACCCCGAGCGCGTCAGCGGATCACCTTACGCCGCAGGAAGAAGCTAAAGAATCCAGCATTCGAGAGGCGCAGAATCCGGTCGGCAGCATCAGCATCGTCCCGTTTCAAGAAAACGCGAACTTCGGCGTCGGGCCGCACACGCGATACCAGAACCTCTTCTACGTTCAGCCCGCTATCCCGATCATGCTGAGTCCGAACCTCAACTTGATCTCTCGAACGTTCATTCCCGTCGTGAGTCAACCGTCGTTTGCGCCGCCGGCCGTCTGCGCCTCGCCGACGGGCTGCCCGTCGACGGTTGGGTTGAGCGACATTCAGGAGCAACTGTTCTTTGCTCCCAAGACCAAGACCAACGGTCTGATTTGGGGCGCCGGCCCCATGTTCGAGTTCCCAACCGCTTCGCCCGGAATGCTCGGAAGTGGACAGTGGTCGGCCGGCCCTACGGCAGTTGCCCTCATCATGCCGGGAGCCTGGACCATCGGCCTCCTAGCGAGTCAGCGCTGGTCGTTCGCCGGAAAGACCAGCACGACACCGGTGAATTATGGTGCCTTTCAGCCGTTCATCACCTACAATTTGCCCGGCGACACGTTTTCCTTTAGCACGGTACCCATCGTGACGGCGAACTACAGCGCGCCCGGCGACCAGAAATGGACCGTGCCGCTCGGCGGCGGAGGGACCTACTCGTTTAGCATCGGCGAGCAGCTCATGCAGTTTTCCGTTTTTTACTACACGAACGTAATACGTCCGGTGACCGCACCGCAGACCTCGCTTCAATTTAGCGTCGATCTGCTCTTTCCCGTGACGCGCGGTCAGGCTGTCGTTCCAGTGACCGGCGATTACGCGAAGCCCGCGACGCCACCGTAAGCCGCCACCGCCGTCGCGCGCGCGTGGTATCCCTTATACGCTGCAGCAATTCGCGATCGACTAAGGTTCACCGGGGTGCACGCATTCACGCATTCAGGCGAGGGCGATCGATCCACCAAGGTTAAGATCGACTACCCGACAGTGACCCTTTCCGCGATGACGCAGAACGAAAAGGCCCTATGTTCACGTGTTCACAGGGCTTTTCGTCGTTATCGCTCGGTCCGACGTTTAGGACGCGATGATTTCACCAATTCTCAACTTTTCACCATTTTGTGGCGAATTCGACCCGAAACCGTGAGACGGTTCTAAAACGCTAAAACGGCGTTGACTCACCTTGAATGAGATATTTCACATTGAATCGGACCGACCCCGGGACTTTCACCTTGAATCGGGGCCGGTGCGACTTTTCCCGACAGTTTTTGGGGCCGGACAGGTGTTCTTGGGGCGAGTCGCCCTGGGCTCATGTAGTGCCAGCGGCTGGTACCGGTTCATTTGAGGCAGGTCCGTGGCGCACCTCTTGCCGGATCCGCAGCGCCCCGGTTTCCTGGTCGCGTTGCCTCATCGCTTCGTACGCTTTCCAGATGCGGGGTAAGTTGCCGTCGGTGTCGATGTCGAACTCAGTCACGATGCTCGTCAGGCACGCCAACGCGAAACCGGTGGTTCGGTCTATCATAATGTTCACGCCGAGACCGACTGGCAAGGTCTCATTGATGGCAGCGCGCACGTTGGCATCTCGCCCTTGGAGCGCCTGAGAGACCTCCACGAGGGCGTAGATGTCGCCGTGGCTACGCTTGCTGAACATCGCCCACTCGAGGTCAGTCAATATGTGATATTTCTCGATGATGGCAGTCCTTGCGTCCTTGAAGCGTTGCGTCTGCTCGAGCGCACGCATGTCTTTTTCGCCTTGGAGGAACTCTGGGGCATCTTCCGAGGGAAGCATCTGGGCGACGAGTTTTCGCCACGATGGTTCGGCAGAATTGTAGAGTTCTAGTGCGAGATCTCGATATTCGCGACAAAGAAGCACTCGCCGGGTCATCTCGCCGACGGCGCGTTCGTGCACTTGCGCCGGCGCTTCCAGCCCGATGGAAACGAGGGTGAGGAAGGCGTCACTTTCACTAGCGACCAGCGCGGAGTTCGAGATGACGAGTTGATGCACGGCGTTCGTGGTCGGGTCTGGATCAACGTCCGCCTGTTGAGCGCTGCCGACTGCGTTATAGAGGACGGTTAGAATGTCGGCAAGCAGAATGCGACGGTCGCGGTCGCCGTTGTCTCCAGGCGGCAACGTGTACTGGCCGGCGAGGTCCGGAACCGGGCCCCCGGTGGCGCCCCACGTCTTTAGGCTTTCGACTCGTTTGTCCATCTGATTCTTGAGTCTCCGGGAACTGTTTGTTTGCGCTATTTATCAAAGAGAGTTGCTTGGCTTGCAGCTGCCGTGTTTCAGGGAGCTTGCATGAACTGACGGACGCTCATATTGATATCGAGCTGTCGTAGTATTTCTCGCAACGTTCCATGAGGGAAATCGCCCGGGTGATTAGGAACCGAGACTTGTTTTCCGTTTGCAACAAACTTTGGATGCTTTCCTTTACCTTGGGGAACCTCTTTTCCATGAGTGACATTTATCAACTGCTTGATTACCTGTTGCCGGTTAAAGTGAGGGACTTTTGCGGCTACTCGAACTGCGGGATGAGAACGGCTGATTACATAGCTGAACGAGTCATTTCTACTGAGTGATGGACGCATTGCATGTGGTGAAGCGGTCCACAGATCCGCCGCTACGGGATTAGTTTTAGGAAAACAGCTCGTAAGGTTCTCCTCTTGGAATAATCGTTGCGCTTTCTCAAATGATACGGTGTCTGTCAGTAGTATGTCAGCTGTTGCATACTCAGGCGGCATCGAGTGAATGATATTGCTTATTGCCGCGAAAGCGCAGCGACGCTTGAAGGTTCGACGCTGTCCGGGTAGATAGCTTGTAAACGCGTCGGTCTTAGTGAAATTCGCAGCGTAGGCGGTCGCGAGTCCTTCTTCGTGTAGAGTTTTCTGGTTAAACCAGTTCTTCCATGGTCCTTGGAATCCGGTGACATAACACGGGATTCGATGTGAGGCCTCGAGCCTCAATCCAAACGTCTCAACAGCGTTATGGTAGGCTTCATGATGAAACAGAAATTGCGTCGCCACGCGCTTACACTCGCTCCACGAGAGGTAGGGCTTCGTAACAGCATGCAACTGTCGAGCGAATGCTTGAATACCTTCATAGATTAGATAAATTCCCCAGGTGTTTACGTCGAAAAAATGCCATGGTAGATAGAATGCATACACCTCAGGCGGTGGCGCGTACCCGGAGGGTGAACTTGCTGGCGCTCCCGGAAAGTCTCCACCAAATGCCTCACGCAGTGACGTGAGGATTCCATTGAGTTCTTCGACGCTCGTTTCGTCGATTGACCGCTTCAAAATTTCGCCATATATTTTTTCAGGATCATCAACCGTAAAGTCTTGATGTGCTTCGTTATCAATTAGGCCGCCTTCGTCGCTCGTGTCTTCGAGTTCCGACAAGATTTCAACGTTCGTCAGTTCGCCGGTGGGATCGACGACAGAACCATCGGTTTTAACGATGACAAGGTCCTCTGGAAAGATCTGCTTCGGATGGCGTCTAAGGACGCTAGGAAGACTCTGTTCGATGACTTCGAGAGCAGTCTTATTCATCGCATATCTGCACCAGGAGTAATTTTCCGAATCGCATGATTCAATGTATCAGCCACATAAACATTCCCCGCGTTGTCAACCGCAATGCCTTTTGGCGAATTAAACGTTGCTTTGCCTGTAGGGCCATCGTTGAAGCCTTGTTGTCCTGTTCCTGCGATGGTTGAGACGAGTCCTCTTGGATTTATCTTGCGAATCACGTTGTTTCCACAATCTGCAACGTACAGGTTCCCCGCACTATCGATCGCGATGCCGCTGGGTCGATTAAACCTTACGTCTGAGCCTGAGCCGCTTTCAAAGCCTACCGACTGTGAACCTGCCAACTTTGTAACGAGCCCTGTAGGAACAATCTTGCAAATTGCGTTGACGCTTTCATCGGTTGCGTATACGTTGCCAAGTCCATCCACTGCGATACACGGTGAACCACGGAATCCCCCTCTCTCGGTTTCGGTTAATGTCGATACGACTCCCGTTGTCGAGATTTTCCGAATCGCGTACTTTTGACCATCGGCGACATATAGGTTGCCGACAGTGTCGACTGCAACAGCATGTGGCATATGAAATGTTGCGGTTCGCGTAGGTCCGCCATTGTTGCAAACGATTATGACTGAGAGGATCCCGGTTGGCGTGATTTTACGAATTACGTGGTTTAGCGTATCTGCGACGTACACGTTGCCTTCGTCGTCAACGGCGACGCCTTCCGGGGAATCAAATGACGGAGTTGTGCCCGGCCCATTATCAAATCCAGGTTCACCTGTTCCAGCGAAGATTGACACCGTACCGTTTGCCGTAATCTTTCGGATTAAGTGTCGGCCGGTATCGGCGACGTAGACATTTCCTGCGGTGTCAACTGCAACACCTTTGGGGAAGAACAGAAATTCGTCTTCTTCAGATCTCGTCCCCGTGAAGCTTGGTGGACGATAGCCTGGCAACGTGGAGACGGTCCCAGTGGGAGCAATCTCTTTAGATTCTGTGACGTGGAACATCGTTTACTCCATCCTTTGGGCTAGGTGGTCTCCGATTTTCTGTCGTTATGATCAAATGATGATGAGCGGAACGCCTGCGTTGTTATTGACAGACCTATTGTAGCTTGTTTTCAACGCTGCTTCAAGCGCAAGTCGCTTCTGTAAACAAATAAGCTAGATCAGTGGCATTGGATTAGTGAGAAATGCGCCGACCAGCGCGTCGTTTCTTTACGACCGCCGCCCAAACGGTCGTGTGGCTAGAACCCGTCATCGAGCAGGTCACGCCTTCTGAGGTGCGCCTTCGTCCGCGGCGGCAGCTGGCGCATCGCCAGCTCGACCTGCGACTTCACGCTTGGCCAGACTCGGATGTAGGCCCGGATGAGAGCCATCAACTCCTTCTTTGCGGGAAAATCCTCGGAGATCGTGACGACCCGGACGCAGAAGCCGGGACCCCGTGGCCGATCGGCTTCGAGGACTCCCTCCTCCTCGAGCCGGCGGAGCACCTTTTTCACGTTCTCTCGATGGTGGCCGATGGCGACGGCGCAGCAGAGGGCCTCGAATGTCCAGCCGTAGACCCCGAGCGACAGCAGAATGGTCGTCGGGATCGGGCTCCCGAACAGGACGTGCCGGTCGCCCTCCCAGGCCTTCTTGGGCGGTTTCTTGGGGCGCCCATATGCCGGGACGTGCGGCGTCAGTGGGTAGACCTCCGAAAGACGGACGAGGAGCCGTCGGAGGGGGAGGTAGAGGGGGTATGCCGCGTCGAGCATGACCGCCTCACCGTCGGGAGTGTCCCAGACTCGGACGAGGCCTCCACGACCGAAGGGCGCCACATTCTGATTTTCGAGGTGTAGATGGCCTGCACCGGTGATTTTTCGGAGGTCGCTGTGGAGCATTCGGCCGTAGACGGCGAGCGCCATCAGGTTTCGAAATCGGACATCGGTTCCGAAGAGTAGCGGCGCTCCGTCAGCGTTCTGCTTGTAGCTCCACGTTCTCGCGCCAGAAGCTTCTGAGGGAGCGAGTCGCGGATCGTCGATGATTTCAGCGAGCTTCAGAACGAACGGCTTGAACGACTTTGGTAGGTGGGATGCGAGAGCGAAGCGCCCACCCTCCCCTCCCACGACGAGAACCCTGTTTTGGACGAAATTGTTGAGGTTCCACGAGACAGCCATAGGCCACACATGAGGGACCCTTCTCCGTGTGGTATCGACATCGAGTGGCTCGTCGGCGCACAACAGGGTCACGAGGATATGAAATGCCGGGTACCACCTGTGTGTAAGCGGGGTTTCCGGATGGACGGTTCCCGTCGGTTCAGCGGCCTTGACGGAGAGCCGACGGCCGGTCATTTCTTTGAGGAGCGCTTTTAGTTCTTTGAGGGCCGGGTAGTGGGGGTCGATGGCGATGAACCTTAGTCGACCTTCGCGTCTGATAACACAGATGCCGGCCTTCACGAGCTTCTTGCCGCAGAAAGATTCCCGACCGTAAAGGCGCGTATCTCCTTGCCGTGCGACTTCCAGGAGCAGCGCCTGGGCTTTTGCGGTCCCAAAAAGTATTGGGTAAGGCCTGATGTTAGTGGTGGTCAGGTCTGACGTACCGTCTTGAGCCGGTGCCTCTTGTGGAGACTTCCTGGCGTTTGACTGGCGGTGGGGAACCCGCGTTGTTTGGTTGGGGATGCATCTCTTCAAATCAATATTCTTGAAGTGAAAATGTCTCGGGATGAAGCTCTCGGTACCGGAGCAGGATACGATTTCGAGCTTGATGATAGCCGATGGTGTTGGGTGCGGCGAGGTATGGGAGCAGGTCGGTGAGCTGTTCGATGCTTTCGAGGAGAGCGTGCTCGCAGCGGCCATCGAAAAAGTCGTGCTCGAAAGCGAGCTTTCCTGAATCGTCCAAGACGAGTCGCAGCTCCACCGGGAAAACTTCGGCGTCGCCGACGCGGGTCAC
This sequence comes from uncultured Alphaproteobacteria bacterium, assembly GCA_963787965.1. Lineage (GTDB taxonomy): Bacteria > Vulcanimicrobiota > Vulcanimicrobiia > Vulcanimicrobiales > Vulcanimicrobiaceae > CAWBES01. Next base: position 6,848 of record CAWBES010000016.1, read on the forward strand.
GAAGTAGGTCTCGCGGGCGAGCCACTCTTCTTCTGTGTGGAGGATTTGTCCGAGGACCCAGGTGTCACGCGGATCGCGGGCGTCGATTTTCAGGTCTTGGGTGAGGTTGACCGTGGCCTTGCGCCCGAAGCGCCCGACTCTGATCGTTTCTCGGCCGGTGTCGTGGACGTCGAACCCGAAAAGCTGGAGCCGGGCGATGATCGTTTCCCAGTCGCCGCGGCGGGCTCGAATTTCCCTCGAACTCACGCGCCGGCGCGATCTCGGCTGCTGACCGCGGCAGCGCCGGCATGACCTGGAACGAGCATGGGGTGGCCTCCTTGGGATCGGGAGGGCCCCGATCATACCAGGGCCTCGGGTCGATATCCTTTCCACGAATGGTGGCTATCCTGGCAGTGGACAGTCAGGCCTGACGCTGGTTCAGGTCAGGCCTGAATTTCGGGACGTCGGCGTGATCACTTCAATTGAAATCTTTCGCGGTCGGGAGTCTAACATTGAGGTTCATTTTCGAAAGGCGAGGGTCTTTCGACTTCTTGCATTCCCCACATGTTTCATTCCAGCCGGTTAGATTCGCCAAGACTTGACGCTCGCTGCAGCGACGACAATTGACGAAAGTCGGCCTCTCCGGGAGAACGGCGCTCGGATCGTCGAAGCGAAGGATGACCGATATGATTTCGCGGCCGTTTGATTCTAGTCGAGCAGCACTTATCCCATTGATTTGGTAGAGGTCGAGTTCATTTGCTGGTCGCTTCGTGAGTATCTGATCGAGAATCTTATCATCAAACACGTTGTACTGATTGGTGCCGACCTTTATCGCGAGTTGCCTTCTTAGGTTCACAAGGGCGGCTCTGAGGCCTTGGTCATGCTTCCGCAACGCGACTTCTTCGTCAATCTTCGCGTGGATAACCGTGATTTCAGGAACAGGTTTTCCTAGAATCTCACCAACCTCGTCGACGCGATCAAGTTTTATCAGCGCCAAGATAAGGTCGAGGACTCGATTGTATTCAGAGATGTTTGCTTCACCTCGCAACAATGGCGTCTGCTAAGCGGACGTCTTTTCTGTGTGAACAAATCAATCGCTGTGTATTCGATTTCCGTCGCTTGAGTTTCGGTTGGAGCGACGATATCGCTACTGAGAACTGCCCTTAGGACGTCCTAAGTCAGTTATATGGTCTCTGGTCGTAGGTATTGTCGATATCGTTTGCGGTCCATCTGGGGCCTTCGGACCGCCACCATGACCCGAATCTGTCAGGCAGGCAGGCACGCTTCGGAGCATGTCCTGCGAGTGATTGAAGATGACGGATATCTGGCCTTCGCTATGGAAGAGATCTGGTCCAGCGCGACAAGACCTGCCCTTGGAAACGGCGAACCAGGAAAAGCGCGGCACCCCACTATCATCCTCGATACCCAGGAGGATTCTCAAGCCAAGTCGTCATGTGGAGGATATGATTAATGCCTGATAATGGGCAACCCGAGGGCAGCAGTCTTCAGCCGAGGATAGGCCAAGCGGTGCGTTTTGACCCGCTGAATCCTGGCGGGCATATGCTCGATCTTGGTTCACTAACCCAAGAACAGCAAAACATTCTGTTGATGGAGTATACACGCGGCACCCTTGATGTGAGCAAACAGGCTGCCCAGATGCACATTGACGTGACAGCGTTCAAGAACATGCTCGACGTCATGGCAAACAAGACGCGAGAGATTGCATCTCAGGAGGGTACGTCCGTGCAGATGCAACACACTCAGGAGAGTTCCGTCGGTAAGACCGAGATTATCATGGGAAATACTGCTCAAGCCGCTAGCGGTCGTCTGACTCGGACCATGGCAGGCGACCGAAATATGACGTTAGTCTATGTGATCGTGGGTATCGTCACACTTTTGGTGCTTGTCTCGATCTTCGTCCGTCACTAACCGTGTTCAAGAAGCACATTGTTTTTATCCCCGATATGGATGTTGCTGCCCAGATGGACTCTCTTGAGGCACAGGCGGTGCGCCACGGGCTTGATAACCTTCACGTTTCGGAAATGCGGACCCGAGTCCAAGATGCCTTGGTCGATCTCCACCGAGAAGATTCGGAAGCATCTGCCTACGGTATCGAGGTTGGTATTACGAGAACGATTACCTCAGACGACTACAACGTAACTCTTGAGTTACGGCCACGTAATCGTCAACAGACGAGAACAAAGCGCGGTCCATTTTCATGGTTGTTTAGTCGATAACGAGTCAAGTGGGATATCGCCGGCGTAGGCGCTCTTGGTCGTCAAACAGTAGATACGGCCGCGAACGGGCACTCGGGCATATTCAAGAAGCAGCCGCTTTTTCTGCGGAAGTTGGATATACCGATGCACTGGTAAAATCTGCGTTCTTTTCCCTGTCGGGGAGGATGCGGATTGCTATACTCGACAAGTACGAGACGTTGTACGGTTCGTCTGCTCGAGCGTATGCGCAGCAGACAATCCCAAAATGGGAATCGGGAAGCGTTCAAATGAGCGGCATGGTCGCGAGGCGTCTTTTTGCGCTCATGCCACCATTGATGCCCGTCTCCCAGAAATATCAAATCGTTGAGTCGATCTGGAAACAGTACGGCCCTACTTCTCGGAAATACGTCTATGTCGGGCCTGACAGCGTGGCCAACGACGTACTCGCGGCAATCGAGGCGTATTTCTCCAGTCTCACGGTTCTTTACGTGATCCCAGCGCGGCTCGAACGTGAGTTCGATTGGTTATCAGACAACGATGTTCAGGTCAAGCAGCACTTGTTGAACCACTTCATGGACGAGCAGCGTAGATCTGCGATTGCAAGCGCCACGCTGAACCTAACGATGATTCTGGACGGGATGAAGTCCGACACTGAGCATCAGATATCGAAACTCAGTCATACGGTTTTTGTTGGAAACCACCAGTTGGAGATGAGAGCCGATCCGCTTCGTTCAGGATTCGTTTTGAGCGATTCCGCGAGTGACGCGATTTTGCCCAAATCACAGGCATCGGTTCCAGGCTGCATCATAACAGTTGTCGTTCTTGCCGGTGGCATTTGGCTTCTTGGAAAGTTCCTTGGTTGGTGGTGAAACGTCGACGGAATCTCACGTATGCTGCCGCGTTGAGACGTCGACGACAGCGGCTCCGTTTGCTTCTGTACGTGATGGTTGTCGTGATTGTAGTCGTTGTGGTGTCCGCAATCTATTACGCCACCTTATTACAGCATCCAAGTCCGCGAGACACCGCCACTCAAGAGCGGGTAGGCCCTTCGTTCTCCACCCAAATTGACTCCGCCGTTGATTCGCATGATTTTCCGGATTCGCATCTTACTCCCGGCGTCATCATCGAGTCTGACTCCCGCGTCGTCTGCCGGCCTGGATACGCCGCATCAATCCGACCACGAGGTGATTCTTGGAGGACTCTAAAAGACGCCGCGTACGGACGATATGGCATTCCGCGGGGGCATCGAAGTACGGTGGATCAAAGTGGTGTGCATCGCTTCGCATTCGAGATTGACCACCTCATCCCACTGGAATTGGGTGGTAGCCCCAACGACATTCGTAACCTTTGGCCTCAACCAATAGCGAGTGCGAAAGAGAAGGACCAGGTTGAGAACGGTCTTCATGAGATGGTCTGCGGCGGAAGGACTTCTCTTGAGCAGGCACAGCGAGCAATCGTGGTTAATTGGCAAACAGCAATCAGTACCGTCGAAGGTAGGTAGGGAAACAATATTTGACACGACCGGGCTCGTTGCTTCTGGGGTAGGAGTTTCGCCTGGGATTGCTCAGATATAGGTGTACATTGCCAGCATATCTTCCATCCGATCTCGCTCCCGCCATGCAAGATAGAGTAGTCTGATGAGTTCGATGGCCTTCTTCTTGCTTATGTTCGGATTCTTTGCAATGAGATGTGCGATGGCCGGTTGTGGAGGCCAATCCGATTGAAGCCTGCGCCGTTGCTTTTTCAACGAATCCGCTTTTAGTTTTGGACGGAAGTGTCCGAACCATAATCTAGCCGCCTGGTCGATGGATTCATAAAGACCGTTATCGATGTTCCAATAGTCCCTCGCATCGGACCGTTCTTTGAGGGTGTCGGCTTCCTCGTCTATATTCCCATCGAATGGCACATCGTCCACATGAATGATATCACGGAGGAGCGGACCAGTTGCGGCGCCATGATAAGTCTTGTGCTGTGGTTCTTTCCAGTCGTCGAAGGGTGAGACATAGCTTAAGAGCGGTATAACGTGCAGGATTGAGATGATGTCGTCGAGCTTGTCTTCGAGCGTTGCATGGGCTGTTGCTAGGATCCCAGTGAGACTCTCGAACCGTTCGAGCGCTGCGAGAAGCATGAGTCCATTGAAACCCGGACCCAATTTCGGTGTGGGCGGATTAGCCGCGGCCAACCCAACTTCGAGACGTCGTATACCTTCTCCAAGAAGCCAGACATTAGCGTCCTTCGGGCGCCTTTCTTTCCAGCGCGATATGTTTGTGGCGTCGGGGTTTTGTGCGGCTGTGTAATGGTTTATTTCGATGGCGATGTCGGCAGCTTCGTGTGTGCTTTCAGAATCACTCGAATCAAGGATTGGCCGGGATAGGGCGGTTTGTTTGGTGGAGGTCTTCGTTGCCGGCGGCGGCGGCGCCGTGGAACGATAGGGTCCGGCGCCATATCATATTCGTCAGGTTTTGTCAAATCACAGTACCCCCTCTTGTGACTTTTTCGGTCACGAGGGGGGGGCCGTGTGACGGAATTCGGCGTGAGAGGGGGTGGTGTGACGGAAATCGGCTCGGGACCATATCGTGTGATTGGCTTGCAGAGATCGCCGGAACTACGATTCGATCATGCCACCCGAAAAATCGCCGGGACCGAAATACCTCCGACCACCCCCGCCCCAACAAGCTCGAGACGAGCTTCCTCGGCAGCAGGCGCTGCTCGTACCAGGGAACAGCGGCATACCCGACCCGACCCTTGAAAACCGAAGAAAAGCCTCAATCCGCTCGAGACTCGCTCAAATCAAGCAAGCATGTCAGAAGAATATCAACGCCATAAACCTCGTCGAGATCATGATGGAGCGGGGGGTGACCCTCCCCGATATCGCTGAGGCACTCGGTCTACCGCCGTCCATCGATCGCGTCAGCAAACCCGCGAAGCCATGGCGGCTGCAGCCAGGGTCCAACATGGACATCATCGCGCAAATGCTCGAGGCGGCCGGAGTAAAGGGGGTATCCGAAGGGGCGATGGTCGCCCACCTCCGGGAGATGGGCCGGCTCACCGACGCAAAAGACCCTCGGCGTGCAGTTCATTACACAGTCACCGAGTTGCAACGCCGAACTCGATTCATCACCAGAAAGAGTAAGAACGAAGGGAGGTGGTACGCATACGGTTCGCTAGATATGTGGAGGTCCAATACACATAATTAGCTCGTATACAAGTCTGTTCGAACAACCGTAAAAATGGTATAATGCCACGTCCAGGCCGACGACGGCCTATTCCCCACGACACCCCAATAACCCCAAAAAGCACCCGACCCACGCACAGCCAACTTTCGACTGGAAGCTGTGCGTGGGTCTCCGGGCGACTTCTATCTTACGCCATCGAGATCGATGGGCGCAAGTGGGTCGCCTTCCAGATGATAAGGAGACCCACCATGGAGCCATGGCTCTGTATTTCAACGCGCCCTTCGCCGCTCGCCAGAATGCGGCGGAAACTCGGATTCGACCTGGCCTCAGCCGCAGCTGCCTTCGGGATATGCGTCATGGAACTCGCCAAGATCGAAGATACGACGCTCGAACTGACCAAGCCGACGCTGTCCCAAGCCTCGATGCTGCTCCTCCTCGCACCACGCCCACAGTCCCCATGGGAGCTGATGGACGGTCCCAACGATGATCGAGCCTCACGACCAGAAGGTGAGGACTACTGATGAAGCGGGGCAAAAAGAGAGCGGCGCAGGGCGCCGCGGCCAAAACAAAAAAGGTCAGTGCCACAAAGGCCGGTGCCAAAAAAGCCCGTGCCAAAAAAACAGCGGCCAAAAAGGCTACCCCGAGGACAACGACCCCGAAAGTGCTAGGGGCACCGAAAACCCTGCGGGTCGACGATCTCGACGATGCGCATGTCCGCGGTGCGATTCTTGCTGCAAATGTCGCAGCGGGCAAGTGCCGGCATATGCTCGTCGACGAAGACACCGCGATGTACTGGTCGTCGAAGGATGCGACCAGATGTTACACGGTTCAGCGCAGCGTCCGAAACGTGCGCGGCACGATGCAAGCAACGTACCGGTGCGCGTGCAAGGACTACCTCAAGGACGGTCGCGGCGGCTGCCTACACATCATTGCCGAGCAACTCCGCCGTCGGGAAATCGTCATCGAAGGTGAGATCTCGCCTACCCGGGCGAAGTCGGCCGGTGCGGTACGGCGGCCGGCACGAAGACGGTTCGCCGAGGACGGCCGGCCAATCAGGTCGGCTCAACGCTCCGCGCGGGTCAAGATGCCTGACGAGGTGCCCCGGCTCATCAGCTCTCTTCAACGGATGCACGATCGTCACCATCCGCCCGCTGAGGTTCGAGCGAGGGGTGGTCGGCTGACGCCCGACGCAATACGCGCAGCTGCTCTCATTCACAAAATCACCCGCAGAAAATCCTCGGACGAAATGGTCTCGACTTACAATCAACTCATTGACGTGGGATATCTCCGACTGCGGCGTGCGCCGCATCAGAACACGATAAGCGACTGGAGCAACGACCGCCTCCTCCTGCCAGTGCTGTTCGAACTCGTACGGTACTCGACGCTTCCGTTCCGCCAGAGAGAGGTCGCGTGCATCATCGACTCGTCGAAATTCTCCCAGATGTCGACGGCTCATAGTCGAGGCGTGGAATACTTGAACGATGAGCGCCCTGATGCCGATTGGATGAAGTGTCATCTGCTGGTCGGCGTCGAGACGACGGTTGTCATGGCAGTCGCGTTCTCCGGCAGCAAGGGAGTGGGAAGTCACGACATCAATTTTCTCAAGCCACTCGTGGCCGAGGCGTGCCGGACGTTCCCACTTCAGTTCCTGCTCGGCGATAAGGCTTATTACGGAGAGCACCACCTGAACTGGCTTTGGAACGAGTACGGGATCCGCGCGTTCATTCCCGTCAAGAAGAACATCATCGGACGGGCAACGAACCAGTATGAATTCAATCCGGTCGCGGATCTCATCCAGCGTTACGACGGGTCTCGACGCGACTTCCAGGAAGTCTACCGGTTGCGACCAAAAATCGAGGGCTTCTTCTCCATGTTGAAGCGGCTTGCGGACGACTACTGCTGGTCGCGCGGTCGGCCGCGTGACATCAAGAACGCCGACGACCCATGCACGGCCTGGAAAATCGAAACGCTCTGCAAAATCATTTTTATGAACTTGCGCGCGACCGTGACCCTCCAGGAGGAGACAGGATACCAGATTGACTACCCAATCGAGGAGCGCTTCTTCCCGCCGCCGGCCGAACCGCTGATCGCCGCCGCATAGCGCGACCGCGCGGTCGCGCGCGGTCGTTCAATCAAGAGAAAAGGCCGAGCACCGCTCAGGCCTTTCTTTATTGCCGTCAGGCCTGAGTCGGCCTCGGCCAGGAGGATTCAATGTGAAATTCGACCCCATTCAATGTGAAATTCGGGGGATTCAATGTGAAATGCGAGGTGCGCCACAAAAGCGCGTTTTGGTGCGCGATTTTAGCTGAGTCGAATGAAAAAAGCCCCGCGGGTACGAGGCCTTTTTCCTTGTGGTTTCTGGTTTCGTCGGTGACTTTCACATTGAATCGGAATTTCACCCTGAATCCCCGAAATCGACCATTCAGGGTGAGACAGCCCTAAAACGGAATCTCGTCTTCGAGCGACTCGTCGTCGAACGATCCGCCGCCGGCGCCGGGCGTCGAACCGCCGCTCGCGGGCCGCGTACTGCCGCCGCTGTAGCTGGAATCGCCGTTAGCGCGGCCGCCGCCGCCCTTGGAATCGAGCATCTGCATGTCGCTGGCGACGACCTCGACGGCCTTGCGCTTCTCGCCTTCCTTCGTTTCGTAGTTGCGGATGACGAGGCGTCCCTCGACGAGCGTGGACATGCCCTTCTTGAGATATTGATTGCAGATTTCACCGAGTCGGTCCCAGGCGACGATGTCGATGAACATCGTCTCGTCGGCGCCTTTGGTCTTGCGGTTGACCGCCAGCGCGAACTTCGTGACGGCCTTGCCGCCGCCGTCGACGTAGCGGATCTCGGGGTCGCGGGTCAAGTTGCCCACGAGGACGATGCGATTGTAGCTTCCGGCCATGCCGTGCCTCCCGAATTAGCCGTCTGTGAGATTGATCAGGAGCTGCCGCATCACGTCTTCGTTCAGGCGCAGCTGGCGCTCGAGTTCCTTGGCCTGGGCGGCCTCGCTCTTGAACTTCATGACGACGTAGTAGCCCTCGCGGACGTCGTTGATCTCGTACGCCAAGCGCCGCTTGCCCATCTTCTCGATCTCGCCGACGATTTCTGCGCCGTTGTTCTTCAAGGCGTTCGCGATGGCGTCGACCCGCGCGTCGACCTCGGCTTCTTCCAAGTTCGGGCGGACGATGTACGTCACTTCGTAATCGGTCATCTTCGTTCAATCCCTCTACGGACGTTGCCGGATCCCGGCAAACGGCTCCCGCTTGGGAGCAGTGGGTGTGCTAGGGGTCGCCCCGCACGAGTCACCGAGCGGGTGACCCGCCCGGAAAACTCAGCTATGGTATCACGCCCAATCGTCGCTCAGCAAGAGCGACGAGCGCTACCGGGCCGGCCCGAGCTTGCCCAGCACGTAGGTCTTGGCCGCGGCGGCATCCTCCTTCGTGAGAAACAGGATCGAGTAGTCCGAGGTCTTCAACGTGTCGGTCGGACCGATATTCAGGACCGATACCAGCTTCGCGGGCTTGCTCAGCTCCAGGTCGATCCCCCACGAACCCTCGCCGAGGTACGGCTCCGAGACGCTCGCGATCGTCTCGATTCGTCGTGAGCGTGGTCACGCAGCGTCCTGCTGCGCGCCCCGGGCTCGTCCCGGTGCTCTCGTAGGCGGCGACTCCGCCCGCAGGAGGATCACGCGAGCGGCGTTGACGTCGGCATCGTCGACGTGACCGCAAGCGACGCAGCAAAACTGCGCGCCCTCCCGACTTGCTTTCGCGACCGCACCGCATCCAGCGCCCGAGCGTGTCGCTCGACGAGCGCTTGGCGCTGCGAGCCTGGGCGCAGGTTCGGGATTTTGGTCCCGTCCGAGAGCGCGGCCAGCACGCGCACCCCGCGATCGACGCCGGCCGCCTTGCCCGTGAGCGGCAGGGGTGCCGGCTCGCGGTGCGCTTCAAAGACGGCGTACCAACGGCCGGTCTTCGTCACGATGAAGACGCGGCCGTAGTTCTCCGGTACCGTGCGCCCCTTGCGCAGCCGGACCTCCCCGACGCCGGGTACGCGCACGCGCTGCTGCTTCGCATCGAACTTCGTCGCACGGTCGCCGTGCGGGAACTCCAGTTGATTCCAGCGCCGAGCAGGCTTGAACCTCGGATAGCCCGGCTCGTCACCGGCCTTGAGCCGCCGGAAGAAGGCGGCAAAGGCCAGGTCCAGCCGGTGCAGCACCGCATCCTCGCACTCGCGGTAGACGGCTGCAAAACGCGGGTCAACCGCTCGAAGCTCCGTCAGTTCGGCGTATTGCTGCTTGCTCGGATATGCGTGCCGGCGAGAGGTCCACGCGTCGCGGCGCTGCTGCAAGAGCGCGTTGTACAGTTCGCGCGTCGTCTTGAGCATCTCGACCAGGGTCCGCTCTTGAGCGCAGGTCGGATACAGCCGCACCTCGTGCAGCCATCGCAGTTGTCCCGCAAATCGACTCTTCGGCGGCGCCATTGCCTGAGAATAGCTCCAGCGCGTGCCACCAGTGTGGCACACAGAGAACCGGGACACGACGCTCACCACGTGAGAAACACGCCCCTGGCAGCGACGCGCTGCGCTAGCGCTCCGCACTGCTGCGCCCCACCGATAGCCGGACGGGTCCCCGGGCGGCGTCGCTCGCATCCTACTCGCTTCCGCGGAATCACGACGCGAGCTTTGTTCTCCGAGAACGTCCGGTCGATCGCGATCGCGGTTGCCGTGAGCGTGACGCGTTGCACGGCATGCCCGGGGTCGGCCGGGACGGTCACGTTCCAATTGGGAACCGCCGTCTGCGCGAAGCCCGGCGCAGCGAGGCCCAACGTCGCGGCCAGCAAGATCGGCAACACCCCAAGCGCACGAACCATCGCGGGCCCTTCGCGCCCGAAGCGGTCGCCAACCTCCGTCACGGACGAGGAGCGGCCGGCGTTCGATCCAGGCCGGGCCATGGGCACGGCACGCCGTCGTCGAAGGTCCAATCGCACGGAGGACCTGCCATGCAGCATCTCACCGCAGCCGAGTTCGATACCCTACGCGCCGGGAACCCGGTGCCTCGCACGACCTTGCGCCACCTCGACGGTTGCCTAGTCTGCCGCCGGGCGTTCGGGCAGGAGGTCAAGCTGCCGAGTTCGCGCGCCCCGCGGCCTTGGATGCTCGGCGCGGCCGCGGCGCTCGCGGCGACCGCCCTGATCGCGAGCCCGCTGCGCTCGGCCGCCGGGAGCTTCCTCGAGATCTTCGAGCCGCACACGGTTGCGTTCGTCCCGGTCACGCTCGCGGACATGCGCCAACTCGGCCGCATGCCCGAGCTGTCCGACTACGGAATCTCCCGCGAACCCGTCCATTCGTCTGAGGTCACCGTCTCCTACGCGCCCCAAGCCTCGTCGCTCGCGCGCTTCGCCGTGCGCGTTCCGAGCGTCGGCATCGACGTGACCAAGGGCCCGCCGCAGTTTCGAGTGGCGAGTCCGGCGGTGGCGCAGTTCGTCTTCAGCAGCGCCCGCGCGCGTGCCGCCGCGGCCGCGCAGCACCGGGTGCTCGCCCCCGTTCCGCCCGGGCTGGACGGAAGCATGCTCGAAATCGATCTCGGCAGCTCCGTCGTCGCGACGTATCAGAGCACCGCAAGACCGGCGCACGCCTTCGTTGCCGGGCCGGGTAACCGGCCTGGCCGGACCGGTATGTTCGCAGACCCGACCGCAAATCCAGAGGTGATCGTCGCGCAGATGCGCGCGCCGAAGATCTTCTCGACGGGCGCCTCGGCCGCAACCCTCGAGAGCTACTTGCTCCAGCAGCCGGGCTTCCCGCCCCACCTCGCCGCGGCGCTGCGCGCGCTCGGCGACCCGTCGACGACGCTACCGATTCCGATTCCCGTCGATAAGGCCTACGCGGTGCCGCTGATCGTGGACGGCGTGCGCGGGATCGGCATCGGCGACGATACGGGCCTCGGCGCGGCGGTCATCTGGCAGAAGCAAGGTCTCCTGTACGGCGTCTTCGGGCCGCTGACCGCCCACGACGTGCTCGCGATCGCCGACTCGTTGCGTTGACCGCGGCCGCCGTCGACACGCTCGCCGTCGCGAAACGCTTCGGCGACAAGACGGCGCTTTACGACCTGACGATGACGGTCGGGCGCGGAGAGGTCTTCGGATTTCTCGGCCCCAACGGCGCCGGCAAGACGACGGCCGTCAAGATCTTCCTGGGCCTCGTGCGCCCGACGTCGGGCGCCTGCGAAGTGCTGGGCGCGCCGCTCGGTGACCGAGAGGCGCGCCGCAAGATCGGCTACTTGCCCGAGCTCTTCCGCTATCAGGCCTGGCTCACGGCGGCGGAAGTGCTCGATCTGCACGCCGGACTGCTCGGCTTGCCGCGGGCCGGCCGGCGCGCGGCAAGCGCGGAGATCCTCGAACTCGTCGGTTTGCACGCGCGCGCGGACGACCGCGTGGAGACCTACTCGAAGGGCATGCAGCAGCGCCTCGGCCTCGGGGTCGCACTGCTCGGCGAACCCGCTCTCGTCTTCCTCGACGAGCCCACCTCGGCGCTCGATCCCGTCGGCCGCCACGAGGTCCGGGCAATCGTAGAGACGCTGAAAGCGCGCGGCGCGACCGTCTTCCTAAACTCGCATCTGCTGACCGAAGTCGAGCGGGTTTGCGACCGCGTCGCGATCGTCGACCGCGGGCGGGTCATCGCGCTCGGCTCGATCGACGAGATGCTGGGCACGTCGACCTCCGTGCGGCTGCAGCTGGGAGCGCCCGATGCGAACGCGCTCGCGACGTTGCGCGCGTTCGGAACCCTCGAAATCGACGCGCCGTGGTTCGTGGTGCGCGGCATCGCGGACGATGCCGTGCCCGAGCTCGTGCGGCGCCTGGTGAACGACGGCGCCGAGATCCGCGCCGTCGAGCCCTCGCGCTCGACGCTCGAAGAACGCTTTCTGGAACTCTTGAAGGTCCCCGATGCCGCCGCTGCTGACGATCGCCTTTCTGACCCTGCGTGAGGCGACGCGGCGCCGCGTCCCGCTGTTCGTCGGCGGGGCGAGTCTGATCGCGGTCGGGCTTTCCGCCTGGGGCTTTTCGAAGATCGCGACGTCGGCGCCGCCGGCCGTCGCGCTCGGCGTCGAGAGCGTGCTGGTCGTCCTGCTGGCCTACGCGTTCAGCATCGTGCTCGGCATCGCGGCCGCCTTCCTCGGTTCTCCCGCCATCGCCGGCGACGTCGAGTCCGGCGTCGCGCTGGCCATTCTTCCGCGCCCGCTCGGGCGCATGGAATTCGTGCTGGGCAAGTGGCTCGGCCTCGCACTCCTGCTGGTCGCCTTCACCTTCGCCGCCGGCGCGCTCGAGTTCGCGGCCATCGACCTGGCGTCGGGGTACCGCCCGCCGCACCCGGCCGAGGCGCTCGCGTTCCTCTCGGCCGAGGGCCTGACGCTGATGACCTTCGCGTTGCTCGCCAGCACGCGGATGCCCGCGATCGCCGGCGGGATCCTGGCCGTCGCGGGCTTCGGTGCATCGTGGATCGCCGGCATCGTCGCCGGCATCGCGGCGACGCTTCACAACGAGGGCGTGCGCCAATGGGCGACGGCCATCGGCCTGCTCGTTCCGACCGACGGCCTCTGGCGCGGCGCGGCCTACGAACTCCAACCGGTGGCGCTGCTGATCGCGCAAGCCTCCGCTCAGAGCCCGCGCCAGCAGAATCCGTTCGCCGCCACGGCCCCGCCCACGACCGCCTTCCTGGCCTGGACGTTCTGCTGGGGTCTCGCGCTGCTCGCGGGCGCGTGCGTCAGTTTCGCGCGCCGCGATATCTGACCGCCCCCACGAATGGGGGTACCGCGAGGGCGTAACAAGCACGTAAGATAGGTGGGTCGTCGCCGCTGCCGGGCGAGGGATTCAGAATCCGCGGGAGCTTCTGTGAAGCGCTTCATTCGCCGCCTGGTGCGGCAGTTCGGCTATGACGTCACGAGGGCTCGCGAGTCGCCGACCGTGGCGCAGTTTCTCGAAAGCCGCCGCATCGATACCGTGCTCGACGTCGGCGCGAATACGGGTCAATTCGCCGAGCACATCCGCGGGATGGGGTACGGCGGCGAGATCGTCTCGTTCGAGCCGATCGAAAGCAATTTTCGGGTGCTCGAGTCGAAGGCGCGCCAGGACCCCCGTTGGCGAGCGAAGCGCCTCGCGCTGGGCGACACCTGCGGATCGGCGACGATCCACGTGAGCAAGCTGTCATTGTATAGTTCGTTACTGCCGCTTTCGTCGGTCGCCACGGCGTTGGACCCTCGTGCGGCGGTAGAGCGGCTCGAAGACGTTCACGTGGTCCGCCTCGACGACATCTACTTCGTCGTGAGCGTGGTCACGCAGCGTCCTGCTGCGCGCCCCGGGCTCGTCCCGGTGCTCTCGTAGGCGGCGACTCCGCCCGCAGAAGGATCACGCGAGCGGCATTGACGTCGGCATCGTCGACGTGACCGCAACCGACGCAGCGAAACTGCGCGCCCTCCCGACTTGCTTTCGCGACCGCACCGCACTCGGCGCAGGTCTGCGAACTATACCGTGGGTCCACGCCGACGATCGTGCGAGCAGCGTACGCTGCTTTCTCGCGGATCAGCGTCGCCAATATCCCGAAGCCGGCGTCCAGTAAGGCGCGATTGAGCCCCGCTTTCGCCGCGACGTGCCTTCCTGGTGCGGCAACCGTGCCTTTCGCCGAGCGCGTCATGCCGCGCAGCCTCAGGTCCTCCAACGCGATCGTGTCGAAGCGGTCGACGATCCCGCGGCTCACCTTGTGCAGCCAGTCACGGCGGGCGTTCGCCTCGCGCTCCTTCGCGCGCGCCAAGCGCCGCACCGCCGCGATCCGGGCCGGGTCTTTGCCGTTCACCGGCCGACCCGCAGCGTCTTTCACCGTGACCGCATCCAGCGCCCAAGCGTGTCGCTCGACGAGCGCTTGGCGCTGCGAGCCTGGGCGTAGGTTCGCGATCGTCGTCCCATCCGAGAGCGCGGCCAGCACGCGCACCCCGCGATCGACGCCGGCCGCCTTGCCCGTAAGCGGCAGGGGTGCCGGCTCGCGGTGCGCTTCAAAGACGGCGTACCAACGGCCGTTCTTCGTCACGATGAAGACGCGGCCGTAATTCTCCGGTACCGTGCGCCCCTTGCGCAGCCGGACCTCCCCGACGCCGGGCACGCGCACGCGCTGCTGCTTCGCATCGAACTTCGTCGCACGGTCGCCGTGCGGGAACTCCAGTTGATTCCAGCGCCGAGCAGGCTTGAACCTCGGATAGCCCGGCTCGTCACCGGCCTTGAGCCGCCGGAAGAAGGCGGCAAAGGCCAGGTCCAGCCGGTGCAGCACCGCATCCTCGCACTCGCGGTAGACGGCTGCAAAACGCGGGTCAACCGCTCGAAGCTCCGTCAGTTCGGTGTATTGCTGCTTGCTCGGGTACCCTTGCCGCCGAGAGGTCCATGCGTCGCGGCGCTGCTGCAAGAGCGCGTTGTAGAGTTCGCGCGTCGTCTTGAGCATCTCGATCAGGGCTCGCTCTTGAGCGCAGGTCGGATACAGCCGCACCTCGTGCAGCCATCGCAGTTGCCCCGCAAATCGACTCTTCGCCGGCGCCATTGCCTGAGGATAGCTGCTGCGCGTGCCACCAGTGTGGCACACAGAGAACCGGGACACGACGCTCACCACGCGAGAAACACGCCCCTGGCAGCGACGCACTGCACTATCGTTCCGCACTGCTGCGCCCCACCGATAGCCGGACGGGTCCCCGGGCGGCGTCGCTCGCATCCTACTCGCTACCGCGGGAACGTCTTCCTGAAGATCGACACGCAAGGCCTCGAGCGGCAGGTTCTGGCCGGCGCCAAACGATCGCTCGAGCACCTCGAGGGGATCCTCGTCGAGCTTCCGGTCGTGCACCTCTACGAACGCACGTGGACGTTCGGCGACGCGCTCCGCCTTTCTGGAAGAAGCCGGTTTCGTCTTGAGCCAGTTGGATCCGGTGAACTATCTCAAGACCGATCCCGTGTCCGTGATCGAAGTCGACTGCCTCTTTCGCGGCCGCAACGGTGCCGTCGACTGACCGGCTAGGTAGCCGGCAATGCGGTCAGGAACCGACGGGCATGCTGAACATCGTCGCCGTGATCACCGCAAAGCCCGGGCAGCGCGAGGCACTGCTCGCGTCCTTCGCGGGGATCGCTCCCGCCGTGCTCGCTGAGGACGGTTGCATCGAGTACGGTGCGGCCGTCGACGCCGAAGGGTTCGGCAGCTTTCAGGCGTCGCTCGGTCCCGACACCTTCGTCGTGCTGGAAAAGTGGGCGAGCCCCGAGGCGCTCAAAGCCCACGCCCGGGCCCCGCACATGGTCGAGTACGCAGCGAAGACCAAGGACTTGGTCGCCGCGCGAGCCATCCACATCCTCTCGCCGGTGTGACCGTCGCCGTCTGGCGCCGGCCGCCGAAGGCCGGTCCGCAAACGCCGCTCGTGGTCTTTCTGCACGGACGCGGCGCGGACGAACACGATCTGATCGGCATCGCCGACAGCCTGCCGCGCGCCTACACGTATGCGAGCGTGCGGGCGCCCGTGCCGACCGAATTCGGCGGTTACACGTGGTTCGAGAACCGCGGCCCCGCGCGCCCGGTTCCGGGCAGCATCCGGAACTCGGTCGAGGGCTTTCGCGCGTGGCTCGACGATCCGGGCATCGGCTGCGCGACCCGGCCGTGCTACCTGTTCGGTTTCAGCGCCGGCATGATGATGGCCGGCGCCCTCCTGCTCGACGACCCGCAACGCTTCGCAGGCGCCGTTCTGCTCAGCGGCGCGATCCTCTTCGACGGCTCGCCCGACGCGGCGGCGAACCGGTTGGCGGGCTTGCCGGTCTTCTACGCGCGCGGTTCGTTCGACGACGTGATCCCCGCGCCGCTGGTCGCGCAGACGGAAGCCTACCTGCGCGAGCGCAGCGGCGCGACGCTCACCGTCCGCGAATACCCGCACGCGCACGCGATCTCCAACCGCGAAGTGGACGACATCGCCGCCTGGTTCGCCGAACGCGGCTGAATCCGATCCGCGGGCCCGCTTCGCTTAGCGCGCGTTCACTTCCAGGTTCCGGCGGCCGGGAGCGCCGTGCGCTCCGCGCCGAGCCAGCCCGCGAGTTCCTCCAGGTCGGCGCGCAACTCCGCGGCGATGTCCCGCGCGCGAACGCCGAGCTCGAGATGCACCGCGTGCGCGCGCAGCGTCGCGTGCGCGCGGTCGTTCTTGAGATCGAGGCGCGCCACCAGCCGCCCGTCCACGAGATACGGCAACACGTAATAGCCGTGGACGCGTTTGTGCACGGGCGTGTAGATCTCCAGACGGTAATCGAATCCGAACAGCCGTTGCGCGCGCTTGCGGTTCCAGATCAGGTTGTCAAACGGCGAGAGCAACGCGCGGCCGAACGCCTTGCGCGGAACGCGCAGCGGCGGCACGGCGTACGCGGGCGCGCGCCAGCCCTCGACCCCGAATGCGATCAGTTCCCCCGCCTCGACCAGGTCCGAGACCGCGCGCCGGGCGTCGGCCAGATCCAACCGGAAATAATCGCGCAGATCGCTCTCGGCCGCGACGCCGAGCGCGCGCGCCGCCACCATCACCAGTTCGCGGTGCGCCTGCGCCTCCCCGACGTCGCGCGCCAGGACCGCGGCTGGGATCACGCGTTCGACCAGATCGTATTCGCGCTCGAAACTCGTGCGCCGCCGGCGCGTCGTCAGGTACCCTGCCCAGAACAGGAACTCGAGCGCGCGCTTCGTGTCGCTCCATCCCCACCACGAACCCTGCGACCCGGCGCCCTCGAAATCCGACGCTGCGAGCGGGCCTTCCGCGGCGATCCGGGCGCGGACGCGTTCGACGAGATCGCGTTCTTCGCGCCCCACCCGCGAGACGTTGCCCCACATGCCCTCACCCGAGCGCGCGCGGGCCATGCGCCAGCGCAGCAACGGCCAGCGCTCGAAATCGACGATCGACGCCTCGTGCGCCCAATACTCGGCGAACGCGCGCCGCTTCCCGTACAACAGCTCGTCGAGGACCGCAACGTCGTACGCGCCCAGCCGTGAGAAGAACGGCATGAAATGCGAGCGCACCAGCACGTTGACCGAATCGATCTGCACGCACCCGAGCCGCGCCACGACCGCCGCCAGCGCCCGGCGCCGGGCCGGCGCGCCGCGCGCGGCACCGAAGCCCTGGGCCGCGAGCGCTACGTGGCGCGCCTCGCGCAGCGAAAGCTCGGCCTTCATGGGCCGATCTTCGGCAATCTAAAGTTCACGTCGTCTTGAGAACTTCTCGTCGCGCACAGCATGTTCGTGAGAACTCGTACGCCGGGCGCGATCTCCTCGACCTCTTCGAGATCGCGCTCGACGGCGAAGGGCGGCGGCTGCTCGTCAGCCGCTAGCGCGGACTTCGCGTTTCGTAACCCGGTAGACGTCGCGCACGTCGCGCAGGGTGCGCAATTTTTCGAGCACGTTGTGCAAGTGGTCGAGGTTGGAGATCTGAAGCGTCAGGCTGATCAGCGCGGAGTCGCGCTTGACCCGCGCGGTGACCGACGACGCGGAGGTCTTGAACTCGGAACAGACGCCCATCACGTCTTGCAAGAGTCCCGCGCGGTCCATCGCCTCGACTTCGACGTCGACCGAGTGCGTGTTCGAATCCGCTCCGGCCCACGACGCCTGTAGGATCCGTTCGGGGGTCGCGGACATGTAGGCCACGTTCGGACAGTCGGCCCGATGCACGGAGACGCCCTTTCCGATCGTGACGTAACCCATGATCGGATCTCCGGGCACCGGGCTACAACACTTCGAGAGGCGCACGAGCACGTCGTCGACGCCCGCGATCAGGATCCCCGACGAGTTGCGCGCGATACGCCGCATCGAAGGCAGCGGCGTGCGCTGCAGCGACGTCAGATCGATCAGGTTCGAGCTCTTGGCCTCTTCCTTGAGTTTGCCGGCGACCGACACCGCGGACGCGTCGCCGAAACCGATCGCGGCGAAGAGGTCGGTCGCGGTCGTGTAATTCATGCGCTTAGCGACTTTTTCGATCGTCTCGCCGCGGGCGAGGTCGGGGCGCATGTGTTCGCGGGCAAGTTCGCGCTCGACGGCCTCTTGGCCGAGCACCACGTTATCGTCCTTGCGTTCCTTGCGGAACCACTGCTTGATCTTGTGTTTGGCGCCCGAGGTCCGGACGACGGCGAGCCAGTCGAGCGACGGCCGCGAACTCTTGTTGACGAGCACCTCGCAGATGTCGCCGTTCTTGAGCTGATAATCGAGCGGAACGATCTTCCCGTTGATCTTCGCGCCGACGCAGTGGTTGCCGATATCGGTATGCACTTGGTACGCGAAGTCGAGCGGCGTGGCCGCCGCCGGCAGCGAGTACACGTCGCCCTTGGGCGAAAAGATGAAGACTTGGTTCTCGAACAGGTCGAGCTTCAAGTTCTCCATGAACGCGCGCGAATCGCGCATGTCGTTCTGCCACTCGAGCAGCGAACGCAGCCAGGTCAGCTTGTTCTCGAACGCGTCGGCCTTGCCGCCTTCCTTGTAGCGCCAGTGCGCCGCGATGCCGTACTCGCTCGTGCGGTGCATCTCGAGCGTCCGGATCTGGATCTCGAGCGGATCGCCGTTAGGCCCGACGACCGTCGTGTGCAGCGACTGGTACATGTTGGGCTTGGGCATCGCGATGTAGTCTTTGAAGCGGCCGGGAATCGGCTTCCAGATCGAATGCACGACGCCCAGCGTCCCGTAGCAGTCTTTGACCGTATCGACGATGACGCGCACCGCGGTCAGATCGTAGATCGTCGAGAAGTCGCGGCCCTTCTTCAGCTTCGTGTAGATCGAGTAGAAGTGCTTGGGGCGGCCGGTCACGTCGGCGTGGATGCCGAGCTTCGCGAACTGCGAGCGCAACAGCCCCACGACGCTTTCGACCGTACTCTCCCGCTCGCCGCGCTTCTTCGCGACCCGCTCGGCGATGTCGCGATACGCTTCGGGATCGAGATAGCGCAGCGCTAGATCTTCGAGGTCCCACTTGATCTTCCAGATGCCGAGGCGGTGCGCGATCGGCGCGTAGATCTCGATCGTTTCGCGCGCGATCGTCTGCTGCTTGGCCTCGGGCAGACTGGCGAGCGTTCGCATGTTATGGAGGCGGTCGGCCAGCTTGATGATGATGACCCGGATGTCCTTGGCCATCGCCATGAACATCTTGCGCAGGTTCTCGACCTGCGCGTCCTCTTTCGACTGGTACGGAATGCGCGTCAGCTTGGTGACCCCTTCGACCAGCTGCGCTATTTCCGGGCCGAATTTCGCCGAGACTTGCTCGCTCGTGACGACGGTATCCTCGACCACGTCGTGCAGGAGCGCGGCCGCGATCGTCGCCCGGTCCATCTCCATATCGGCCAGGATTCGGCCGACCGCGACCGGGTGATCGATGTAGTCTTCCCCGGACGCCCGGTGCTGGCCGTCGTGGGCCGCGTCCGCAAGCTCGTAGACGCCCCGCAGCCACGACGCTTCCATCGTGGGGTCGTATGATTGGACTCGTGCGATCAGGTCTTCGATTTGCGGAGTCGGCATATGGTATTCGCCTATATTGCCACAGACCGCGGGAGGGTGTCTATCAGATGCGGTCGGCAACATAACGTTCAGTAACGGATAAACGTTGTGACGTCGTATCCCTCGAGCGCCCGGCGCCCGTCCAGCCCCTCGAGCTCGATCAGGAACGCGAAGCCCACCACGTGGACGCCGAGCTTTTCCAGCAGGCGCGCGGTGGCGGTGGCGGTGCCGCCGGTGGCCAGCAGGTCGTCGACCACGAGCACCCGTTCGCCCGTGCCGATCGAGTCGGAGTGGATCTCGAGCGAATTGGTCCCGTATTCGAGCGCGTAGGATTCGACGTACTTCGTACCGGGGAGCTTACCGGGTTTACGCACCGGAACGAAGCCCGCACCGAGCCGGTATGCGAGCGGCGCGCCGAAGATGTACCCGCGCGCCTCCATCGCGACGACCGTGCGAATCCCGGCGTCCTTGTAGCGCTCGACGAACAGGTCGACCGCAGTACGGAAGCCGCCCGCGTCGGCAAGCAACGGCGTAATATCGCGGAACTGGATCCCGGGAATGGGAAAATCAGGGATCGTTCGTATCAGCGTTTCGATTTCCAAACGGCCTCCTCGCCGATTCGCGGTTCGGTTCGCACAATAACCGCCCTGCGACACGTGTCTGGAAGTTTTTTCCTCCCACCGTATACCCGAACGGCAAACAACGTCAGGGAACGGGAGCTCCGCGACTGAACGTTAGAGCTGCAGTGAATCGCCGCTCCACGGTCCGGAACGGGCGCGACCGCGCGTACGCGAAGCGTCTGGCTATCGCGTTTGCGCTCGCAATCGCGCTCCACGAGATCGCCGCGGGCTTCCTCCCGCGCCGCGGGCCGGCACCGCCGCCCGAAGAACGGATCGCGGCGCAAACCGTCACGATCGTGCGCCGGACGCCGAGACCCACCCCCGCGCCGACCGCCGTACCGACGCCGCAGATCACGCCGGCCCCGCATTACACGCTCGCGCCGCAAACCGTCGTGCGCGCCCCCGCGCCGAAGGCGGCGGCCCGCCCGGCGCGGACGACGGGCGGCGCGGCGGCGCGCCTGCACGTCGTCCCGCACCGCACCGCGGCCGCACGGACGGCGCCGCGCTCGCTCGCCGAAGGCACCCGTTCCGGGGAACAAGGCGGCGGTTCCGGAACGGGCGCCGGCCCCGGGAAGGGCACGGGCGGACTCGGCGGGACCGGCAGCGGAACGGGCGGGACGGGCAACGGGAACGGCGGCGACACGAACGGCTCGCCGTGCGGGGAGGTCTATCTCGAGCCCGGCAGCGTCGGCTACCGCCCCGACGGCACCGTCGAGCAACAGGTCGTGGCCAAGATCGTCCTGCGCGACGGCAGCGTGCAGCAGGGGCTGTTCCCCTACCCGTTCGTCTATCCCGAGGAGCGCAAGAACCCGTTCGTCTACGACGACGTGCTGTCGCCCGACAAAGGCACGCCGGTCCAGCAGCCGCCCGCGGGCACCGACCTCAGCACCGCCCCGGCCGCCGTGCGCGTCGTTCTCAAGTATACGAACCCCGCGAACGGAAGGACGACGTTGCCGGAGTGCGAGAGCGCGTCGCCGGCGCCCTGACGGCCAGAGCCGTACCCCGGAGCAGGCGCGCGCAGGCGATGCCGTCCGCCTCGCCCTCCTCGATCGTCGTGGGCACGACGCGGGCGCTCCCGGACGCCAGGTGCGACGCCGAAATCGCGGGACCCGCGAGCAGCACGTTGGCGAGACCCTTGGGGACGAGGGCGCCGAACGGGATCCCGTACACGTGGCGCACGGGGGCGTATGCGGGCTCGTCACCGGGATCGACCGGGTGGAGGTCGATCGGATACGAGGCCAGACCGATGCTGTCCGCCGGCACGATTCCGTCCCAGACGTCGGCGGCCGTCAGCCGTTCGAGGCCCGCGATGTGGCGCGTCTCGCGAACGTACACTGCCGGCGCGAACGCCCCCACCCGGGCATCCGCGAAGCCGGGGAGCCGCGACCGCAAGAAGGCGACCAGGCGCGACGCCTCGGCGACCGTCTCACGACGCGCCAGTTCGAGCTCGGCCGGATCGCGGCCGTCGATGCCGCAGACGTCCACGGCGTTCACGGTCAGGTTTCCGTCCGGCAAGCGGCCAAAGTTCAGGTCGCGCACCACCACGTTTGCGAAGGCCGGCCGGTAGGCGCGCATCACCTTATCGTAGCCCCAGGCCCGCCGCTCCGAGACGCCCCCGAAACCGTAGCGCCGCACGTCGTACGTCCGCGCGAGCCGTTGCCAATCGACGCCGCCGACCTCGAACATCTCGGTCACCGCCTGCATCCGTTCGTCGATGCCGCTATCTTGGCGGCCGACGTCGTAACGCGCGCCGGCCAGCGCCGCCAGGTCCCCATCGTCCGTTGCGTCGATGACGAAACGCGCCTCGAACGCCGCCGGCGCGCCGGTGCGAGCGTTGCGAAAGTCGACCGCGTCGACGCGCTTCCCCTCGGCGGTGGCGGTTTCGGCCACCCCCGAGGCGACCTCGTCGTAGCGCACGGAAATCCGGGGCTCCGCCGCAACCATCGCAGCGAAGGTCTGCGCGGCGGCCTGCGGTGTGAACGCATCGCCCAGCCGCGCGTAGATCTCCTCGAATAGCGGGTCGCGCTGCACGGACGTTCCGCCGGGCCCGAGGTTGAGGTCCCACTGGTCCATCATCGCGTCCGAGAGCACGCCGCCGAGATCGGAAGCCGCGCTGACCAGCACGACGGTCGCACCGCGCCGGGCCGCCGCGACCGCGGCCGCCACTCCGGCGGGCGTGCCGCCCACGACCAAAACCTCGGGACGTTCCGGTACCGGCGGGTTCTGCGCCGCCGCGGCACCGGGCCCCAATATGCCCAGGATCGTCGCGAACGTCGCGAGCGCTCGCAGGTTGAGGGGGATCACGTCATTATCGCCTATCGCAGCGGGTTCTCGCTCGATCAACGCAGGTCGCGTTCTCAACGTTCCGGCCGGCGCTCCCTCGGCAGCCGCCCGGAAAGCGTAAGGAAGCAGACAGCGTGAATCGCCGGCGCACGCTACACTGCCCCCATACACCCCCGCTCTCACATGAGGTTAATCTATGACGATCAAGCGATGTTTCGCGGCCGCCGGGCTCGCGGTGGCTCTCGGTGCCGTGCAATGCGTTTCGGCCTTCGCCGACGATTCGATGAACGGAAGCGGCATGGCCATGGACTGTTCGACGGCTAACGACCACCTGATGAAGATGGCGGGGGCGCCCAGCGCCGACACGTCCATGATGAAACCGAGCGCGAGCGTCGACATGAACTTCATGGTGTCGATGCACTCGATGATGCAAAACCAGATGGCGATGGCCAAGATCGAGGTCAAGTGCGGGACGAACGCCAAGGCCAAGGCCGAGGCGCAGAAGATGCTGGACAGCCTTCGCTCGTACACGACTGAGGCGATGGACATCCAGCACCAGATCCCGTAAGAGACGCGCCGGCCGCGCGCGAACGGCGCCCGCGCTATGGTTTCGCGGCGGCCGCTTCCTCTTCTGCGTAGATGTTCGCGAACCGCTCGCGCAACTGGTTCTTTTGAATCTTTCCCGTAGCGGTTAGCGGAAACTGTTCGACAAAACGAATGGCCTTGGGCACCTCGAAGCCCGCAAGGTGCGACTTGCAATGCGCGAGGAGCTCTTCTTCGCTCGTCTGCGTGCCGGGCTTCAGCGTGACCACGGCCGTCACCGCCTCGAACCAGCGCGCGTGCGGCAAGCCGATCGCGGCGACGCTTTGGACCGCAGGGTGGGCGAGCAGCGCGCGCTCGACCTTGATCGAAGGGACGTTCTCGCCGCCCGACTTGATCATGTCCTTCTTGCGGTCGGTGAACACCAGCTGACCGTCGGGATCGAAGAAACCGAGGTCGCCCGTGTGGTGCCAGCCGAAGGCGCGCGAACGTTCCGTGGCCTCGGGATCCTTGAAGTAGCCGAGCATCACGTTGGGGCCGCGATGGACGATCTCGCCGGTCCGGCCTTGCTCCAACAGGTTGCCGTCGTCGTCCATGATCGCGGTCTCGGTCACGATCGACGAGTCTCCCCAGTACGGCCCGATCCGGCGCAGCTGCTCGGCGGGCTTGAACGATAGCGTGATCGGATACATCTCGGTCTGCCCCGTGCCGAGCTGGAAGTTCGGGCAGACTTCGGCGATCAAGCGGCGCAAGGACGCTTCGGGCATCTGCATCATGCCGTAGACGCACAGGCGCAAGCTGGAGAGGTCGTGGTTCGCACGCTCGGGGTGATCGAGCAGCGCGCCGTAAATCGGCGGCAGCGACAGCGCCACCGTGACCTTTTCGCGGTCGACCGTGCGGATGAACTCCGCCGGATCGACGCTGCGCATCATCACGAGCGTTCCGCCCGCCGCGAGCAGCGAGATCACCAGCGTGTGCTGCGCGCAATGGAACATCGGCAGCATCACGTTGCCGATGTCGCTCGAACGCATCTCGAAGTCGATCACGTTGGCCAGCAGCGCGCTGAACACCGAGAGGTGGCTGTGCATCACGCCTTTCGGAGTGCCCGTCGTGCCGCTGGTGTACATGATCTGCGCCAGGTCGTGGTCGCCGATGTCGACGCCGGGTTCGCGGCCGTCGTTGCGCGCCAGCGCCTCCTCGAACGAAGGGTAGGGACTGACGAGCGACTCGTTGCGGCGCACCACGATCGCCGCGCCGACGCCCTCGTCGACGACCGCGCCGAGCGGTCCCGCGTAGATGGCATCGTCGATGATGACCAGCCGGGGCTCCGCGTGGCCGACGATCCAGCGCACGTCGTTCGGCGAGAGGTTCTGGTTGAGCGGGAGCCAGACGAGCCCGGCCCGTTGAATGCCGAACATCGCGACGGCGTATTCGTACGAGTTCGCGCACAGCGTCGCGACCCGGTCGCCCCGCCCGAGCCCGCGGCCGAGCAATTCGTTTGCGAGGCGGCTCACGTCCGCATCGAGTTCCGCGTAGTTCACCCGCCGCGGTCCGTCGACCACGGCGACTTTGCCAGCGTACTTTCGAGCCGAGCGGCGAATGACGTCGCCGAGCGCGATCCGGCCGATCGCGCCCGGACCCGGCACGCTATCCAACCGGCTGCACCGGCTTGGCGGCGCGCGCGCCGTCCTTGGCAAACGTGCCCATCGTCTTGCTGATGATGCCGAGCATCACTTCGTCGGCGCCGCCGCCGATCGAGGTTAGGCGCGTATCGCGGAAGAACCGCGAGATCGGCGTTTCGTTCATGTATCCCATGCCGCCGTAGAACTGCAGGCAGGCGTCGGCCACCTCGCGGTTGATGCGGCCGGCCTTGAGCTTGGCCATCGAGGCCAGCATCAGCACGTCCTTTCCGGCGACGTAGTCCTCGACCGCGCGATAGACCAAGGAACGAAGCATCTCGACTTCCGTCTTCAGTTCGGCCAGGCGGAATTGCACGTACTGGTTGTCGAGCAGCGGCCGGCCGAACGCGATGCGGTTACGCGTGTAGTCGACCGTCCCGTCGATCGCGCGTTCGAGACCGCGCAGCGCGCACGACGCCCCGAACAGACGCTCTTCCTGGAACTGTTCCATCTGATAGATGAAGCCAAGGCCTTCCTGGCCGATCCGGTATCGCTGCGGCACGCGCACGCCGTCGAAGAACACTTGGACCGTGTCCGACGCACGCATCCCGAGCTTGTCGAACTTTTGCGAGACCGAGATGCCCTTGGCGTTCATGTGCACGCAAATCAAGGACTTGTTGCGGTGCGCGGGTCCGTCGCTCGTGTTCGCCAGCAAACACATCCAGTCGGCCTGCGCGCCGTTGGTCGTCCACATCTTGCTGCCGTCGATCACGTAGTCGTCGCCGTCCTTACGCGCGCGCGTCATGACCGATGCCACGTCGGACCCCGCGCCCGTCTCCGAAACGCCCAGACACGCGACGTACTCGCCGCTGATCGAGGGCTGCAGGAACTCCTCGCGCAACGCGTCCGAGCCGTGCTTTGCCAGCGCCGGCGTGGCCATGTCGGTCTGCACGCCGATCGCCATCGGGATGGCGCCGCATTCGATCTCTCCGACGGCTTCGTGAAAGGCCGTCGCGAAACTGTAGTCCAGACCGAGGCCGCCGTACTCGACGGGCCGCGTGATCCCCAGCAGCGACTGCTTGCCGAGCTTGCGGAAGACCTCGTGCGCGGGAAACGCGCCCGCTCGTTCCCATTCCTCGACGTACGGATTGATCTCCGTCGCGATCGTGCGCGAGACGGAGCGTTGGAGTTCGAGATGCTCGGGGCCGTAGATCATGCGTGAATCTCCTCGCGGGCGGTAGCGGCAACGTGTGCGGGTACGGAAATGGGAAAGTCCAAAAGCATTTGGGCCATCCCCTTCGCCAACGGGTCGATACGCATCGAGGCCGTCCCGCCGCCCCCGAGCGCTTCTTCGAGCACGAAATTGAAGCCATGAATGCCCGGCACGTCGTAGCGCCGCACGGGGCCGCGGACGAGGTGCCGGAAATACTCGGCGACGCGTTCGGGCGTCAGCTGCGCGCGCAAGAGATCCTCGAACTCGGGCGAGCGCGCGATGACGCCGATGTTGGCGATGTCGCCCTTATCGCCGCTGCGGGCCCAGGCCAGGCGCACCAGCGGCACCTCGTGGGTTTCGCCGTTCGCGCGAACCGGAGCGCCGCTTTCGGAGCCCGGCGGGGGCTCGCCCCGCGCCGGCCCGTCCGGCGGCTCGCCGGCTTGGGAGCCGGCCGGCGGGCTGCAATCGATCCGCGTGCGCGTCCCGTCCAGTTCGACGAATGCCTCGACGTCGGATTTGGGCACGAGGAACGAGGCGAGCTTGACGACCGGCGTGGCCTTCGGCCGGCCGCCGGCGCCGGTCGTACCGGGCGACCACGACGTGCCGGCCGGCGCGATCTCGCGGCCGAAGATCTCGAGCGCGCGCGGGTCGTCGTGCTCGACCGAGAGCCGCATCAGCACCTCGCGCGCGCCCGTCGCGCGCGAATGCGGGCCGTACACGCTCTCCGCGCCGAGGATCTCGATCAGCGTGTCGCGGTAATCGGCCAAGCCGCGTTCGCGGAAGATCGCGCGCGTACGTTTCAGAATCGCCTCGGCCGTGCGGCGCGCCTTCGCCGCGGCATCGATGCCGATGATCGCCAGCATCGCGACGCTGCGCAGACCGTCGACGTAGGTGGCCGAGACCTTATAGGACGCGGTCGCCGGGCGCCCGCGAGCCCCCGCGACCCGCACGCGCTGGTCGCCCGCAGAGGTCATCGTGACCTGCGTGAAATCGCACACGACGTCGGGCAGCACGTAGGCGCCCGGGTCGCCGATTTCGTACAGCATCTGCTCCGCGACGGCGGCGGGAACGACCAGGCCGCCCGTGCCCTCGGCCTTGGTCACCACGAACGTGCCGTCGGCTTCGCATTCCGCGATCGGATACCCGATATCGTCCCAGCGCTCGACGCGCTCCCAATCGGTATGCAGGCCGCCCGAGCCTTGCGCGCCGCACTCGAGGATATGGCCTACCAGGCTGCCGGCCGCAAGCCGGTCCCAGTCGTCGCGCCGCCAGCCGAATTCGTGAATCAAGGCCGCGAGCGGCAGCGCGCTGTCGACGCAGCGGCCCGCGATCACGATCTGCGCGCCGGCGTCGAGGGCCGCCGCGATCGGGAAGGCACCGAGATAGGCGTTGGCGCTGAGCGCACGCTTGGGCACGCGGTCGTGCGCCGATGCCAACACGTCGTCGCCCTCGACGAAGGCGATCCGCAGCGCGACCCCGGCCGTTTCGGCGCGCTTCGCCAGCGCCGCAGCGCAGCCGCGCGGGTTCATGCCGCCCGCGTTGGAGAGCACCCGGATGCCGCGCGCCGCAATCTCCGGCAACAGGCCGGCGAGCGCGATATCGACGAAGTCGGTCGCCCAGCCGGCAGAAGGATCTTTCGCTCGCGCGCGTGCCAAGATCGACATGGTGACCTCGGCCAGGTAGTCGAAGGTCAAGTAGTCGATATTTCCGCGCCGAACGAGCTGCGGGGCCGCGACGCAGCTATCGCCCCAGAAACCGGACGCGCCGCCGATCCGCACCATCAGCGTCCCGTCCAAACCGGAGCGCGGCGCTCGGCGAACGCGAGCCGGCCTTCGCGCGCGTCTTCCGTCAGCACCAGCGTCGCGATTTGCGTCTCGAGGTATGCCAGCGCGGGCGCGAACGCCATCCCGTCCAGCGCCCGTAGCGCGAACTTGCCGCGGCGCTGCGCGGTCGGCGATTTCCCGACCAGGCGCCCGAGCAGCCAGCCGACCTTCGCGTCGAGTTCGGCCCGCGGAACCGCGTAGTTGACCAGCCCGACGCGCTGCGCGTCGGCGGCCGAGATCGGCTCGCCGGTCAGGCACAGCTCGGCCAGCACGCGCGGCGGCACCAGATTCCGTAAGACGCCGAGCACCTGCATCGGAAAGAGCCCGACTTTGACTTCCGGTAACCCGAACGATACGTCGTCCGCAGCGACCGCGACGTCGCAAACGCCCAGCAGCCCCATGCCGCCCGCCAGGCAGGCGCCGTTGATGCGCCCGACGATCGGCAGCGTGCAGGCCATCGCCGCGCGCAGGAACGTCGCGTAATCCGTGCTGGGCTGCGAATAATCCATCGCGAAGCTGCCGCTCGCGGCCTTGAGGTCGGCACCCGCACAGAACGCGCGCTCGCCTGCGCCCGTCAAGACGATCGCGCGAACGTCCGAATCCGCTAACGCCGTTTCGACCCCGCGCCGAAGACCCTCGATCGTCCCGGGATCGAGCGCGTTGCGGCTCTCCTCGCGGTCGATCGTCAGCCACGCGACCCTTTCGCGCTTTTCGTACAGGACTTTATCTTTGACGTTTCCGGCGCTCATCGTTTTCCTCCCCCGATACCGTTAGCGAAGACGGCGAACAGCGCGTCGCCGGCATCCGAAGCCGTCATCGGTCCGCTCTCGTCGAACCAGTTCGGCACCCAATTGATCGCGCCGTACAAGGCGAAGCTCGCCACGCGCACGTCGCACTCGCGAATCGAACCGTCCAGCACGCCCTTCTCGAGCAGCGCTCGCGCGAACGCGCCCATGCGGCGGAAGCCGGCCGTCATCTCGGCCGAGATCTCGGGCGCGACGCGCGTGTGGCGGATCGTCAGCAGGCAGCGCCCGAAGTCGTTCGTGATGCGCTCTACGTAGCCGCGCACGAAGATGCGCAACGCGTCGAGCGCGTCCTTCCCGTCGCGCGAGGCGACCTCGAACAGCGCTTCGGTCTCCGCCAGCGCCATCGCCGCGATCTGCGCGAGCATGTCTTCCTTGCTCTGGACGTAATAGTACAGCGTCGGCTTGGTCACGTGCAGGCTGGCCGCGATGTCGGCCAGCGACGTTTCGTGATACCCGCGCTCGTTGAACATCCGTGCGGCGGCGTGCAGGATCGCGAGGCGCTTGGACTGTCGCAACTCCTGGGCGCCGGCCACGGACCCGTTCCACCGCAGGTTCTTGGCGGCGCGGGGGGCAGTGCCCACCGCACGAACGCTGGGAGTCGCCATCAGAGCTACTTTCTACTGATTGACAGAAAGTTCTTCCTCTCGGTAACATCAGGTATGCTTCTCGATATCACGGGCGGGATCGCGCGCGTCACGCTCGACCGGCCCGAGTTCGGCAACGCGCTCTCGAGCGCCGCCGCGCTCGAACTCGGCCAGGCCGTTCGGCGCATCGCCGCGGACCCGAGCGTGCGGGCCGTCGTTCTGGCGGCGACGGGCGTCACGTTCTGCGCGGGCGGCGACATCCGCGAATTCGCAGCCGAGCGAGAACGCCTGCCGGCGCTGATCGGCGACGAACTGATCGGCCTCAACGAAACGCTGCAGCGGCTGTACGCGCTCCCGTCGCCCGTGATCGCAGCGCTCAACGGACCCGTCGCGGGCGGCGGCATCGGGCTCGCACTGACCGCCGACATCGTGCTCGCCGCCGAGAGCGCCTCCTTCCGCAGCGGCTACGCCGCGCTCGGCCTTTCGCCCGACGCAGGCACGTCGTTCTTCCTGACGCGGCTGCTGGGGCCCAAACGCGCGACGGAGTTTTTGCTCAGCAACCGTTTCATCGACGCGCGCGAAGCGCACGCGCTCGGGCTCGTCAGCCGGGTCGTTCCCGACGGTACCTTGCGGGACGAGACCGACGCGCTCGCCGAGCACCTTGCGGCCGGTGCGGCGGGCGCTGCGGCCGCGGTCAAAGCCCTCGTTCGCGAAGCCTGGACCGCATCCCACGAAGCGCTGCTCGCACTCGAGCGCGACTTCATGATCGCCAACGCCTCGACCGCCGACAGCCGCGAAGGCGTCGCCGCGTTCCTCGAACGCCGCCCGCCCGCGTTCGCGCGCTGACGATGCCCGCCATCGTTTCCAAGACCGACACCGCGTCGGACGAGTTCGCCGCCAACCGGGAGGCGATGCTGCGCGGGGTCGAGCGCCTGCGCCACCTGGAAGCCCGCACGCGCGCGACCTCCGAACTGAGCCGCTCGCGCTTCGAGAAGCGCGGCCAGCTGTTGCCGCGCGAGCGTATCGGACGGCTGCTCGACCGCGGCTCGCCGTGGTTCGAGCTCTCGACGATCGCCGGCTACTGCCAAGACAATCCCAATCCCGAGAAGAGCGTGCCCGGCGGCGGCATGATCGCGGGCATCGGCTACGTTTCGGGCATCCGCTGCATGATCACCGCGAGCGACTCCGGCATCAACGCGGGTGCCTTCGCGCCGATGGGGCTCGAAAAGCTCTCGCGCATGCAAGATATCGCGCTGCAGAACAAGCTGCCGTTCGTGCACCTCGTCGAGTCGGCCGGCGCGGATCTCGTGCGTTACAAAGTCGAGGCCTTCGTGCTCGGCGGCACCCTCTTCCGCAACCTCACGCGGCTTTCGGCTGCCGGCATTCCGGTGCTCACGGTCGTGCACGGATCGTCGACCGCGGGCGGTGCCTACATGCCGGGGCTGTCCGATTACGTCGTGATGGTGCGCGGCCGCGCGCGCGCCTTCCTGGCCGGGCCGCCGCTGCTCAAGGCCGCGACCGGCGAGATCGCCACCGAGGAAGAGCTGGGCGGCGCCGAACTGCACGCGTCGGTCTCGGGCCTCGCCGAATACGTCGCCGAGAACGACGCGGACGCGCTGCGCATCGCGCGCGACATCCTCGCGCGTTTACCGTGGGGACGAGCGGCAACACCTTCGGGACCGCCTCCGCGCTACTCCGAGGACGAGCTGCTGGGCCTGATGCCCGCCGACAGCAAGCGCCCCGTCGACATGCGCGAGGTCGTCGCGCGCATCGTCGACGATTCGGATTTCCTGGATTTCAAGCCCGGCTACGGTCCGGCCACGGTCACCGGTCACGCGGCCATCGAAGGGATGCGCGTCGGCATCATCACCAACAACGGTCCGCTCGATCCCGACGGTGCGACCAAGGCCACGCACTTCATCCAGCTCTGCTGCCAGGCCGGCGTTCCGCTGATCTACTTGCAGAATACGACCGGATACATCGTCGGTAAAGCTTCCGAAGCGGCCGGCATGATCAAACACGGCTCCAAAATGATTCAAGCGGTGACGACCGCGAGCGTTCCGCAGATCACGCTGATGTGCGGGCCTTCGTTCGGGGCGGGGAACTTCGGCATGTGCGGGCGCGGTTTCGACCCGAGCTTTCTCTACAGCTGGCCGAACGCTCAGACCGCGGTGATGGGGCCGCAGCAGGCGGCGACGACGATGGGCATCGTGATGGAGGAAAAGGCCCGGCGGCTCGGCCAGGAGCCCGAGACCGAGAAGATCGACGCGCTCAAAGCCATGATCGTCGCGACGTTCGAGCGGCAGATGTCGGCCTTCTACACGTCGGGCCGGCTGCTCGACGACGGCGTGATCGACCCGCGCGATACGCGGCGCGTGCTCTCGTTCTCGCTGTCGCTCGCCGCGGAAGCGCGCGCCCGCACCCTGCGGCCGGTCCAGTTCGGCGTCGCGCGGCCGTGAAGCGCATCGAAACGCTCCTGGTCGCCAACCGCGGCGAAATAGCGCTGCGCGTGATGCGGACCGCGAAGCGTATGGGGTTGCGCACGGCCGCCGTCTATTCGGACGCCGACCGCGACGCCCCGCACGTACGCGCGGCCGATACCGCGTGGCGTATCGGTCCCGCGGCGCCGCGCGAATCATATCTCGACATCGACGCGCTCCTGGGAGCCGCGCGAGCGACGAACGCCGACGCGGTCCATCCGGGATACGGGTTCCTCGCGGAGAGCGCGGAGTTCGCCGAACGCTGCACCGCCGCCGGCTTGATCTTCGTCGGCCCGAGCGCCGCGTCGATGCGCGCGCTCGGCAACAAGGCGCAGGCGAAACGCCTGCTCGCGGGCAGCGGCGTGCCGTTCCTGCCCGGTTATCACGCCGCCGATCAAAGCGACGCGACGCTGCTGGCCGCCGCGCACGAGCTCGGCACGCCGCTGGTGATCAAGGCCGCGGCGGGCGGCGGCGGCCGCGGCATGCGCATCGTCGAAGACCTAGCGGCCTTCCCGGCCGCGCTTACGGCCGCACGTTCCGAAGCGCTGGCCGCCTTCGGTTCGAGCGACGTGCTGCTGGAACGCGCGCTGCTCGCCCCGCGCCACGTCGAAATGCAAGTATTCGGCGACGCCTTCGGCAACGTCGTCTACCTCGGCGAGCGCGATTGCAGCGTCCAGCGCCGCCACCAGAAGTTGATCGAGGAATCGCCGTCGCCCGCCGTCGACGCGGCCCTGCGCGCCAGGCTCGGCGCAACGGCCGTGGCCGTGGCGCGCGCGGCCAACTACGAGGGTGCGGGCACGGTCGAATTCCTGCTCGACGCGGACGGCGCGTTCTACTTCATCGAGACCAACGCCCGCCTGCAAGTCGAACATCCGGTAACGGAGGCGCTGACCGGCCTCGACTTGGTCGAATGGCAGATCCGGGTCGCGCGCGGCGAAGCGCTGCCGCGCACGCAAGATGCGATCGAACTGCGCGGGCACGCGATCGAGGTGCGCCTGTGCGCCGAGGACGCGGCGCGCGGCTTCTTGCCGCAAAGCGGCACGCTCGCGTACTGGTCGCCGCCGGCCGGCGTGCGAGTCGAGCACGCGCTGGCGTCGGGTATCGAGATCTCGCCGTTTTACGATTCGCTGCTCGCGAAGATCGTCGTCCACGCGGATTCGCGCGGGGACGCGTGCCGCGAGCTGGCGCGCGCGCTCGAGCGCACGGTCGCGCTCGGGATGGCGACGAACCGCGACGCCCTGATCGCCTGCGTTCGCGACGAGACGTTCGTCAGCGGCCGCGCCACGACGGCGTTTTTCGAGCAGCGCGCGGCCACGGGCGGCTTCGCCGCCGCGGAGGATGCCGAGTCGACCGCCCTGGCCGCCGCCGTCGCCTACGCGCGCGACGCGCAGCGCGGCGCGTTCGGTTCGTGGACCGCGTGGAGCACCTCGGTCGAACCGACCAGCGCGCTGCGCCTGCGCGGCGCGGACGATCCGGACGCGACGCCGGTGACGGTGACCGTGCTGGCGGAAAATGCCAATCGCTTGCGCGTCGCGCTTCCGGGCTTCGCGGACAGCGTCGACTTCGACGGCAGCCCGCTCGCCGAGCACGGTCGGGTGCGCCTGCGCGTCGGCGGCGGCGCGTGGAACGAAGTGGCGGTCGCGTTCGCGCCGGAGCGCATCTATCTCGCTCGCGGTGCGCGCTCGTACGCGTTCGTCGACGCGACGAACGAGCCGGCCGCAGCCCGCGCCGGCGAAGCGGCGGACGGAACCTTACGTTCGCCGATGAGCGCGCGCGTCGTCCGGATCGCGGTCGCCGCAGGCGAGCGAGTCGCCGCCGGAACGGCCGCCGTGGTCCTCGAGGCCATGAAGATGGAACACGTGCTGACGATTCCGCGCGCGGCCACCATCGAAGAAATAGTCGCCCACGTCGACCGTCAGGTCGGCGTGGGCGAAGTTCTGCTCAGGTACGCAGCCGCTACGGCTTAGTGAACGATGATCTGGTCGTTATACGGAGCGACGGCGTAGTCGAGCTGGCCGACCGGATTGCCGAGAGCGCCGTTCGGGCCGATCGGAACCGTGAGGACCACACCGGGGCCGTGCTGCGTCGTGCCGTTCGGCGACAGCCCGCAGTTGATGTCGAGGATCAGGTACTTGCCGTCCGGCAAGATGCCGATCGACGCCGAACCAAAACTGCTGGTGCTGAACGAGCACGTGCCGCCCGGGATGTTCACGGTCGGAGCGTACGCGGAGCCGACTTGGGTCAGCGTCCCGGTATCGACACCGCTGAAGGTGTAGATGCCGGCGTTTGAATTGACGAACGCGATCTTGCCGTCCGGCGTAATCGCGGCAGCGGTGAGCGACTCTCCCGCAGGCAACGCCTGACTGATGGGCCTGCGGCTATAACTGGGTTCGAATCCGCGGCGGGCCGTGCCGGCCGGGTGCGCGGCGCCGGTCGTGCGCACGTAGACCGCCGACAGCGTCGGGTTGTTGGGCAGGCCGGTCAGTAACGACACGACCGGGTTGAACGACGCATCGGCTCCGACGATGACCGCCCGCGAGGAATCCGTGGGGCTGATCGCCATCCCGTCGCGGCCGTCCTCGAAGAAGGGAGTCGGCCCATTCGTCAGCGTCTTGGTGATCGTGAAGGTATGGCTGACGGTGCCCACGCCGGTCGAGCCCTTGTGCGGAGCGCTCGGATCGATGCGGATGACGTCGAGGCCGCTACTGCCGCGCGAGAGCAGCACCTTCCCGTCGATCGAGATGACCAGGCCGTCGCGATCCGACGTGCCGCCCGGGTTATCGATCGTGTCGGCCACGGCCGGCGTGCCCGCGAGAATGCCGGAGAGAACGGCCAGTTGCGTACCGTTGGCCGAGACGACGTCCTCATCGCCGTTCGGCAGCGCGGCGATCGAGTCGCCGTCGCCGCCGTAGTTGGTGACGTCGACCGTGGTGGGCGAGAGCACGAACTTGTGCTGCGGAATCCCGGAGAAGAAGTAGACGTTGTTGCCTCCGTCGACCGTCGCGCCGTGCTGCGCGTCGGGCGTCAGCGCTTCGCCGTCGAGATCGGAGGCGTTTGAGATCGGGAAATACGTGGTCGTCGGCGTCGGGATCGCGACCCCGTGCGGGTCTTCGATCTGCACGAACTGCAAGCCGTTGGGGTTGCCCGTGCTGTCGTCGGCGATCAGCGCGAATCCGAGGTTGACCTGCGTCGTGCCTCCCGACGGCGGCTTGTAGACGAGGTAGTTTCCGGGCCGCGTGACGTCGGGTAGCGCGAGCGTTGGAATCGTCGATTGGAAGGTTCCGCCGGCGCCGACCAACGCCGTGCCGACGTCGACCCAGGTGCCGTTCTCGTTGATCGCGATGTTGAGCACAGTGCCCGCCGGAATCGACGCGGGAACGACGCCCGTGCCGCTGACCGCAGCCGAGTTACGGAGCGTGGCGCCGCCGAACAGCGTGCCGAAGGAGGTCACGTACGTATTACCGGCGCCGGCCTTGAACAGCGGGAGGCGGTTGCCGTAGCGATCCACGTGCACGATGCGCGTCAGCGGTGCCGGCAGGTTCGGCTCCGTGATGTAGCAGAGCGTTACGGTCGTCGCCGCCGAGAACGCCCCGGAGGCGAAGGTCTCAGTGACCGAGCCGACCGTCGCCGGCACCGTGATCGCTCCTCCGGCCGGGCCGATCGGAGCCGTCACGCGGCTGAAGCCGACCGGGCACACGCTCGACGGCGAGGAGCTCGGCGACGGGGTAGGAGTCGGGCTTCCGTGCGGCGTGGGCGACGAACTGGGCGCCGTCGTCGGCACGCCCGAACCGTGCGTGACGATCGGCGCGACGGGTGTCCCTTGATTCCCGCCGCTACATGCCGACAGGATCGCGGCGCCGGAGAACACGGCAATGATGCCGGCCCTTAGGTTCGGCGAATTCAAGAATCGACGCATGGTTCGAACAAACCTCGAATACGGCAAGAATACAAGCGACCAGACGCTCTCGCGGTACTATCTCGCCGGACGTACGGCTACCTTTGTGGGGGGACCAAAGGATGGGTTCGGTGGCCTCCGGCAGCACAAGTCTACATCGGTTGGGGGCCGTGCCCCCGCTAGGGGGACGGCGATGCCTCACATCACGCTCGAATGCTCGGCCAACCTGGCGGAGCGCGTCGACTTCGACGGATTGGTCCGGACCGTCCACGAAGCCGCGCTCGAGACCGGCGTTTTCCCGTCCGGCGGGACTCGGACCCGGCTCGTGAGCCACGATCGCTACCGCGTCGCCGACGGCGATCCGGGCAACGCCTTCGCCCACGCGGTGCTGCGGATCGGCCAAGGCCGCGACGCCGCGACCAAACACGCCGCCGGCAGCCACGTCTTTGCCGCGCTGTGCCGTGCCCTCGCCGCGGCGTACGCCGCCGGGCCGCTCGCGATCTCGCTCGAAATCCAGGAGATCGACGGCGCCTCGAGCTTCAGGCAGAACAACCTGCACGACTACGTCGCGTCACGCCGGGACGCGGCCGCGAAGGGTTCCGCATGAGCCGCAGCCTCAGCCGGCTGGCCGGCTCGATTCCGCCGCTGGTCACCCCGTTCCGCGACGGAGCGATCGACCTGGGCGCGTACGCGGAACTCGTCGCGTTCCACGTCGAGAACGGCTCGCACGGCGTCCTCGTCAACGGTACGACGGCCGAGCCCTCGACGCTGACGGTGGACGAGCGCAACGCGCTGGTCGATGCCGCGGTACGCGCCGCCGACGGCCGTATCGCCGTAGTCGCCGCGACCGGCTCCCAGTCGCTGGCCGAGACGCAAGCGCTGACGGAACACGCCGTGTGGGCGGGCGTGGATGCGTTGCTGATCGTGACGCCGTACTACGTCCGTCCTCCGCAGCGCGGCCTGATCGAGTACTACGTCGCCGCCACGCGCGAGTACGACGTGCCGTGGATGATCTACCACATTCCCGGCCGCGCCGCCGTCGGCGTAACGGCGGACACGATCGCCGAGCTGACGCGCCGCTCGCCCACGCTCGTCGGCATGAAGCACGCGGTCGACGACCTGGGCTTCGTGTCCGACGTCTTGGCCGCGTTACCCGAATTCCGGGTGTTCGTCGGTCTCGAAGAGCTCAGCTTTCCGATGCTGGCGATCGGGGCGGTCGGCCTGATGAACGCCGCCGGCAATCTGCGGCCGCGCGTCCTGGCCGACCTGTGCGATGCGGTCGCCGCCGGCGACCTGCACCGCGGCCGCGAGCTCCATCGGCAAACGCACGAGCTCAACCGCGCGATCTTTTTCGATACGAACCCGATTCCGATAAAATATATGATGAAGCGGGTCGGCCTGCTGGAACGCAACGAGCACCGCCTGCCGATGGTACCCGCAACGCCGGAACTCGAGCGGAGGCTGGACGAGGTGCTCGAGCGGGCGGGGTTGTCCGCCGGCGCGCTCGCGCGTTGAGACTGCTCTCGTTCGTCGCCGAGGGCAGAGCGACGTACGGTGCGGCCGCCGGCGGCGGAGTCGTCGATCTGGGAGCGCGCCTGAGCGGCTATCCCGATCTCGCCGCCTTACTCGCGCGCGACGGGTTGCCCGCAGCCGAGCGCGCCGCGCGCGAAAGCGCCGATTACCGGCTCGACGAAATAGCGTTTCTGCCGCCGATCCCCGCGCCCGAGAAGATCTTCTGTATCGGCGTCAACTATCGCGACCGCAACGCGGAGTACCGCGACGAGTCCGCCGCGCCGGCGTACCCGAGCGTCTTCACGCGCACGCCCGGGTCGCTCGTGGGTCACGGCGTACCGATCCTGCGGCCGCCGGAGTCCGTGCAACTGGACTACGAGGGCGAGATCGCGATCGTCATCGGCAAACCGGGCCGGCGCATTGCGCGCCGGGACGCCCGCGCGCACGTCGCCGGCCTGACGTGCATGAACGAAGGCACGATCCGCGACTGGGTGCGCCACGGCAAGTTCAACGTCACGCAGGGCAAGAATTTCGCGCGCTCCGGCGCCGCCGGTCCGTGGCTCGCGACCGCCGACGAATTCGCCGGATTCGACGACCTGCACGTCACGACGCGCGTCAACGGCGAGGTCCGGCAACACGACACGACCGCGAACCTCGCGTTCTCCTTCGCGTACCTGCTCGAGTACCTTTCGACGTTCGCGGAACTTCGGGCGGGCGACGTGATCGCCACCGGCACGCCGGTCGGAGCCGGCGCGCGCTTCGACCCGCCGCGATATCTGGTTCCGGGGGATATCGTAGAGGTCGAAGTCGAAGGCGTGGGAACGCTCTCGAATCCGGTCGCGGACGAGTGAGCGCGAGGGTGCGATAGATGGCGATCGTCGAGATGCGGACCTATAAGATCGTGCCGGGCAAGATCCCCGACTATTTCGCGCTGTACGAACGCGAAGGCATGGCCGTCCAAGAGTCGCATCTCGGCCGCATGCTCGGCTACTACGCCACCGAGATCGGCCCGGTCAACGAGGTCGTCCACTTGTGGCAGTACGCGGATCTGAACGACCGCAGCGCGCGGCGCGACGGGCTCAAGGCCGACGCGCGCTGGCAAGCCTACCTCGTCAAGATGCTGCCGCTTTTGCTCGCGCAGGACGCGCGCATCCTGCTCCCGGCGCCCTTCTTCGCGCCGCGACTCGAGGCTTAGGCGAACCAGAAGTTGGCCTGGCCCGTGCCGATCGCGGCTTCGTAGCGGCCGTACTGCACGCCGGGCGTCGAGAACGCGGCGCCGCCGAACGCTCCGGCCAAGATCAGGTAATGGGCGAAGCGGCCTTCGGGGGAGCAGATCCGCCGGAATTCATCGGCGTGCGCGATGACCGAGGCGTGGTCTCCCGCCCGCCACCAGGCCATGATCCGCTCGTCGAAGGCGCGGCGCTCGTGCCCGTTGATGTCGCGCGGGTCGGCGCCGGCGCGCTCGCGGATCACCGCGAGATCCCAGAACTTGTGCGACATGCCGCCCGAGGCGATCAGCAGCACCCGCCGGTCGCTGCGCTCGACGGCGCGCGCCAGCGTTTCGCCGAAGCGGAGGTTGGCTTCGACCTCGGCGGTGTCGCAGACGCTGATCGGCAAGACGCGGCGCTTGTGCGGGCCCGGGTTGTAGTAGTGCATGACGTTGAGCGTGCCGTAGTGCACGGGCAAGCCGCGATGCGCGGAGGGCAGCACGTGCTCGCGGCGCCGCGCCGCCTCGTCCGCCACGAGGGCCGCAAGTTCGGGATCGCCGGGATAGTCGTATTCGTACTCGTTGATCATCCACGGGATTTCGTCCGACGTGTAGACGCCCGCGTGACGCCGGTGCGCGTTGAGGATGAAATCCAGCGTCGAGTGCCAGTGCGTGTCGATGACGACGAAGGTGTCGAAATCCAGCGGCGCGATCCGCTCGCGATAGAGCTGCGGCAACGCCTCGTAGAAGGTGGTGACGTTCTTGCCCATATACGCCGCGCGCGCTTGCGGATCGAGGATCATCAAGCGCGGCACGTGGGTGCTGAAAAGTCCCGCGACGAGCTGCCCCACGCTGCGCGCGTGCCTAGACGGCGGCGACGGCGTCCGAGAGCGCGAGATCGGGCCCGGCGAAACGCATCGGCGCCAAGTTCTTGATCTTCGAGCGGAAGATCCGGTACTGGCGGAAACCGTCCTCTTCGAAGCGCGTCTTGCTCTCGATCATGCCGGCTTCGTAGAGCGAGGTTGCGATCGCCGAATCGCGGCCGAGCTTGCGAATCACGATCGGCAGCAGCTTCTCCTCGAGGTCGAGGATGCGGAAGTTGGCCTCTTCGAGATCGGGCGCCGCCTCGAGCGCCTCTTCGACCAGGCGTAGCCCGGTACTGATGTGACGGACTTCGTCGTGCATCACGTGTTCGTAGGTGTAGGCGGTGGCGAGGTCGCCGTGCTTCTTCGCAAGATCGATGATCGAGTTGAAGAGCACGTGCGCCGAATAGGACTCGAGCGTGCAGACCTGGCCGTAGAGGATTTCCAGAAAGGTCGGGAGGCCGTTGACGAAGCGGAACAGCTCGGTCTGCTCGTAGGGGACGTCGAGGCTGTCCGCCAGCCCGAGGTCTTCGATGCGGCGCCATTCCACCTGCGTGTGGCGGACCTCGTCGAGCATGTGGGTCGCGTAGAAGTACTGGACCGACGGCCGGTTCGTCTTGGTGACGATCTGCGCGACTTGCGACGCGGTCTGGGCTTCGCCCCAGCAGGTCGTCACCATGATCGGTTTCATCGCCGCGCGGTATTCGCGCGACAGCGACGGGTCGTTGACTTTGGAGGTGCGGTACTTTTCCAACAGCTGCTTGGAATCGCGCGCCTGGTTGGCGACGTACTGCTCGTAGCTCTCGAGCGTCCCGAACGTCCGAAGCTGCTCGCCCGGAATGTGCGCTGGAATCACGGTAACGGAATTGACGAACGACATGGCGGGGCTCCTTACGTTCCTTAGGTGACGATGCAGACGAGTTTGGGTTCGGTGAAGAAGTCGAGACTCCAGCGGCCGCCTTCGCGGCCGAGGCCGCTGCGCTTGACGCCGCCGAACGGCTGGCGCAGATCGCGCAAGAAATAGCCGTTGATCCAGATCATTCCGGCCTGGAGGCCGGCGGCCAGGCGCGTCGCGCGACCGAGATCCTGCGTCCAGACGTAGGCTGCGAGGCCGTACCGCGTCGCGTTGGCGCGCGCGATCGCCTCGCCGTCGCTCGCGTAGCGCAGGATAGAGAGCACGGGCCCGAAGATCTCTTCGCGCACGATCGTCTGCTCGTCCGAACGCGGCGCGAAGATCGTCGGCGAGAGATAGTTGCCGCCGCGCAACGCCGGGTCGGCCGGCCGCGCGCCGAGCAACAGCGTCTCGGCGCCTTCCGCGACGCCCGCGCGCACGAAGCTTTCGACGCGCTCGCGGTGCTGCGGGCTGATCAGCGGGCCCAGGTCGGAGCCCAGCTGCTGCGGATCGCCGACCACCAGATTGCGCACGCGCTCGGTGAAACGCTCGACGAACGCCCCGTAGATCGCTTCATGAACGAACAATCGCGTGCCGGCCAAGCAGACCTGGCCGCTGTGGCGGAACATGGCGAGCACCGAGCCTTCGACCGCGTCCTCGAGATCGGCGTCCTCGCACACGACGTTCGCCGACTTTCCGCCCAGTTCGAGCGTGACTTTCTTGAGCGTGCGCGCGGCCGCGCAGTTGATCGCCACCCCGGTCGGCTCGCTGCCCGTGAAGGCCACCGCATCGACGCCCTCGTGGGCGACCAGCGCCGCGCCGGCCTCGGGCCCGAACCCGGGCAGCACGTTGAGCGCGCCGTCGGGAACGCCGGCCGTACGGCACAGTTCGGCCAGTTTGAGGGTCGAGAGCGGCGTCAGTTCGGAGGGTTTGAGCACGCACGTGTTGCCCGCCGCGAGCGCCGGCGCGATCTTCCAGGTGGCCTGCATCAGCGGGCTGTTCCAGGGCGTCAGCAGCGCGCACACGCCGACCGGTTCGTACGACACGATGCTGCGCACGCCGCGCTCGCGCCCCAGGAACGGGCGCCGCACGTCGAAGGTCTCGCCGGCGTGCTGCTCGATCGCGCTCGCGAAGAAGTCGCAGTTGTCGGCGGCGCGCGGCACGTCGCGGAAGGCCGTCTCCTTGAACGGCTTGCCCGCGTCGCGCGATTCGAGCGCGGCCAGGGCGTCCGCGTTCTCGCGCAGCAGCGCGGCGAGCGCCCGCAGCACGGTCGCGCGCCGGGCGGGCGGCGTGCGCGGCCACGGCCCGTCGTCGAAGGCGCGGCGCGCCGCCCGCACGGC
Source organism: uncultured Alphaproteobacteria bacterium (assembly GCA_963787965.1). Lineage (GTDB taxonomy): Bacteria > Vulcanimicrobiota > Vulcanimicrobiia > Vulcanimicrobiales > Vulcanimicrobiaceae > CAWBES01. Next base: position 48,396 of record CAWBES010000016.1, read on the forward strand.
CCGCTCGACGTCCGCCGCGCCGGCCGCCGCGACGTCGGCGAGCTTCTGGCCGCCGGCAGGGTCGTAGGTGGCAAAGGTCGCGCCCGAAACCGCCGGCACGAACGCGCCGTCCACGAACAGCCGCGTCTCGCAGGACCGCTCTTCGGTCATGCGGGTTGGTTCTCGCGCGCGGCACGACCATCCGCTTCGTGCCGAGGCGCCCCACCGAGGGCGGCCGGGCTTGCCGCCGTCGCGCACCGTCGCGATAGGGCCCCGACACACTTTACGCCGGAGGCTCCAGAGCGATGGTTGGAACGGTCACCACGGAGCGCACCTCGCACGCGCTCGAATTCGGCTTGTACCGCGACGGCGACAACAATCTCGACGACGTGCAATCCCTGACGATCGCGCAAGCGCTGCGCACGAGCGAAGCGGACCGTTCGATCGAGTTCACGGTGGAGGATACGACCAAGCGCCAGGGGCTCGAACCCGAGCACGTGCTGCGCACGGAGTCGTACACGATCGCCGGCGGCAAGCTCTCGCGGCAGATCCACGTCTCGCCGCCGCACGACATGTCGTCCCGCGAAGATCTGGCCCGCTTCGTGGCGCGCGTGCTCGATAACGCGCAGACCTCGCATGCGAAGGCGACCTGGATCGACCTGGTCGACCACGGCGGGGGCGACGGCGGCGGCCTGCAAGCCGACCACGGCGATGCGGGCATCATGCGCGCGGACGATATGGCGGGCGCGATCGCCGACGGCGTCGCGCTACACGCGCGGCAACACCCCGAGGACGCGGGGCGCACGGTCGACGGCGTCGTCGCCAACCAATGCCTGATGGCGACGCTCGCCTTTTCATCGGCGCTCTCCCACGCGGGCGTGCGCTTCCTGGCGGCGTCGCCCGAGACGATGCTGGCCCCGGGCGTTCCGACCGAAGTCGCGCACGACATCGCCGGGCACCTGAGCGACCCGCGCGCGATGGCGAAGGCCGTGGTCGACACGACGATGGACACCGCGTACGGCACGCGGCACCAACGCTTCTCGCCCGCCGCCGCTTTCGACGTCCTCGATCTCGCGCCGCAGAAAATCGCTAATGTCGAGCGTTCGGTCAAGGCGCTCGATGCCGCGCTCGCCGGCGCGGCCCAGCACCGCAACGCCCGGGCCGCGATCCGCGAGGACGCCCGCGCGATCGACGGGATGGTGCGTTTCCCCGAAGGGAAGGGGTTGCCGTGGCGTGCCGACCGGCCCGCCATCGCCCTCTATCAGACGCTGGCCGAAGACGGCCGGCTGGACGCGGGCGTCCGCCAAGCCGCGAAACGCGCGCACGACGCCGTCGCGAGCACGGTCCTGGCCCACCGCGAAAGCGACGACTTCACGCCCTTCGACGACGCCGACTATTCCGACGCCTACGGCCCCACGGTGCATTTCCCGGTCCTGCGCAACCAGATCGACGCCTGGGCGCCCCAGATCTCCGAAACCGATAACGCGTTCTACAAAGCCGTCGGCGCCGGCGACCTCGCCCGCGCGGTCGCGTAAGCGCGCGACCGCTGATGTTTCGTCGTGAGCGTGGTCACGCAGCGTCCTGCTGCGCGCCCCGGGCTCGGCCCGGTGCTCTCGTGGGCGGCGACTCCGCCCGCAGGAGGATCACACGAGCGGCATTGACGTCGGCATCGTCGACGTGACCGCAACCGACGCAGCAAAACTGCGCGCCCTCCCGACTTGCTTTCGCGACCGCGCCGCACTCGGCGCAGGTCTGCGAACTATACCGTGGGTCCACGCCGACGATCGTGCGAGCAGCGTACTCTGCTTTCTCGCGGATCAGCGTCGCCAATATCCCGAAGCCGGCGTCCAGTAAGGCGCGATTGAGCCCCGCTTTCGCCGCGACGTGCCTTCCTGGTGCGGCAACCGTGCCTTTCGCCGAGCGCGTCATGCCGCGCAACCTCAGGTCCTCCAGCGCGATCAGGTCGAAGCGAGCGACGATCTCGCGGCTCACCTTGTGCAGCCAGTCCCGGCGGGCGTTCGCCTCGCGCTCCTTCGCGCGCGCCAAGCGCCGCACCGCCGCGATCCGGGCCGGGTCTTTGCCGTTCAGCGGTCGACCCGCTGCGTCTTTCACCGTGACCGCGTCGAGCGCCCGAGCGTGTCGCTCGACGAGCGCTTGGCGCTGCGAGCCTGGGCGCAGGTTCGCGATCGTCGTCCCGTCCGAGAGCGCGGCCAGCACGCGCACCCCGCGATCGACGCCGGCCGCCTTGCCCGTAAGCGGCAGGGGTGCCGGCTCGCGGTGCGCTTCAAAGACGGCGTACCAACGGCCGGTCTTCGTCACGATGAAGACGCGGCCGTGATTCTCCGGTACCGCGCGCCCCTTGCGCAGCCGGACCTCCCCGACGCCGGGTACGCGCACGCGCTGCTGCTCGGCATCGAACTTCGTCGCACGGTCGCCGTGCGGGAACTCCAGTTGATTCCAGCGCCGAGCAGGCTTGAACCTCGGATAGCCCGGCTCGTCACCGGCCTTGAGCCGCCGGAAGAAGGCGGCAAAGGCCAGGTCCAGCCGGTGCAGCACCGCGTCCTCGCTCTCGCGGTACACCGCCGCGAAACGCGGGTCAACCGCTCGAAGCTCCGTCAGTTCGGCGTATTGCTGCTTGCTCGGATATGCGTGCCGGCGAGAGGTCCACGCGTCGCGCCGCTGCTGCAAGAGCGCGTTGTACAGTTCGCGCGTCGTCTTCAGCATCTCGATCAGGGCTCGCTCTTGAGCGCAGGTCGGATACAGCCGCACCTCGTGCAGCCATCGCAGTTGCCCCGCAAATCGACTCATAGCCGGCGCCATTGCCTGAGGATAGCTCCAGCGCGTGCCACCAGTGTGGCACACAGAGAACCGGGACACGACGCTCACCACGTGAGAAACACGCCCCTGGCAGCGACGCGCTGCGCTAGCGCTCCGCACTGCTGCGCCCCACCGATAGCCGGACGGGTCCCCGGGCGGCGTCGCTCGCATCCTACTCGCTTCCGCGGCACGGGTTCCACCGCCGGTGGTGTGAATTTGGTGCTCCTTGCGGTTGAATCATGGGGTGAGCGGTGGTATACTCTTGGTATCAATCGGGAGCCTTATGACCACGATCGACCGCGTCCACAACGAAACGTCGCATCGCCTCGACGCCCGACGCATCGCCGAACTCTATGGCGCGCCGCTTAAGGACCTGTCGAAATGGACCCGCCTAAGCTACGAGACCATCCGCAAGAAGCCCGATAGCGATCTCGCGCAGGCCTCTCTTCTCAAACTCGTCAACGCTTGGGAGATGCTCGCGACGATCTTCGAGAACGAGAGCCGCATACGAAACTGGCTGAACCACCCAACGCGGCGGTTCCGAGGCAAAACGCCGCTGTGGCTCCTCGAAACGGAAGGGGTCGACGCCTTCGAGGGATTCGCGGAAGAACTGACAAACGGCGCCTTCGATTAGCTCGTGCACGATCTAGCGACTGTCAGAGCGGTGCTTGGAACCGCGCCGCTTTCCGCGCTGTCGCGGAAGGTCGTAACCCGCTTCATCTTCGCGCGATACCGCACCACGGCCGTTTCGCCGATCGGCGCTCAGACGAGCGGCAGACGCTACAACCCACCCGGCACGCCGGCTCTTTACGCGTCGTTCACTCGAGCGACCGCGCTAGCTGAATTCACTCAGGCTTTCGATGATTTGGATCCAATCGAGATCGCGGAAATGTTCTCCATCGGCATGGACCTGGATAAGACGCTCGATTTGACAACGCCCAGCATAATCAAAACCTTGGGCACGTCAGTAGCTGAACTTACGCAAGCGCGGATTCCGCGCAAGGCAATCGTGACACAAGAACTCGGTCGAGAAGCGGCCGCGCTGAATATCGACGGCCTCATCGTCTGGAGCGCACAGACTCCGTCCGAGAAGAATCTCGTCATCTTGAAGCACGATCCGCCGCCCTACGTCGTCATCACGAAGGTGCGAGCGCGGGACGCTAACCGCCTGCCCATCGCGTCACGAGCCGAGCTTCGTGCCGATCGAGAACCGGATACCGATCGGATCGACGGCCTGCAGCGATTGCGCGGCATTGCTGTACGACAGGCCGCTTCCGCTCGGCGACGGCCCCAGCAGGATCCGGTTGAAACCGCCGTTGAGGACGGCGGTGCCGTACGGGCTGCCGTTCCCGTAGTTGAACAGGTTTTGGGCCGAGATCTGCAGCCATGCGGCTTTGCCGATGTCCTTGCGCAAGGTCCAGAAGAACGTCGTGAACGCGGGACCGTAGGTCCAGTTGTTCGCGCCGGTATAGTCGGCGCCGAAGCTGGTGGTGAAGTCCTGCCCGACGTACCGGAGTTCGCCGTGGGCTTGGGCGTAGGGAATGACGTCGTCGCTGTGGACTTGCTGGCCGTTGATCGCGTCGCTCGGACCCGAGGCGTAGAAGCTCGCGGGCAGCTGATCGTAGTAGGCGCGCTCGAGCGTGCCCGTCACGTCGTAGCCCAAACCGCGCCGGTTCGGCGAGCGCACTTCCAGCTCCAGCCCGTACGTGCGCTCGATCGGCCCGTTGAGCCATTGCTGTTCGAGCTGGTAGGGGCGCGGCGCCCCCGCCTGCGGCGCCGCGGGAAAGGTCGAGAGTACGAACGCGTTGTGGATCGTATTGTCGAAAAGGTCGGCCTTGACGAGCGGGCCTCCGTGCAGCACGATATCCGTTCCCAGATCGTAGGCCACGGTCACCTCGGGATTGAGATTGGGATTGACGTCTTGCAGCACCGCTTCTTGGTTGAACGTACCGCTCGGGTTCGTCACCGACGGGATCCCGGAAACCTGACCCGCGTACGGAACCGTGATACCCGAGCCCGCGGAGAAGCGCAACGCGAAGTCCGGCGTCGGCCGGTAATTCAGCCCGATATGCGGATCGAAGTGCGAGACCGTGCGGGTCTCGCCGACGAGCGATAGCGGAAGGTTGAGGATGTCGGTCCCGGGATTCGCGGCGATGATCGCGGGATCTTCGGTCAAGTATTCGAGCTTCCAATTCGTTTGGTACAGCCCGACCGCGAGCTTGAGCGCGGGGTCGAGCTTGAACGTGCCGCTCAAACCGAGATCGGTCGTCTTCGCGGTCGTCGGCGCGACTGCGATATCGTAGGTCGTGCCGACCGTGCCGCCGCTGAACGCCGGCGTCGAGTCGCTATAGTAGTCCCACGTCTCGTCGCTGTGGTAGTCGTACGTGAAGTTCACTTCGTTCTGCTGGAACGGGTGACTGTACGAGAAGGTCGTGCCGTGCAAGCGGTTGACTTCGGTCTCGTAGTACGGCGAGCCGTACTGCGGTTGATAGCACGCGACGGTCGCGCACGGGTTGTTGGCAGAGGTATACGGCGTCGAGCTACCGCCCGGATAGCACGGCGCCGCAGGCGAGCAGGGCGTCGAGCCGTCGAACTTCGTCCACGCGAGGTTGAATTGTCCGTCGGGGAAGTTCGACTCGTTGTTCCCGTTCACGATTCGCGTTACGACGCCGGTGTACGGGCGCAGCAGGAGCGTGTCGTTATCGATCGCCGTGCGCAACTCGGCCTCGAAGAACGGTTGGTTCTCCGAGGTCGTCGTGCCGGGATACCACTGGTACCCGTCGATCGTCGCGCCGATGAGGTTCTGCGCGTAGGGCGCGTTGTACTGATTCGGCGAGCCCGAAATGTAGGGCTCGATCTGGACGCGCCCGACCGACGTCCCGTAGGCGATGCCTTGCGGATTCTGCGTTCCCTGGAAGCCGAGGAAGCCGGCCGAGAGCGAGGTCGTGTCGCTGAACTTGTACCGGAGTTTCGCGAGTTCGCTGGTCTCGACCACGTTATCGCTCAGCGGCGCCTGGAAGGCGACGATCGCCTTGGACGGATCGTTGGGATCCAGCTCCACTTCGTTGCCGAGGATGCCGTTCTGCGGGCCGACCGCGCCGGCCACGTTGTAGTCGAGCACGTAACCGAGCCGGCCGGCGTTGCCGCTGGCTGCGAACGAGGAGCCCTGCGCGCCGTACTGATCGATCCCCAGCCGCGCTTCGAGGACGTCGGTCGGCGTAAAATCGCGCGTGCGCAGGTTGATCGTGCCGAACACCGATTCGCCCGCGTTGGCTCCGTAGATGCCGGCGCCTTTGAAGACGTCGATTCCGCTGAAGACCTCGGGTTCTACTTGGTCGACGTTCCATTTGCCGACCGTCCCGAGGCTGATCGGGTGCCCGTCGATCTGGACGCGCGTTTCGGTCGTGCCGCCGCGCACCGCGAAATACTGGTAGGGATCGCTCGACTCGCCGCGGTCGAAGGTGACGCCCGGAATCTGCGGCAGCACGTTCTGAAGCGTGATCGGCTGGCGTTCGGTCAGCACGTACGAGGGCAACGTCGAAATCGCGGACACCGCGCTGCTGGCCGAGCGCGGCGTCGACGCCGAGGTCGAGGTCGTTCCGATCACGTGCAAGTTCGACGTCGAGGCTTCTGCCAGCGTCACGTTCGCCACCGCCGTCACGCCCGCGACGATCGTGACCGCGCCCTGGTCGACGGTCTGATACCCGCCCTTACGCACGACGACGCCGTAGGTTCCGGGCCGCAGTTTCACGACGTACTTCCCGTCCGCTCCGGTGACGGCGCTCGCCGTGCCGGCGCGGCCCGTGACCTCGATCGTAGCCGCCCCGAGCGGACGGTGCCGCCCGTCGGCCACGGTACCGCTGAGGGTTCCGACGCTGGCGGCGTCCTGCGGCGCCGCGGTTCCCGCGGCGGCAGCCGCCGGCCAGAAAAGTACAAAGCTGAGGACGAACGGGACGAAACGGTGCATGGTACTCCAACAACCTCGAGCGGAAAATCGAAAACCCCGGGCCGCCGGCTCGGGGTTCTTCATCGATCTCGACGCGGCAAACGATGCGCGCGTCAGCTTATGACGAACACCCGGCCGGCGCCCGAAGGCGACAGGCACACGCAAAAACGACACGGCAACAAGCACCGAGGTTCATCATAACGCGAACTATACCACAGCGTCATCGGGGTGTCACCCGGCTCAGTCGTCGAGCGGAGTCGAATCGGGGCCTAAACGCAGCAGGGCCCCGGGCGTCATTCCGCCGGCGGCGACCGGAACGTAGGGGCGCGGCGGTTTCGTGAAATCGAAACAGTCGGCGAAATCGCCGTTGTAGGCGTCGCTCTCGTGCAGCGACGGCAGCGCGAAGGTCGCCTCGACCAACCGCAAGATCGCGCCGAAGTCGCGCTGCCGGTGCGAGACGTACGCCGCCTTCGCGTACGGCGAGATCACCAACGCGGGCACGCGGAAGCCGTCGCTGTAGGCGCTCAAGATCGGAGGAGCGACGTGGTCGTACCAGCCTCCCCAGTCGTCCCAGGTCACCACGACGATCGTGTTCTTCCAATAACCGCTGGTGCCGAGCGCGTTGACCACCGTCGCGACCCAGTCCGGGCCGCGGTTCGTGGTCACGTTGGCGTGGTCGGAATAGATCGCGCGCGGGATCACGTAGCTCAGCGACGGCAACCGGCCGCCCGCGATGTCCGCGAAGACCGACGTCTCCGGCACGGTGACGTTCGCCCAGAGCGCGGGCTTGTAGCGGATGTGCGAGATCGCGTCCGGTGCGTCCCAGAGAATGCCGTACGACGGCGTGTAGTACTTCCAGCTCAGTCCCTTGGCGTCCAGCTCGTCGAGGATCGTCGCGTAGTTCGCGCAGGGCGACACCTTCGGCGAGCCCGACTCGCTGCTGGGCTGCGGGTCGTCCGTCAGCGACTGGTCGATCGTTTGGACCTTCCCGCCCTGGGCGGCCGAATCGCACCCCGCTTGGCTCGACAGCGCTTTCCCGCCGATGTTCTCCGACATGGCGAGCGGACCGAGGTCGCGCGCGTCGAGCGGCTGCGGGTTCGTCTTCGAGAAGTGCCCCGACTGGCCGGCGATCAAGAACTGGTGTGCGGGAAAACTCGGACCTTCGTTCGTCTGAAACAGCTCGTCCGACAGCACGAATTCGCGCGCCAAGTCCCAATAGGGCTTGACCTCGGCGTACGGCGCGTACGCGTAGGCCGGATCGGCGATCGAGGTACCCGAGTTCTTCTCGAGATCGAAGCCGTCGAGCTTGCCGCCGCGCCATTCCGTTTCGAATCCGGCATGCGAGTGATCGAGATCGTACGTCGTCGCCAGCGACGCGACGTGCAGCGCGATCTTGTTACCGTGCGAATCGTAACCGAAGCTGCGCGTGTCGGCTCCCGGGTATCCGTTGAACAGATCGTCGACGGAGCGGTTCTCCTGAACGATGACCACGATGTGAGCGATCGGGCTCGCCGCAGCCGCGCGGCCGGGAAGCAGCCCGGCCGAGACCATCCACCCGGCGATTGCGACCGAAACGAGGGTGCGAAACGGAGCGGTGGTGACGAGCCGCATCAGCCGATTCCTCCTTGAGAGCGATTCCGCCGGGCCGGGTGCTTGCACGCGCGCCTCCGGCGAACCTTCGCAGCTACGCCTCGAGCGGGACGCGGTCGGGATAGATCGGCCGGTTGACGACCCGCTCGAGCGTCGCGGCGTCCGCTTCCAGCGCGAGCCGGCAAAAGCGCTCGAAGGCATCGCGTTCGGCTTGACCCTCGGCGTAGCGCGTGGTCTTCGTGAGGTCGACTTTACCGGCGACCTCGGCGAAGCGTACGAAGCGTCCGTCGTCGACGACGCCCGTCGTCACGAGGCCTCCTTCCTCGAAGATGCGCACGGCCGCGCCGACCGTCGAGCCGTCGGCCATGTCGAGCGCGAGCGTGCGCGCCACGTCCTCGTAGTTCGTCCGAAGCACGTCGCCCGACGCGAGCGCGCGCATGCCGCGGTAGAGTTCGCGCAACACCTCGAGCGACGGCGCGGCGCGCGCGATGATGAAATCGTTGATGCGGCGGTCCTTATCGCCGTAGAGCAGATGGATCCGCGCGTCGAGCCCGTCGCGGCCCGCCCGGCCCGACATCTGGTTGAATTCGGTCAGGTCGAAGTTCAGATGATAGAGCACGACGTCGCGAACGTCCGGCAAGTCGATCCCCTCGCCGAACGCGGAGGTCGCCACGATCGTGCGCACGGCGCCGCTGCGAAAGAGGTCCTCGACCTGCGCGCGCTGCGGGCCCGGCACGCCGGCATGATAGAACGCGACCGTGTCGCCGAAACGCGCCCGCAAACGGTCCGCGAGCTTGGTGACCTCGGTGCGCGAGTTGCAATAGACGATCGCCTTTCCGTCGCCGTCGAGCTCGCGCGCCAGATAAGCGTTCTTGTCGGTCGCGTTGCGCGCGTCGACGACGTGCAAGTTCTCGCGCACCGTGGGATCGATGACCCACGCGTCGATATCGAGCGCGCGCCGGATCTCGCGAAACGCGTCGTCGTTCGCGGTGGCGGTCAACGCCAGCACCTGGGGCGCGCCGAGCTCCCGAACCAGCGCCCCGAGCGCTCCGTACGCGGGCCGATGGCGCGATTCGAACACGTGGTGCGCCTCGTCGACGACCACGAGGTCCGGCCGGTTGCGGGCGCGCAAGAACGCCTCGCGGTGATAGGCCGCGAACTCCGGGGTCGAGAGGATCACGTCCCACGTACCCGAGTCCAGCGCTTCGTCCAAGGCGCCGCGCTCGTCGCCGTCGATCGCGCCGTTCGCGCGCAGGATCCGCAGCCCGAAGTGCGCGAGCCGGCGCGTCAACGCGTCGAATTGATCGTTCGCCAGCGCCCGTAACGGATAGAAGACCAGCGTCTTGGCGCCGGCCCGCAGCGCGCGTTCCACGGCCGGCAACTGGAAGCACACCGACTTCCCGCGCCCCGTGCCGAGGACCGCCAGCGTGTTGCGCCCGGCATCCACCCGCCTGAGCACCGCGTGCTGCGCGTCGCGCAGCGGGCGCTCGCCGATCAGCGCCACGCGCACCGAATCGGTGGCCTGCACCTCGCGGACCGCTTCTTCCCGGCGCGCGGCCGGGACCGCCGTCCGGCGCCGCACCTGGATGTTGACGCCCAGATGCCGGCTGCCGCCGCCGGTGACGCTGCCGACGACGGCTGCGTACGAGTCGCCGGCGTCGATCTTCGGCGCCAGCTTGCTTGCGATCTCGCGCCGCAGAAAGCCGAGGTGCAGCGTCCCGTAACGGACGGCGACGGCGTTGCGATCGTGCGGATTGTCCGGTTCGCGCACGAGCGCGAGCGCGTCGCCCTCGGCCAGCCCGGCCACCAGGTCCTGGCGCCCCTCGAAGCTGACGCCCACGATCTTCGTGAAAAACCGTTCCGCGTCGCCGATCGTCGCGAACCGGTCGCGCACGAGAAACTCGTCCTTGCGCGCGAACAGCTCGGAGATGAACGCGGCGCCCGAGGGTACCGCCGGAGGCGCCGCGCCGGGGACCGGCTGGGTATCGCGTTCGCCCGGCCCCTCCTCGAAATGAGCCAGCAGCCGCTCGAAGGCGGCTTCCGATGCGGTCGGCGGCGGGAGCGCCGCGGCCTTACTCGTGCCGGGCGGGAGCGGGCGGCGGTTCGGCGGCGTGCGGCCCGGTTTCGACATCGTCGAGGTTCAGGTGAATTTCTTCGTGGCCGAGCGCCAGCTCCTGATCGTGCAGGCCGGCGTTTTGCGCGTCGAGCGGATCGATCTGGTACGGCTCCTCGTGGGCGCGTTCGTGCGCGAGCGCTTCGCCTTCGTAGGCGCCGTTTTCGAAGGTTTCGTCCTCGAGCGGTTCGTCGGCGTGGAGGGCGCCGGCAGCTTGCGATTCCCCGGCTGCGGGCGACACGCCGCGTTTGCGCTTGTAGCGAACGGGGCCGGCAGTGCGCACGGGGGCGGCCTTCTTGCGGCGGCGTTCCTTGCGCGCGGCCAGGACTTCCTCGCGCGATAGGTTCGTCGCCGCAGCTTGCGCCTTCGCTTCGGCCACGGTTCGCGGGCGCTCGAGGGCGGCCTGACGCGCCTGCGCCCGGCGGAACGACGCGGACTTCATCTGCCGCTCGCGCAGCACGTTGACCAGCGGCGCCGAGTAGAAGATCGAGTGATAACCGCCCGAACAGATACCGACCAGCAGCGCGAAGGCGAAATTCTGAAGGCTCGCGCCGCCGAACGCCAGCAGCGCGACCAGCGTGATCACCACGGTCGCGAGCGTGTTGAACGAGCGGGTCATCGTCTGCAGGATCGAGGTGTTGACGATCCGGTCGTACGGCTGGCCCGCCATCACCTTGACGTTCTCTCGTATTCGGTCGAGGATGACGATCGTGTCCATCACGGAATAGCCGATGACCGTCAGCACGGCGGCCAGGAACGCGTCGTCCGCCCGCTTGTCCGCGATCGCGTAGATGCCGATCATCATCGCGGCGTCGCGCACGAGCGCGATGACGACGACCAGCCCGAAGATGTAATTCCAGCCGAAGCGGAACGCGATGTACACGAACTGGATCGAGATCGCGATGACGAGCGCTTCGGCCGCCTTGAGCAGGTACTCCTTACCGAGCGACGGGCCGACGGCCTGGATCGCGGACTCCGAGCGATCGACGGGCGCGACCGATCCAAGTGCGGTCCAGACCTTGCCGGTATCGTCGCCGAAGTCGGTCTGCGTCTCGATCGTGTAGCGCTCGTCCGGCGACGCGTCGCCTTGTTTGGCCAGCGTGTTGACGCGCCCGTCCGTCACGCCGATCTTGGTCAGCGCGGCCTGGATCTCGGGCACGGTGACCGGCTTCTCGTACTTCACGGTCACGTTGGTGCCGCCCGTGAACGACAGTCCCAGGCGCAGCGCGTGCGAGGGCTGGAAGCCGCCGCCCGGTGCGGTCGATGCGTGCCAGATCAGCGCGACGGCGCCGGCCGCGATGATCGCGTACGAGATCAAAGAGACGGTGCGAAACCAGCCGACGACGTTCCAGTTCAGGCGGCGAAAGAACATCGGCCGCTACGCCCCGTAGACCTTCGGGTTCTCGATCAGGTCGCTGTCGACCACGAGATCCATCAGGAAGCGCGTCACGAAGACGGCCGTGAACAGCGAGAAGGCCGTCCCCCAGAAGAGCGTGTAGGCGAAGCCCTTGACGGTCCCGGTGCCGAGCATGAAGAGCACGCCGGCGCCGACGATCGTGGTGAAGTGGCTGTCGAAGACGGCGGTGAAGGCGCGGCGGAAGCCGATCTGCACCGCGGCGCGAAGGGTCTTGCCGGCCCAGATCTCCTCTTTGAGGCGCTCGAAGATCAGGACGTTGGCGTCGACCGCCATCCCGACCGAGAGCACGAAGCCGGCGATGCCGGGCAGCGTCAGGACCGCGTGGACGCCCGCGAACAGCGCGAGCAGCATCAGCACGTACACGCCGAGCGCGACGTCGGCCAGAAATCCGGGCAGCCGGTAGACGACCAGCATGAACAGGAGCACGAGGCCGAGGCCCGCCATCGAGGCGTAGAGCGACTTCTCGAGGTCGATCTTGCCGAGGATCGGGCCGACCGTGTCGTTTTCGATGACCTTGACCGGGACGGGCAGGGCGCCGGCGTTGAGGTCGTTGGCGATCCGGATCGTCTCCTCTTCGGTGAACTGCCCGGTGATCTGGCCCTGGTCCGTGATCACGCCCTGGATCGTGGCCGCCGAGATGAACTTCTTGTCGAGGAAGAAGCCGAGCAGCTTGCCGAGGTTGGCCTGGGTCATCTTGCCGAAAGCGGCCGGGTCCTTGGTCTCAAAATCGATTTTCCAGCCGCCGCTCTGGTCCGGCGAGGAAAGCGCCTGCTTCAGCTGTGCGCCGGAGTAGACGACCGGACCGCTGTCCTTGTACGCTCCGTTCGGGTCGTCGGCGTATTTCTTGTCGCGCAGCGCCCGCTCGTTGACCGCCGGGGGGATGATCTTGAAATCGAGCTTGGCGACGTCCTTGAGCGCGCGCACCGCTTCGTCGGGGTTCTTGACGTTGGGCAGCTCGACCAGGATCCGGTTCGATCCGACCGGCGTGATCTGCGGCTCGGCCACGCCCAGCCCGTTGATGCGGGCGTCGATGACCTGCTGCACCTGGCTCTGAACCTGGCGGGTGATCTGCGGCACCTCGGGCGAGGGCTGCAGCTCCAGAAGCACGCTCACGCCCCCCTGCAGGTCGAGCCCGAGCTTGATCTTGTTCTGGATCGGGAGGACCAGAAACAGGCTGTACGCCACGATTCCGGCCAGAAAAACTCCCGTCAACCAGGGTTTCAGTCTTAGCCACATATAGAGATACAGAGACCCTACGGAAGGGGAGAACCCGCGTATTGTAGCAGGGACGTCCCAGCCCGTCAAACCGTTCGCGGTGCCTTGGCTCGGGGAAAAAGGGGTGCCGTAGGGAGGCCGACCTCTATGGAACTCAAGACCGTAGACGCCGGACTGTTGCAGTCGCGCTACCGCTTGACCAAACAGCGCTCCGCCGTGTTGCGCGCGCTCTCCGACGGAACGCACCTCTCCGCCGAGACGATTCTCGAACGCGTGCGGGCGGAAATGCCGGGCGTCAGCCTCGGCACGATCTACCGCACGCTCGACATCCTGCGCGAGATCGGCTTGGTGCAGATCTTCTCTTTCGGCGGCAGCGCGGCGCGGTACGAGGCAGCCCTCGAGAAGCACCACCACCTGCTGTGCACGCGCTGCCGCTCGCTGCAGAACATCGCCGCGCAGGGCGTCGAGCAGATCGCGCGCGACGTCGCCGACCGCGAAGGGTATACCGACACCGACTTCGCGCTGACGATCGTCGGCCTCTGTGCCGATTGCTCGAAACGCTGATCGACGGCCGGCAGCGAAGGCCGGGCGGCCGTTACCTCCGTGAAGGACGGTGGGCATGCGCTGTGAAGTCGTATCGGGTTGAGGAGCAGACCATGCGCATCGCCCCCGGAGCTTTTGCCGTAGCCGATTCCACCGGCATCGCCCGCCGGAACGGCATCGCCCACGCGTTGGGCCGGGCCGTACGCAAGCGCCCGAATGCCACGGCGCTGACCTTCGGCGAACGCTCGTGGACGTACGAGCGCCTCGAACGCGCGGCCGAAAGCGTCGCGGCCCGGCTGGAGGCGCTGGGCATCGAGCGGGGCGAGCGCGTCGCGGCGTACGGCCGCAACTCCGATGCGTACGTGCTGCTGTGGCTCGCGTGCGCGCGCGGCGGATTCGTGCACGTGCCGATCAATTACGCGCTGACGCCGGTCGAACTGACGTACATCGTCACGCAATCGCGCGCCTCGGCGCTCGTCTACGACGCCGATCATGCCAATGCCGTCGCGAACGTGGGTGACGCGCCGACCCTGCGCGTTCTCGGCCGTTTCGTCGGGGGCGGCGAAGCGCTCGACGTCCTCTACGCCGCCGAACACCACGACACGGTCGAGCGGCAGGACTTGCCGGGCGAAACGGATCTCGTGCAGCTGCTGTATACGTCGGGCACGACCGCCGCGCCGAAGGGCGCGATGATGACGCACGGCGCGCTGCTCGCGGAATACGAGAGCTGCATCGTCGATGCCGACCACCGCTCGACCGATCGGGTGCTCGCGGCGCTGCCGCTCTACCACTCCGCGCAGATGCACTGTTTCATGATGCCGCATCTGCTGCTGGGCGCCTCGACCGTGCTCGTGCGGATCTTCGATCCCGCCACGTGTTTGCGCGCGATCGAAGCCGAGCGCATCTCGTCGTTCTTCGCGCCGCCGACCGGCTGGATCGCGATGCTGCGGCACCCGGAGTTCGCCACGCGGGATCTGAGCAGTCTCGAGAAGATCTATTACGGCGCGTCGATCATGCCGGTTCCGGTCCTCGAGGAACTGCGCCGCCGGCTGCCGCGCGTCGCTCCGTACAACCTGTACGGCCAGAGCGAAATCGGACCGCTGGCGACCGTGCTGCGGCCCGAGGAACACGCCGCGCGCCCCGCATCCGCAGGCCGTCCGGTGTTCAACGTCGCGACCCGCATCGTGGACCCGCAGATGAACGACGTGCCGGCCGGCGTCAGCGGCGAACTCGTCCACCGCTCGCCTCAACTGATGACCGGCTACTGGGACAAGCCCGAGGAAACGGCGGAAGCCTTCACGGGCGGCTGGTTCCACTCCGGCGACGTCGGCTGGCGCGACGAGGAAGGCTACATCACGATCACGGACCGCATCAAGGACGTGATCAACACGGGCGGCGTGGTCGTCTCCAGCCGCGAGGTGGAAGAGGCGCTCTTCAAGCATCCCGCCGTCTCGGAAGCGGTGGTCGTTTCGCTCCCGCACCCGAAGTGGGTCGAAGCGATCGCGGCCATCGTCGTGCTGCGCGAGGGTGCCGTCGCGGACGAAGCGGAGCTCTTGGCTCACGCGCGGACCGAACTGGCGCCGTTCAAGGTGCCCAAACGCATCTTCTTCGTTTCCTCGATCCCGCGCAATACCGCCGGCAAGATCCTCAAGCGCGTGCTGCGCGACGAGTACGCGGAACGCTTGAAGGACACGCCCTAAAGCGCGCCGGAGGGGGCGCTAGGCGACGGCGCGTTGCGGGCGCTCGAGCACCAGGGCCGGGCGCAGCTCGAGTTCCGGCGGAAGCTCTCCGTACGCGTAGACGTCGAGGCGGATGCCGAAGCGCGCCAGAAACTCCGATAGCGGCGCGCGCACGGGTGCGGTGCAGACCAACGCCGCCCGCTCGCGCGCGACCAGCGAAACGTAGCGGGTCGCCACCTCGCGCAGGTGCAGTGCCGTTTCGGGCTGCGGCGCCAGCGTGCCCTCGACGAGCCAGGCCTGCAGCTCGGCCTCGAACTCCGGCTGGACGATCAGCGGTTCGAGCGCGCCCGGCGCGCGGCGCCGCAGGTGTCCCGGCACCAGTTTCCGGCGCACGGCCTCGAGCAGCTCGCGCACGTCGCGGGTCGCCGCCGACGCATCGACCAGCGCTTCCAGCGTCGCGATCGCGTCGCGCGGCCAGACGCGCTCGCGCAACAAGTGCTCGAAGATGCGGTGCACCGTCGCGTACGGCAGCGCGTCGCCGCCCAGTTCCTTCACCAGTGAAGGAACCGACGCCCGGAGGTGTTCGAGCAGCGTGTGCAGTTCCTGGCGGCCGAGCAGCGCGCTCGCGTTCGAGCGCGCGATCTCGGCGAGATGCGAGCCGATGACGGAAACGGGGTCGAAGACCAGCGCCCCGGCGTCCGTCGCGGCGTCGCGCGCGGCGAAGGGGATCCAGACGGCCGCCATGCCGTAGACCGGTTCGCGCACGCGTTCGCCCCCGATGCGCGCGAGGATCGCCTCGTCGGCCACCGCCAACAGCGCGTCCAGCCGTAACCGTCCCTCGCCGGCCAGCACGTCGCGCACGCGAATCGCGTAGGTCGCGGGGTCGCGCGAGAAGTCGTCGCGCAGCCGCACGCCCGGCATCACGATCCCGATGTCGCCGGCCAGCGCGCGGCGCACCTCGCCGATGCGGTCCAGCAGCCGGTCCGCCAGCGGCGGCATCAGCAGCGCGCCCAAATCGGCCCCGACGTCGATCGCCAGGGCGTCGACGCCGACCAGCCCGAGCGCCATCTCGGGACGCCGAATCGCGGCGCGGCGCGCGGCGTCCTGGGCGGCCCGAGCCCGTTCGCCGCGGACGGCATGGCGCCCGCGCGCGAACCGGGCGGCCCCGAACAGCGCGCAGCCGAGCGCCCCGAACAGCACGTGCGGCAGTGCCGGAACCAGGGCCAGCGCGAACGCAAACGCGCCCGCCGCGCGCAGGACGTCCGGCCGTTCGAGCATCTGCGTCGCGATGTCGATGCCGAGCGAGCCGTCGCCCGCGACCCGCGTGACCATCAGGCCCATCGACACCGACAGCAGGAACGCCGGCAACGTCGTCACGAGCGCGTTGCCGATCGACAGGATCGCAAAGGTGTCCAGCGCGTCCAGCGGACCCATCGCGTGGTAGGCGATCCCGACCACGACGCCGCCGATCAGGTTGAGAACGACGATCACGAGCGCGGCGATCGCGTCGCCCTTGACGAACTTGCCCGCGCCGTCCATCGCGCCATAGAACTCGGCCTCGCGTTGCACGAGCGCGCGTTTGCGGCGCGCGCTTTCGGCGTCGATCGCGCCCGAGTGGACCTCCGCGTCGATCGCCATCTGCTTGCCCGGCATCGCGTCGAGCGTGAAGCGGGCCGCGACCTCGGCGACGCGCTGCGATCCCGACGCGATCACGATGAATTGAATCGTCACCAAGATCGCGAAAACGATCAGTCCGACCACGAGGTTGCCGTGCACGACCAACTGGCCGAACGCGGGAATGATCTCGCCCACGCCGCCTTCGACGTGCCCCTGCGTCAGGATCAGGCGCGTCGCGGACACGTCCAGTGCCAGCCGAAAGAGCGTCGCGATCAGCAGGGCCGGTGCGAAGGCCGCGAATTCCAGCGGCTCGCCGACGGTCATCGAGAGCAGCAGGACGATGCCCGAACCCATGATGTTGATCGCCAGCAGCGCGTCGAGCACGGCGGGCGGCAGCGGCACGACCAGAATGCCGACGATCGAGAGGACGAGCGCCGCAAAGGCATAGGTGACGAAGCGGCGGTTCACGTCCTTGCTTTCGCGCGAGCGAGGGCCGCCACGATCGCGGCGACGGCGCCGTACGCGGCGACCGGAATGTACTCGCCGGCACCGGTCGTCGCGAACAGCGAGCGGGCCAGTTCCACGTTCTCGACGATCGGGATCTCTAGCGCCCGTGCACGGCGCTTGACCTCGAGCGCGCCGCTCCCGTGCGCGCGCACGAGCACGCGCGGCACCGCGACCTCCGGCGGCCGGTATTCGAGCGCGACCGCCACGTGGGTGGGGTTCGCGACCACGAAGGCCGCGTCGGCGACGCGTCCGATCGAACCGCGCACCAGATTGCGGTGTGCCTGCCGCCGGCGGCCGCGCAGCAGCGGATCGCCGTCGTTCTGGCGCCGGTCGCGTTTGAGTTCCTCGAAGCTCATGCGCAACCGCCGCCGCCACTTCTCGCGTTCGACGACGACGTCGGCGCACGCGAAGCAGGCGGCCACGCCGAGCGCGCTCGCGAGCACGCCGTCGAGCGCGCGCAGCGCGCGCGCAGCGCTCTGCGCGGGCGGCGCGGCCGGCTCGGCCCGCACGAACCCGTCGCGTACGGACGGCGCGGCCGCCAGGCCCACGGCTGCCGCCACGACCAGCGCCTTCGCGCCGGCCAGGGCCGCGTCGCGCGAAAACATACGCCGCAACCCCGCGACCGGGTCGAGCTTCTGCAATTTGAGCGACGGCATGACGAACGCCAGGCCACCCCCCTGCGCGACCGCCGCCGCGAACGCGCCCGCCACGCCGCAGAGACCGACCGCGAACGCGCAGGCGGCGAGGGCGAGGTACGGTCCGGGCGACGGGTGCGACGGAAGTGCCGCATCGGCGAACGCACGCCGCGCCGCCGCGGAAAGCGTCTCCAGGCACGCCCCGGCGCCGAGCGCGGCGCAGACGAACGAGGCCAGCGCGGCGGCGTCCTGCGACCGCGGCCGGTCGCCCTCGCGCCGCGCGCGGAGCAGCCGCGAGGGCGTCGCATCGAAGCGCTTCTCCCCGGACACGGCTCAGCGCCTCCCGAGCGGCGCGAGATCCATCCACGGCGCGGCGGCCGCCTCGATCGCCAGCGGCAGCGCGGCGATCGTCGCGAGCAACACGAGCCCGAACACGATCGGAAAGGCCAAGGTGAAGGTCGAGAAGCGCGGCACGACCCGGCCGACGACGGCCAAACCGCCCTGCGCGACCAACGCGAGCGCGATCGCCGGACCGGCAACGAACACTGCCGCGCGCAGCAGCGTCTGCGGCAGCGTCAGCGCGAAGAGTTGCAAGCTCGGCGCGCTCGCGAGCGTCCCCGGCGGCAAGCTGTGGAAGACGTCGCCGAACGCCGCGAGCGCGACGCGGTACCCGCCCAGCGTGAAATACGCGGTCGCGAACGCCAGCGACCACAGCCGTCCGAAGCCCGCGCCCGCCGCGACGTCGGCGCTGGGAACGCTAGCGCGGATGCCGACGTAGTCGTCGAGCGCGCGGCCGCCGGCGTACGCGCCGTCGTACAGCATCGAGGCGGCCGTGCCGACCGCGGCGCCCAGCAGCGCTTCGCTGACGACGGCGAAGACGAGCCGGCCCGGCGCGACCGCGACGCGCGCGTACGCGTGCGCGAACGCCAGCGACAGGGCGTACGCGAAGCCGGCCCGCAGCGGCGGCGGCACCGACGGATGCGAAAAGCCCGGCGCCCGGAAGACGAAACCCGAGCAGCGCGCGAAAACCAATAACTCGCCGTCGCTCACGCCGTCCGCACGATCTGCGGTAACAGCCGCACCGTGCGTTCGAGCAGCGAACCGCACAGGCCCAGCGCGAATCCGCCGAACAGCGCGACCGTCAGCGCGACCGCCAAGAGCTTGGGTAAGAGCGTTAGCGTCTGTTCCTGGATTTGCGTCGCCGCCTGCAGGACCGCGACGGCCGTTCCGATGCCCGTCGCGACGGCGAGCACCGGAAAGCAGAGCACGGCTGCGACGATCAGGGCCTCGCGAACGATCCCGCTGAGAGCATCCACCTCACGAGCGTAGCGGCGGCAGGTTGCCGCGCGTTTGCGGGAACGTTAGCGCGTGGCGAGGACCTGGTAGGCGCCGGTCGCGATCAAGGCCGAGACGACCGCGCGGGTCGCCGACGATTTGTTCAGCGTGTAGAAGTGGAGGCCCGGCGCGCCGCGCGCCAGCAGATCCCGGCACTGCAACGCCGTGAACGCGACGCCCAGCTCCGCGACCGCCTCCGGTTCGCCGGCGCGCGCTTCCAGTTCGGCCAGCAGCAGCGGCGGCAGGCGCGCGCCGCTCAGCGCCGTCATGCGCGCGATCGCTTCGTAGTTGGTGATGGGCATGATGCCGGGAACGACCGGCACGTCGACGCCCGCCGCACGCACGCGGTCGACGTACGCGAAGTACGCATCGTTATCGAAAAACAGCTGCGTGACCAGGAAGCTCGCACCGGCGCGCACCTTGCGCGCGGCATTCGCGACGTCGCTCTCGAAGCTCTCCGCTTCGGGATGCTTCTCCGGATACGCGGCCGCGCCGATGCCGAACTCGAACTCGCCCGACAGCATCGCGATCAGGTCGGCCGCGTAGTGAAACCCGCCTTCGGCCGCGACGAAGCGTTCCTGACCCTTGGGCGGGTCGCCGCGCAGCGCCATCACGTTCTCGATCCCCGCGCTCGCGAGATCGCCGAAGACCGAGGCGAGCTCGTCACGCGTGTGGCCGACGCAGGTCACGTGCGCCATCGCTTCGATCGCGAGCTCGCCCTTGATGCGTTTGACGACCTCGAGCGTCCGGGCGCGGCTGGAGCCGCCGGCACCGTAGGTCACCGATACGAACCCGGGATCGAGCGCGCGCAGGGAACGCACGGTCCGCATCAAGTTCTCGACGCCTTCGTCGGTCTTGGGCGGAAAGAACTCGAAGGAAATGCAGGGACGCCGTCGCTGCAGCAGCTGGCCGATCTTCATCTTGTCCGATAGATTGGCGTCACCCGGGCCGCGGCCCCCTAGCGCTCAGCGGAAGCTCTCGACGACGCCGCCGCAGACGAGCGCCCAGCCGTCGACCATCACGAAAAGCAGTAACTTGCAGGGTAACGACACGATGGGCGGGCTCAGCATGAACATCCCGAGTCCCATCAAGATCGACGCGACCGCCAGATCGATCGCGACGAAAGGCAGATACAGTGCGAAACCGATGGCGAAGGCGCTGCGCAGTTCGCCCACCACGAACGCCGGTACGAGCACGGCGGGCGGGGCTTGCGCCGGAAGGGGATTCGGCTCGTGGGCCAGGCGCGCGAAGAGCGCGAGATCCTTGGCGTGCGTTTGACGCAGCATGAACGCGCGCAGCGGCTGGAAGGCGCGTTCCAGCATCGCGTGCTGCGTGATGCGGCCCCGGGCGTACGGTTCGAGCGCGTCGTGCGAGATGCGCTCGAAGGTGGGACTCATCAGCGCGAAGGTCAGGACCAGCGCGAGCCCCGAGAGCACGGCGTTGGGCGGCAGCGACGACGCCCCGATCGCCGAGCGCACGAGCGAGAGCACGACGACGATGCGCACGAACGAGGTCGTCATGACGATCGCGAACGGCGCGGCGCCGAGCAGGGTCAGCGCGGCCAGGACCTCGAGCGGGAGCCCGGCCGGAACGCTTGCCGGCACGCTCAAGCCCGCCGGTTCTTGCGCGCGAGCACTTCGGTCACGCGCACGCCGTAGCGCTCGCCGACCGCGACCACGTCGCCCCGTGCGACCAGCCGGTCGTTGACGAGCACGTCCACCGGAGCGCCGGCGGCCCGGTCCAGTTCGACGATCGAACCCTTGCCGAGCTTGAGGACGTCGCTGACGCGCATCGTGCAGCGCCCGAGCTCGGCGCTGACGCCGAGCGACACGTTCATCAGCAGGTCGAGGTTGCGCGGCTCCTCGTTCATGCGGCGCCGGCGGCGGCCCCGGTACCGATCCGCAGCGCGGCGCGGCCGCCGGACACGCCGCAGGTTCCGCGCGCGAACACGACGTCGCCGAAACGCAGCACGCCGCTGTCGTCGAGCGCGGCGTCCAGCAGCAGCGTGGCGTCCGGCGCGATGCCCGCGAAGACCGCCGCGCCGACTCGGCCCGCTCCGACCTCGACCCGGCCGCGAAGTTCAACCTCGGCCAGCGCTTCGAGCGGGATGCAGTCCGAAACGTCCTCGGCGGGGTCGCGTGCGAGCCCGAATCCGATCGCCAGCGGCTCGCGCCCCGTCGTGCGCACCTCGAAATACGTGACCAGCTCCGCCTCGGCGCACTCGGGCGATTCGCGGGTCACGGCGCCGAGCGTTCCGCACAGCGAGTTGCAGAGCGGCGCGAGGCCGAGCAGCACCCGGTCGAGCGTGACGCGCTCGATCGCGGAGAGCGCCGCGCCCTCGCGCCGCTCGGTTTCCCCGAACGCCAGCGCGACGAGCCGGCGCGCGTCGGCCGGGCGGACGATGAGGAAGCCGTCGCACAGCCCTCCCCGCACGCGCAGCACGGTCGCGCCGGCCACGAGCAGCGAGCGTTCGGGCGCGCCGGGAATCGCGGGCTCGATCAACCGCACCTCGAGGTCGGTCGCGAGCGACCGCGACAACTGCTCGCGCACGCCGTTCGCGACCACGCAGGCCGCGGACAGCGGCAGCGTGGAGCGGGGCACGAACGCCGGCGCGCGCAGCACTCGGCCGCGTTCTTCGCGGGCCGCGCCAAAGCTCAAGCAGCGGATCACTTGACCAGCTCCAGCGTCGCCTTCTCCACCTCGGCCCGGCCGCGAAAGGCCGCGCGCAGCGCGCCGTACGACAGATACGCCTCGTCCAGCCGCGCAAGCCCGGCCATGAGATCGACGCGTCCGAGGTCGCGCGCCTGAGTGACCAGCGCGGGAAAGCCGCCCGCCGCGGGGCATCCGACGCGCGGAGCGACGCCCGGCGGCGGGCTGACGTGCGCGCTGCCGGTCCGCGCCGGCTGCGTCCCGGCCGGAAAGCGCGCGAGCGCGATGCGCCCGACCGTCGCGCGCTCGACGCGACGCTCCCCGCTGCGCGGGTCGACCGCCATGCGCCCGTATACGAACGAGCCGTCGGGCTCGATGCGCGGCTCCCCGATGCCGCCGAGCGCGGCGTCGCGCGGATCGATGCGCAGCGGCGCGAGCGCGCCGGCACCGTGGGGAAAGCCGAGCACGTGCCGGCCGTCCGGCCCGCACAACCAGCCGTCCGTCACGCTGAAGCGGCCGTCGCGCCCGAATGCGAGCGCCCCCTTTGCGTCGCCGGTGAGGAAGTATGTGCCTTCGGGCGCGACCACGGCCAATGGATCGCGCTGCGCGACGACGTGCGTCGGCCCCGCGACGTCGTTCGAGTCCGGCACGAACCCCGGCACGTCCGCGTGTTCGACATCGCTGCGCCGCGCCTCGATGCGCGCCAGCCAGGCCTCGTTGCGAAGGTCGATCACGCGGCATCCTCCGGCAGCGTGCGGACCGACGCGCGCAGCGAGTCGCCGTGCAGGCGAACGTGAGCGGCCGCCAGCGCCAAAGCGCGCCGCACGGTGCTTTCGACCGCGGGCCGGCACAACGCGACGACGTGCAGCGTCGTCCCCTCGCGGCGCAGCAGCAGCGCGACGCGGTCGCCCGCTACGCCCAGCGTCAGCGACGTCCGGAAGGGTGGATAGCTGCGTGCGCTCGGGCAGTTCGCGGCGCGCTCCGCCGGAGCTTCGGCAGAGCGAATCCGTACGCCGCCGCCGAACGCAGCGACGGGGACGGCGCGCGCGCCGGTCGCGAAGGCTGCGGCCACGCTCGGAGGCGGCCGCCGCAACGCCTCGGGTCCGCGCGAAAGCGGCCGGGGGCGCCCGGCGGCGAGCGGGGCGGCGGCCGCGCACGGACCGCGGGCGACCCGCGGCGACGGGCCGTCCGATGCCAGGCGCAGCGCGGAAAACCACGCTTGGGAAAGCGAGCGGCGGTCGGTATACGGCAAACGGGTACGGACGACGGCGATCGCCCGGTTTTCGACGGTTCGATTCACGGCATTTCCCTTTCGGCGATGCCGCTAGGCTAGCGAACGCACGAGGCCGCGACGTGTTCGATTTATTGCGCTTCAGATGCGCATGTGGCCGTCGTTGAAATCGGCATCGCGCTCGACGTACATCGCGCCGTTGGCGAGATCGAACGTGATATCGAAGTTTCTCAAGAGGCCGAAGCCGACGTTGCCGGCATCGAAGCGGTCGGCGAACGCGCCGCTGGTCGCCAGCATCACGTCCGTGTCCGCGTGGTAGATCGGAATGCTGCCGAAGTCGAGGCGCTCGAGCGACGAGCGGTACGACGCCGCCTCCCCGCCGATGCCGAAACTGCGCCGGCCGTTGGTGGTGAACGGCACGACGCCCGGATGCTTGTCGACGAACGGCTTGTAGAGCAAGAGTTCGCCGGCGTTCCCGGTATCGATGATGAACTGCGCGTCCGTCGTCGCGTTGACCCGCAGTTTCGCCTCGGGAAAGGCGCGGTCGATCTGCAGCGGTATCCGCTCGCCCTTGGGTACGAGCGAACCGGGTACGGCCAGGGTCATCGTCCGGGCGCTCGGGTCCAGGCGCACGGTCGAGGCGGCGAAGAACGGATATCCAAGGATCCCGTCGATGCGAAACGCGCCGTCGGTCGACGCGCCGAGGTCGATGGTCGTTGCGACCACGTCGCGCAGCTTGGCGGTACCGATGTCCAGTTCGTCGACCCGCGCGAGCTGGAGTCCGCCGGTCCGCGTGGCACCGCTGGCTTCCAGCGACCCGACCGCGTTCAGCCCGAGGCCCTGCGCCACGCGCTTGTCGATCAGGATATTCTGGGCGCCGGTGTCCAGCAAGAACGTGTAGGTGCGGTTGCCGATCCGAACCGGCGCGAAGATGTGGCCGTCGCGATACTGCACCGGCACGGTATCGGGGGCGCTCAGCTGGATGCGCCGCGGGACGAACGGCGCGAATACCGCTTCGTCGATCGACGGTGCGAGGTCGATGGCGGTCGTCGTCTCCGTCGTGTCGAACGCATGGTCGCCGTCGGACTCGACGGTTTTGAACGGGAAGCGGCGGCCGCCGACCCAGCGCCAATCGGAAAGGTCGATCGTCGTGCGCCCGTCGTCGTCATCGTAGGCGATCCGTAGCGGGAGGCTCGTTTGGGCGTCGAGATAGAGCGTTTCGGTTTCGCCGTCGTCCGCCGTGACGTCGAGCGCGTACGCCGGCCGGCCGCCGATCTTTTCGCGACCGCGCGGGACGCAGCGCTCCGGCGCGCGCGCGAAAGCTCCCGAGTCGATGAACCGCTGCGTCCGCTCGCGCCGCGCCAGGACTCCGGTGAACTCACGCACGTCGCCGTCCGAATCCGCGTACCAGATCCGTTCGCCGATTCGTAAGGTCCGCTCGCTGCGCGGACCGAGGGTTTGATCCGTGCGCTCGCGCTCGCCGCTGATCCAGGTATGGAACGCACCGCTGAGCCCACCGCCGGCCAGCGTTCCGGTGCTTTCCATCGGCTGGTTCTCGGACGACCCCGTGTCGCCGACCGCGCTCGAGTAGCGCGCCAAGAGTTCGCCGACATCGGGCAACGCCGGCTGCCGCGCGTCGCACGGGGAAAGCTGGGCCGCGGCCAGCGCGCCGCTACCGAGCGCGAAAGCGGCTATACGCATCCAGGACGCGAGCGACGTAGGTGCGCGTTTCACCGAAAGGAGGAACGCCTCCGTACGTTTCGACAGCGCCCGGGCCTGCGTTGTAGGCCGCAACGGCCAAGCGGACGTCGCCGTGAAAGCGATCGAGGAGTTCGCGAAGATAGAACGCACCGCCTCGAACATTCTGCGCGACATCGTACAGGTCCGTGACGCCGAGCGCACGAGCGGTGGCCGGCATCAGCTGCATGATGCCGGCCGCGCCGCTGGACGAGCGCGCGGCCGGATCGAAGCCCGACTCGGTGCGGGCCACCGCGGCGACCAGCGAGGGGTCGACGCCCGCCGCGCGGGCGGCGCCGCGCAGCAGCACGGCGGTTGCGGCCTCCACGGAGCGCCCGAAGGCGTGCGGCGCCGGCGCCGCACGCGGCGTCTCGTCTGCGGCCGCGATGAACGCGATGCGCCGCTGCACCGCGGCCACATCGGCATCGACGCTCACGGCTCGGCTCCCAGCAGGGCCGCGACCTCGTGCAGGGCGGCGTACGATCGCGCGAAGGTGCTCGGTTCGCCGTGCTGCAGAAACGAGCCGAGCGCGGTTTCCGCGCGCAGCGCTGCGGCGAGCGCGGGATCGTTGCGCTCGGCGAGCCCGACCGCCCGCGCGTCGCTCGTTTCGGCCAGGAGCGCGAGCGCGGCGCGAACCCGGGCCGCAGCGCGCGCGTGGTCCGCGGAAACGACGTCGCGCATCGTGCGGCTGGTGCTTGCAAGCACGTCGATCGCCGGGAAACGGCCGGCCCGCGCGAGTTCGCTCGAGAGGGCGATGTGGCCGTCGAGCAGCGAACGCGCGGCCTCAGACAGCGGTTCGCGCTCGTCGTCACCGTCGGAGAGCACCGTGGCCAGCAGCGTGATCGAACCGCGCGCCGCATTCCCCGCGCCTTCCAAATACCTCGCGGTTTGCGCCCAGACCGCGGGCGGATAACCGCCGCGCCCGACCGGTTCGCCGAGCGCCGTGCGTAGCTCGCGCACGGCGCCTGCGTAACGTGCCAGGCTGTCGAGGATCAGCAGCACGTGGAGGCCGCGGTCGCGCAGGACTTGCGCGTGCGTCAGCGCGACCTCGGCCGCGCGCACGCGCTCCGCGGCGCTGCGGTCGCTCGTCGCGCAGACGGCGGTCGTTCGCCGGTCGAGCCGTTCGAACCAGCGTTGCGCTTCGCGGCCGCGTTCGCCGACCAGCGCCAGCACGACGGCCTCCGCGCGCGCGCCGCGCACGATCGTCTCGAGCAAGGTCGTCTTGCCCGCGCCCGGTGCGCCGAAGAAGCCGATCCGCGCACCGCGGCCGAGCGTCAGCAACCCGTCGAGCGCCCGCACGCCGGTGCAAAAGACGTCGCTCACGGGCAGGCGCTCGGACGGCACCGGCGCGCCCCGCGGCCGGGCGGCGTAGAGCGGAACCGGGAAGGGCGGCCCGCCGTCGAGCGGCCTCCCCGTCGCATCGAGCGCGCGCCCCAGGACGCCGAAACCGTACGGCGTGACGGGACCGTCGGCGTCCAGTTCCACGCGGTCGCCCACGCCGACGCCGGCCAGCGGCCCGAACGGCGCGATCGTGGCGCGGGCGCGCTGCACCGCCACGACCTCACCGGCGAGCGGGGCGGCCCGCGGCAGCACGACTCGCACGCCGTCGCCCACGCGCGCGCCCGGCAGCGCCACGAGCAGCGTCTCGCCCATGGCGCGCAGCACGCAACCCGTCGCGCGCGCGATCATGCCGCGTTCCTCAGAACGCGGGCGAGGAGCGCCTCCAGGCGAAACGCCGCCGGCGATTCCAGCGCACCGTCGCGGACCTCCACGACCGCGTCCCCGGAACGCAAGGCCGGGTCGATGCGAACGGGGACCGGCACCCGGACGCGCGCGGCATCGCCCGGCGAGAGCACGAGCGCGAGCGGCTCGTATCCGCGCAATTCGGCCAGCGCCCGCGCCGCGAGCGCCTCGATGTCGTGCGGGGCCAGCGCGAGTTCGCGCCCCAGCACCTCGTCGGCGAGCGAACGCAGCAGGCGCGCGCTCGCGCGTTCGAAGGCTTCGAGCGCCGCCATGCGCAGCAGGGCCAGTTCCTCGAAAACGGCCGCGCCGGCGTCGGCGTCGGCCTCGGCGTCGCGAGGCGGCGCAGCGCTCGCCGCGGCCGGTTCCACGGGCGGCGCGGCGCGCAGCAGCGACGCGTAAGACACGAAGCGCTCATCCACGGCGCAACACCGTTTCGTAGTCGGGAACCGCCGGCGAGGCCGGTCGCGACATGCGGCGGACGATCGCGGCCCGTTCCTCGGGCGGATACAGCTCCAGGACCGCCGTGGCCGTCGCGGCCGGCAGCGCGCTGATGATGGCGGCCGCCGTGTGGGCCGGCTCGCCGGCGAGCGCACCGCGGACCTGCGCGGGCGCGAAGTTCGCAACGGCCTGCGTGCGCCGGGCCAGGGCCAAGCGCGCGGCGAGCGCCTCGCAGGCCGCGACCGCCGGTTTGATCCCGAGGCGCAGCGCGCCCAGCGCCGCGACCGCGAAGATCGCGGGCGCCGCCAAGGCTTCGGCGGCGCCGGCCAGCGCGGCCACGGTCACGTTGGCGGCGACGGCCGGTTCGTGCGGAAAGGCGACTTCTTCGATATGGACCGCGTCGCCGAGATTCGGCGCGAGCCCGAGCGTCCCGAGCGCGAGCGACCGGACCTTGTCGAGATCCGCGTGCCGCGCCGCGTCGACGGCGACCGCCACCGAGATCCGTTCCTCGACGCCGGGCGGCGTCTCGACGCGCTCGTCGCGGACTTCGCTCCCGCGGTCGAGCGAGGCCACGCTCTTCACGTACTGCTTGCCGGCGCTCTTGAAGCGTTCGTCGTTGGTCGCGGCTCCGATCGCGCGTCCGCCCAGCGGTTTGCGTACGACGTCGCGCACCTCGCGCGTCCGCGGATCGTACGCGACGTGCACGCGAACGACCGCGCTCCCGGCGCCGAGCGCCACGTCCAGCACGGATTGCAGCGAAGCCTGCAGGGTTTGCGCCTGTTCGGAACCGGCCGGCATCTCGTCGCCCAGGGCCAGGCCCCGGTCGTCGAGGATCGCGACGCGCTTGGGATCGAGGCCCGGAACGGCGGCCGCGACGAACTGACGGACGCCTTCGAGCGCATTCCGCGAGAGATTCGCCCCGGGCCGCAGCGTCAGGCGCACCGATGCGGTCGTGGCCTGCGGCGCTTCGTCGGCGAAGCCGGTCTCGCGCGCGGGCGCGACGATCACTTGTGCGTCGTCGACCCCCGAGACCCCGCGCAGGCCGGTCGCGAGATCGGCCGCCAGGCCTTCGCGCTGTTGCGCGTCGAGGACGGACTGCGGCGTCAAGGGGCCGGCCTTCGCGAGGGCCTCGGCGGACGACCCCAAGTGCGCGTGGGGAATGCCCGACATCGAAAGCTTGAGCAGCAGCTCGTTCCGGCGGCCCGCGTCGACGCGCACGTTGTCGGGCTGCGCCGCGAAGGAGACGTTCCAAGCCGCCAGCCGGTCGACGACCTCGGCGACCTGCTCCGTCCGGAGCGGGGTCGCAAACAGCGGGACCCGAACGTCGCGCTGCGCCAGTGCCCCGAGCGCGACGGCCGCGAGCAGGCCGGCGGCCAGCAACGCCGCGGCGACGCGGTGCCTCCCCGGCAACGCGTTCCAGCGTGCCAGCGCGCCGTCCAGCGGCGAACCCTTCTCCGGCGCCACGTCAAATCTGCATGCCGAGCAGCGTGGAAAGCGCTTGCGTCGCGCGGGTGGCCGCCGCCGTCGCGATCGACAGCGCCACGTCGGCCCGTGCGCGCTCGAGGACCATTTCCTGCAGCCCGCCACGCCCGCTCGCAAACGAACGCTCGGCGGCATCGGCCCGGACGAGCGCACCCTCGGCGCCGTCGAACGCGCGCTGCAGGCTGGCCCCGAACGACCCCGCGTCCGGAGCTGCCGGCGCCGCGAGCGGAGCGTCCGCGTCAGGGGTATCGAGCGGCGTGACGGTCATTGCAGCCGCCCCACGTCGATCGTGCGCTCGGCCAGACGCTTCCCGATGTCGAAGACCGACGCGTCGCTCTCGTACGCGCGCTGCGCGTTCAGGACCGCCACCATCTCGGTGACCGCGTCGGCGTCGACGCCCCGTTCGGGAACCGCGCCGAGGTACCGGACCGGGAGGCCACCCGCATCGCCGTCGCCCGGAAAGGGGCCGTCGTCGGGGCCGGGGCCGTCGTCCTCCGCCGGATCGGGGGCGAGCGCGAAGCGCGGCACGAGGCGCTCGAAGCCCTCCGACCCCGGCGTCGCCTCCGCGGCCGCGACATTGCGCGCCGCGAGATCCAGGGCCGCGCGCTGAGCGTCCATGCCCGCCGCGGCGGACTGCAGGATGTCGAACTCGTTCATGCGCCAAGCGTAGCGCGCTCGCGTGGACGTAACGTTGCCGGGGCGTTACACTGGCCCCGTGAATCAATCGGCATCCCCGCTGACCGAGCGCGTCGTGGTGATCGGCGCGGCGGGACAATTAGGCTCGGAACTGATGCGCGCGTTCTCGGACGTCGAGCCCGCCGGAGTCGACCACGCGCAGGTCGATATCGAACGGCCGAGTGCGATCGCCGCGATGCTCGCGCGTTTCCGCCCGACGCTCGCGCTCAATACGGCCGCCTTTCATAACGTCGAGCACTGTCAAACGCTGCCGGAACGAGCGTTTGCGGTCAACGCGCTGGCGGTGGACGACCTGGCGGCGCAGTGCGAGAATGCGGGCTGCGCGCTGCTGCACGTGAGCACCGACTACGTCTTCGATGGGACGGCGCGCGAGCCGTATGCCGAGGACGCACCGACGAATCCGCTAAGCGTCTACGGCATCTCCAAGGTTGCCGGCGAGCAGCTCGTGCGCTGCCGCACGCCGCGGCATTTCATCGTGCGTACGAGCGGGCTCTTCGGCGTGCGCACGAGCACGGGCAAGGGGTACACGTTCGTCGACCGCATGCTCGCGCAAGCGCGCGCGGGCCAGCCGCTACGCGTCGTCGACGACGTCACGTTCTCGCCGACGTACGCGCCGCACGCCGCCGCGGCGATCCGGCGCATCGTCGAAGCCGCAGCGTTCGGCACCTACCACGTGACGAACGCGGGTTCGTGCACCTGGTACGCGTTCGCGTGCGAGGCGCTGCGACGAGCCGGCCTCTCACCCTCGATCGAGGCCGTCGCGAGCAGCACCTTCGGAGGCTTCGCCCGCCGGCCCGCCTACTCGGCTTTGGGTCACGGCGCCCTCGCACGCCTTGGATTGCCGGCCATGCCGGATTGGCGCGAAGGGATCGCCGCCTACCTCGCGGAGCGCGAGTCTATTTCGCAACGCCCTTGAGTTCTTCGAGCCGTGCGTGCAGCGCGGCGCCGAGCGCGTCGGCAAAGACGGCCTCGCGCGCCACGCCGGCCAACTGAAGGTGCCCTCCCTCGGCGCCGGAGGCGTTGGCTCGCGCGGTTTGGCGCGCGAGACCGGCGAGACGGTCGCGCGCGGCCGCCGCCGCGCCGGTCAGGGAGGTCGGAAGCATGTCCATGGCCTCCAGGATACGCTCGGGATGTGAACGCGATCGTGCCGTGCGATGACCGGGACCCGACGGGCGACGAGACGGTTCCGGTTAACGTTCTCCATCGCCGCAACCGAAAAAGGAAGTGACCCTAGATGCATTTCTTCATCCGGTTCACCCTTCTCTCGCTCGCGCTGTGGGCGCTCCCGGCCCTTGCCGACACGGTGCCGGTGCGCGTTGCGTTACCCTTCGGATTGAGCGCCGGCGACATCAGCACCGGCGCCTCCAAGAATCCGGCCGAGAAATTCGTAACGATCGCCAACGTTCAAGTCGAGAACCCCTCGCACGACGAGCCGCAATCGTACAAGCCCGGCGATTTCCATCTGCTGGTGGGGGACAAGATCTACACGCCGAGCGTACGGCCCGGGCTCGCAGCGATCGATCTCTCCGAAAGCAGCGTCCTCGCCCCGGGCCAGACGCTGCGAGTGACGGTTTCCTTCCTCGTCCCCGCCGCGACGGCGTCGGCGAAGTTCGAGTTCACGCCGCATTGGATGAGCGACGCCGGCTTCACCGCGGACTGGTGCTGCCTGTACTTATGATGCCGCGCGGCCGCAGCGACATCGACGAACAGCGCGTCGTAAACGACGCGCTCGCGTCGTTGCGCGGTCTGGCGATCGGCGCGGGCGACGAGGCCGCGCTTCACGCGCTCGACGAACTCGCGCGCCGCCTCGATCCGGCGCGGATCGGCAAGGCGCAGCGTTTCGCCCACGCCTCCAACCTCGTCAACGCCTCGCTCG
Organism: uncultured Alphaproteobacteria bacterium; assembly: GCA_963787965.1. Taxonomy (GTDB): domain Bacteria; phylum Vulcanimicrobiota; class Vulcanimicrobiia; order Vulcanimicrobiales; family Vulcanimicrobiaceae; genus CAWBES01. Next base: position 79,641 of record CAWBES010000016.1, read on the forward strand.
ACGTCGAAGCGGTGCTGCGCAATTCGCTGCGCGTCGCGGTCCACGTGATGGGTGCCGAACGCGGCTTCATCGTGTTGCGCGAAGGCCCGCGCGTGGCGGCCGCGTACGACATCGAGCGCTCGGCCCTGGAAGGCGACGGCGAAACCGTCGCGCGCGCGATCGCCGCGCGCACGCTCGAGAACGGCGAGGCGATTTTCACGACCGATCCCCCGGCCGACGCACCGCGCGGCGGCCAGGCGCCGATCGTCTCGCTGCACGCCCGCTCGATCGCCTGCGTTCCGCTGCGCGTGCGCGGCGAGGCGCTGGGGGCCATCTATCTGGACTCGCGAGCGGGGCCGGGTTTCTCCGCGGCGGGCGACCGCGAGACGCTCGCGTCCTTCGCGCACCAGGCGGCGCTCGCGATCGAGAACGCCCGCATGTTCGAGAAGGAGCGCGAGCGCGTGGCGCGCATCTCCGCGCTTCAAGCGTTTCAGACGCGCATCCTCGAAGCGATCGCGAACGGCGTGATCACGCTCTCGGCCAAACGCGAGATCACGACCTTCAATCGCGCTGCCGAAGCGACGTTCGGCATACCGAGCGAGAAGATGGTCGGGAAACCGGCCTTCGCGATCTCGGCGTCGATCCCGGATTTTCCCGAACTGCTGGAGACGTTCTTCCGCAGCGGCGCGGTGTCGCTACGCGCGGAAGTCGAGGCGCAGCGAACCGACGAGACGATGCTGGTTCTCGAAGTTCGCTTGTCGCCGCTGGCAAGCCCCGACGGCACCGGCGTCGCGGTCGTCGTGACCGACGTGACGCAGCAGCGCCGGCTCGAAGAAGCGCACGCCGCCGAAGTCGAAAAAGCGGTCCGCATCCAAGAATCGTTTTCGCGCTATCTCGCGCCGCACGTCGTCGATTCGCTCGTGCACGATCCGGACTCGATTCGTCTGGGGGGCGAACGGCGCCGCGCGACGATGTTCTTCGCGGACGTTCGCGGTTTCACGTCGATGGCCGCAACGCTCCCGCCGGAACGCGTGGTCGAGATCCTCAATAGCTACTTCGACGAGGCGGTCCGCATCGTGTTCGCCCACGACGGCCTGCTGGACAAGTTCTACGGCGACGGCGTCATGGCGGTTTTCGGACCGCCGCGCGTCCGCGCAGACGACGCGGCTCGCGCCGTGGCCGCGGCCATCGCTTTGCACGACGTCGTCGCCGAACTCGGCCCGCGCATCGATTACCCGCTGCAGATCTCGGTCGGCTTGGCGACGGGCGAGGTCGTGGCCGGCCATTTCGGCAGCGCCAAGCGCATGGATTACACCGTGATCGGCGACGCGGTCAACCTCGCGAGCGGCCTGCAGGGTGCCGCTCCCGCCGGGGCGATCTACTGCGACGCGGAAACGATTGCGGCCGCGGGTTCCATCTCGCGGCCGTTGCATCGTTTGGACCTGCGCATCAAGGGCCGCAAGGAACTGGTCGCGGCGTACGCGATCTTCCCGAAGCCGGCGCCGGGCCGGCCCTAACGCCTTAGCGTTTCGAGAACTGGAAGCGCTTGCGCGCGCGCTTGCGACCGTACTTCTTGGACTCTTTTTCGCGCGGGTCGCGCGTCAGCAGGCCGTTGCGGCGCAGCGACTCGCGGAACGACTCGTCGATCTCGACGAGCGCGCGCGCGATGCCGTGGCGCACCGCACCCGCTTGGCCCGCAACGCCGCCGCCCTCCGTCTTCACGCTGACGTCGAAGCGCGACCCGGTCTGCGTGACCTCCAACGGCTGGCGGACGATCTGCAGGAGGCTCTGCCGCGGAAAATACTCGTCGACGGGCTTGGAGTTGATCGTGATGACGCCCTGACCCAGGACCAGCTTGACCCGAGCGACCGCGCGCTTGCGACGCCCCGTCCCGCCGAACTGTTCGGTAGATTCCACCTAGAAGAGCTCCTTCGGCTGCTGGGGCACGTGCGGATGCTCGGCTCCCGCGTAAACTTTGAGGCGGCGCAGCTGCACGTCGCGCATGCGGTTGGTCGGCAGCATACCGCGCACCGCACGCTCGATCAGCCGCTCGGGATACTTGCGCTTCACGTCCAGCGCCGTCTCGGTGCGCAGCCCGCCCGGGAACCCGCTATGGCGATGGTAGACCTTCTGGGTCCACTTGTTGCCGCCCAGCTCGATCTTGTCGGCGTTGAGGACCACGACGTGGTCGCCGTCGTCGATGTGCGGGGTCCACGAGGGCTTGTGCTTCCCGGAAAGGGCTTTCGCGATGCGCACGGCGAGCACGCCGAGCCGCTGGCCGGTGGCGTCGACCACGTACCAGTCGTGCTGGGTCTCTGCCGTTTTCTGTTGGTAGGTGCGCATGAACGGGCCTTTGGCGGGTGGACGAGCGAAAAACAGCCCCGAGGGGCCGGAACAACCCTCGAATACTACCGAAAGCGGCTCCCCCTGTCAACGTGAGCCGGGCCGAGCCGGGCCCCGGGTCACAGGCCCGACTCGGCCAGCACGGCGAGCGCGGGAAGGTCCAGCACGAGCATCCCCCGCAGCCGGCCGCCCTTGACGAGGCCGCGCCGGGCGAAGTCCGCAACCGTCGAGGAACAGGTCTCGCGGGTCGTCCCGGCCAGGCGCGCCAGGTCCTCCTGCGAAAGCGGGACGTCCAGCTTCACGCCGCCCGGCGCGGCCGTGCCGTAGTCGTCCGCGAGCTCGAGCAGGGTGGCCGCGACGCGCGCCTCGACGCCCGCCCGGCTGAACTCCTCGAGCTTCTTGTACAGGCGCGCGATCCGGCGGCCGACCGAGGCGGCCAGCTTCAGGTTCAGGGCGGGTTCCGCTTCCGCGTGGCGCGTCCACGCCTCGGCCGACAGCAGCAGGACGTGGCCCTCGGAGAGTGCCTGGGCGCCCGTTTCCGCCGAGCGGTCGCCGAAGGCGGCGCCGGGCGCGAGGACGTCGCCGCGCGAGGCCAGCGCCAGCGTGACGTCGCGGACGAACGCGGCGTTGCGGAAAATCCGGAAGTACCCGCCGGTCACGATCGCGACGGTCGGTCCATCCAGCGGCAGGACGTGGCGGCGCGGCACGGCCTCGACCCGGCCGTCGGCGCATAACCGCTCGATGTCGCCCGAATCGAGGGCGCGAAAACCGCTCACGCCGGCCGGCGCCGGTACAAGGGAACCATCCGCACTCGCATAACGACCACCGCACCTCATGTTCGACGCGAAGGACCTCTTCGAGTTTTCGGAAGCGGAGATCGACGCGTTGCCGTTCGGTTTGATCTCCGTCGACCACGACGGGAACATCGAACAGTACAACAGCTACGAGTCCCGCCTCTCCCGCCTCTCGAAGGAACGTGTCGTCGGCCGCAACTTCTTCCGCGACGTCGCGCCGTGCACCGCCGTGCAAGACTTCATGGGCCGCTTCCAGCGCTTCGTCCAAGAGGACGGCGACGGGGCCGAGTCGTTCGACTACGTCTTTCCGTTTTCGTTCGGGCGGCAGCACGTGAACATCACTTTCGTGCGCAACGGCAAAACGCGGAACGTCAAGATCCTGGTCAACCGCTACGACGAGTGATGCGCGCGAACGAAGGCGGGCACGAGCGGCGCCGCGCCGGGCTTCGACGAGAAGTGCGGATACACGACCTCGACCAAGCACAGGCCCTGCGCGGGGGCGGTAAAGCCGGCGCAGCGGCGGTCCCGCGCCGCGAGCATGGCGGCGACGTCGTCGGGGGTCCGGCGGCCGGCTCCGACGTCGAGCAGCGTTCCGACGATCACGCGCACCATGCGGTGCAGAAAGCCGGCGCCGCGGATCCCAAAGCGCACGATCTCGCCGTCTGATTCGACGTCGATCGCGTGCAGCGTGCGCACCGTCCCGCCGCGTTCGGGCAGCATGCCGCAGAACGTGACGAAGTCGCGCTCGCCGATCAGCTGCGCCGCGCCCGCGCGAATGCGCTCGAGGTCGAGCGCCCGGTATTCGTGATGCGCGTAGCGCCGCCAGAGCGCGGACGGGTCGCGGCGGTTGAGCACGACATACGCGTAGCGCCGCTCGAGCGCCGAGACACGAGCGGAGAACCCGTCGGGTTCGACGGATGCGTCGCGCGCGGTCAGATCGGGCGGTAGCGCCGAATTGAGGGCGATCGCGAGCTTATCGACCGGGAACGCGTCGTGCGAAACGAACGACACGACCTGACCGCAGGCGTGGACGCCGGCGTCCGTGCGCCCGGCGCACGTTACTTTCACCGGGCGGGCGAACAGTCGCGAGAGCGCCCGCTCGAGCTCCCCCGCGACCGTCCGCAGATCGGGCTGAAACTGAAATCCGCAAAAGTTCGTGCCGTCGTACTCGACGACGGCACGGTACGTCCGGTCGCCGATCGCTACGCCGTGGCGGCCGCGCGGCGGGGGACGTCGCGCTTTTCGTCGAGGTCCAGCAGGTCCGCCCAGGCGACGACGTCCGTGCGGTCCGGCGCGACCTGGCTGCGAAGCTCGTGGAAGTACGCCGCTCCGTCGCTGCCGGGCTCCGGCGCATACTGCAAGAACGAGGCGTTCCAGTGCTCGATCTCGGCCGGCGTCTTCTTGGCGGTGAGGGTCTTCGCGTACGCTTCGATATCCCCGGCGTGCTTGGCGTGCTTGACCGCCTCGAGGAATTGTTCGGCATCGATGCCGAGGAAGCCGAACACCGCCTGGTCCATCGGGCAGTTGTAGTGATATTCGCCGAGGCTGCCGTCGAGATGCGCCTTGGCCTTATCGGTAGTGCGCGCCAGCATCACGACGCCCGCCATCTTGTCCTTGACGCTGCGCGGATAGCTCGTAGTCAGGTCCATGGTTGCTCCTCATCGCTTTTGCTATGAACGTTCCCGGCAGTTGGACCGCAGCCCGTCCGGTCGAAGTTGCGCGCGCGGGGCCGCAACGGCGGACCGCCTTGATCCGTGAACGAACGTTCGTTTATAATCGTACGATGACGTCCTTGCGAGGCCGGCCGGGCCCGTTTCGCGGTGGCGGGTAATGCCGCGCGAAGGCGGGCCGACGCGGGCCAGGTTGCTCGATGCGGCGCTCGACGCGTTCGCGCGGGCGGGCTTCGCGGGTGCGTCGATCAGAGCGATCACCGGAGCGGTCGGGATTCGCGAAAGCGCCTTCTACGCGCACTTTCGCAGCAAGCAGGCGATTTACGACGAGCTTCTTTCAGAAGCCGGGCCGGCCGTGATCGCGCGCTTGAGCGCCGAGGTCCCGGGTGACGACCCGGCGGAGGTGCTGGTGCGCTTGGCGGAAGGCGCGGTCACCGCGTGGAGCTCGCCGCGGGCCCGCTCGTTCGCCAGCGTCGTGCTGCGCGACGCGTTCGGCAACGACTCACCGGACAAGCGCGCGCCGCTGCTCGCCGGCATCGAGGAAGCGTTGCGGGCCCTGGGAGCGCGCTTCGCGCGATGGCAACAGGCGGGGAACGTCCGGGCCGATGCGGCCCCGGAGATGCTGGCGTTCGAGTTCGTCGCGCCGATCGTGATGACGCGCTTCCTCTTCCTCAACGCCGGCGCCTCGGCCGCCGAGATGGAACGGGGCCGCCGCTTCGCCCTCGACCACGTCGCGACGTTCACCGGGCTGCTCCGCTACCCCGAACCGCGTCCGGGGTCCGCCTGAGCGATGTTCTCGCGTCGTGCCGTTGCCCTCGTCTCGAGCGCGCTGTTCGCGCTATCCGGCTGCGGGCAACGCGCCGGCGGGTTCGAATTCAGCGGGACCTTGCAGGCACCGAGCGCGGCGGTGGGCAGCACGGTCGGCGGTCGCGTGACGGCCGTCCTGGTCGACGACGGCGCCCCGGTTCGCGCCGGCGACGTGCTGGTGCGCTTCGACGACCTGCAGCAACGAGCCGCGTTGCGCGCCGCGACCGGGCGGGTCGCCCAGGCCGAAGCGGCGCTCGAGGATCTCAACGCCGGCGCGCGGGCGCCCGACCTGGCACGCGCGCAAGCGCTGGCGCTCCAGCAGCGCGAGGCATACGAGAACGTCTCGCAGGCGCAACCGCGCCAGATCGCCGTGCTCGAAGCCCAGCTGCACCAGGCCGAAGCGCAGGAAGCCGATGCCGCCGCCGCCCTGAAGCAGGCGCGCGCGGACGCCGCCCGGACGCGCACGCTGTACGCGACCGGCGATGAGTCGGCGCAGGAACGCGACGTGGCGGACGAGCGCGAATCGCGTGCCGCTGCCCAGGTGGCCGACACGGCGGCGGGGGTTCGAGCCGCGCGCAACCAGCTCGCCAACGCTCGCGACGTGACGCTGCCCAAGGACGCCGCGGCCGCGCTCGCGAGCTATCGCGCCGCCCAGCAGGCGTACCAGTCCCTGGCCGTCGGCGCGCGGCCCGATCAGGTGCGGCAAGCGCGCGCGCTGCTGGCGAGCGCGCGCGCCGACGTCTCGGCCGCCCGCGCCCGGCTCGCCGAAACGGTGGTGCTCTCGCCTGCGGCGGGCGTCGTGAACGGCACGGACCTGCACGTGGGCGACCTGGTCGCCGCCGGTGCGCCGGTCGCGACGATCGACGAATACGGCGAACCGTACGTGCGGGTCTACGTGCCGCAATCGGCGCTGGGCCGCATCCGCCTCGGCCTGCCGGTCCGCGTCCGCTCCGATGCCGATCCGGGTACGACCTTCCCGGGCTCGGTCGAGCAGATCGACGCGCAGGCCCAGTTCACGCCCCAGAACGTCCAAACCGCCGAGGACCGCGCGAACCTGTCGTTCGGCGTCAAGGTGCGCGTCCACGACCGCAGCGGGCGCCTGCGGGGCGGAACGACCGTGGACGTCGCCTTCCCGTGAAGCGCGAAAGCGCGATCGAAACCCGCGGCCTGACGAAGCGTTACGGGACCCGGACCGTGGTGCGCGATCTGTCGCTGCGCGTCGCGCGCGGCGAGATCTTCGGGTTTCTCGGCCCCAACGGAAGCGGGAAGTCGACGACGATCAAGATGCTGTGCGGCCTGGTCGACCCGACCTCCGGCAGCGCGACGATCTGCGGGCTCGACGTAGCCCACGACGGCGGCGCCGTGCGGCGCACGATCGGCTATATGTCGCAATCGTTCGCGCTCTATTCCGACCTGACCGTGCTCGAGAACCTCGAATTCTACGGCCGGGCTTACGGGCTCGAACGGCACAAGCGCGCCGAGCGCATCGAAACACTCGTCGCCTTCTCCGGGCTCGAGCCGTACCGCAAGCAGCTCGCGGGAACGCTCTCGGGCGGCTGGAAACAGCGCCTCGCCCTGGCCGGGGCGCTGTTGCACGAACCGCAAGTCGTCTTCCTCGACGAGCCGACGGCCGGGATCGATCCGGTCGCCCGCCGGGACCTCTGGGATTTGCTGTTCACGCTGGGCGAAAGCGGCGTCGCCCTCTTCGTGACGACGCACTACATGGACGAAGCCGAACGCTGCAGTCGCGTCGGCTACATCTACGAGGGCGACTTGATCGCGGCCGGGACGCGCGACGAGCTGCGCGCCCTCCCCGAGGTGACGCCGCACGGAACCGAGCGCTACCGCGCCGGCGGCCGCGACGTCGTCGCGATGCTGGGGGCGGCGCGCGGCGAGCCCTACGTGCGCGACGCGACGATCTTCGGCGACGAGCTGCATCTGCTGGTCGCCGAAACGGTGACGCCGCAACGCATTGCCGGCGACCTCGGCGTCGCGGCCGCGGCCGTGCAGCGCATCGAACCGACGCTCGAGGACGTCTTCGTCGCGCTGACGCGCGCGCGCGGCGCCGCGTGAGACGCGGCGCGTTCGATTTCACCGGTTTCGGCGCCGTTCTCTACAAGGAGATCCGGCACGTCGCGCGCGACCGGCTCACGCTGATCCTGGCGCTGATGCTCCCGATCGTGCAGCTCACGATCTTCGGGTACGCGATCAACACGAAGGTCGAACACGTGCGCTCGGCCGTCTTGAACGAGGACGGCGGAAGCCTCTCGATCGAGCTGCTCGACGCCTTGCGCGCTTCGCAGGTGTTCGACCTCGACGATATCGCGGGTTCGCGTCTGCAGCTGAATGATTTCGTCGTCTCCGGCCGCTCGCGCGTCGCGTTCGATATCCCGCCGAACTTCACGGCGGACGTCGAAGCCGGCCGTTCCGGCCGGATCCAGGTGCTGATCGACGGTTCGGACTCCACGATCGCGCAGCCGGCCTACAACGCGGCGCTCGCAATCGGCTCCGCGGTGGCGGCCGCCGGCGGCGCGCGCACGACGCTCGACGTACGTCCGCGGGTGCTTTTCAACCCCGGCCTGCGCAGCGCGAACTTCCTCGTGCCGGGGCTGATCGGCCTCATCATGCAGCTGATCACGATGTTCTTGACCGCGCTTTCGATCGTGGGCGAACGCGAGCGCGGGACGCTCGACCAACTCCTGGTGACGCCGATCGGCGCGCTCGGGCTCATGCTCGGGAAGATCGCGCCGTATGCCGCGATCGGGTTCCTCGACTTCATCCTGGTGCTGGCGGCGATGCGCTGGGTGTTCGACGTCCCGATCGCCGGCAGCGTACCGCTCCTGCTGCTGCTCTCGATCGGGTTCTTGGCAGCGGCGCTGGGCCTGGGGTTGCTGGTCTCGAGCGTCGCGCAGACCCAGGTGCAGGCGATGCTCGGGGTTCTGGCGCTGACGCTCCCCTCGATCCTGCTGGCCGGGTTCTTCTTCGAGCGTTCCCTGATGCCGCCGGTCATGCAGTGGATCGGCTACGGCATCCCGCTGACGTACTTCCTGGAGATCCTGCGCGGCATCATCCTGCGCGGTGCCGGGCTGGCCGAGCTGTGGCCGACGGTGCTGGCCATGAACTTCCTGGCGTTCATCGTCGTCGTTGCGGCGAGCGTCCGCTTCGCCCGCCGGACCGGCTCCTAACGGCGCGTGTTGAGGCCGAAGGCGTGCGCGGCGGGCAGCGGAAACCTGGGAGCAGTCCCAGAGCGTTCTATGGGCGTTCCCAGGATCGGCCGAGATAGTTCAAGGGCCGTTTCGTCCCTGACCATCGCTTTCGGAGTCCGCACGTGAAGGTTCGTTCGTTTTCTCCCACCGGTACCCGGCTTCGTCTCGCCGCCGCCGGGCTCGTCGTTGCGCTCGCGCTCGGCGGCTGCGGCGGCTCGAACTCGAACTCGGCCGGTTCGGCCGGCGGCGCGTCGCAAGGCGCTGCCGAGGGCGGTTCGCCGTCGGGGCCGGGCGGCGGCCGCCACCGGATGGGCCAAGTCTTGATGAGCCTGGGGTTGTCCGACGACCAAAAGAGTCAAATCCACGAGATCATGAGTAACGCGCGCAAAGAGAGTGCGAACGCGGACCCCGAAACGCGCCGCGCCAATTTCAAGGCGGCACTGGCGAAGATCGACACCGTGCTCACGCCGGACCAGCGTGCCAAGTTGCACGCGAAGCTGGACGAGATGCGGAAGGAGCGCGGGCAGGGCGCGCCCTCGCAGTCCTGAGACCCGCCGGCTCCGCCCTGCGGGTCGTCCCGCTGCTGCTTGCGGCGGCGCTGTCGGCGGCGGGGTGCGCGCAGAACGGCGGCACGCGCGCGCGCGGGGGGGCGTCGCCGAACCCGGTGCCGACCAGCGCGGCGCGCGTGACGACCGTACGCGGCACGTCGGCCATCTCGGGGGTGATCGCGCCGTACGAAAACGTCGCGATCACGAGTTCCCTGAGCGAACCGACCGATCGGGTCGACGTCCTTCAAGGGGACCATGTCCGGGCGGGCGAGGTCCTGGCGGTTCTGGACACCGCCGATCTGCAGGCCCAGCTTGCCCAGGCGCAAGGCGTGCTCGACACCGACATCCGTACGGCCCAGTCCAACGACGCGAAGGTCACGCAGACGCGCTACACCGCGACGCTGAACATCGGGACGGGGAACGACCAGGTCAAAGCGGCTCGGGCCGCGCTCGCGCAAGCCGGCCAGAATCTCTCCAACGATCGGCTGAACCTTACCCGCGATCGCCAGCTCTTGGCGAGCGGGTACGTCGCGCAACAGGCCGTCGACCAGCAGGCGACGACGGTCGTCAACGACGAGGCTGCGGTTCGTACGGCCGAAGCCAACTTGCAGACGGCGCTGACCAATCAGCAGGTGAACGGGACGCCGGCGAGCGGCCTCCAAGCGGCGACCGTCGCATCGGCCGTCGCGGACGCCGCGGCTGCCCGCGCCGCAATCGAACAAGCGCGCGCGCAGATCGCCCAGTACCGGACGCAGATCGAGAAGGCGACGATCCGGTCGCCGGTCGACGGCGTCGTGACCAACCGCAATCTCAACCCGGGCGAATATCCGGGGTCGCGAACGGTCTTCACGATCCAAGAGCTCGACAAGGTCTATGCGGACCTCAACGCGTCGAGCGAGGACACGTTCGCCATCCAGCCCGGCGCGGACGTCGCCTTGACCGTCAGCGGCGCGGGCGCACGGGAGTTCAGCGGCAAGGTCGTGGCCGTGCTTGGCCAGGTGACTCCCGGCTCGACCAACTTCACAGTGCAGGTGCTCCTGCAAAACGCGGACGGGAAGCTCCAGGCGGGGTTGCCGGTCTCGGCCACGATCGACCTGCCGCCGGTTCACGGCGTTGGAATCCCGACGACCGCCTTTCTCGACGATACGCACACGTCGGTGATGGTCGCGGAAGACCAGCTGGTCGACGTCGTCGCCAAGACCGTCAAGGTACGCGAACTCGGCAGCGACGGCACGACCTCGATCGTAACCGGCCTCAAGGCCGGTCAGAGCGTGATCTCCAACGGGCAGCTCGGACTCGCCGACGGACAATCGATCGCGCAGAACTGATGCGGCGGATCACCCAGCTCTTCGTCAACCGGCCCCCGCTCGTGTTCGTGCTGATCGCGCTGATCGCGCTCGCGGGGAGCTTCGCGCTGGCGACGCTGGTGCAGCAGCAGTTTCCCAACATCGATTTTCCGACCATCAACACCAGCGTCGCGTATCCCGGCGCGTCGCCGTCGGAGTTGCGCGACTCCGTCGTAAGGCCGATCGAAGACGCGATCGCGGGCGCCCCGTATCTCGATCACATCACGACGTCGATCCAGCAGAACCAAGCCTCGATTTCGGCGACGTTCACCTTGGATTCGAATCAGACGACCGATCTCACCGAGGTACAGGACCGCCTGCAGTCGGTCAAAGCGGCGCTCCCGCAGGATCTGCCGGCGCCGGCGACGCGCTCGTTCGATCCGGCCCAAGCGACGATCGTCACCCTCTCGGTCACGTCGCACTCGCTGAGCGCCGCGGCGCTTTCGGCGATCGTCACGAACAACGTCGTGCCCGATCTCGAACAGGTCGGCGGCGTCTCGAGCGTCACCGCCAACGGTTCGGTAACGCCGGCGCTCGAAGTCTTGCTCGACCCGGCAAAGCTCGCGAGCCGCGGTTTCGTCCCCACGGACGTGGTCAGTTCGATTCAGGCCAACAACGCGCGCGCGCCCGGCGGCATCGCGTACTCGACGAACCGCGAGACGTCGCTCGACGTGCGCGGCGACGTCCAGACGCCGCAGTCGGTCGCCGAGACCCTGCTGAACTCGAACACCGCCGTCTTGCACGGCGCGACCTCGCCGTCGGGGGCGCTGACCGTCAAGTACAGCAATACGGCCGGTTCGACCAACCAGGCCCTCTCGCTCGGCAACGGGTTCGCGGCTTCCAACGCGTTGTCCGCGACCGTTAGGCGGCGCCGGCGGCGCCGGCGGGTCGGCGGCCTCGGCCGGGTCGAGCGTCGCGAGCTCGAGCCTCGGCGCAGGGAGTTCGGGCGCCTCGAGCGCGTCGTCGGCAAGCGCGACCGGTGCTGCGACCAACGCCCGCGCGTCGAGCGCGCCGGTCACGCCGCCACCGAGCCCGGCCGCGACCCCCGCGCTGTCGGCGAGCACGACCACGACGCTCGTCGCCGCCGGCGCTCCGGTTGCGGGCGGGGCGCCGGGGCCGGCCGGGGCGCCGGTCGCCGCGATCACGCCGATGCCGGTCGCCACGGCCGCGTCCACCACGACGATCGTGGTCAACGCCCCGCCGGCGCCGGCCGCGACGGCCCCGGCGGTCGCGCCGCTCGCCGCGGCGACGCCGGCAAACTCGTTGGTAACGGGAAGCACGACGATCGTGACGACGAGCAACTTCGGCTCGGCCACCGTCGTGGCGTCGTCCGGTTCCAGCGGGTCCGGCGCCGCATCGTCGGGAGCCGCCTCCGAGACGACCGAACCGTTCTCGACGTCGGCGCTGCTGCCGAGAATCGGCGACGTCGCGAGCGTCACCGATTCGTTCGAACCCAAGCGGGTCATGTCGTACGTCAACGGTCAGGCCGCGATTTCGCTCAACGTGCAAAAGGCCACGGGCGCGAGCGAAGTGCAGTCGTCCGAGGCCGTGCTCGCCGCGCTGCCCGCCATCGAAGCGAAGTATCCCGACATCGCTTTCAAGGTGCTCAACGTCCAAGCCGACGACACCAAAGCGCAGCTCTTCGGCGTGCTGCAGACGCTGGTCGAAGGCATCGTCTTCACGGGCATCGCGATGCTCGTGTTCCTCAAATCCTGGCGCAACGCGATCGTCGTCATGATCGCGATCCCCACGTCGCTCTTCGTGACGCTCTTCGTCATGAAGCTCGGGGGGTTCACGATCGACATGGTCTCGTTGCTCGCGATGACGTTGATCATCGGGATCCTCGTCGACGATTCGATCGTCGTGCTCGAGAACGTCGAGCGCCACTACGAGGACGGGGAAGCGCCGCGGACCGCCGCGATCCTGGGCCGCGCGGAAATCGGCGCGGCCGCCGTCGTGATCACGCTCGTCGACGTGGTCGTCTTCCTGCCGATCGCGTTTCTGCCGGGGCAGACCGGCCGCTTCCTCGGCGAATTCGGCCTCGTCGTCACGATCGCGACGCTGACGTCGCTCGGAGTTTCGTTCACGATCACGCCGGCGCTGGCCGGCAACTGGTCGCTGCTCTCGACGTGGAAGGCGCCGCGCCCGATCGTCGCGTTCGGGAACGGCTTCGAGCGCCTGCGCACGTTCTACAGCGAGCGGATTCTGGCGGCCGCGATGCGCTTCGCGATTCCCATCGTCGCTGGCGCCGCACTGCTGACCGCGGGTGCGATCGCCTTGATTCCGCTCGGGTTCGTGGGTTTCGACTTCATTCCGGCGGTCGATCGCGGCCAGATCTTCGCGAACGTCCAGTTTCCGACGGGAACCCCGCTCGCGACGACCGACGCAGCGATCCGCCGGGTCACCGACGCCTTCATGCAGATCGACGGCGTCCAGCAGATCATCTCGACGACGGGCAGCTCGCAGGCCGGCTTCGGCGGCAGCATCAACGTCGGCTCGACGGGGCAGATGCGGGTTATCCTGAAGGCGGATCGCAAGAACTCGACCGACCAGATCGCGCGCCGCATGACCGCGATGGCACGCCGGCTCGTTCCGGACGCCAAGGTGGTCGCCGTACCGGCGACCGGCACGCGGGGCGGCAACGCGCAGCCGATCGACGTGACCGTAGCGACGACGCGCGGCGAACCCGACGCCTACGCCGACAAGGTCTTTCAAGCGCTCTCCGACACGCCCGGCGCGACGAACGTGAACAGCTCGGCGGCGACGCTCGCGCCGCAGTTCGACATCGAATTCAACCGCGACCGCGCGCGCGTCCTCAACGTCAACATCGGGCTGGCGGCGCAGGCGGTGCGCGCGGCCTTCGGCGGAACGCTGGCCACCCAATTCGATACGGTCAACGGCACGAAATACGTGCAGGTGCTCTATCCGCAGAGCTACGCCGAGCACGAGGCCAACCTGCGCGACATCGCGATCCGCAACAGCAGCGGCAAGCTGATCCACCTCTCCGACATCGCGACGCTCGTCAGCAAGCCGACGCAGGTCCTGATCACGCGCAACAACCGCCAGACCGTGATCCACATCGGCGCGAACGTGGCCCCGGGGGCGGCGATCTCGAACGTGCAAAAGGCGTTCGCCCAGCGCCTGAAGGCGTTGAACCTCCCGCACACCGTGATCGTCGGTACGGGCGCGGGCGGCAATCAGGCCAACCTGGTGCAGACCGTCAACGGTCTGGGCGTCTCGCTGATCCTCTCCTTGTCGCTCGTCTACCTGTTGATGATCGCGCTGTACAACGCATACCGCGCGCCGCTGGTCATCATGTTCGCCGTACCCGTCGCGGCCGTCGGGGCGCTCGGCGCGCTCGCGATCACCGGCCAGACGCTGAACTTGTTTTCGCTGATCGGCGTCGTGATGCTGGTCGGCCTCGTCAGCAAGAACGGAATCTTGCTGGTCGACTTCGCCGAACTCAAGGTCGACGGGGGGATGGAGAAGTTTGCCGCCATGAAAGCGGCGGCGCGGGAACGCTTCCGCCCGATCGTGATGACGACCGTCTCGATGATCTCCGGCATGCTGCCGCTCGCCCTGGCGCTGGACCCCGGTTCGGCGGCGAAGCGTTCGCTCGGCACCGTCGTGATCGGCGGGCTCACGAGTTCGCTGCTGCTGACGCTCGTGCTGGTCCCCATCATGTTCGTGTGGATCGCACCCGGTCCGCCGAAGGACGCCGGCGCCGAGAGCGCCGACGGGCACCCCTCGCGCCGGCCGGCGTTCGCCACGGAGACGGCACGCTAGCATGTGGCTGACGCGTCTGTTCGTCGCACGGCCGACGCTCGTCACCGTTTTTCTCGCAATCGTGATCTTGGCGGGCTCGGTGGCCGCCGCGATCCTGGTGAAACAGCAGTTTCCCAGCACCGACACGCCTTCGATCCAGGTACTGGTCAATTATCCCGGCGCCTCGACGACGGAGATGCGCGACGCGATCGTGCGGCCGCTGGAAGATCAGATCGCGGGCACTCCCGATCTCGATTACCTCGAGACCTCGATCCAGCCGGGGCAAGCCTCGATCGTGGCCGTCTTCAGCTTGACGTCGGACCAGAACAACGACCTCGTGCAGGTCCAGGGCCGCGTGCAGAACGCGCAGCGCTCGATTCCCAACGACGTGCAGACGCCGCAGATCTCGCTCTACAACCCGAGCGAAGCCGTCGTGACGTCGCTCGTCGTCCGCTCGACGTCGCTGTCGCCGGGCGACCTCTCGTCGCTGACGATCAACAAGATCGTGCCCGCCATCGAACAGGTTCCCGGCGTCTCGTTCGTCCAGGACAACGGCGTGGTCACGCCGTCGATCCAGATCGACGTCAGCCCCAAGCAGCTGACGTCGTCGGGCTTCACGCTGACCGACATCGTCAGCAGCGTGACCAACAACAACGTGCGCGCGCCCGGCGGCATCCTGTACTCGAAGAACCGCGAGACGAACCTCGACGTCCGCGGCGACATCCAGGACGCGCCCAGCGTCGCGAACCTGCTGCTCTCGGCTTCGACGACGAACCCCTCGGCCGGCTCGACCGACGTCTGGTCGACGTCGACCCGCCTGTTCCGCATCGGCGACGTCGCGAACGTGCGGGACGCCTACGAGACCCAGCGCGTCTATTCGTACTCGAACGGCGTCCCCTGCGTCGTACTCGATATCCAGAAGTCGGCGGACGTCAGCGAGGTCGAGACGTCCAACCGCGTGCTCGCGATCTTACCCGAGTTGCGGCGCACCTATCCCGACGTCACCTTCGACGTTCTCAACGTGCAGTCGACCTACACGGAACAGCAGCTCACGGGCGTGATCCGCACGCTGATCGAGGCGATTCTGTTCACCGGCGTCGTGATGCTGTTCTTCCTGCGGTCGTGGCGCAACGCGATCGTCGTGATGATCGCGATCCCCTCCTCGCTGCTGGTGACGCTGGCCGCGATGCAGCTCGCGCACTTCACGCTCGACACGGTTTCGCTGCTCGCCATGACGCTGATCATCGGGATCCTGGTCGACGACTCGATCGTCGTGCTGGAGAACGTCGAACGGCATTTCAACGCTGGCGAGGGCCCGACCGAAGCCTCGATCAACGGCCGCAGCGAGATCGGCGTGGCCGCCATCGTCATCACGCTGGTCGACGTCGTCGTCTTCTTGCCGATCTCGTTCTTGCCGGGATCGGTCGGCCTGTTCTTGCGTGAATTCGGGCTGGTCGTGACCACGGCGACGCTCACGTCGCTGTTCGTCTCGTTCACGATCACGCCGACGCTGGCCGGCCGCTGGGCGCTGCTCTCGGCCTGGAAGCCGTGGGGCGTCATCGCCGCGTTTACGCACCAATTCGAGCGCCTGCGCGAATGGTACGCGACCCGGGTGCTGGCGTGGGCGCTCGGCCACGGCCGGATCGTCGCCGCGATATCGGTGCTCTCGCTCCTGTGCGCCGTCGCGCTGATTCCCCTCGGACTGATCGGGTTCGAGTACATCCCGCCGGTCGACCGCGGCGAGCTCTACATCACGTTGACGGGTCCGAGCGGCACGCCGCTCGAGACGACGCGGCGCAACACGCTCGCGGTCGAGCGCATCGTCGACGCCGTCCCCGACCTGCGCGCCGAATCGTCGACGGCGGGCGCGTACCTCGGGCAGCTCACGGGCTACATCCAAAACGCAGCCGTCGGCCAGATCGACGCCTACTTGACCGACAACCGGCAGCATTCGACCGCGTACTGGGCGAACCGCCTGCAGGCTCAGGCGCAGAAGCTCCTGCCGGGAGCGACCGTCGTCGCCGTGCCCGCCACCGACATCTCCGGCGGCAACGCGCAACCGGTCGACGAGGTCGTCTCGAGCGTCAACGGAGCGCCCGAAGCCTACGCGGCGAAGGTCGCCGCGGCGCTCGCCGCCACGCCCGGCGCCATCGACGTCACCAGTTCCGCCGTCGCGAACGCGCCGCAATTCGACATCGAGTTCAACCGCGACCGTGCCCGCGCGCTCGGCGCCAGCGTGGGCACCGCCGCGACCGCGATCGAGGCGTCGTTCGGCGGCGATCTCGCGACCCAGTTCACGGGCGCGGACGGGCTCAAGGACGTGATCGTCACCTATCCGCTCGAGGACCAGCAATCGCTCGCCTCGATCGCCACGATTCCGATCCGCGCGTCCAACGGTTCGATCGTGCACGTCGGCGATATCGCGAGGCTGGTACGGACGCCCGCGCCGCCGATCATCATGCGCATCAACCGCTCGAACGTGGTGTACGTCGGCGCGAACCTCGCGCCGGGAGCACTGCTCTCCAACGTGCAGCGCGACTTCTCGCGCCGCTTGGCTAACCTGAACCTGCCGGCGGGGGTGACGGTCGCGCCGTCGGCAGGCGGCAACGAACAGCAGGTCGGTTCGACCGTCAAAGGCATGTCGATCGCCCTCGCCCTCTCGAGCGTCCTGGTGTATCTGCTGATGGTCGCGCTCTACAACAGCTACCGGACGCCGTTCATCATCATGTTCGCCGTGCCGGTCGCCGTCGTCGGAGCGCTCGGCTCGCTCGCCGTCACCCACCAGACGCTCAACCTCTTTTCGCTGATCGGGTCGGTTCTGCTGATCGGGCTCGTCAGCAAGAACGGCATCCTGCTGGTCGATTTTGCCGACGCGCGACAGCGGGACGGACTCGGGCGCATCGATGCGATTCGCGAAGCGGCACGCGAGCGGTTCCGCCCGATCGTCATGACGACGTCCGCGATGATCGCCGGCATGATCCCCCTGGCGCTGGTCCTCGATCCGAGCGCCCAGGCCGAATCGTCGCTCGGGATCGTCGTCATCGGGGGACTGGCGAGTTCGCTGCTGCTGACCCTCGTGCTCGTTCCGGTCGTGTACGTCGCCATGGCGTCGCAACCCGCGCGCATCCGCGACGACACGGTACCCCCACCCGGGGCGCAGCGCGCGCAACCGTCGGTGTTCGACGCGGGCGCGCGGCGCTGACCGGCGAACCGAACGGATCGGCCGGCTGACGGATACCCGCGGCCCCGCCGCGGGACTAAGCTTCCTCTGTGATCGTCACGGCTGTGATCGTCACGGCGCTCGCGTTCTTCGTGGTCCTGCTGGCCACGGTCAAGCCGCTGGGCGGATATCTCGACGACGTCTTCGCGGGCCGGCGCACGTTCGCCACGCCGGTCGGCTTGCCGCTGGAAAACGCGGTGTACCGGCTCTGCCGGATCGACCCGCGCAACGAGATGTCCTGGCAGACGTACGCGTTCGCGCTGCTGGCGATGTCGGTCGCCTCGGTCGCGTTCGTCTACGGCATCTTGCGGCTGCAGGCCGCCCTGCCGCTCGACCCGCAACATTTCGCCCGCCTGGCGCCCGACCTGGCGTGGAACACCGCCGTCAGTTTCGCCACCACGACCGACTGGCAGTTCTACGCGGGCGAGAACGCGCTGAGCTACTTCTCGCAAATGGCCGGGCTCGCGTGGCAGACCTTCATCGCCGCGGCACTTGGGCTCACGGTCGCGATCGCGCCGGCACGCTCTCTTGCGTGCGAGAAAACTTCCGTAATCGGAAATTTCTGGGTCGACCTGACGCGCGACACGTTATACGTGCTGCTGCCTCTCTCGATCGTCTTCGCGTGGCGTTCGTCTGGCAGGGCGAACCGCAGAACTTCGCGGCGTACCGCACCGTAAGGACGCTCGACGGTGCGGCTCAGACCATCACCGGCGGCCGATGGCGTCGCAGGAAAGCATCAAGCGAGCAGGCTATCTGGCCGCCAAACCACGTAACGACGTCACGCGCGGGACCTTGCGCACCGACACGCCCCTCTTCGGTATCTTGCCGATCTTCGTCGTGCTGGTCGTCGGGGCGCTCACGTTCCTGCCCGACGACGCGCTGGGGCCGATCGCCGAAGAACTCACCGGCCGCTCCGGCCGGACGTTCTGAGCGCGCTACGCCGTTCTGCGGGCGCTGAACGTGAGGATCGAGCCCGACAGTCGGGGGCGGAAATCCGTAAACCCCGACGCATTCAAGAACCGTTCCAACTGCGGAAGCTCGAAGACGTGCAGACCTTGATGCTTGCGGCTCCACTCGCGCACGCGGCGAAACCTCAGGATGCCGCCGCGTCCGGCGGCGAAGGTGAAGACGGACAGCATCGCGCCGGGCTTCATCGTGCGAGCGATCTCGCGCAACGCCGCCACCGTATCCGCGAAGAGGTGCAGCGAACCGCAGCAGAGCGCAGCGTCGAACGCGCGGTCCTCGAAGGGCAGAGCCTCGACCCTGGCACGCGCGAAGTGCAGGTTGCGGATGCCCTCCTTCGCCGCGTACGCCGCGCCTTGCCGCAGCATTCCCCAGGAGACGTCGATTCCGAAGACCTCCTTCGACGGCGACGCGATCCGCCGGCCGAAGGTGCCCGGACCGCACGCGACGTCGAGCACGCGGCCTTCGGCCGTACGGACGTTAGCCGACATCGTACCGATCAGCCGCGCGAGCGACGGGCTGCGAACGCCGCCGAAGATCGTCAGGACGACCGGGTACCATAGCCGCGTCTCGTAGATGCGCGCGATCCGGTCGATGCCGGTCATGCGCCGCAGCACCGGATCCGAGCTGAGCGACAGCGTTTCCCCGAGGAAGTCGGGCATGTCCCGGTCGACCGGGTAGACCCGCGAACAGGCCGGGCAGCGCAGCGCGCCCGCATCGCCGAGCAGGTGACGCTTACAGTGCGGACACGCGTAAATCCCGGTACCCGCCGGCGTCACGACGGATTGGGTCCTTCCACGATCTGCACGAACGCCGACGGCCGGATGTACTTCGCGAAGGCCGCGCGCACTTGCTCGGCGCTCAGGCCCGCATAGATCAGCGCGGCGCGATGGCGTTCGTCGAGCGGCAACTGCTCGATGGAATCGGCCGCGAGCGATGCGGCGACGTCGTCCTCGCTCGATTCGGCGAGCGGCAGCTGGCGCAGCAAGATCGCTTTGGCTTGCTGCAATTCGCCCGGCGTCACGTCGGTCGTCTGCATCGCGCGCAGATCGCGCTCGGCAAGCGTGCGCGCCTTGGAGACGTTGGGCGGATCCGAACCGTAGCTGATGTGGTACGTCGCGCGCGTGCGCCCGGCGCTGAGGCCGTTGCTGACGTCGTAGACGAGACCCGCGACCTGGCGGAGGTCGTGGTACAGACGCGTCGCGTAGAAGCCGCCGCCCAGCACGTGGTCGCCGAGCTCGATCGCATAATAATCCGGGCTCGTGCGCGTCAGGTCGACCGTTTCGATCAGCGACGTTTCGTCCTGCACGCGGCTCGCATCGGGCACGACCGCCGCCGATGCCTTGTTGGGCGGCGTTTTCGGCAGGTCGGTGTTGGGCTTCGCGCCGACGGCCGACCATTGGCCGAAGTACTTCTCGATCGTCGTCCGCGCTTCGGCGGGCGTGACGTTGCCGACGACGACGATCGTCGTCATGTCGGGACGGTAAACGGCGCCGTACTGCGTGCGGACGTCGTCGAGCCCGAGCGCCGAGACCGTCGCGGGCGTCGCTTCGCGTAGCTCCGGGTCGCCCTTCGGGTAGAGCGCGCGATCGGTCGCGCGCTGCGCGATATAGTCGGGGGTTTGCAGCTCGCCCGCCAGCGTCTGCGCGGTCTGCTTCTGGACGATGGCGAACGCCGGCGCGGGCAGGGCGGGGTGCAACTCGTTGTCGGCCAGCAGCTGCACGCCGCGATCGAAGCTGGCTTTGGGCACGTGCAGCGAGAAGCTCAGGCCGGCGGACTCTTGCGCCGCGATGTCGTCGAGCGCCTTTTGGTACGCGATCCGGTCGAGCGTGGTCGTCCCGTACGGGAACAGCCCCTCGAGCACGTCTTCGACGCCTTCCTTGCCGGGCGCCGTCTGCAAGTCGTCCTGGTGGCGGATCGAGCCGTAGACGGTCACCGTATCGCTCGCGCTCTCGGGCTGCACGATCAGACGCAGGCCGTTGGGCAAGGTCTCGTCCGACGGCGACAGCGTCGAATCGGGAACGGTGATTTGCGCCAGCTTCGCGGCCGCCCAGGAGGGCAGCGCGACCGGCTTGGTCGGCTGCGACGTCGTCACCTCGCCGCCGCCGAACCCGTGGGACGAGACGGCCTTCCCCGAGGGCTTGGGGACCAGCGTCGCGGTCACCGCGCTCGCCGGGTCGAGATACTTCCGGGCGACGCGGTTCACGTCGTCGGGCGTCACGGCCGCGATGGCGGCGACGTCGTCGTCGGGCGACTGCCGGCCTTCGACGGCCAGGGCCGACGACCACGTGCCCGCCAACGTCTCGATCGAGTTGCGCGCGTACTGGGCGGAAGCGATCTCCTGGCGCTTGGCGGCCTCGACGAGGTCCGCGGGAAGGCCGTTTTTCACGTAGTCGGCGACGATCCCGGCGAGGGTCGCGTTGAAGGCCCGCACGTCGGCGCCGGCGGGTAGCGCGCCGTACACGAGGCCCAGGCTTGCCTTCGGGTAGGTGACCGAGAGTTGCGCCGACGCTTCGAGGGCTTTGCCTTCCGGTCCGAGGGCGTAGACGTTGCCGCGCTGGCTCGCGAGCACGTCGAAGAGCACCTGCGTTGCGGCAAAATCGGGTTCGTCGGATCCCGGCATGCGGTACGCCGTGAACGTAAGGACGTACGGCAGGTCGCTGTCCAGCGAAAACGACTCGCCTTTGACCGGCTTCAAGTCGATCGGGAGGCGCGCCGGAAGCGCGTGCGCCGGAATCGAGCCGTAGAGTTCCTTGACCGTCGCGAGCGTCTTCTGCGGATCGACGTCGCCCGCGATCACCAGGATCGCGTTGTTGGGCGCGTACCAGTCGCGGTAGAACTTCTTCAGCAGCGCCCCGGTCGTCTTGTCGAACGACGGCCGCGTGCCGAGCGGGTCGTGCGCGTACGGCGTTCCCGCGAAGACGTCGGCCAGCAGGCGCGTGAACGCCTTGTAACTTGGATTGCTGTTGTCTTGCGCCACCTCTTGTTCGATCGCACCGCGTTCCTGTTTCCACTGCGCGTCGGAATCGTCGATGTCGCGCATGCACGCCGCGTCGACGTGCAGCGCGACGTCGAGGTCGGCGGACGGCACGGTCGTGAAAAACTGGGTGACGTTCTGCTGCGTATCGGCATCGCCGTCGCCGCCCAGTTGCGCGAAGATCGCGGAGGTCTGATCGGCGCTGACCCCGGCGCACCCGCGAAACGCCATGTGTTCCTGCGCGTGCGCCATGCCGGGGAAGCCGGCGGGCGTTTCGTTCCCACCGACGAGATAATTGTCGTACACGGTCGCGACCGGCGCGAGCGGATCGCGCACGATCACGACGCGCAGCCCGTTATCGAGCGTCGCGCGCGTGACGCCGGTCGTGGCCGGCGACGCGACGGCGGAAGGCGCCGGAGACTGGGCGGGAGCGGCCGCGGGAAGCGCGACCGCCAGAATGACGGCCGACGAGACGGCGGCGCGAAGATACGGGGAAAGCAACGGGACCTCCGGTCAAACGTGAACCCTAGCCTATACGGCGACGCGACGGATCGCCCCCGCGGCGGGCGATGACGTGTGTGTCGGCGTTACGCCTTTACCCGCAGGCACGAGCGGTGTTACGACCCTGGCGCGGCCCGCGCTTAGAGAGCGATTAGAGAACGAATCGGGCGCCCATCGGCGCCTCGTCCGTCGCGTCGCAAGGCCGCGTGCTATTCGACCAGGGCGTATTGGTATCCGCAGACGGCGAACCCGAGCGAGCGGTAGAGACGTTCGGGCGAGCTATCCGCTTCGGCGACGACGACGATGCGAGCGCCGGGGAACCGGTCGCGCGCGGACCCCACGGCGCGTGCGAACAGCGACGAAAAGAGCCCTTGCCGGCGGAATGCGTGCGCCGTCACCGGCGTCGTCAACCGGATCCAATCCGCGCGCGCGTAGCAGCCCGCGAATGCGACCAGCACGCCCTCCGCGAAGGCGCCGTAGACGCACGCGATCCCGCGCTCGACGTCGAGCCGGATCGTGCGCGTACGCCACGCGCAAAAATCCGCGAACGACGGCGGCGCTCCGGCCGCCTCGGCGCTCTCCAACCGCTCGACGCGAGACCAGTCCGCATCGCCGGCGAGCGCGCGCAGCGCGACGTCCCCGCGCGGCACCGCGACCGGAGTCGCATCGGAAATCATGACCGCCGAGACCTCGAAGCCGATCTCGGGCCGTGACGGCCGCTCCGGAGCGTCGCGGGCGCCGCCGGACTCCCACTGCACGACGCGCTTCGCTGCCCCCGTTCCCGCGAAGATCTCGGCGTGGCGCGCGAGCCACGACTCGTACCGCGCCGGCGGCGGCGCGCGATCGAGCACCAGACAATTGCCGAACCAGTAGTCGCGGCGCTGCGGCGTTTCGACGACCGCGCATCCGCACTCTCGCCGCTCGAGCGCAAACGAGGCCCGCACGAATCGATCCGTTTCGAGCCCCGGCGCGTTCACGGAAGATCGCAGCAGGACGCATAGAGGTCGGCCAGCTCCTCGAGCGCCGCGCGTTCCGTTTCGCCGAACCGCGCGTGGGACGGGCTATCGAGATCGAGTACGCCGGCGATACGCGTTCCGGCGCGGATAGGAACCACGATCTCCGAGTTCGAGGCCGAGTCGCAGGCGATGTGGCCGGGAAACGCATGGACGTCGGGGACGACCTGCGTTTCTCCGGTCGACCACGCCGTGCCGCACACGCCGGCGCCGTACGCGATCCGCACGCAGGCGGGTTTTCCGTGAAAGGGCCCGAGGACCAGCTCCGTGCCGCGCACGAAATACACGCCGGCCCAATTGAGATCCGGCCACGTGCCGAAGATGAGCGCCGCCAGGTTCGCGGCGTTCGCCACGGCATCGCGCTCGCCGTCGAAGAGCGCGCGCGCTTGCGCCGCGACCAACGCGTGATCGACCGGCGGACGCGGCTGGGCTGCGTTCACGACGACCGCACCCGCCGCTCCGGGACACACGAGGCCATTTCGACAGTTGAGGCACGAACGCCGGCGGCTCCTGTGAAGGCGCTCCGGCAAGCGCCGCGGCGGGAGGTAGGGTTCCCCCACATATGCAAAGGCCGCCGGGCACGCTAGGCTGGACCGAGCGGCGTCTTGCCGTCCACGGGAGCCCGTATGCGCAATCGAATTCTGGTATTGGCCGCGTTCGCGGCCGTCGCGGGGGTCGCCGGATGCTCCGGAAGCCCGGCGACCATTCCCTCCGGCGCGAACCCTGGCGTCCTTTCGCCCCAGGAGAGCGTGGCCCAGCGCCTGCCCGAAGCGAAGCCGACGCCGACGGTCTACCCGTTCAAGAACGGCGACCAGTTCACGTACTCGTTCGCGTACACGTCGCTCACCACCAGCGGCGGCAAGACCACGATCCGCGCGGAAAACGCGAATCTAACGGCCGTGCTCTCAGGCCCCACAACGTATAACGGCGTGCCCGCCTACGAACTGCGCTCGGTCGGCCACACGACCTCGGGTACGTTCGCGGCGTCATTGGACTACGTCGACTACGTGAACCTGATCTCGTCGGGCGGCCACACCGAGTACGTCGACTACGGGTACGATCATTCGGACCAACTCGATAAATGCTGCGGCGTGACCCAATACGACAACACGATCGTGACGTATGCGACGCCCTTCATCGAGAACGTCTTGCCCGAGACGACCGGCTCCACGTGGGCCGAGCCCGTCGCGATCAAAGAGACGGTCAACGATTACGACCACACCTCCCAAAATTCGCCGAACATCCTCAGCGGCACGCTGACGAGGGCCGCGGACGGCTCTTACTACGGTTCGGGCAAGAACTACGACGTCCCCGAGACGCGGCGCTTGCGCTCCGACGGAACCGGAACCGTCGTGGACGGCCCCAGCAACGGCGCGACCGAATGGGCGTACGGGTTGCCCCAAGCGAGTAGATCCGGCGAGGTGATACCCGCAACCGAATCCTACGCCGGCAAGTCGGCGACCAACCTCGTCCCGGATTGGTACCCGGGCGGAGACGCGCCCACGAAGCCGCTCGCGAGCGAGACGACGCGCGACCTCGGCCCCACCAAAGCGCCGTCGGAATGCGGCAAGCAGGCCGGTACCATCGCGATGCGCCTCGAATCGAGGTTCTCGCAGCTCGACCCGATCGTCGGCTTCACCAATGAGGAAGCGATCGACAACTACGTGCTTGCCGGGAAGGGCACGATCTGCACGATCGATCAAATCCTCGAGAACGACTACGACACCAAGTTCACCGGCAAACTGACCAAGACCGTCAAGACCTCGACGATCGAGGTGCTCCTCTCGGAAATACTCAAGTAACGAAAAAGCGTCCCCGTTCGCGGCCGGTTCGCCGTTGCGCCGAACCTCGCGCAGGACCACCGGTTTACGAGACCGGGCGCTGCAGCGGGAAGAGGATCACCTCGCGGATCGACTGGTTGTCGGTCAAGAGCATGACGAGCCGGTCGACGCCGATGCCGATGCCCGCGGTCGGGGGCATGCCGTACTCGAGCGCGGCCACGAAATCCCAGTCGGGGTGCGGAACCTCGTCGTTGCCTTTGCGGCGTTCGAGGATCTGGGCTTCGAAGCGGGCTCGCTGGTCGGCCGGATCGTTGAGCTCCGTAAACGCGTTCGAGAGCTCGAAGCTGGCGCCGAACAGTTCGTACCGGTCGACGAGGTCGGGATCGCCGGCCTTGCGCTTGGCGAGCGGCGAGATGACGACCGGGTAATCGTGCACGAAGGTCGGATCGATCAGGTGCGGCTCGACGATGCGCTCGAAGATCTTGTCGAGGGCCTGCCCGTGCGTCTGCGACGGCGGTAGCCCGAGATTCGCCAGGACCCGCTGCGCACCGTCGGGATCCAGCAGGACGTCGCGCTCGTACCCGCCCCACTGCCGCACCGCGTCGAAGTACGCGATCCGCTTGAAAGGCCGCGCGAACGAGATCCGTCTGCCGCCGTACGTCAGCTCGGTCGTACCGTGCACGGTGGCGACGAGATGCGCGAACAGCTCCTCGTTGAACTCCATCATCTCGGCGACCGACCAGTACGCCGCGTAGAGTTCGAGCATCGTGAACTCCGGGTTGTGGGTCGTGTCGATGCCTTCGTTGCGGAAGATGCGGCCGATCTCGTAGACCCGTTCGAGCCCGCCGACGATCAAGCGCTTGAGGTTGAGCTCCGTGGCGATGCGCAAATCCAAATCGATGTCGAGCGCGTTGTGGTGCGTGCGGAACGGCCGCGCCGCGGCGCCGCCGGCGATCGCGAGCATCACCGGCGTCTCGCATTCGACGAAACCCCTCGCGTCGCAGAAACGGCGCATCTCCGCGACGATCTTCGAGCGCGTGAGAAACACGTTGCGGACGCGTTCGTTGACGATCAGATCGACGTAGCGCTGGCGGTAGCGCTTCTCGACGTCCTGCAAGCCGTGATGCTTGTCGGGCAGCCCGACCATCGCTTTCGACAGAACGGCGACGGCCGTGGCCCGCAACGTCAATTCGCCCGTCTTGGAGCGGAAGACGGTGCCCGTCACGCCGGCGATGTCGCCGAGATCGAGCGTATCGAAGCGCGCGAAGGCTTCGTCGCCCAGGGCGTCACGGCGCACGTAGACCTGCATGCGCCCCGTGCGATCCCACAGGTCCGCGAAGATCGCACCCTTCCCCATCTTCCTGACGGCCATCAAGCGGCCGGCGAGCGCCCAGACCGAGCCGTCCGGCGGCGCGTCGGCAGCCAGTTCGGCGTACCGTTCGGCCAGCTCGGCCGCGTGCGCGGTCACGTCGAAGCGCGTCGCCAGGAACGGATCGTTCCCGCGCTCGCGTAAAGCGGCGAGGTTCGCTTGCCTCGCCGCTCGCAACTCCGCTTCGCGCCGCCCGAGTTCGCCCGCGTCTCCGCCGGGCGCCGGAACGTCGCTCATGTCAAGATGCCTTCTTCGCAGCCTTCCGCTTGGAGTTGATCGCCTCGATCTTATAGTTCGCGACCCCGCGCGGCGTCGAGATCTCGACCGTGTCGCCTTTCTTCTTCGCCATCAGCGCGCTGCCGAGCGGCGACTCGTTGGAAAGGCGGCCGTTGGTGGGATCGGCCTCCGTCGAACCCACGATCGTGAACTCGTGCGAAACTCCGGATTTCGTCTCTTTCACCTTGACGGTCGCGCCGAGATGGACTTCGCTCTGGTCGTACTCGGAGGCGTCGATGATCCGCGCGTTGCGAATCATCGACTCGACTTTGAGAATCCGGCCCTCGACGAACGCCTGCTCTTGCTTCGCGTCTTCGTATTCCGCGTTTTCGGAAATATCGCCGAACTCTTTAGCCTGGCGAATTCGTTCGTTCACCTCGCGGCGGTGGACCGTTTTGAGGTCGTCGAGCTCTTCTTCGAGCTTCTGAAGACCCTCCTTGGTGAGCACGAGCTCTCTATCGTTCACGCATTTCCCCGTTCGATATCCGGTTGTCCGGTGGTACGAAAAGGACGCGGGGTCGCCGCGCCGACCCCGCTAGTTCGTTCTCGAGGGGTGGTCAGTCCTTGAACCAGCCCGAGGGTTCGACGGCCAGGTTGACGTTGATCTGCTTGACCTCGGTATAGGCGTCGTACCCGTAGGTCCCGAGCTCGCGCCCGATTCCCGACCGCTTGTAGCCGCCCCAGGGCGCCTCGTTGTAGGTCGGGTGGTAGGCGTTGATCCAGGTGATGCCGGCCCGCAGGCCGCGCACGACGCGGTGCGCCCGTGCGGCGTCGCTCGTGAAGACGGCGCCCGCCAGACCGTAGAGCGAGTCGTTGGCGAGCCGCAGCGCCTCGGCTTCGTCCTCGAACGTCTGGACCGCCAGCACCGGCCCGAAGATCTCCTCCTGCACGATGCGCATCGCGGGTTTGGTCCCGGTGAAGATCGTCGGCACGATGAAGTTACCGCGCTCGCCGAGTTCGCCCTCGAGGCGGTAGCCGCCGCACGCCAGCGTCGCGCCCTCGTCGCGCCCGATGCGAATGTACTCCTCGACCCGGTCGCGCTGGCGGCGGCTGACCAGCGGCCCCATTTCCGTGGCGGGATCGAAGCCGTCGCCGACCACGATCTTGCCGGCGCGCCGCACGAGTTCGGCCACGAAGTCGTCCGCGATGGTACGCTGCAGCAGCAGGCGGGAACCCGCCGAACACACCTGGCCGGCGTTCGCGAAGATTCCGAAAAGCGCGTAATCGATTGCGGTCGGGCGGTCGGCATCCGCGAAGACGATGTTCGGCGACTTGCCGCCCAGCTCGAGCGATATCTTCTTGACGTTCGAGGCGGCGGCGCGCATGATCGACTGTCCGGTCGGCACGCTGCCGGTGAAAGCGATCTTGTCGACCAGCACGCTCTCGGCGAGCGCCGCGCCGGCGACCGGCCCCGCGCCCGGCACAACGCTCAGCACGCCGTCCGGGAAACCCGCCTCCTGCGTCAGCTTCGCGAGCCAGAGCGCCGACAGCGGCGTGTACTCAGAGGGCTTGAGGATGCAGACGTTGCCGGCCGCCAGCGCCGGCGCGAGCTTCCACACCGCCATCAGGAGCGGGTAATTCCAGGGCACGATCTGTCCGCAGACGCCGACCGGCTCGCGGACGGTAAAGCTCTGCGACGGGGCCGGAACGTCGAAGGTCTGGCCGTGCGGTTTCGTGGCCAGGCCCGCGTAGTAGCGAAAGCAATTGGCTGCGTCGGCGACGTCGTACTCGGCCTCGCGCAGCGGTTTGCCGCAGTCGAGCGTTTCCAGGGCCGCGAAGTCGGCCGCGTTGGCGTCGAGCGCGTCGGCCAGGCGGTGCAGGAGCCGCGCGCGTTCGAGCGCCGGCGTCTGCGGCCAGGGACCCTCGTCGAAGGCCGCGCGGGCGATCGCGATCGCGGCCTCGGCGTCTTCGCGGGTCGCCTCGGCGACGCGAACGACGGCCTCGCCCGTGGCGGGATCGATCGACTCCCGCGACCCGCCGTCGGCGGCCGCGCTCCAGCGGCCGCCGAGATAGAGCAGCACGGTGCCCGACGCGTCGCGTTCGAGGTGGCGCAGCGCCTCGCTGCGCCGGGTCGTGGGCCGTTCGGCGTGCACCATGATACCGGTATTCTCCCTACTACCGCGCTAGGCGGAGACAGCGATGCGTTCGCGGGCCAGCGTTTCCAACGCCTCGGTGAGGACGGCGAAGACCTTGTCGGCCTGCTCCCGTTCGATCGTCAGCGGAGGCTCGACGCGGACCGTGCGGGCGTTGACGAGCGTTCCCGCCACCAGGACCCCGCGATCGAAGAGGTACTTGGAAACGGCGAATCCGATGGCGTCGTCGGCGAATTCGAGGACCATCAGCAGACCCTTGCCGCGCACGTCGATCACGACGTCCTCGTGCCCGCGCACGGCCTTCCGCAGACCCTCGAGCATGTAGTCGCCCATCGACGCCGCCCGCTCGGGCAGCCGCTCCTCGATCAGCACGTCGATCGTGGCCAGCGCCGCCGCGCAGGCCAGCGGGTTGCCGCCGAAGGTCGTCGTGTGCAGGAACGGGTTCGCGAAGAGCCGCGAGAAGACGGCTTCGGTCGCAACCGTCGCGCCGATCGGCATCACCCCGCCGCCCAGCGCCTTGGCAAGGCAGATGATATCGGGGGTCACGCCCCAGTGTTCGCAGGCGAACATCGTGCCGGTGCGGCCCATGCCGGTCTGCACTTCGTCGAAGATCAGCAGCGCGCCGAACTCGTCGCACAGGCGCCGGACCGCGGGCAGGTAATCGTCGGAGGGGATGTTGACGCCGCCTTCGCCCTGGATCGGCTCGAGCAGCACGGCGCCGACGTCGTCGCCGGTCATCCGGCAGGTCGACATCACGTCGACCAACGCCAGGAAGTCGTTGAACGGGACGTGCTTGAAACCGGGTAGCATCGCGCCGAAGGGAACCCGGAACGTGGCCTTGCCGCTGGCCGACAACGAGCCGAAGCTCTTGCCGTGAAAGCCTTTGGTGGCGACCACGATGGTCGGTTTCGACAGATCGAAGGCCCGCGCGAGCTTGAGCGCCGCCTCGACCGACTCGGTACCGCTGTTGCTGAAGAACGAGTATTTCAGGTCGCCCGGCGTCAGCATCGCCAGCGTCTTGGCGAGCATCGCGCGCAGCGGGTCGAGCAAATCCTGGCTGTGCAGCGCTTGGCGGTCGAGCTGCGCGCGCACCGCGGCCATCACCTTCGGGTGGCGGTGCCCGACGTTGAAGATCCCGAAGCCGCCGAGACAATCGATGTACTCGCGGCCGTTGACGTCGGTGAAGACGTTGCCCGCATCCGACCATTCGACCGCCGCGTCGAGCGTGCCCTTGGCGCCGGCCTTGCGGTACTCGAGGAAACCGGGGTTGACGTGATCGCGAAAGCCGTCGACGGTTTCGCGGACGATCCAATCGGCTTGCTCGCGATCGATCGCCTTGGTGTGGATGAGTTCTAGGACGCTTTGCGTATAGGCGCGGACGTCGTCGAGTCTGTTTGGTACAAGAATTTTGGACCTCGCTAGGGGGAGCGGAAGGCATCGCCTCCCGTTTAGGTGAGAAATCGGGAGGCGTACCCTCCGTCGGGAATGGGAAACCGGGTCAGGTCACGAGGACGCGCTCGCAACCGCGTTCGAGCGCGTCGAAGCCGCGCGCGATCTCGTCG
Organism: uncultured Alphaproteobacteria bacterium; assembly: GCA_963787965.1. Classification (GTDB taxonomy): domain Bacteria; phylum Vulcanimicrobiota; class Vulcanimicrobiia; order Vulcanimicrobiales; family Vulcanimicrobiaceae; genus CAWBES01. The sequence goes on from CAWBES010000016.1 coordinate 109,854, forward strand.
TCGCCGGCGGTAAGCGGCACGAGAACGCGCAAGGCAACCGCCTTCGGACCCGCGGTCAACACGACCAAGCCGGATTCGAACGCCGCGGCGGCGACGCGTTGGGCCAAGCTGCGGCCCTCCGCGTCCGGACGGTCGGCGAACTCGACCGCGAGCATCGCTCCGAGTCCGCGAACGTCGACGATATCGCCGGGATAGGCCGCCGCCAGCGCGTCGAGCCGCGAGCGCAGCGCCCGGCCGAGCGTCGCCGCCCGCTCGAGAACGTGCTCTCCCTCGAATGCGTCGAGCGTCGCAAGCGCGGCCGCGCAGGCGATGGGGTTGCCCGCGTAGGTTCCGCCGAGGCCGCCGGGTTCGATCGCGTCGACGATGTCGGCGCGGCCGACGACGCCCGCGAGCGGCATGCCCCCCGCGACGCTCTTGGCAAACACCAGCAGATCCGGCGCGACGCCGGCCTGCTCGATGGCGAAGAGCGTTCCGGTCCGCCCGAACCCCGTCTGGACCTCATCGGCGATCAACACGATGCCGTGCCTGTCCGCGAGGCGCCGCAGCTCGCGCAAGAACGCGAAGGGTGCGGGCACGAAGCCGCCTTCGCCCAGCACCGGCTCGATGATGAACGCCGCGACGTGCTTGGGCGCCACGCGCGTCTCGAAGAGTTCTTCGAGGGCACGCAGCGCGCGCTCGGTATCGTAACCGCGCCGCGCATCGGGGTACGGCGCCTGATAGATCTCGGGCGCGAAGGGCCCGAAGTTCTGCTTGTAGGGCGCGACCTTCCCGGTCATCGTCAGCGCCAGGAGCGTGCGGCCGTGGTAGGCGTACGAAAAGGACACGACCGCCGGCCGGCCGGTCGCGCCGCGCGCGATCTTGACGGCGTTCTCCGTCGCTTCGGCGCCCGTGGTCAAGAGCAGCGTCTTTTTCGCGAAATCGCCCGGCGCGAGCGCGTTCAAGCGCTCGGCCAAGGCGACGTAGCCCTCGTACATGCCGACCTGAAAGCAGGTGTGCGTGAAGGCGTCGACTTGTTCGTGAATCGCGTCGACGACCCGCGGGTGCCGGTGGCCGAGGTTCATGACGCCGATGCCGCCCGCGAAGTCGACGTACTCGCGACCGTCCACATCCCACAGGCGCGCGCCTTCGGCCCGCTCGACGAAGAGCGGAAAGGCGGCCGAGACCCCGCGCGCCACGGCCCGGCTGCGTCGGTCGAGCAGGTCGCCGGTTCGGGTGCGGGTGACGTTCACGGGTGTAGCCTCCAGGCGACGTCGGGATGAGGGTCCTTTAACATTCTACCGAGGGGTGCCTGAACCCGGCTACGTGCCGCGGTGCCAGTTTTTGGCGGAAAAAGTGTCACGACAGTCCAAGCAGGGCCGGGATGCGGGTACGAGAGCTCCTGCGCCTCGAAGGCTTCCGCGATGCCGTTCTCGTCGCGGGCGAAGCGGGCGGCGGCAACGAGGTGCGCTGGGCGCACGTCGTCGATATGCCGGAACCCGCGCCGTGGGTCGACGAGGGCCAGCTGCTCCTGACGACCGGCTATGCCTGGCCGGCGGATGCGGACGAAGAGCGGGTTCAGCTCGCAGCGCTCGCCGCGCGCGGCGTGGCCGGTATCGGCCTGGCCGTGCCGGGGTACGTCGAGCGCTTTTCGGACGCGGCCAAGGTCCAGGCGGACCGGCTGCGGCTGCCGCTGATCGAAATCCCCTGGAACGTGCCGTTCGCCCGCATAACCGAGGAACTGCACCGCGCCATCGTCAGCTCGCAACAAACGGCCATCGCCCGTTCCGAAGAAATCCACCGGGCGCTGACGCGCGCCGCCACCGAAGGCACCACGCTCGGCGAACTCGCCGAGCGCCTCGGCGAGCTGATCGGGCGCTCGATCACGATCGAGGACCCGCAGGGCAAGCTGCTCGGTTTTCACGCGATCGCCGCTCAGGACGACCCGGTCAGGCGCGAGACGCTGGCGCGCACGGCGAGCCCCGAATGGCTGATCGGCGAACTCGAACGGCTCGGGCACCTCGAGCGCATACGCTCCAGCATCGATCCCGTGCGCTTGCCCCCGCTGCCGCAGCTCGGGCTCGCGGGCCGGGTCGTCTGCCCGATCCGGGTCGCCGGCGAGCTGGAAGGCTTCGTCTGGATCCTCGAAGGCGACGAGCCGCTCAGCGAACTCGACCACCGCGCCGCCGAGCATGCCTCCCTCGTGGCCGCGTTGCAGATCGCCCACCAGCGCGAGCTCGCGCGGGTGGAATCGCGCCTGGGCTATGCGTCGTTTCTCACCCTACTCGAAGCGCCCAGCACGACGCCGCTGACGCTGGAACGGGCCCGGCTGCTCGGCTTCGATCCGGACGTCGCGTATCGCGCCGGGATCGTGCTGCTCGACGAACCGCTCCCCCTGGGGCGCGACGGCGTGCTGCAGCGCGAAGCGATCGTTGAGGCGCTACGCCGCCATCTCGTCGCGAACGGTGTCGAGCGGCCGATGCTGGGGCCGTCCCTCAACACCGTTCCGTTCCTGATCCCTGACGGCATCGGCCTGGCCGCGGTCGCCGACGCCCTCGCCCCGCACGGCGTGCGGGTGGTCTTCGGCCGCGTCGCGACGGGCACGGGCGGGGTCCGGGCCAGCTATCGAGAGGCACGGGAAATGCTCGGCTACGACGGGATCGGCCGCTTCGCGCGCTACGAAGACGTGCTGTTGCCGCGCGTGCTGGCCGGCGACGTGACCGCCCGAGAAGCCTTCGTGCGGGAGCTCTTCGGTGCGCTGGACGGGCGCAAAGGGGCGGACGTGCTGCGCGAAGCGATCCTCCGCTACGCGGACCACGGCTTCGCCTTCCGCCGCACGGCGAGCGCGCTCGGGATCCACCCGAACACGCTACGGTACCGGCTGGAACGGGCCGCCGAACTGACCGGCCTGGCCTTCGACGACCCGGACACGCGCTTCAGATTGCAGCTGGCCGTTCGCCTACTCGATCTGGCGGCCGTTCCTTCGGGCCATGGGAACAAAAGAGCCGAGGAAAATTAGACGAACGGCACGTGGCCGAACGGACACGCGCCCGGTTAGACTAGTCCGCAAGGAGACGGCGACGCCGTATTCGCATGAACCGCGCTACGAAACCCGGCTCCCTCCAGAGGGCGGGCTCGTTCGCTTTTTCGGGAGGCCACATTGCTCGTTCGCGCTCGATGTCTCGCTCTCGCCCTCGCGCTCGTCCTCCTGACGTGCCTGGTTTCGGCCTTTGGAGCCGCGCCGGCGCAGGCCGGAACGACGGGCGGCCTGCGCGGTCGCGTGATCGATCAAGTGACCGGTGCGTCCCTGCCCGGCGCAACCGTCTCGGTCATCTCGCCCTCGCAGTCGGAGACCACCCGCTCCGACGCGAACGGCAACTTCAACTTCCTTTCGCTCGCGCCCGACACGTACGTGATCTCCGCCCAGCTCAAAGGCTACGAACCGGCTTCGGCCGCCGGCATCAGCGTGCTGGCGGACCAGGTCGAGAACGTCGGCTCGTTCTCCCTGGTCAAAGCGCTGCGGACCATCGGCACCGTGCAAGCGCGCTCCCAGAGTAACCTGGTCCGGCCGGGGACGACCAGCGACGTCTACTCGGTCAACGCCTCCCAAGCCGCCGCAGCCTCGGCCGTCGGCGGCCCGGGCGGTTTGAACCAAGCGTACAGCGCCATCGCCACGGTACCGGGCGCCAACGTCCCGCAAGGGCAGCAGGGCTGGAATCAACTGGTCTACATCCGCGGCGGCGATTACAGCGACGTCGCCAACGAACTCGACGGTATCCCGGTGCAGCGCGCCTCGGACTACGCCCCGATCACGACGCTCTCGAGCCTCGGACAGCAGGAGGTTCAAACGTATACGGGCGGCACGCCTCCGTCGGCCGAAGCGTCGGGCCTCTCGGGCTTCATCAATCAGGTCATCAAGACCGGTACCTATCCGGGCTACGAGAACGTCAGCATCGGCGTGGGCGGCCCCGCCTTCTATCACAAGCTGAGCGTCGAGGCCAGCGGCGCCACCAACAACCGCAATTTCACGTATTACGTCGGCCTCGGAGGAGAGAACCAGGACTACCGCTATTCCGACCAGTTCAACGGGGCCGGAGTAGCGCTGTTCTTCTACCCGCTCTACATCTCGACCGGCGCGAACGGTCAAGTCTACGACGGCAGCGGTCCCTCGTTTTTCTCGCCCGGTCAGAATTACGCGATCGCGCACACGAGCGAACGCGACAACGTCTTCAATTTTCACCTCGCTTTGCCGCACAAGGACGGAACGCTCAAGGACGACATCCAGCTGCTGTTCGTCAATAGCGACATCCAGTCGCAGTTCTACAGTTCGCCGAACGATCTGGGGGGAGACCCGCTGATCACCGCGGCGTACGGCGCACCCGCAACCTACGTCGACAACTACAACTACCGCGGTAATCTGTTCGCGTCGCCCGATCCCACGAAAGTCGCGGTCGCCTTCTCGCCCTCGAGCCCGGCGCACACGCCGTTCCAGGGCGTGATCGATCCCACCAACCGCGACGGCGACGACCACGGTGCCTCGATCCTCAAACTCCAGTACCAGAAGAACTTCAGCTCGAACTCGTACCTGCGCGTCTTCGGCTACAGCGAGTACAACGACTGGTTCATCAACGGCCCGGTCAGCGCGTACACGAACTACGGCGGCGAGATCCAGGACTACGAAGTCCACGGCAACGACTACGGCGCGACCGCGCTCTATGCGAACCAGCTCAACAGCAAGAACCTGCTGACGGTCACCGGCTCCTACCTGACGCAGAAACTCGAAACGTACAGCGGCAATAACTATCAGGGCTCGATCACGACCGATCTGGTCGACTCGAAGGGCAACTGCTACAACCCGCAGAGCGGGCTCTACGCCAGCTGTTACACGCCGTTCTACAGCGGCGGAGGCGGCCTCGTGCAGTACGGTTTCTTCGGCACCCCGCCGTCCGGCTACCCGACCGGCTGCGCGCTGTCGCTGGTGGCGGTAGGCCCCAATTGCGCGCCGCTCGCGGTGCCCAAGGGTTCGCCGGCGGCGGTCAACGGCGCGCAATACCTGGTCACGAACGACGGCCAGAACGCGCAGATCGACGAGATCACGCCGTTCTTCAGCGCCGCGTCGCTGGCGGACCAGTGGCATCCCAACGACCGCACGACGGTCAACGTCGGGCTGCGCTTCGAGAACTTCGACTATCGCCTCGACAATACGGTCGGCGGCTACCCGGCGCGCCAATTTTGGTTCAACGCCTACAACCGCGAGTACTCGTTCGGGTCGAGCGCCACGTCGGTGCAGCAGTGCGGCGTCGACCCGACGACGGGCGCATCGCTCTGCACTCCGGGCACGAACGCCGACCTTGCCAACACGAGCCCGAACACCGTCAGCTTCAGCGCGTGGGAACCGCGGCTGTCGTTCACCTACACGCTCAATTCCGATACGGTGCTGCGCGGCTCGTACGGCCGCTACGCGGCGCCCGCGCCCACGTCGTACCAGCAATACAACGTCGTGCAGCAAGACCTGCCGACCTTCATCGGCCAGTTCCTGCCCTACGGCTTCAACACGCCGTTCCATCAGTCGCTGCCGTCCTACTCGAACAACTACGACCTCTCGATCGAACAGCACATCCACGGCACGGACATCTCGTACAAGCTGACGCCGTTCTACCGCGGAACGCAGGACCAGCTCGCCAACATCCCGATCGGCACGCAGGGCGTGCTCGACGGCCTCAACGTCGGGCGCCAGCGCAACTACGGCGTCGAATTCCAAGTGCGCAAGGGCGACTTCGACCACAACGGCGTGGCGGGTCTGTTCAGCTACACGTACACGCGCAGCCGCGTCACCTACGACAACTTCGGCGGCAGCAACCGCAACGAGATCGATAACCTCAACGACTATATCCGCAACTACAACGCCTTCACGTCCGCCTGCGCGAACCGTCAGAACACCGCGCTGTGCGGCACGATCGCGAACCCGAGCGGCAGCGGAACCATCGCCGACACGCCGTGCTACGTATCCGGCACGCCGAATCCGTCGTGCGGCCCGGGGGCCGTCGCGAATCCCTACTGGAACGCGGCGCCGCAGCCGCTCCTGGACCGCAACGGGGCGTACACGCCCTACGACATCCTGCCCGCGCCCTTCCAAGGTGCCAACGGGTACGAAACACCCGACGTCGCCACATTCGTGCTCAACTACAAGCACAACCGGTTCTCGGTCACGCCCAGTCTCACGTTCAGTTCGGGGTCGTTCTACGGCTCGCCGCTGGTCTGGCCCGGCTACAACCCCGCCACCTGTACCGGCGTGACGGCCGGAACCCAGGCCAACCCTCAGACGTGTTCCGCGTACCTCTTCATTCCCGACAAGTTCTCGGGCGCGTTCGACAGCTTCGGTACCTATAAAGAACCCTCGCGCCTGACGGCGAACCTGCAGTTCGGCTACGAGGTCGCCCATAACGTTCAACTCACGCTCGCGCTGACCGGGCTCACGGACACCTGCTTCCAGCGCGGCTACCCCTGGGACAACCCCTCGACCTGCGTCTACGCGCAGTTGCCCTCGAACAACCTGGCGCCGGTCGGAAACTTCGTGACCGATCCCGCCAAGATCCCCATTCAGCTGGCGTACCCGTACTCGAGCTGGTACAACAACTCGCAGACGGGGTTCGTCGGGCAGAAACTGCCGTTCGGGGCGTTCTTGGACCTCGACGTCAAGCTGTGACAAGAGGCGCCCCCGCGGGGCCCCGCCAAGGCAGCGCGTTCTTCACGGAAGAACACCGTCCGGTGCATCTGTACGGCGCCGGCGCGAAGGCGTGAGCCAACTTCGCAGCAACTGTCTCAACGTCTGGGAAGTCCTGGCGCAATCGGTCGCGATGCTGGGACCGACGATGACGCCCGTCCTGATCGTGCCGCTCATGTACGGTTCGGCCGGAAACGCCAGCTGGCTCGCGTACGCGTTCGGGTCGTTGATGCTGCTCGCCGTCGCGATCAACATCCGCGAGTTCTCGACGCGTTCGGCCTCGGCCGGGTCGCTCTACGACTTCGCGCGGCGCGCGTTCGGCGCGCGCGGCAGCTTGCTGTGCGGCTGGGCGCTGCTATGGGCGTACGCGCTGGTCGGGGTCGCCGGCATCACGGGGTTCGCCGTCTTCGCGACCGCGCTGCTGCACGCCGTGCATGCGAACGTCCCGAGCGTCGTGCTGCTCGTGCTCTGTCTTGGGATCGCGTTCGCGTTCGCGTACCGCGACATCCGGCTTTCGACGATCACGCTGCTGTTGCTCGAAGCGGGCTCGGTCGCGCTGATCATGGTGCTGTTCGGACTCGTGCTCTCGCACGCGAGCACGCTCGTCGACAGCGACCAGCTGGGGCTGCGCGGCGCGAACCTGCCGGGCATCGCGCTGGGCGCGACCGTGGCGATCTTCTCGCTCGTCGGCTTCGAGAGCGCGACCTCGCTCGGCGAAGAAGCCCACGACCCGCTCCGGACGATTCCGACCGCCGTCATCTTGAGCGTGCTCTTCTGCGGCGCGTTCTTCGTTTTTTGCGCGTACGTCGAAGTGCTGGGCGCGCACGGGCTCAAGACGCCGCTCGACAAGCTCGGCACGCCGCTCGACGCGCTGGCCGACGCGACGCACGCGCCCGCGCTCAAGCTCGCGATCGATGTGGGCGCGCTCTTGTCGTCTTTCTCGATCACGCTCGCGGCGCTCAACGCCGGCGGCCGGATCGTGTTCACCATGAGCCGCACTCGACTCTTTCCGCCGTTCTTCGCGAAATCACACCCGGAGTTTCGCACGCCCCACGCCGCGCTCGGGCTGTTCGGAGCGGTCGTGGCGGCCGTCGGCGTCGGCATGGTGCTAGGCGGCATCTCGCCGCTCGACGCCTTCAACGACACGGCGTCGCTGGGGTCGTTCGGCTTCATCGCGATCTACGGGTTCGTCGCGCTCGGCGCGCCGCTCTACCTGCAGCGCCTGGGCGAGCTGCGCGGCCGCCACATCGCCTTCGCGGTCTTCACGCTCGCGCTCTTGCTGATCCCGGCGGTCGGCAGCGTCTATCCCGTGCCGCCGCCGCCCGGCAATACGTTCCCGTATATCTTCGCAGCGTACTTTCTGATCGGCATCGTGCTGCTGTGGGCCCGCAGCGGGCGGCTTGCGCCGGACGAGGCGGAGCTGGCCGCCGCTCCCTAGACGCAGGCAGCCGGCTTCACCGCCGAACGCTCGATCGCGCCAAGCGTCGCCGTCCAAGTGCGATTGACCGGCGATAGGGAGAATGATACTATGTCACTACAATGGAGCCTCGGTACGTCGGCGCACGGGAAGCGAACCAGCAGTTCTCCGCCCTGATCAAACAAGTCGAAGAGGACGACGTCACGGTCGTGATCACGCGGCGCGGGCAGCCCATCGTGCAGATGACGCGCGCCCGGCCTGCCCGCGACCCGGACGAAATCGCCGCACGGATGGCGGCGTTGTTCGAGAGGTTCTCGCGACCCATGCACTTCGAAGGCATCGACCGGGACGCTATGTACGATCGCGACGGTGGCGGCGAGGCGTAGGTGCTCGACCTCGGGTCGATCGCGATCGACACAAACGTCATCATCTATGCATTCGATACGTCATCTTCAGTCGACAAGCGCGAAACGGCAAGGTCCATCTTGGGTCGCGCGGGTCGCTTTCCGCTTCGCCTTCCCTTGCAAGTCGCGGCCGAGAGTTTCCGCGTGCTGACGCGTCGCCTCGGTTGGACGAACGCTGCCGCGCGGGAAGCGGTGGCGGCGCTCCTCGCGGATATCCCGCACGTGGCTGCCACTCGAGAATCGACGCTGGCCGCCTTCGGGCTCTGTGCGGATCACAACGTCGCCTTTTGGGATGCACTGCTCGTCTCTGCCGCGTCGGCCGCCGGCTGCGGCCTCATGCTCACGGAAGACTTTCAGGACGGGCGCCGCTTCGATCCACCGCACGTCGTGCGCACGCTTTGGATCCTCAATCCTTTCCTCGAGGCGAACCGCAGGGCGCTCGAAACGCTCGGCGTTTTAGCGCCCTAGCACCGCCAAGGAAACTCCGCGGGAGCGCGAAGCACCTGCGATGACGAACCACGTGCAAGAAGGCGAGCTGCTGTGGACGCCCGATGCGGCGTTCATCGAATCGACGGTGGCTGCCCGCTTCCTCCATTGGCTCTCGGAGCAGCGGGGCCGGACGTTTACGGATTACGAGAGCTTGCGGCGCTGGTCCGTCACCGATCTCGAAGGCTTCTGGGCCGCCGTGTGGGACTTCTTCGACGTCATCGCCGAGCCGAAATACGCTCGGATCCTCAGTTCGCGCGAGATGCCGGGTGCCCGCTGGTTCGTCGGTTCGCGGGTCAACTATGCCGAACACATGCTGCGCCGCGAAGCGGCCGCGCCCGATGAGGTCGCGGTGGTTCACTCCTCGGAGCTTCGGCCGCTGACGAAGACGACGTGGCGCGAACTCGGCGACCGCGCGCGCACGATGGCAACGCATCTGCGCGAGCTCGGCGTGGCGCCCGGCGACCGCGTCGTCGCGTATCTGCCCAACATCGTCGAAACGCTCGTCGCGCTGCTGGCGACGACGTCGATCGGCGCGGTTTGGGCTTCGGCGGCCCCCGAGTTCGGAGCGAGGACGGTCGTCGACCGGTTCGCTCAGATCGAACCGAAGGTGTTGTTCGTGGCCGACGGCTATCGTTTCGGCGGCAAGGATTTCGACCGGCGTCGCGAGATCGAAACGATCCGCGCCGCGCTGCCCACGCTCGAGCACATCGTCTGGTTCGACTATCTGGGAACCGGCGAACCGGCGGCGCTGACGCCCGCGCCGCTGCGCTACGAAACGTTACTCGAAGGCCCGGCACCCGATCGCGCGACGTTTCGATTCGAGCGCGTTCCGGAAGACCATCCGCTCTGGATCCTCTTCTCTTCGGGAACGACCGGCCTGCCCAAGGCGATCGTCCACAGCCACGTCGGTATCGTGCTCGAACTGCTCATGAGCTCGCTCAACGGCGATGCGGGTCCGGAGCGCCGCACGTTCTTCTATACCACGACGGGCTGGATGATGTGGAACGCCTTGGTCTCGTCGCTGCTGAGCGGCACGTCGATCGTACTCTACGACGGACACCCGGCGCATCCCGGACCGGAGTTGCTCTGGCGCCTGACCGAAGAGAGCGAGACGACGGGCTTCGGCGCGAGCCCGACCTACGTTGGGATCATGCAGAAACTCGGGCTCGTCCCCAAAGAGCGGTTCGACCTCTCACGCCTGCGCTCGGTGCTGCTGACGGGTTCCCCGGTCTCGCCCGAATCGACGGCCTGGTTTTACGAGAACGTCAAGCGCGATCTGTGGGTGTATTCCCCGTCCGGGGGGACCGAACTCTGCGCGGCGCTCGCGGCCGGCTCGCCGCTGCTGCCGGTCTACGCGGGCGAGATTCAGACGCGCGCGCTCGGGATGGACGTGCACTCCTGGGACTCCGGCGGCGACGATCTGATCGACGAGATCGGCGAACTCGTGGTAACGAGCCCGGCGCCCTCGATGCCGCTGTATTTCTGGAACGATCCCGACGGCCGGAAATACCGGGAGGCGTACTTCGACGTCTATCCCGGCGTGTGGCGCCACGGCGACTTCCTGAAGATCAACCAGCGCGGCGGATGCTATATCTACGGCCGTTCGGATTCGACGCTCAACCGCTTCGGCGTGCGCATCGGCACCGCGGAAGTCTATCGCATCCTCGACCGTATCGACGCGGTAGCCGACGCGCTGATCGTCTGTATCGAAGAGCCGGGCGGCGCGTTCTACATGCCGCTCTTCGTGAAGCCCGCGGCCGGTCTGGCCCTGGACGACCGCCTGCGCGCCACGATCGTCGACCGGTTACGCTCGGAGGGGAGCCCGCGTCACGTGCCGGACACGATCGTCGAGGCGCCGGCCGTTCCGTACACGCTGACCGGTAAACGAATGGAGATTCCGGTGCGGCGGCTGCTCGCCGGCGCGCGGCCGGAAACCGTCGCCAACCCTGATGCCATGTTGGACCCGTCCGCGCTCGACTTCTATATCGAATTCGCACGAGCGAGAACCTCGCGAACGGCGAGCCCGCGTTCGACGCGCTAACGAGCGGCCGCGAGTCGCACTCACGCTTGCGTTTTTTCCGAGCGCGCGGCGAGAACCGCATCGGGCCGCAGCAGCGAATGGCGATAACCGTAGGCGGCGTACACGAGCACGCCGACCGCGAACCATCCCAGAAAACGCAGCCAAGTCCAGCCTGAGAGGCCCCCGATCATCAGATAGAGGCACATCGCGAAACCGATAACAGACACGGCCGGCCCGAACGGGGCTTTGAACGGCCGCCGCGCGTCCGGCCGAGTGTAGCGCAGCACGAGCACGCCCGCACAGACGATCGAAAACGCGGACAGCGTCCCGATATTGACGAGCGAGAGCAGGATGTCGAGCGGCACGATACCGGCCAGAATCGCAACGATCGTGCCCGTGGCGACCGTCGTGATCAGCGGCGTGCGCGTGCGCGGGTCCACGGCCGATACGAACGGCGGCAGCATGCGGTCGCGAGCCATCACGTAGAATATCCGGACTTGGCCTAGGAGCGAGGTCAGCATCACGGTCGTCGTGCCGGCGATCGCGCCCGCCGTCACGATTGCGTTGACGATCGGATTGTTGCCCGCGTGCCGGACGGCGTCCGCCATGCCGGCGTCCTTGTCGATGTGCGCCCAGGGCACGACGCCGACCGTCACCCAGGCGATCGCGACGTACATGACGGCACCGATCAGCAACGACCCGATCACGGCGATCGGGACGTCGCGTTCGGGCGACTTCGCTTCTTCGGAGGCGACCGTGACCGTATCGAACCCGATGTAGGCGAAGAACACCAGCGCCGCGCCGCTGACGACGCCGTGCAGCCCGCGCGGAAAGAGCGGCTGGAAGTTCCCCGGATGGATCGCACCGGCCAGCGCGACCACGAAGACGACGATCGCAATCACCTGCACGACCACCAGCGCCGAGTTGACGGTCGTCGATTCGCGGATGCCGACCGCGATGAGCGCGGCGATCGCGACGACGACCAGAATCGCGAAGAGGTCGATCTGCGTGTGCGCGAGATCGAGTCCGCCGGACGAGATCGCCAGATGCGCGACGCGCGCCCACTCCGGCAGCACGACGCCGTAGTTCTGCAGAAACGCCTGAGCGTACCCCGACCACGACGCCGCCACGGGAGCCACGCTGATGCCGTACTCCAAGATCAGGTCCCAGCCGATGATCCACGCGACGAGTTCGCCCAGCGTCGCGTACGCGTACGTGTACGCGCTACCCGCAATCGGGACCATCGAGGAGAGTTCGGCATAGCAGAGCGAGACGAAGACGCAGGCGAGACCGGAGAGCAAGAACGACACGATGACGGCCGGACCGGCCTCGAGCGTTCCGACGCCCACCGTCGTGAAGATGCCGCCGAGCATCGTGCCCAGGCCGACGCCGATCAGCCCGGGCACGCCGAGCACGCGCCGCAGCGCGGTTCCGCCTGCGGTCCGTTCGCTGTCGTGCGGCTGGCGCGCGAAAAGCCGGGCCGCGAGCCCGTTCAACGCGCGCTCAACGCGGGGCTATTGTCGTGAGATCGACGACCCGCGGCCGTAGCGGCAACCTGGCGAGAAGGTCCGCGTAGTCGGCCGGCGTCACATCCTCCCAGCGTTTTCCGAGCAGCGCCAAAAGCGCCGCCTCGATGACGTTCGTGCCGAACGAACGGCCGCCGAAATCCGGCGTCGTCGTCACCAGCTGCGCGACGCCGCGCTGCCGCAGTTCGCCCACGTCGCGTTCGGTCAGCGTGTTGGTCAACACGATCTTCCCGTCGAGGCGGTCGGGCATGAACTGCCGCATGAAATGGAAATCACCCGCGATGATACGCGCTCGTGCATAATACTCGGGGTACTTTGGCTGAGGCGGCCGGTCTTGCTTTTTTCCAGTCGGATAAAAGAATTGGAACGGCAGTTTACAAGCGTCGGGCAGGTAGCGCTCGGCCAGCGCTTCGAAGTCGGCGAGGCCGCGCACCGGCTTGTCGAGATCGAGCGCGAAGATGAAATCGCCGAAGAGCACGTCGGCGCCGGCCTCGACGAAGGCCTGCGCCATCCCGAAGCGGTCGAGCGCGCTCACCATCAGCACGTCCGTGCCGGCGAGCTGCACGCCCAGGCCGTCGCGCAAGAAGCGCACCGCCTCGCGCTCCAACGTGTTCTTGAGGCCGCTGCCGTCGACGACCGGCGTTTTCTCGACGGCGGCGAGCAGCCGCAGGCCATCGCGTAGCGCGTAGCGTTTCGTACCGGCGAACAGATAGACGTCGATGCCGCCCAGCCCGATCGCATCGACCGTCCCGTCGAGCGATCGCAGCATCGCGATCGCGCGCTCGATCGAGCCGTCGGTGCCGATGCGTTCGATGTCGAAGCGCTCGCCGAGCAGTTCCACCTGCGCGCGATGGTCCCGCGACGACGAACCGAGCGAGACCGAGACGATCTTCTTCACGACGTCCGCCGCACGCGAATCACCGGCTCGTAACGAACGGGAAAGTTGACCGAGTTCGCGATGAAACACGACCGGTGCGCCGGGTCGTGCAGCGCCAGAGCGCGCGCGCGCTGCTCCTCGCGCGCGATCGTCACCTCCGGATGGAGGGTAGCCGCGACGAAGCTGCCGGTCCCGCGGGTCTCGGTCATCGTGCCGGTCGCGCGGTCCTCGTACGCGAGCACCTCGATGCCCTCGAGCGCGCAGAACGCGAGGTAGGACAGCAGGTGGCACGACGCCAGCGACGCGACCAGCAGTTCCTCGGGATTCGGCAGCGCGGCGTCGCCGCGAAACGCCGGATCGGCCGACGACTGCCAGGCGACCGCCTTGCCCTCAAACCGGACGGTATGCTCGCGCGAGTACCCGGCGTAGGTGGCCGTCGACCCCGCCGCCGCTCCGATCCACAGCACGTGGGCCCCGTATGCGTGCTCGCGCGCCATCAGACGGCCGCCGCGCGACGCTCGAGCGACGCCGCCTTGATCGCCGCGATCCGCTCCGGGGTGACCGCGCGGTCGAACGCCCGCATGCCCGCCAGCTCGAAACCCGCCCGCGCCGCCAATGCATCGATCTCGCGCACGCGCGCCAAATCGATGCCGCGCCCGAGCGTGTAGTGCTCGCGCCGTTCCTCGAGGGCCAGCACCATCGTCTCCGACATGCAGGCGAGCGCCGTCCGTGGCGGCAGGCCGAGATCGAAATCGCGCCCCGGTTCGCGCACGCGTCCGAACCGCGGGTTACCGGGAACGCGGAAATTTCCGCCCTCGGTCACCAGCACGTCCGGGCGTTCGGCCGCGACGCGGCGCCCGACGTCGTGCGGGATCGAGAGTTCGCAGACGACGGCGCCGGTCTGCAAGTCGGCGGGTTCGATTAGCTCCTGCGTCGAGGTGGTGGCGGTCAGCACGAGCCGGCCCTGCGGGGCCGCCGCTCGAACGTCGGTCGAGATCGCCAGCTCGCAGTCGACGCGCTCGCGCAGCGCCGCTTCGAGGTTGCGCAGACGGGTGCGGTTGCGCGCGACCAGGACGATGCGAGCGACGTGCGGGGCGAGCAGCTCGACGCACGCCGAGCCGATGGACCCCGTCGCGCCGATGACGACCGCCGTCGCACTCCCGAGCGGGATCTCCATCTCGTGCGCCCCGCGCAGCAGGCTCGCGACGCCGGCCGCGATCGTCAGGGAGTTCCCCGTCGTCACCGCGATGGGCGAACGCTCGGCCAGCGTGACGCCGGCGTCGCCGACGACCCCGCTGAACGCGCCCAGCCCCACGATTTCGGCGCCGAATCCGGCGCCGAGTTCGATGGCATCGAGGATCTTGCGGTACACGCGCTCGCGCGGCAGCGACAGCATCGCCTCGGGCATGAACGGGGCGGCCACGAACCAGCCCTCGGTTTCCCGCCCGTCGGGCGCGCGCACGCCGGTCACGTGGACCGCCGCGTAGGCAGGCATCCATTCCATGATCTTCCCGATCAGGGCCGGGCTCTTGCCGACCGCACCCGGTTCGTACCGCACGACGTCTTCGAGCGACGTCGGATGGATGACGAAAGCGAATTTCATCGTCCCGACCCTTCGCCGTAAAGTCGCCAGGGTCTCCACAGACCGCCGCGCGAAGGGGGCGGGATGATCGATTCGACCGAGCTTGCCCCTCTCGACGAGATCGTCCGCATCCCGTCGCCCGCGGCCACGCCGCAATCGCTCGCCCACGACGGGGAATCGCTGTGGCTCGGCTCGTTCGAGACGGCCTTCGTCTACGGCATCGACCCCAAACAAGGCCGGGTTTTCGAGAAGACGGCGGCTCCGGGCAGACCGATCGGCTCGACCTGCGTCGGCGACGAGTTGCGTTTCGTCATCAGTCAAAACGGTGAGGGCGACAACCGCTTCATCCGCCGCTATCTGCCCGGACACGGGTTCAAGAGCCACGATGCGATTGCGTGTCCGGACGACACCGGCTCGTTCCTGGCGTTCGACGGCAAGCGGTTATGGCTTACGCAGCGCTACAACAAGCGCGTGCTCGAACTGGACGCGGCGCTGGCGCCCGTTCGCACGATCGAGATCGGCGAAGAGATCTTGGGCGCCGCGTGGGTCGGCGAACGCCTGTATCTCTCCATGTGGCTCGGTCGCGACCGAGGTGGGTGCCGTATCGGGTACGTCGAGCCGAACGCGGCCGTTCCCACCTTGACTTTCGCGGCCCAGTCGCCGTTCGTCGGCGTCTCGCTGGCGCGGGACGGGGACCGGCTGTGGACCAACGATTTCAAGCGCAACGAAATCGTCGCGTTCGCAATTCCAACCTGATCCGGCGTTCGTGATCCGCTCGATCGTCTACCGCAACGCGCTGAGCGGGCTGCTGTTCCTCGTTGCCGTGGCGGGCATCGCCGTGCAGCTGCGCCAGGTGCACGAAGGACTCGTCTTCCCGCAAACGCGGTTCGTGCTGGTCTCGTACGTTCTGGTCGCGATCTACGCGATCGTGTCGATCGTCGTGCGCATCCGCGCTCCCCGCGACAAGCGCTAGGCGCGGCGCCGGCGTTTGTCGGCGCCGGCGCCCGCGCTCACTGTTTCGTGCAGCTCCCGCTAACGCCGACCGTGGTTCCCTTGGACGTGACGAACGACCGCTCGGAGGTCGTCTTGGTGTCGCTGACCTTCACGAGCGTGAAATTGCTGATCGACTTGATGTTGGCGGTCGGGACGAACGCGCGGTCCGTCCAAACGATCGTGTTACCGCTCCAGCCCGTAGACGTGGAATAGCCGTAGCCGCCGTTGGTGTCGAGGTAGAGGTCGACCCACTGCTTCGAATCGCTATCGTACGTCACCGAGTCGGTGCTGGTGGACGGGTAGGGGAACCACGACGTGCCCGCATCCGTCGACTTGGTGACGAGCCAGTAGCCCGAGGGATCGAGGCTCGCCGTCTGCGTCCACGTGTCGGGAGTCGGCCGCCGCGCGCTCTTCTCCGAGCACGACCACGTGCCGAGCAAGAAGTTCAGCGTTGAGAAATCAGGTTTCGCCGGACGCGGAACGGGGGTTGCTTCGATGGCGGGCGCCGCATCCGCGAGCGCGATCGCCGGAGCGAAACCCTGGACCGCCAGAACCCCGAGAGCAATGGTTAAAGAAAGACGAAGCTTCAAGACCGCGCTCCTTTCAACGAGCCGGAAAGGTCGAACCGGAGCCACGCCTCGGCAGCCGCCGGACCCGCTGGAGTTCCTCCTCGCAGATCAACGACCTGCTTCTTACTATCGCCGACTTGCGAGCTGCGACGGCGCGTGCGGTCAGGCCGATTTGGCGCGCGTTGCGCGGTGCTCGGCCTCGCGCTTGAGCGCCGCGAGCATCATCTCGCCGTTTTCCCGGACCTTGCGGTGCAGGGTCGGCCCGATCAGCTCGGCCAACGTCGGAACGCCGAAATCGTATTCGATCCCGAGCGACACGTGCGTCCGCCCGGATCGTTCGACGAAGGTCCACGCGCCTTCGAACGTATCGAGGTCGCCTTCGAGCAAACGGTAGTCCACGCGCAAGCCCGCGTCGTCGAAGATGTCTTCCTCGATCCACTCGATCGGGGCATCCTCCACGAGCGTCTTCCAGCGCGACACGACGCGGTTGCCCGCGCTTTCGACGATCGTCACGAGCTCGACGTCGGGCATGAATTCGGGGAAACGCTCCTGATCTTTCGCGAGCTCGTAGACGACGCGGGCCGGCGCGTCGATGAGGATCGCGCATTCGACGAACGGCATCGCGCTACGCCGGCTCCGCTTGCGCCAAGATGCCGAGCCGGTCGCTCGCCGTGGCCACGCTCGCGCGCAGCGCGTGCAAGGCCCGTTCGACTTCGGCTTCCGTTACGATCAGCGGAGGCTCGAGGCGAATGACCCGCTGACGGTTCAGCGTCCACGCCGTCGTCACGCCGTGCCGCAGCATCTCCGGCACGACCGTACCCGCGTACCCTTCGCTGCGCAACTCGACGCCGACGAGCAACCCGAGGCCCCGTGCCTCACGCACGACGTTCGGATACGCGCGCGCGACCTCGCGCGCACCTTCCAACAGCTGTTCGCCGCGCACGCGCGCGTTCTCGATCAGGCCGTCGTCGCGCAGCACGTCGAGCGCGGCCAGCGCGGCCGCGCACGCCAGCGGGTTGCCGCCGAAGGTCGAGCTGTGAAGCATCGGCGCCTTCCCGTACGCCGCGTTCCAGACGTGAGGCCGCGCCACGTACGCGCCGACCGGCACGACCCCGCCGGACAGTCCCTTAGCCAGCGTCAGCACGTCGGGCACGACGCCGTCGCGGTCGCACGCGAAGGCCCAGCCGCAACGGCCGAGGCCCGTCTGCACCTCGTCGGCGATCAAGAGCGCCCCGCTCGCGTCGCAGGCCTCGCGCGCGAAGCGCAGGTAACCGGCGGGCGGAACGATCGCGCCGCCTTCGCCCTGGACCGGCTCCACGACGAACGCGGCCGCGCCCGCCAGCGCTTCGCGGAGGACGGCCGCATCGCCGTACGGGACGTGCACGACGTCCGCCAGCAGCGGCTCGAAGGCGGAACGATAGCGCTCGCACCCGCTCGCCGAGAGCGCGCCGAACGTCTTGCCGTGGAAGGCGTCGTGGGTAGCGACGATCTTGGCGCGCCCGGTCGCGGCCCGCGCGAGCTTGAGCGCGCCTTCGACCGCCTCCGCCCCGCTATTCGCGAAAAACGAGATCGACAGGTCGCCTGGGGCGAGCTCCGCCAGCGCCCGGGCGAGCCGGCCCGCGAGCGGATCGAACATCGTCTTCCCCGAGAGCGCCATGCGCTCGAGCTGTTCTCGGACGGCCGCGACGACGCGCGGATGCGAGTGCCCGAGCGTGAATACGCCGTACCCGCCCGCGAAATCGAGATAGGCCTTACCGTTGTGATCCCAGATGGTCGTGCCGCTCGCGCGCACTTCGACGGGCGAACCGCTCAACTTCATCACGCGCGCCAGCGGTGGATTGATGAAGCTTCTGTAGTTCTCGTAGGTCTCGTCGTAGAGCGCTTGCGGCGTGGCCGCGCCGTAGAGGTCCGCCCGGGCCGAATTCACGCCGCGACCGATCGGTCTGCGACCAGCCGTTCGATCGCAGCGTCCACGATCGCCAGGGTCGTGGCCGCCGTCGGCGTCCGCATCACGCGCTCGCGCAACTCGCTCGCGCCGGGGAAGCCCTTCAGATAGTACCCGAGGTGCTTGCGCATCTGAGGTACGGCACGCACCTCGCCCCATTCGGCGACCATCGTACGGTAGTGGTACGCGGCGAAGCGCAGCCGCTCGGGCGCGGGCGGCACGGGCGTTACCGGCCGGCCTTCCAGCACGTCGCGCAAACCGGCCGCCAGCCACGGGTTCCCGAGCACCGCGCGGCCCAGCATCAAGCCGTCCGCGCCGCTTTCACGCATGCGCCGGACCGCTTCGTGCGGTTCGCCGAGATCGCCGTTGCCGATAACCGGAATATCGACGCACGCCTTGAGCGCGGCGATATGCGACCAGTCGGCGTTGCCCTTATAGAACTGCTTGGCGGTGCGCGCGTGCAGCGTCAGCGCACGCACGCCGACGGCCTGCGCGCGCCGTGCGACCTCGCGATAAACGAGGTCCGTCTCGCTCCAGCCGAGCCGCATCTTCACGGTCACGGGGCAGTCGACGGCCTCCACCACCGCTCGCATGATCGCCTCGCAGCGGTCGACGTCGCGCAGACAAGCGCTGCCGCCTTCCGTCTTCGTCACCTTGGGCGCCGGACAGCCGAAATTGATGTCGACGATGTCGGCGCCGCACTCCCGCACGACCCGCGCCGCACGCGCCATGACCGCCGGGTCGTTGCCCCACAGCTGCGTCGAGACGGGATGCTCGACGCCGTGCTGATCGATCATCTCCATCGTCCGCTTGGCGCCGACTTGCAGCGCGTTCGACGACACGAATTCCGTCACGGTCAGCCCGAAGCCGAACGGCTTGTACAGGGCGCGCATGGTCCGGTTCGTGACCCCGGACATCGGAGCCAAAACGATGGGCGGCCAGATTTCGTGAGGGCCGATGCGAAGCGGCGGAACGAGTCGATCCACGATCATGGATTATAGCACGCTGACGACCTGCAGGGCGCGCGCCAGCTGCGGGTCGGTGGCCGGGTTCCCGGGCGTCGACCCCGGCGGCTGCGCCACGACCACGTCGGGCTCGATGCCGACGCGGTCGATATTCCGGCCCTTCGGGGTCGTATAGCGCGCGGTCGTCATCTTGATGGCGCTGCCGTCGGGCAGCGGAAAGACCGACTGCACGAGTCCCTTTCCGAAGGTCCGGGTGCCGACCAGCGTGCCGGCCCCGTCGTCCTGGATCGCGCCCGCCACGATCTCGGCAGCCGACGCGGTGTCGCCGTCGACCAGGACCGCAAGCGGGGCGTGGAATTTCGAGGTTCCCGTGGCCCGCGAAACCGTCGCCGCACCGTTGCGCTCGAGCGCCGAGTAGATCGTCCCCGACGCGATGAAGGCCGAGGCGACCGCCGTGGCTTCCTCGCCGTAACCGCCGCCGTTTCCGCGCAGGTCCAGAACGAACGCGCGCGCTCCCCGCGTGCCGAGCTCGGCCAGGGCGCCTTGCAGCTCGTCCGCGGCCCCGGTTCCGAAGCGCGAGAGCGCGAGATAGCCGGTGCTGCCGAAGAGCTCGCTGCGGACCTCCGGGTCGCGGACCTGGGCGCGCACCAGCACGTAGCTCGCCGTCGCACCCTCGCGCACGACGTCGACGTGCACGGTGGTGCCGACTTTCCCCCGCAGGGCGTCGCGCAGGGCGGCACCGCCGAGTTCGCCGACGGGCTTCCCGTCGACGGCGGTCAGCGCGTCGCCCGAGCGCAGGCCCGCGGCCTGCGCGGGACCCCCCGGGAGCACCCGCTCGATCGGCGCGCGGCCGGTAGCCGCGTCGTAATCGAGCACCACTCCGATGCCGCCGAAGGTCGCGTTGCCGAGGAAGGCGTTGAACGTCCGGAACTGCGGCGGCCGGAACAGCAGCGTGTAGGGATCGCGGACCGATGCGAGCTCGCCCGCCACGGCCGCCTGGACCAAGCCGTGCCCGTCGACGCGCGCGCCGTAGCGCAGGAGGCTGCGCAGGACCATGTCGTCGATATCGTCGGAGCCTTGGTCGAACCCGACGCGGGCGGGGGTGAAGGGCAGCCGCGCGTCGCGTATGCCGCGCGCCTGCAGTTCCGCCGCGATACCGGTCCGCGCCCCGTCGACGAGCGTACGCGGCGCGACCGGACGGTAATAGCGCGCGAGCATCGTCGTGTACGAAATCTGTAATTCGATCAGATCGAGCGCCGAAACGCTCGCGCTACGCTCGCCGGCCGCGCTCGCCGGTACGGCCGCAGCGAGCGCGAGGGCGAGCGCCGCGAGCGCCGCGCGACGCCTCACGTCCGCAGCGAGGTATGCCAGAGCGCGAGACCCTGCAGCACCAGATGCGGTTCGACCGCATCGATCGCACTCGTGCGTTTGGCGATGACGTCGGCCAGGCCGCCGGTCGCGATCACCCGTGCGTCGTCGCCGATCGCGTGCCGCATGCGCGCGACCAGCGCTTCGGTCTGCCCGACGAACCCGAAGACGATGCCGGCCTGCAGCGCGGAAACCGTGTCGCGGCCGATCGGGCCGTTCGGCGCCTCGAGCGCCACCTGCGGCAATTTCGCCGTCCGTTCCACGAGCGCGTCGATCGAGGTCCGGATACCGGGCGCGATCGCCACGCCCAGATACTCGCCCTCTCGCGAAACGGCGCCGAAGGTCGTCGCGGTGCCGAAACCGATCACGATCAGCGGCGCGCCGTAGGTTGTGCGCGCGGCGATCGCCGCCGCCAGCAGGTCGGCGCCGAGTTCGTTGGGACGCTCGGTCGTGACGTCCATGAGCGCTTGCGCGGCGGCGCTGAAGAACGACGCTTCACAACCGAAGTAACGCGTCGAGGCTTCCGCCAGCGCGCGGTCGATCTGCGGGACGACGCTCGAGACGGCCACCGAGCGCACCGCCGACATGTCCATCTTCGCGAAACGAAAGAGCGTACCGAAGAGCACGCCGAACTCGTCCGCCGTCCGTCGCCGGCCGGTCTCGATGCGCCAAGTCTGCACGAGCCGCATGCCGCCGCGCTCGGAGCTGAAGGCGCCGAGTTTGGTATCGGAATTGCCGACGTCGATCGCAAGCAGCATCAGGACGTTACGGGGCGGCCGTCCGCCCCGCCGCGGCCCGCACGCGCAGCAGCGCGTCCCAGAGCCGGCGCGCCAGTTCGCGCTTGGGTCCGCGCCCGAGCGGTTCGCGCCCGCCCGCCCACAACAGCACGAACTCGCTCTCGCCGGTGCCGAACCCGCCGGCGCCGAGCGACACGTCGTTGACCGCGATCGCGTCGAGGTGTTTGGCCGCCAGCTTCTCGCGCGCGTGCGCTTCGAGGTCGTCGGTCTCCGCTGCGAATCCGACCAGGAACGCGCCGCGCTTGCGCTCGCCCAGCGTCGCCAGGATGTCGGGCGTTCGCTCGAGTTCCAGCGTCTGGGGACCCTCGTGCTTCTTGACCTTGCGCTCGAAGACGTGCGTGGGGCGCCAATCCGCCACCGCGGCGCTGGCGATCGAGATGTCGGCTTCCTCGGCGCGCGCCATGACGGCGTCGAACATCTCCTGGGCCGACTCGACGCGCGCGACCCGCGCACCCGCGGGAGGTTCGAGCAGCGTCGGGCCGAGAACCAGATCGACGTCCGCGCCGCGCGACAGCGCTTCCCGCGCCAGTTCGATGCCGATCGTTCCGGTCGACGCGTTGGAAAGAAAACGGACGGGATCGATCCGTTCGCGCGTCGGTCCGGCCGTGATCAGCACGCGCTCGCCGGCCAGTTCGCCCGTACGGGCCAGAACGGTATCGAGCGCCGCCAGGATCGCAGCTTCATCGGCGAGCCGCCCGACGCCGTGCTCGCCTTCGGCGAGAAAGCCGGTACCGGGCGGGACCAGCGTCACCCCTCGTGCCTGGAGCGTGCGCAGGTGGCCCTGCGTCGCGGGATGCTCGTACATGGCGGAATTCATCGCCGGGGCTGCCAGCACGGGGACGCGCGCCGCCAGCACGACGTTGGTCAGCAGGTCGTCCGCGATGCCCAGCGCGATCTTCGCGAGCACGTTGGCCGTCGCCGGAACGATGGCGATCGCATCCGCCCCGCGCGCCAGCGCGATGTGCGGAATCGATTCGGGCGCATCCCAGAGCGACCCGAGCACGGGCCGGCCCGTCAGTGCGGCGAAAGTGAGCGCACCGACGAAATGCTGCGCGCCCTCGGTCATCACGACGTCGACCTCGTGGCCGCGCTGCACGAGCGCGCTGCAGAACGACGCGGCTTTGTACGCCGCGATGCCGCCGGCGACGCCGAGAACGATGCGGCTCAACGTATGCCGTGGAACTCGGTCGAATACGCGCGCCGGCGAACCGGCGTCAGCACGGGATCGACGCCCGCCGCCGACGGAACCGGCACGTTGTCGAGCAAGCGAGTCGATCCCGCAAACGCGACGCCGATCACGAGCGACGGCCGCGCCACCGCGTCCGCTTCGACGAACGTGACGGGGTCGACGATCGCCAGGTAGTCCCACACCAGCGGCGCTTCGAGCAGCGACGCGCCCGCCGCTCGCGCCCGCGCCGGATCGGATTCACCCAGCTCCACCGCGCGCGCGACCGCCGCGAGCGCCCGATGCAGGCTCGGCGCCGCCGCGCGCTGTTCCGCCGTCAGGTACACGTTGCGGCTCGAGAGCGCCAAGCCGCTCGCTTCGCGCACCGTGGGAACGACGACGACGTTCGTCGCCATATCCAAATCGCGCACCATCGCACGCAGGACGGCGGTCTGCTGGACGTCCTTCTGCCCCAGATACAGGGACGTCGGCTCGATCGCGTGCAGGAGCTTCGAGACGATGGTCGCGACGCCGGTGAAGTGTCCCGGCCGGCGGGCCCCCTCGAACGCATCTCCGAGCGGTCCGATCGAAACCGCGGCCGCGAAGTCGGGTGGGTACATACGTTCGACCGCCGGCGCGTACAGCAAGTCGACGCCGTGCGAGCCCAGCAGTTCCACGTCCTGTTCGAACGCGCGCGGGTACTTCTCGAAGTCCTCGCCCGGCCCGAACTGCATGGGATTCACGAAGATCGACGCCACGACCGACGCGTTCTCCTCGCGCGCCCGGTCGACCAGCGCCAAGTGACCGGCGTGCAGGGCGCCCATGGTGGGGACGAAACCGACGGGACGTTTCAGCGTCCGCGATACGGCTCTGGCGGAACCCGGCGTGCGTACGATCTGCATGGCTCGATGCTACGCCCGCGTGACCCGCAGCAGCGTGCGGCCGATGATGAAGCGTTCGCCCGGCGCGATCGTCGTCTGGGAGGTCACGGCCTGCCCCCCGACCCGCGTGCCGTTGCGGCTCGCCAGGTCCTCGAGCACGAGCCGATCACCTTCTTGGCGTACCCGCGCATGTTTACGCGAAATATACCGATCTAGCGTAATGCAGGCCGCTGCCAGCGCATCGTCGCGCCCGATCGTGATCTCCCGCTCGAACGGCCAGGTCTTTCCATCCAGGGGACCGCTCAGAATCTCGAGGATATACATTTCCTTGGAACCTTATCCCAGGCGGGCCGAACTTCCCCGGTGAATCGCCGTCGAGAAATGCCAGGCGCTTCGGGACCGTTTGCGCGAATAGAGAGGACAATGGCAACAGGGACCGACCCGGCGGATAAGGACTCGTTTGCGGCCCTGATTCGGGATATCGCCGAAATCGACTTGCAGGACGTCGACTCCGACGCGTTGCGGGATGCCGAGTACGAACAAACCCGCTGGGTCCTGGACGAACTGGCGGGCAAGACCATCAAAGCGGCCGAGGTCGAGGACCGGCGAATCGTCATCGAGACACAGGGCGGCAACCGGTACTTCTTCTACGGCTTCATGGGAAGCGGGCATCCGGAGCGCTGATTGCCGACGCGGCGGCCGAGCGTGCTACGGCGCAGATTCGCCCGCCAGATCGTCTTCCGCCGCGCGGCGCTGGACTTCGCCGGCGACGTAGCGCACGATCTCTTCCTGGTCGCGCGGATCGATGTGCGTGAACACGACGCCGTGGAAGAACCGGCCGTCCTCCGCATTGTAGAACGACAGCACGATGCGGCCGCGCACCATGATTTCGCGCTCGATCTGCGGCAGGGCAAAGCGCAGTAACAAAACCGAACCGAGCGGCAAATCCTCATCGGTCGCGAGCCTGATTCCGCCGCCGCCGAGGTCGCTCGACTGACCCGACTTCGTTTCGCTCTCGCCGTCGCGCGCATACGTGACCGGGACGCTGACGGCGACCCGCACGTAGCGACGGCGGTATGGCACGCCGCCTTCCGCGACGACGACGTCGTTCTGCTGCTTCACGAGAGCTTCTCCCATCCATCGGAGGCCGACTTCAGGTGCTCTCTTTATACGCTAACCCCCTCTATCCCTCAATAGCAGCGCCGCAGCTGCGAAGAGCGCACCGAGGGCCACATGATCGCGGCTCGTCCCGCCCTGCAGGTAGACCTCGTACGGCGGCCGCAGCGGCGCGTCGCACGAGAGTTCGATGGTCGCACCCGCCACGAAGGCGCCGCCCGACATGATGACGGGGTCGGGATACCCGGGGACGGGTCCCGGCTCCGGGGCGAAGCGAGCGTTGACCGGCATCGCCTGCTGCAGCCCGCGGGCGAAAGCAATCGCGCGCACCGCCGAACCAAGGCGGATCGCCTGCACGATGTCGTTGCGGGGCACGCCGGGACGCGGCTCGACGGATTCGCCGAGCTCCTCGAAGAGGGCGGCCGCAAAATCGAGACCGGCCAGACACTCGCTCACGATCAGCGGCGCTTGGAACAAGCCCTGCACCAAGGCGCGCCCGAAGCCGAGGGTCGGTCCGAGCGCGGTCCCGAGTCCGGGCGCGTACAACCGCGCGGCCACCCGCTCGACGACCTCGGTGGTGCCGGCCACGTATCCGCCGCCGGGCGCGAGGCCGCCGCCGAGGTTCTTGATCAGCGAGCCCATCACCGCATCCGCGCCGTGATGGGTCGGCTCGGTCGCTTCGACCAATTCGCCGTAGCAGTTGTCGACGAGCACGAAGGCGCGCGGCGCGGCGGCCCGGACGGCGGCGGCCACCGCGCCGCACTCCGCGGAGGACAACGAGCGGCGCGGCGCATAACCACGCGAGCGCTGCACGAACACGGCGTCCGGCCGCCGTTCGCAGGCGCGCGCGAGCGCGGCGAGATCGACGCCGCCGTCCGCGGCCGGTGGAACCTCGGCGTAGTCCGCGCCGCGGGACGCGAGCGAGTGCGGGGCGTCGGCCAACGCGTTGCGCAAGGTGTCGTACGGGCGTCCGGTGGCGCAGACGAGCCGGCCGCCCGCCGGTACGCAGGCCTCGAGCGCCGTGACGATCGCGTGCGTGCCGCTGACGAACGAGAGGCGCGCGAGCGCGCGTTCGGTACCGAAGATGCGGGCGATCAACGACTCGTATCGCGCGCGGGCCGCATCGTCGTACCCATAGCCGAGCGAGCCCCAGAGATCGCTTTCGGCCACCCCTTCGTCGACGAATGCGCGCAGGACGTTCGCGCGCACGGCCGCGGCGACCGGCGCGCGTGCGTTCGGATCGACCCGTGCCGCCGCGCGGCGGGCCGCGTCCGCGACGCGCGGCGCGAACGTGAAACGTTCGAGCAGGGCGTCGATCACGCGGCCGGCTCCGCTTGCGCCTCGCGCTGCCGTTCCTGGAGTTCGTAGGCGCGCACGAACGGAGCGTAAATGCCGGCCGCGACGACCACGTCGAGCAGGATCAACACGATCGAACGCCAGTCCTTGGTGGCCAGAAAAACTCCGATCGGCAACGGCACGGTCGACGGAATGTAGTACGCGGGTTTCGCGACGAGGCCCAGGTCCATCGCCCACCACGACACGATCGCGAGCGCGAGCGGCGCGACCACGAACGGCACGCTGAGCACGGGGTTGAGGACCAAGGGCAAGCCGAACATCAAGGGTTCGTTGGCGTTCGCGAGCGACGGCAGCAGCGTGGCCAGCGCGACCCGGCGCACGCGTTTGACTTTGCTGCGCAACAGCAACAGGACGAGCGGAAACGTCGCTCCGGCGCCTCCGGGAAAAACGAATAAGAACATCGAGACCGTCACGATGTGCGGCAGCGGCTGGTTGTGCGCGAGCGCTTCGGTGTTCTGCAACTGCAAGTTCACGTAGACGGGCAAGACGACCGGCGCGAGCAGGGCCGGGCCGTGAATGCCGATCGTCCACAACAGCGTTTCGACCAGCGTGATGATCAAGAGCGCGGTCAGGCTGTCGCCGAGATCGCCGAGCGGCGCGATCGCGACGTTGAGCGCCGTCGTCAGCGAGAAGCCGAGCCCGAGGAAGAGTGCCGCGAGCCCGATGACGACGGCGCCGCCGGCGAACGAACCCGCGACCGGACCCAGCCGTCGCCGCCCGACGTTGAGCGCGGTGACCGCGAACAGCGCGGTACCGATCGCCAGAAACAGTCCGCTCGAGCCCAAGGCCTTCGCGAGCGCCGGGAAGGACGACGCTCTTTCGTACGGCAGCGAAATGGCGAAGGCGGCGGCCGAAACCCCGACCGCTAGCGCGGGCGGCACGGCGCGCCGCTTCGCCAGATCGTACGCGAGCACGACGACCAGCAGCGCCGACATGACGCCGAACGCGGCGGCAAACGACTGCGAGAAGCGCTCCAGCAACGACCCGCTCGGCAACGCGGCCATGAAGCCGGCCAGACCGACTCCCAGTCCCACGAAGCTGACCGGCAGGGCCTGGCGGATAGCCACCATCTCCGGCGACTCGGCCAGCGCCCGAAGATGCGGGACGATCCGGTTGAAAAGACTCGTCCGCAGCGGGATCGGGTCGGGAGAGGGCACGGATGACGCTCATTCGCGCGGCGCGCCGCAACCTCCGGCGCCGCGCCCGATCGATTACCCTAGAGCGTCCGGAAGACCGCGCCGACCCGGCCGACGATCGTCACGTCGTCGCAGTAGATGGGTTCCATCGCGGCGTTCTCGGGCTGCAAACGAATACGGCCGTGCTCGCGGAAGAAGCGTTTGACGGTCGCCTCGCCGTCCACCATGGCGACGACGATCTCACCGTTGGCGGCATCGGGCTGCGGCGCGACGACGATCAGATCGCCGTCCAAGATCGCGGCCTCGATCATCGAATCGCCTTGCACGCGCAGGATGAACGTCCCGTCTTTGCGCGCGAACTCGGCGGGCAGGATGAACTCGCCCTCGAGGTTCTCCGTCGCCGTGATCGGGACGCCGGCCGCGACTTTGCCGACGATCGGCAACACCCCGTACTCGCGCTCGCGGGCCGCCTCGGCGATCGCCGCCGGCGCCGCCGCGCCGCGCGTGATCAAGGCGCGCGGCTTCGTGGGATCGCGGTAGATCAGGCCGCGCTTTTCGAGGGACTTGAGGTGCGATTGCACCGTCGAGGACGAGGACAGCCCGACGCGCTCGCCGATCTCGCGGACGGACGGCGGGTAGCCGCGCTCCTCGGTGAAATCGCGGATGACCTCGAGGATACGCGCTTGGCGTTCCGTCGGGGCTCGCTCAGCCATGTGCACTCCCAGCGGGGCCGTCGCCCCGTTCCAAACGATGCGGCGCACGGCGCGCCGCCATTGGCGAAAAGGATACCACAGGAGGAGCCTGCGATGCAAACATACGTTCGAGTGAAGCTTGACATATCCACAGGGCCCTTGCTAAAATGTGGTGGACGAACACTCGTTTGGCCCAATATATGGGGCACGAGGGAGATGGAGAGATGCACACGCCGAAACGCAAGCGGATCACCCTGATGCCGGCCGTCGCACTGGCCGCGCTCAGCGCGCTGGTCGCGATCCCGGCCCTCTCGCAGTCACGCCTCTATGCCGCCTCGCCGCAGCATTTCTCGAACGTCACGGTGCAACGCGGCGACAGCCTTTGGGCGATCGCGGACCGGTTCACGGCCCCCGACGGCAGCGTCCAGGATACGATGGACGAAATCATGGCCGCAAATGCGCTCGGGACCTCGACGGTCTTCCCGGGCGAGCGCCTGAAGGTACCGCGCTAAGACCTCCCGCGCATTCAGCTTCCCCGCCGCGAAAGAAGACGGCTCCGAGTACTCGGAGCCGTCTTCTTTTGTCCCCCCGCGCCGCGCTACGGTTTGCGCGCGATGACGATGCTGTGCCCCGCGTGGTGGTCCAAGAACTCGAGCCCCTCGACGATCCAGGTGTCGAGCCCGGCCTGCACGTGGTGCGAGACCTCGCGCACGATATGCTCGCGCGCCTTGAGCCACTGCAGTTCGGCTCGGGTCGTGGCGGGCCAGACCGCCTCTTCGCATTCCTCGCAGTGAAAACCGTACCGCATCGCTTTCGGCGCGCAGCTCAGGCGCGGACCGCGAGCCGCGCCTTCAAGAGTTCGGGGATCTCGGCCGGCCGGTCGGCGACGGGAACCCCGGCCGCCGCAAACGCCGCTAATTTGCTTTCCGGCGTGCCGAAATTCCCCGAGATGATCGCGCCGGCGTGCCCCATGCGTTTCCCCTTCGGCGCGGAGCGGCCGCCGACGAACGCGACCGCCGGCTTGTCCGGGAGGTGTTCCTTGATGAACGCCGCGGCGTCTTCTTCGTCGGAGCCGCCGATCTCACCGCAGACGACGACGGCATCGGTCTCCGGGTCGTTGGCGAAAGCGCGCAAACAGTCGACGAAGGTCGTGCCGATGATCGGATCCCCGCCGATGCCGACGCAGGTCGACTGCCCGAGCCCCGCTTTGGTCAGCAGGTCGACGATTTCGTAGGTCAGCGTCCCCGAGCGCGAGATCATCCCGACGCGTCCCTCTTTGAACACGTGGCCCGGCATGATGCCGACCAGCGCCTTCCCCGGCGACACGAGCCCCGGGCAGTTCGGCCCGACGATCCGCATGCTCTTCGTGGTCGCGACGACCTTGAGCATATCGTGCGCGGGAATCCCTTCGGTGATACACACCGCCAGCGAAATCCCCGCATCGTACGCCTCGTACAGCGCGTCGGCCGCGAACGGCGGCGGCACGAAGATGATCGTATGCGTCGCGCCCGTCGCGGCCACCGCATCGGCGACCGTGTCGAACACCGGCTGCCCGCTTTCGATCGTCTGGCCGCCCTTGCCCGGGGTCACCCCGCCGACGATGTTGGTGCCGTACGCCAGCATCCGCTGCGTGTGAAACAACCCTTCCCGCCCCGTGATCCCCTGAACGATGACCCGAGAATTCCGATCAAGATAAATCGCCACAGTCCTGTTTTCCTAACGTGTTATCACGAACGGGCCAGTTCGACCGCCCTCTTGGCCCCTTCATCCATCGTTTCGACGGGGTTCATCCCGGCCGCCGCCAGTATCTCGCGCCCTTCCTTCTCGTTCGTTCCCGTCAGCCGCACGACGAGCGGGACCTTGCGCACGTCGTCGCCGCGCAGCGCTTCGACGATGCCCTTCGCAACTTGATCGCCGCGCGTGATGCCGCCGAAGATGTTGATGAACATCGCGCGCACTTTCGGATCGCTGGTCACCAGGTTGTAGCTCTTTTTGACGAGTTCCGCTTGCGCGCCGCCGCCGATGTCGAGGAAATTCGCGGCGGAGCCGCCGGCATTGCGAATCGCGTCCATCGTCCCCATCCCGAGTCCGGCGCCGTTGGCGATCACGCCGATGTCCCCGTCGAGTTTGGCGTAATTGGAGAGACCCAAGCCGATCGCGACGGCGGCGGCCTGATCTTCGTCCGCCGCTCCGTCGCGGTTCCAAGCCTGCAATTCGGGATGCTTGTAGAGCCCGTTGTCGTCGAGGTCGACCTTCGCGTCGCTCGCGATCACGTCGCCGGATTTCGTCAGCACCAGCGGGTTGATCTCGACGAGGTTCGCGCCGTACTCCATGAACAGGGTGTAGAGGCCGCCGAGGATCTTGGGAAACGCCTTGAGATACCCGGCGGGCAGCTTCGCGGCAAACGCGAGCCGGCGCGCCTCGAACGGCTGAAACCCGATCGCCGGGTCGATCCAGTACTTGCTGATCGCGTCCGGGTGCGATTCGGCCACCTCTTCGACGTCCATACCGCCCTGCGACGTCACGATGACGACGGGTTTCTTCGCGGCCCGATCGATCGTGATCGAGACGTAAGCCTCGCTTTCGATCGCGACCTTTTGCTCGACCAGCAACGACTCGACTTCCTCGCCGTCGGGATTCTGACTGTTCTTCAGAACTTTACCGATCAGCTCGCGCGCGAACGTTTCGCCCTCTTCGGCACTCTGGGCGAACTTGATGCCGCCGGCCTTTCCGCGGCCGCCCATCATGACCTGACTCTTGAGCACCCACGAGCCGGGGTTCTGCTCGATGAACGCGCGCACGTCGGCCGGGCTCGTCGCGTGGATTCCGTACGGCGTCGGAATCCCGACGCGCCGAAACAGATCCTTGCCCTGGTACTCCATCAATTTCACGACGCAACCTTCTCCGAAAAAGCTAAGACCGGCTCAGTCGAACCGGCCGAGCAGCGAGCGCGCGATGATGATCTGCTGGATCTCGCTGGTTCCCTCGTAGATCTCCGTGATCTTCGCGTCGCGATAGTATCTTTCGACCGCGAACTCGGTCGTAAAGCCGTACCCGCCGTGGATCTGCAAAGCCTCCGACGCATGCCGGCGAGCCGCGGAGGACGCGAACAGTTTGGCTTTACTCGCTTCGACCGCGAAGGGGCGGCCCGCGTCGCACAGTGCCGCCGCCCGGTAGACCAGCAGCCGGGCCGCGTCGAGATCCATCGCCATCTGGGCGATCTTGAACGAGATACCCTCGTAGGCGGCGATCGGCTTGCCGAAGGCCTCGCGCTGCTTGGCAAAGGCGACCGAAGCGTCGAGACAGGCCGCTAGAATGCCCGTCGCTTGGGCCGCGACCCCGATCCGGCCGGCGGTCAGCGCGCCGAGCGCCATCTTCAGGCCCGAACCTTCCTCACCGAGCAGCGCCGTCTCGGGCACGACGACGTCGTCGAAGGCGAGGTCGCAGGTGTTACTCGTGTGGATGCCGAGCTTCTCGGTCACTTTTTCGACCACGACGCCGGGTAGCTCGCTGTCGACCAGAAACGCCGAGATACCGCTCGCGCCGCCCGGAGCCGTCCGGAACATCGCCATCATGACGCCGGCGAAGCTGCCGTTGGTGCACCACTGCTTGCGCCCGCGCAGCACGAACGACTTGCCGCGCCGCGTCGCGGGCGCGATCAGCGCGGCGGCATCCGATCCGGCGCCCGGTTCGGTCAGCGCGAAGCCCGCGATCACGTCGCCCGTGGCGAGTTGCGGCAGATACCGCTGCTTCTGTTCCTCGTTGCCCAGCCGTGCGATGGCCGAGGCGATCATCGAGTGCACGGAGAGCGTGATCGCCGTCCCGGCGTCGACGCGGGCCAGTTCCTCGACCGCGAGCGCGAAGGACAGGTAATCGGCGCCGGCGCCCCCGTATGCTTCGGGTACCGTAAGCCCCATCAGCCCAGCCGCATTCAGCTTGGTGTAGAGAGCGCGAGGAAACTCGTGCCGGCGGTCCCACGCCGCGACGTGCGGCGCGATCTCGCGGGCGGCGATCTCGCGCGCCAGCTCGCCGACGGCTCGCTGCTCCGGCGTCACCTCGAAAAGCACCCGCTCGGTCGTATCCAGCATCGGCTTATCCGACCCTGACGAGAACCGCGTCTCCCTGCCCGCCGCCGCTGCAGATCGCAGCGACGCCGTAACCGCCGCCGCGCCGGCGCAGCTGATGGATGACGGAGGCCACGATGCGCGCGCCCGATGCGCCGACCGGATGCCCGAGCGCCACCGCGCCGCCTTGGAGGTTGATCGCTTTCGGATCGATGCCGAGTAGGTTCGCCGTGCTCCAGGCGACGGCCGCAAAGGCTTCGTTGACTTCCCAGATGTGGACGTCCCGCACCGACAGGCCGGTCTTCGCCAGGACGTTCTGCGTGGCCATCGCGGGCGTCAGCGCGAGGTAGGCCGGGTCCCACGCCGCATCCGCATGGTCGACCAGCGTGCCCAGCACCTCGGCGCCGTGCGCGCGCGCGTACGCCTCGCCCGCAAGCACCAGCGCCGCGGCGCCGTCGTTGACGCCGGGCGCGTTACCGGCCGTCACGGTGCCGTCCTTTTCCAGCGGCGGCAGCTTGGCGAGACCTTCGTGGGTCGTGTCCGCGCGGATCGGCTCGTCCTTGTCCACCAGCGTGTACGGGACGTCGCCGGTCACGTACGAGTTGTAGCGCGCGAACTGGGCCTGCAAGTTCTCCGGCGGAGCGTGGAAGAGCCGGTCGGCGGCCCCGTTCGCGCCGGCATGGACCGGTATGCGCGCGCGCGCGGGTTCCGGCAACGTATCGAGCACGAGCTTGCCCTTGGCTTTTTTGGCGACCTTCAGCGCCACGATCTCATCGGCGAAGAGACCGGCCGCCGTGGCCGCGGCCGCGCGCTGCTGCGACGTGAACGCGAACTCGTCTTCGATCTCGCGCGTGATGCCGAGGTCGGCATTGACCCTCGCCTGCGCTTGCGCCATCGTCCAGCCGGAAAAAGGGTCGAGCAGCGCGTCGTAGCTCATCAGGTCGATCAGCTCGCCGTCGCCGAACCGGTACCCGAAGCGCGCGTGCGGGACGGCGTACGGCGCGTTCGTCATCGACTCCATGCCCCCCGCCGCGACCACCTGCTTCGCGCCCGACTCGATCGCGCGGACCGCGTGCACCAGCGCGATCAGACCTGAGGCGCACACCTTGTTCACGGTCTCGAAGGTCGCGGTCTTGGCGAGCCCGGCTTTGAAGGCTGCCTGGCGCGCCGGCGCCTGGCCGTTGCCGCCCTGGATCACGTTGCCCATGATCACGTGCTCGATGTCGGCCGGATCGATTCCGCTGCGAGCGACCGCCGCGCGGATCGCCTCGCCGCCGAGCGTGGTGGCCGAAAGCGTCGCAAGCGCACCTCCCAGCCTCCCGAACGGGGTGCGGGCGGTACCCAGGACGACGGTCTTGGAACTCATGGACGATCCTCTTCTCTCGTTTGGCCGGCCGCCGGGTGGCCGACGGCCCAAGGTCTTCCGGGTTGCGCCGCAGCGCCCCTAGTTTCTTCGCTCCAAGGAGCGAAGGGCGCAGCATTGCAGCGCAATGTACGCGACGAGCGACGCTGGAGCGGCGGCAAAGCGCCGAGCGACTGCACGGCTATGTGCGAGTACGCTAGGCACCGTTGCGCTCGCGCGCAGCCTGCGTGCACACGATCCGGTCGTCCGCCGCGCACGCCTCGCACTCGAACTGAATCGTCACGTGGTCGATGGCAAAGTCGGCCAGCATCCGCGCTTCGATGCGGCGCAGGATCTCCGAGGCTTCGCTGATGCGCGCGTCGGGGAGCAGCACGTGCGCGGAAAGGACGTGCGAGCCGCTGCCGATCGTCCAGACGTGCAGGTCGTGGACGTCGACGACCCCGGGCAAAGCGCGAATCCCGGCGCGCACGGCCGGGATCGTCGCGTGCGCGGGCGCGCTCTCCAGCAGGACGTCGGCCGATTCTTTCACGACCCGCACGACGCCGACCACGATGATACCGGACACGAGCAGCGAGAGCGCCGGATCGATCCAGGCGGCGCGCGTCGCCAGCACCAGGAAGCCGCCGAGCACGACGGCCAGCGCGCCGACCGCATCGCTGGCCACGTGAAAGAGCGCGGCTTTCACGTTGAGGTCCTCGCGCGCGCTGCGAAAGAGCGAGAGCCCGATGCCCACGTTCACCACGAAGCCCGCGCCGCCGAAGGCGGCCATCAGCCCGCCGTTCGGAAGCTCCGGCGGGGTCACGAAGCGCCGGACCGCCTCGATCGCGATCAGCAGCGTGACGCCGAACAGCAAGCCGCCGTTGGCCAGCGCCGCGAGGATCTCGAAGCGGGCGAAGCCGTACGTGCGGCGGTCGCTGGGCGGCCGCCGGGCCTGGACGCTCGCGGCGACCGCGATGCCGAGGGCAAGCGCGTCCATGAAGACGTGAGCGGCATCCGACAGAAGGGCCAGGCTGCCCGCCAGGATCCCGCCGGCCACCTCGGCGACGGCCACGGCGAGCGTGAGCGCGAGCGCCGCCCACAGCAGCACCCGAGACCGCTCTCCTCCGCGAGCGTGGCCGTGGGCGTGGGCCACTACGCCACGGCGGCTTGAACGCCCAGCGCCGCCAGCATCGCCGCGAACGTAAGAAAGGTCCGCGATTCGGCACTGGCGATCACGCTCGGGTCGTACTCGCCCTGCCGGGGCTCGGCCGGGGTGGTCCGCGGAACGACCCGCGGCACGCGCCGAACGTAGGCCTCGAATTCGTCGCCGAAGGTCGCGCGCAGGTAGGACTCCTCGAGGGGCACGATCGCGGCGTAGACCGCCAGCATCGAACCGAGCCCGGCCAGCGCGAGCAACGCGCGGCGCCCGCCCGGAGACCCGCCGGTGAACGCGATCGTGAAACCCAGCGCCGTGATGAAGTTCCCGACGTAGAGCGGGTTGCGCACGTAGGCGTACGGGCCGGCCGTCGTGAGACGCGGTGCGGTCACCCGGTCGGACCGCGTCGTGACGCCCGAATAGCCGACGGCCCAGCAGCGCAGCGCTTCGCCGGCCAGCGCCACGGGAACCCCGGCGGCGATCGAGGCGCGGCTGGGCTTGCCGAACAGGGCCAGCGCCGCGGCCGGCAGCGCCAGCAAGCTGCCGCGGTTCTTGAAGACGGTATCGCGCCAAGCGCTCATGACGGCGGCAAGAACTCCTCCAGGCGCGCGGCGATCTCGGCGATCGGGCGCCGGCGTTCGCGGGCGATGCGCGCGACGTCGTCGTATTCGAGCGTGCGGCGCGGTTGTCCGTCGACGACGGCCGTCTTGACGCGCACCGGCCCGAGCGGGGTCGTCACTTCCTGGACCGAGCGCGGCAGCACGTAGCGGCGCTCGCGCCGAACTCGTACGCCCAGGGACGAGGTTTCCGCCAGCATCGCGCGCGCCACGTCCGCTTCTCGCTCCGGCGGCGCAACCGCACCGAAGATGACGCCGGGCCGTAACTTCTTCATCGTGACTGGGGCCAGCCAGACGTCGAAGGCCCCGGCCGCGAGCACTCGCTCGACCGCCAGCTCGAAGTGCTGCGGCGACATGTCGTCGATGTTCGCCTCGAGCACGGCGACGTCGCTCGCGGAGCCCTCGCCCTCGCCGCCGGTTTCCTGCCCGATCGACGCGCGCAGCACGTTCGGCAGCGCGAACTCCGAGCGGCCCGCGCCGTAGCCGATGCGTTCGGCGCGCATCGCGGGCCGCACGCCGGCGCGCTCGACCAGCGCGGTCAGGATCGCGGCGCCGGTCGTGGTCACCATCTCGCCCTCGATCCCGGCATCGTAGGTCGGCGCCTCGCGCAACAACTCGGCGGTCGCCGGCGGCGGGTTGGGATAGCGGCCGTGCTCCATCGCGATCGCGCCCCGGCCGACCGGAAAAGCCGAACAGAAGACGCGCTCCACACCGAGCAGATCGAGCGCGACGCAGGCCCCGGCGACATCGAGGATCGCGTCGACCGCACCGACTTCGTGAAAGTGAATGCGGTCGGCGGTCGTGCCGTGCACCTTCGCCTCCGCTTCGGCCAGCCGGACGTAGATCGCCGACGCGCGCGCGCGCTGGCCGGCGGAGAGCCCGCTGTGCGCCACGAGCGCGAGCACCTCGTCGAGGTGCCGGCCGTGCGCCGCGGGCCGGTGCGCGTGCTCGTGCGCGTGATGGTCTTCGCCCGGCACGACGAAGTCGAAATAGGTCGCCGCGATGCCGCGCTTCTCGACGCGGCGGCATTCGATCGACCAGCCCTCGACCGGAATCGTGCGCAACGCGGCCTCGAGCCGCGCCGTCTCGAGACCGGCGTCCACGAACGCGCCCAGCAGCATGTTACCGCTCGCGCCGCCGATCATCTCGAGGTAGGCGACGTTCATGCGTCCGCGACCGCCGCAGCGTACACGTCACGCAGCGAGCGCGCGAGCGGGTAGGCGGGCTCCCAGCCCGTCGCCGCCTTGAGCTTCGCGTTGTCGCCGTACGCGACCGGCACGTCGACCGGGCGCATCAGGTTCGGGTCTTCGCGAATCTCGACGCCGACGCGCGCGGCGTTGACCAGATGCCGCAGCACGTCGGCGATGCGGGTCGGCACGCCGCTGCAGACGTTATAGATTTCGCCGGACGCGCCGCGCTGCGCGAGGTCGGCATACGCGCGCACGACGTCGCGCACGTCGAGAAAGTCGCGCTGCGGCGTCAAGTTACCGACCGGAAAGAGGGGCTTGCCGCCGGCCGCGATCGCGGCCAGCCGCTTTGCGAAGGCGGCCACGACGAAGCGGTCGTTCTGGCCCGGACCGATGTGGTTGAACGCCCGCGTCACGATCGCGTCGAACGCGTACGTCCGCGAGGAGGCGAGTACGACCGCTTCGCCCGCGACCTTGCTGGCCGCGTAGGGCGTCGCCGGCTGCGGCGCGACCGTTTCGCGCAGTGGAAGCTCGGCGGCGTCGCGCGCGCCGTACACTTCGCCGGAACTCGCGAAGAGTACGCGCGGACGCTGGTCCGCCGGCAACGCGCGGACCGCTTCGACCAGCCGCGCCGTCCCCATGACGTTCGTGTCGTAGGTCTCCAGCGGCGCGGCGGTTGCGGCCGGCACGAACGCCTGCGCGGCCAAGTGAAAGATCAGCGCCGGGCGGCACCGTTCCACGATGCCGCGAACGTTGCCGGCGTCGGCGAGATCCAGCGGCTCGTCGACGTGGCCGCCGTCGCCGACGCGTCCGGCCACGACCGGCTCGAAGCCGCGCGCGCGCAACTCGGCGCAAAGGTGGCGGCCGACGAAGCCGTTTCCGCCCGTGACGAGCGCACGCATCCGGCGCCCTAGTGTCCCGTTCCAGGAGTTCGTTGCATAAGTCGGGAGTGGATTTTCGTTCGTATCGAGGAGCGAGGAGCGTGGAATGGCGAGCCATTTGAGCGACGAGCGACGACGAGACGGGCGAAAAGCCGCCCCGAATTATGTGACGAATTTCTGGAGCGGGACACTAGACGGCGGCGAGGGAACGCAGGCGCTTGAGGTCGGCCTCGACCATCTGCCGCACGAGTTCTTCGAAGGTCGTGCGCGGCTCCCAACCGAGCAGCGCCTTGGCTTTCGAGGCGTCGCCGATCAACAGGTCGACTTCGGCCGGGCGCACGAAGCGCGGGTCCTCGACGACGTAGCGCCGGTAGTCGAGGTCCGCGGCCGCGAACGCCAGCCGGCAGAACTCGCGCACGGTATTCGTGCGCCCGGACGCGATCACGTAATCTTGCGGCTCGTGGTGCTGCAGCATCAGCCACATCGCCCGCACGTAGTCGCCGGCGAAACCCCAATCGCGCTTCGCGTCGAGGTTTCCGAGCCGCAACTCGTCCGTCAGGCCGAGCTTGATGCGCGCGACGCCGTCGCTGATCTTGCGCGTCACGAACTCTTTGCCGCGCCGCTCGCTCTCGTGGTTGAAGAGAATCCCGCTAACCGCGAAGAGGTCGTAGGACTCGCGGTAGTTCACCGTGATCCAATGACCGTAGACCTTGGCCACGCCGTACGGACTGCGGGGGTAGAACGGCGTCGACTCCCGCTGCGGCGTCTCTTGGACCTTGCCGAACATCTCGGAACTCGAGGCCTGGTAGAAGCGGATCTTCCGGTCGACGTGACGGATCGCCTCGAGCACCCGGGTGACGCCCAGCGCCGTAAACTCGCCGGTCAGGACGGGCTGCGTCCACGAGGTCGGGACGAACGACTGCGCCGCGAGGTTGTAGACTTCGTCCGGCGCCACGTCGGCGATCAGCGTGGTCATCGAACTCTGGTCCAGCAGGTCGCCCGAGACGATCTCGATGCGGTCGACCAGATGTTCGATACGCTCGTGCACCTCGGTGCTGGTCCGGCGCGTCATGCCGACGACCCGATACCCCTGGTCCAGGAGCAGCTCCGCGAGATAGGATCCGTCCTGCCCCGTGATCCCGGTGATCAGTGCCGTGCGTTTGCTCAAGGGTCGTCCTTCTAGAAATAGCGCGCGCTGGGTCCTTCGCTCCGCCCGGTAGCCAGCGCCTCCGGGCGTGGGGGGATCGGACCGCATTGCCTCGCACTAGCTTGTAACGAAAATCGCCGGAGGTGGGTCTAAGCGCCCGGACATGACCTACGATTACCTCGTCGTCGGCGCCGGATTTGCCGGCAGCACGCTGGCGGAACGCCTCGCGTCCGAGTGCGACGCGCAGGTCCTCGTCGTGGACGCGCGCGACCACGTCGGCGGCAACGCATACGACCCGCTCGATCCGAGCGGCGTACGCGTCCACCGCTACGGACCTCACATCTTCCACACGTCCAGCGCGCGCGTGGTGCACTACCTGTCGCGGTTCACGGCGTGGCGCCCGTACGAGCACCGCGTCCTGGCGAGCGTCGGCGGCCGCAAGGTTCCGATGCCGATCTGCGCCGGCACGCTGTCGGCGCTGTACGGACTCGACCTCGACGAGGCGCAGATGGAACGCTTCTTCGAGGACCGGCGCGAACGGGTGACCGCGATCCGCAATTCCGAAGACGCGATCGTCGCGCGCGTCGGGCGCGAGCTCTTCGAGCTGTTGTTCGAAAACTACACGCGCAAGCAGTGGGGCGTGGCCGCGAGCGAGCTCGATGCGAGCGTCTGCGGGCGCATTCCGGTCCGCACGAACGCGGACGACCGCTACTTCTCGGATCGTTTCCAAGCGATGCCGCGCGACGGTTACGAAGCGATGTTCCGGCGCATGCTCGCGCATCCCAACATCGAGGTGGCGCTGGGAGAACGCTTCGAGAAGGTCGCGGACCGCGTGCGTTTCGACCACCTCGTCTATACGGGGCCGGTCGACGCCTACTTCGGGTATTGCTTCGGCGCTTTACCGTACCGCTCGCTCGAATTCGAATTCGAGACGCTGCCGGTCGAGCGGCACCAGCCGGTCGCGGTCGTCAACTATCCCGGTTCCGAGCCGTTCACGCGCGTGACGGAATTCAAGCACGTGACCGGCCAGCGCCATCCGCTGACGACGATCGCCCGCGAGTACCCGCGCGCCTCCGGCGACCCGTACTACCCGATCCCGCGCCCCGAAAACCGCGCGCTCTACGCGAAATACGCGACCAAGGCGGCGGCCGAAGCCAACGTCACGTTCGCCGGCCGGTTAGCGGAATATCGCTATTACAATATGGACCAGGTCGTCGCGTCGGCGCTCGCGACCTTCGAGGAGCTCGCCACCGAACGGGTCGCGTAGTCACCAGCGGCTGCGGGCCAGGGCCGCGAATTGCGCGCGGCTGGTGCCGCCCCAATCGAAGAACGCGATGCCCAGCGCCCCGAGGCGGCGGGCCTCGTCGACGGCGGCCGCAAGCTCCGCCGGGGGCGGCGCGCCGCGCGCGCCCTCGGGCGAGGTCTGGCCGCCGATATCGATCGGCAGCGGCCGGCCCGCCTCGCGCCGCGTCGCCGCATACGAGCCGCGCAGCGCCGCGCGGACGGCCGCCGGCGTGACCGCGCGGCGCGAGAGCATGCGCCAATAGGCCATCGGCTGCAGCACGTCGGCGCTCGCGGCGATCGCCGGGTACGGATAGTCCGCCGCGCTCAGATGTTCCAGGAACGGATCTTCCACCGTCGCCACGAGCGGGTAGCCGGGACCGAGCGCGGCCCGCAAGCGCGTGCAGGTACTGGCCCAGCGCCGCGTAGCCGCGCGCGCCGTCCCCGAGATAGTAGGCGCCGCGTTCGAGATCGACCGCCAGCGCGGCGAAGCCGTTGCCGCGCGGCGTGCGGTACGAGGCGGCGGCGACCTCCGCGTCGAGGTCCTCGAAGCTGGCCGCGCGCGGCACCGTCCAGGCCAGGAGCGCGATACCGCGCGCCGCAGCCGCATCGATCAGCGCGTCGAGCGTAGGCCGCGCGGCCGGCGTGATCTCGCGAAACTCGCCGTACGTGGTCCGCAGCTCGAGCGCGCGCACCCCGGATGCGGCCGCCCGCGCGACGATTCCGGCCGGGTCGAGCTTGTCGTAGCCGTCCGCGTCCGCGACCGAAGGCGAAAACGCGAGCCACATCGCCTTACCGGCGAGCGCCGCGGCCGAGCCGTGCCGCGGCTCGGGCGGGACGCGCACGGCCAAGCCGGCACCCGGCCTGCCCGGAATCTCGATCGCATACCGGTAGCGGGCTCCGGGCCGCACGCCGTCGTCGCGAAACGCGGAGGAGGGCGGTGCGAGCGGGCCGAGGGTCCCGGGCGCCGCAGCGCCGCTTCGCACGACGCGTACCGGTGCGGAGGCGCGCGGAAACCAGCCGATCCGGACTTCGTGCGGACCGAGCGCGCGCGCCACGATCCGCGGCCCGTCCCAACGCCGCGTGTCGGTCTGCGCGCGCACGGCGGCCAGCTTGACGCCGACGGCGGCGCGGACGACGGCCGAGAGCGGCCCGTCGGTATCGGTCGCGACGATCGCGGCCGGGGCGCCGAAACGCGCGCGCGTTTGCCACTGCGCGATGCCGCGCGAGGGCGTGAAATCGACGTTCCCGCCGCGGAGCAGCGTGGTCGGACGACCGTCCGCGTCGCGGAACCCGACGCGGACGAGCCAGCGCGCGAGACCGTCGGGGCTGATGCCCAGCGGCCGTTCGTCGAGCACCATGCGCGCCGGCGGAGCCGGCGAGAAGACGGCGCCGCCCGGCGCGACCGGCACGGGAACGGGGGTCGGCGCCGGTCGCGAAGACTGCGGCGCGCGGGCGCAGCTCGCGAGTGCCAGCGCCGCGAGCCAGGCGCCCCCGGCGCGCATCAGTCGGAAACGAGGCGCGCGAGCACCTGCGCGCGCAGTGCCGCCAAGGCGGCGTAGTCGCCGACCCAGTCGTCGACGTTGAACGCGAAGGTCACGGCGCCGTGATGCTGCGTGGCGAGAAAGCCGGCCAAGCCGCGCACGTGCATCATGCTGCCCGTCTTCGCGAAGACGCGGCCCTCGGCGGGCGTGCCGGCGATGCCCTCGATCGTCCCGCGCGCGCCGCCGACCGGCAGCGAATCCAGCACCAGCTGCCGGTTGGGTCCGTTCCAGTCGTGCTGCAGGATCGCGACCAGCGCGCGCGGCGTGATCCGGTCGTATTGCGACATGCCGCACCCGTCGGCCAGCGTCGCCGTGGCGGGGTCGACGCCGATCGACCGCAGCCAACCGCGCTCGGCCGCGATGCCGGCGTCCGTCGTGCCGGGCCGCGCGCCGCCCGCGTACGCGATTTCGCGCAGCAGGAGCTCCGCGACGAGATTGTCGCTCGGAATCCAAAAGCGCGGGCCGAGCCAGGCCTGCAACGGCAGCGAATCGTGGCTCCATACCACCGCCATGTCGGGCGCGACGGCGCCGCGGTGCGAGACGGTCACCGCCGTCCCGGCCGGCGGCTCCATCCCGCGAACCGCGCGCAGCGCGGCGGCCAGCCGGTTCGCCGCCGTCACGGGCGCGTCGCGCACGGCCAGGTCCAGCACCTCGGTACCGCCCGCCGGCAACGCGCCGGTCAGGACGGCGCAGTCCGGCGCGACCGTCAGCGCATCGAACGAATCCTCGCTTCCGGACGCTCCGGCGCGCGCGCCTCGGCCGCCGAGCAGACCCGTCCGGTCACCGCGGCACGCGAGCAGCGTATCGGCGGCGAGCGCCGCGTTCGAGACCGGCACGACCCGCCCGTCGACGGCACTGAAGCCGACGTGCACGACGTTCTCGTCGACGGTCAGGGCCGACACCGGCGCCGCGTAGTCGTACGCGAAATCGTCCCAAGTCCAGCCCGCCGGGTAGGGCGCGGCCTCGTAGCGCCCGTCGTCGGCGGCGAGGTCCCACGGCGCGCGGATGACGCCCGCGGCCGCAACGGCCGATGCGGCCGCGTCCAGGTCGGCCGAGGTCAGGAGCGGGTCGCCGCCGCCCACCAGCAACAACTGGGCGCCGCGAACGCCGAGCTGGGTGCGGAAGCGGTACTGCGGCCCCAGGCGGTCGAGCGCCACGCTGCCGACCAGCAGCTTCAGGGTGCTGGCGGGCTGGAACTCGTCGTCCGCGTTGCGCTCGTACAGCACGGCGCCGGTGGCGGTCTCGAGCGCGACGAAGCCGGCGTGCGCGCCCCGTAAGGCCGAAGCGCGCGCGAATTGCCCGTCGAGGTCCGCCTGCAGCTGCGCGAGCGCGGCCGGCGTCCAGCCCGCGCCTCCCTCGGCCGGCACGACGAGCGCCGCCGGCGCGGCGCCCAGCAGCCCGAGCAACGCGGCACCGCAGAGCGCGCGCCGCACCTTCTCCCGGAGCACCCGGCGCTCGCTACGCGGGCCCGCGGTCGGCCATCCGCCGCGCGACGAAGGCCGCGACGTCGCTCGGCAGGGTTCCGCGACCGAAGCCCGCGTCGTAGCCGAGTTCGGTGGCGAGCAGGTTCGTCACGCGCGGGCCGCCTGCGATCAGCAGGACGCGCTCGCGCACGCCCTCGGCTTCCAGGAGTTCCGAAAGCGCGGTGAAGTTCGCGACGTCGCTACCCTTCTGGGTCACGACCTGCGAGGCCAGCACGGCGTCGATGCGCTCTTCTTTTGCGAAGCGCGCGAGGTCCTCGACCGACACTTGGCTGCCCAGATTGAAGGTCTCGAACTCCTTGTAGCGCTCGAGGCCGTAGTCGCCCTTGTAGCCCTTCATGTTCAGGATCGCGTCGATCCCGACCGTGTGGGCGTCCGTCCCGATGCACGCGCCCGCCACCCGGATCTTGCGGCGAACGCGCGCGCGCACGAAGGCGTCGATCTCGTCCATCGACATCGCGTGCGTCTTGGCCGCCGGCGCCGCGATCGCGTCGACGTCGACGGCCGCCGGCGTGCTCGCGTACACGACGAAGAATGAAAAGCCGGTCGCGATGCCGCGCCCTTCGGCGACGGCCACGTCGGCGAAGCCCATCTTCGCGACCAGCTGCCGGGCCGCTTCGTCGGCCGCCTCGCTCCACGGAATCGGCAGCGTGAACGAGAGCTGGACCTTGCCGTCGCCGGCCGTGTCGCCGTAGGGTTTGACGAAGGTGCTCACCGTAGCGCCGCCTCGGGGGAGAGGGCGTCGGCGAAGGGGTTCCAGTAGTCGGGCGCCTTGGCGAACACACCCTCGAAGCCGCGGCCGCCGTCGGGCGAGCGCCGGACGTCCGCGAAGACCTTCGCGTCGATCGAGGCCATCAAGCCGGCATCCGCCACCCGTTCCAGCAGCGCGTGCGCGTCGCGCAGGACGCTGTGGGCGCGCCGCTCGACGATGCCGCCGGCCTTGAACTCGATCTCGTCGCCGAAATGGCGCGCCGTCCCCATCACGTAGCGGGCGTTCTCGAGCGACAGCACGCGGTCGGCCAGGAAGGGCGTGTGGATCGCTTCGGTCAGCATGCCGCAGAG
The DNA here is from genome assembly GCA_963787965.1 of uncultured Alphaproteobacteria bacterium. Taxonomy (GTDB): domain Bacteria; phylum Vulcanimicrobiota; class Vulcanimicrobiia; order Vulcanimicrobiales; family Vulcanimicrobiaceae; genus CAWBES01. The sequence continues at coordinate 153,614 of CAWBES010000016.1, forward strand.
GTGGATCGTCTGCTTCGTCATGACCGAGGCGAGGTTGAACATCGCGTCGACCAGATGGCCCTTGAAGATATCGCCCGTCACGTGCTTGGTGGGCGGCATGTACTTCAGGGGCGCGTCGGGGAAGATCTGGCGCGCGAGCTGAGCCTGCGCCAGCGCCAAGAGAAACCCGTCCTCGAGCGCGGGGTCGATCTCGTACGCGTCGCCGAGCCCGATTTGGCGGTCCGGCAGGCCCGCGCGATGGGCGAACGCTTCGTTGATGAACTGCGACGCGAGCACGGCCGGCGCTTGTTCGACGGCATCCGCGGTCGTGAGGTAATTGTCTTCGCCCGTGTTGATGATGATGCCCGAACGTGCGTTGAGCGTGCGCGAGAAGTGCTGGTCGACGAACGTGCGCTTCATGTTGATGTCGCGGAAGAGGATGCCGTACATCGAGTCGTTGAGCAGCATGTCGAGCCGTTCGAGCGCGGCGAGCGCGGCGATTTCCGGCATGCACAAGCCGCTCGCGTAGTTGGTCAGCATCACGTAGCGCCCCAGCCGCTCGGAGACGGCGTCGAGCGCCTCGCGCATGATCCGGAAGTTCTCCTGCGTCGCGTACGTGCCGCCGAACCCCTCGGTCGTCGCGCCGTAGGGCACGAAGTCCAGCAGCGACTGGCCGGTCGAGCGGATGACCGCGATCACCTGGGCGCCGGCTTCGGCGGCGGCGACGGCAGCCGTGCGATCCTCGTAGATGTTGCCGCTGGCCACGATCACGTACAGCAGCGGCGGCGGCAGCTGCGGGAACCGCTCGAGCATCTCCGCGCGCTCGTCGCGCCGCCGCCCGATCTCCCGCAGCGCCGCGTCCAGGTACCGGGCCAGCGCCCCGCGGGCGGCCGCCTCCGGCACGGATTCGAACGCCGCCGGATCGAGCGAACCGCAGGCGACCGCGCTCGCGACGTCGTCCGGCGAGCGGCCGGTCTCGGCGGTCAGCGCTCCCAGCCAAAATGCGGCGCCGCGCGCCGTCCGGGCGGGCCCCAAGCGCTCGAGGAACAGGTTGGGAACCGGAACGTCATCGGGACCGACGCCGTCGGCTCCGAACAGGCGAAGCACCGCGCGTTCGACCGACACCGTCGAATGGGTACCGATGAACGAGGCGACCGGCTCCACGACGACCCGCGCCAACCGGCGAGCGTCGGCGACCAGGCCGTCGTCGATGCGAAGGTGCATTGCCCGCCGATCTTCCTCGACCCGGGGGGCGGCGCCCTCCGGTCACCCAGCTGCCCCCGCGGCCGTAACTTTCCCAACCGCTCCCGGGTAGAGCGCTTGCAAGAAAGAACCGGAGGAGGATGACGATCGTAGAGCAGGCCGACGAGGAGTTGGTCAAGCTCGTCCTGAGCGGCGAACGCGAGAGCTTTGCCGTTCTGGTCGACCGTTACAAGCGGGGCATTACGAACTTTATCGGCGCGAGCGTCCGCGGCACGGCAGATGTAGCCGACTTGGCGCAAGAGACATTTCTGCGGGCCTACGCCCACCTCGGGACGTTCAACCCGAGTTTGGGCAAATTTTCGACGTGGCTCTACCACATCGCCCGCAACGTCGTCCGCACGCACCTCGGCAAGAATCTGCGCCGCCCGCAGACCATGGAGCTGGGCGAGGACCGGTCGCTCGAAAACGCGTTGCCCGACACGTCGGCCGAAGCCGACCCCGCCCGCGGGATCCTGCGAGCCGAAGCCGAGAGCGACGTGCGGGCCGCCCTGGCCGAGCTCCCGGAACGGACGCGCACCGTCCTCTCGCTGCGCTACTACGGCAACATGGAATATCAGGCGATCGCCGAGACCATGGGCCTCTCGCTCGGGAACGTCAAGACCTTGATCCACCGCGGCAAGCTGGCGCTCGCGCAGAAGATGCGCGATCGCGAGCGCGACGCCGCCGCGGCCCTGACCGCCAAACGCAATCCATCCGGAGTACCACATGCGCTGCTCGTCTTTTGAGCCGCACTTCGACGCCTACGTCGAAGGCGGACTGTCCCCCCAGGAGCGCGCGCGCATCGCCGAGCACGTCGAGGCGTGCGAGCGCTGCCGGTCGCTGCTGGAAGAATTCCGCGTGATCGACGCCCTGCTGATCGCCCCTCGCCAGCTCGAGCCGCCGCTGAACTTCACCTTCAAGACGATGGCCGAAGTGCGGAGCATGGCCCGCCCGCGCATGCAGCGGACCGCGCCCCTGCCGATCCTGGGCACCTACGTCGTCTTCGCGTGGGTTGCGATCGGCGCGTTCTTGGTCTTCGGCGGCGCCGCCGCTCGCGCCATGGTCGGCGCCATCGGTGCCGCTTTCGGGCAGCTCGCCGCCCAGTTCGGGGCGCTGGCCGGCGCGGTCCGGCACCTGTTCGGGCACCAGACCTTCGACGTCACCGCTGCGATGGGCGCGCTGCTCGCGCTGGACTTGCTCGGCGCGGCCATGGTCGTCGTCTTTTACACCGCCCTGCGCGCGCGCCGCGTGCCGATCGACCGGAGTACCTGACCGTGCTGAAGCACTCGCATGTCCGCCGTCTCGTCTTCATCGCCGCCGCGCTGGTCGCGCTCTTTTCGGTGACGCTCTCGATCGCGTCGGCGCGCACGTACAACCACGGCAAGACCGTGTGGTTCAGCGACGTGACGATCGGCGACGGAGACGTCGTCAAGGGCGACCTCGACATCGTGTTCGGCTCGGCCGTGTGCGAGGACGGCGGCGAGATCGACGGCAACGTTCGCACGTTCTTCGGCAGGTTCGACGAACGGGACGGCTGTTCGGTCGGCGGCCGGGTCAGCGAACTCTTCAACGGCAGCGCCACGAGCGGCGACGGCGCCTTCGGCTTCGTGCCCTGGTTCGCGCCGGTCGACTCGGATGACTTTCTGGCGCAAAACCACACCGTGCTCAAGAAGCTCGCGTGGGACGTCGTCGTGCTCTTCGCCTTTCTGCTCTTTCCGATGCGCGTTCGAGTGGCGCTCGACCGCGTCGAGAAACATCCGGGCCTCTCGTTCGCGGCCGGCGCGGTCGCGGTCGTCGCCACGATTCCCATCGGCGTGCTCTTGGCGCTCAGCATCATCGGGATTCCGCTGATTCCGCTTGAGATCGCAGCGCTCTTCGCGGGACTTTGGATCGGGACCGCCGGGGTGGCGCTGCTGATCGGACGCCGGCTCTACGAACTGCTGCGGCCGCATACGACGCCCTCGCCGCTCGGTGCGCTCGTGTTCGGGCTCATCGTGGTGACGGCCGCGGAGACCCTGCCGGTCGTCGGCTGGGCCGTCACGGCGCTCGTGGCGCTGGTAGGGCTCGGCTCCGCCCTGCTGGCTTTCGTTCGAGAGACCTCGTTCCGCTCGTTCGCGAATCCCGCGATGACCGGGGGCCCCGTGCCTCCGATGCGAACGCCTTAGGGCGGAGGATGGGAAACGGCTCGCGAGGCCAGGCCCCGGGGTATCGCTAGGCCGAAAGGTCAGTAGGGACCCATCACCTGCGAATAGGGAGGTTTCATGTCCAGGGTCGTCACCGCGTTATCGCAAAACGGCGACGTCGCCGCACTCTACAAAGCCCTTCACGATGCGGGCCTGCCCACGGATTCGCTGGACGTGATCGGTCCCGACGAGTCGACGGAGAGCATCTCGCACGGCATGGTCGGAACGGAACTGCTGACCTCGACCGACGGCGGCGCGACCGGCGTACCCGGCATCACGAACGTGCACCGGCCGTCCGTGTTCTTCCGCGCCGAGTCGATTCCCGACCGGCTCGGCGACCTGGCCATTCCCGATAGCGAAATCGAAAACTACGTGGAAGCCCTGCAGCGCGGACATTCGGTCGTCTACTACTTCGCGCAGCCCGGCACGATCGAAAAGGTCGAGGAGATCTTCCGCGCGGCCAACGTCTCCAACGTCCGCCGCTTCTAACGCCGGATCCCGGCGGGCGGTCACGGTCCTCGCAGCCGGGGCCGTCGTAGCGTACGCGACGTTCTCGTTAGCCCCGGCGCTGGGCGTCGGCTGGTATGCCGACGACGCCCAGTTCTCGTACCTCGGTTCGGCGCTGGCGGCGCGTCACGAGACGCTGTGGCAGGCGATCGTCGCATCCAACCAGCTGTGGACGAACGCGAACGGCCGGCTGTATCCGCTCGCCGTCGCCGAAAAGTACGCGCTGTTCGACGCCGTCCGCGATCCGTCGGCGTACAAGGCCATCTTGCTCGGCCTCACGCTCGCCTGCATCGGCGCGTTTGCGGCACTCGTGCGTGCGATCGCCGGTCCCCCGGCCGCCGTTCTGGCTGCGTGCATCCTCGCAGCCGCCTTTCCGCTGCGCGCGTATCACGACGCGAACCTCGCCTACAACGGAATGCTCCAGGTCGTGTTTCTCACGCTGGTCGCTTCGCTCGCCGCGTGGCGGCGGGCCGTCATCGCGCGCGATCCGTGGGCGGCCGTGCTGGCCGTCGCGCTCTATGCGGCCAACGGCCTCACCTACGAGGTCAGCTATCTGTTCTTTCCGCTCTACGCGTGCGTGGTCCGGCCGGCGCGGTCGTGGCCGCGTGCGTTGACCGGAACCTGGCCGTTTGCGCTGACGAGCCTGGCGCTGGCCGCGACGTCGCTGTGGCTGCGGACGCAGGTACGGCTCGACCCGGGGAGCGACTACAGCCTGAACGCGCACGCCGCCGCGTACGCGCCGGCCTTTGCGAAACAGCTGGTCGCGGGCTTGCCGCTGTCGTACGAACTCTTCGATCCGCAGCGCATCTTTCCGAGTCTCCGCAGGATCGCGCTGCTGGACGCAGGTCCATATGCGTTTCGCATTCCCGCGGCGCTCGCGTTTGCGGTCGCCGTCTTCGCGCTGCTCGGGCGACGCGACGCAGGCACGAGCGGTGCGAGGGAGGGCTCGCGCTTCGGCGCCGCGACGGCACTGGGCTTGGGACTCGCCGTGCTGCCGGTACCTTTGGTAGCCGCATCGGTCAAATACCAGCGCGAACTCGAGTGGGGGTTCGGATATCTGCCCGCGTTCGTGCAAATCTTCGGAACGGCGCTGTTGCTCGCCGTCGCCGCCCGCGCGGCGAAGATTCCGCGCGCGCTCTTGGCGGCCGCGTTATTCGTCGTCGCGGATCTCACGGCCGGCACCAACGCGATCGTCGGCCAGGCGCTGCAATCCGAGACGGCGTCGCGGGCCGTCGTCGAGCGCGCCTTCGCGCGCGGGCTCGCGCGCGACGTTCCGCCCGGAGCGACGATCGTGCTGCCGAGCGACCTGCCCTGGGTGTGCGAAGACCCGCTCTGTCCCGACGGCCTCTCGCCCCGGTACCTCATCTACGGCCTGACCGGCCGGCGCTACACGACCGTCGCGCCGCAGGACGCCGCATACGCCAACGTCACGGCCTTTCGTTTGACATACGCGGCGGAACCGGCGGCGGTTCGAGTGGTCCTCGAGCGCCGGGGCGCCGCGCCGAGCGCGGCGCTCTACACCGAGGCTGCGAGCGGAACCTGGTCCCTCACCGCGGCGGGGCCGCGCTCGGCGCTGCGGCCGCGCCGCCCGGACCGCTCAGAAGAGAAGCTTGGGACCCCAGCCGTGCATCAGCCCGCCCTTCTTCCCGGCCGGCCGCGCGAGGCCGTCGATCGAGTTCGGCTGCGCGCCGTTGCGAGCGTTGCGCGGCAGATGCGACTGACCGTCGCCGTCCTGGTGGTTGTCCCGGTGCTGGTCCATTCTTCGTTCCTTTCGGGTGCGGCGCTCGTGGGCGGCGCCGTGCCTTCATAGTCCGCGAAAGGCCGCATTCGAACCAGGGCGATCCGCACATCCAATCCGCACGAACGACCCGTACGAATAGACTCTCACCGACGTTCGGCGGCGTCCCATCGCGCCGGATCGAACGAAGCATCGCCCCCTGCAATTCCGCGACCACAGGGCGCCGTCGCGGCTATCACCCGGCTGAAGCAGAATCGCCCCGATAGACCAACACGTTTACCGGGAGATCCTTCCCCTTGATCCTCAGCTCCCGGCGTTCCAGATCCTCCTTCCCCTCCAACGCCTCGGCCGCTATCTGCTCCGTTAGAAGCGCTTCCCGAGGCAACGCTTCCGCAGCAAGCCGCGCCGCAAGGTTAACGCACTCTCCCTGTGCGGCAACGTCCTTTACATCGCCCGGCGCATGGGACACCGTCCCTACGAACGCCAAGCCCGTATGAACTCCCACTCCCAACTGCATCGGTAGCCCATCCGCCGTCTCCACAGCCTCCCTACACACCAGTTGCTTGGCCGCATCCAGCGCCTTCTTCGCATGAGCGGCCCCGGAGAATCCGGGAGGATACACCGCCATCACCTCGTCCCCGATAAGGTCCATTACGAACCCGTCCGTCTCGTAAAACACCCCCGTTGCAAACGCATAGAATTTCCGCATAGCCGCCGCAAAGGCGGTCGGCCCGATCCTCGTCGACAATTCCGTCGAATTTCGCACGTCGACGAACACGATCGACACCGGCACTTCCGCGCCTCCGGGAAACGCACGCAAGAACGAGTCGCACGCGCTACAATAGTTTGGATTTCTGCTGCTCGGCCGCTTCTTCATGGCCGCCATGGCTAAACCGCCGATACCTCGAAATGGCGCCCAGCACATCCGGCAACGCGGAGGAGCCGGAAGCAGCGCGTGAATACGTTGAAACCGGCGCAACTGCGGATGGCCGTGAAAGAAGATCGTATACCACAGCTCACGGTTAGCGTCGTCTATCACCGGCATTCTCCCTCACTCCGTCCGGAGGCCCCGCAAGGGTCCTCGCTATTGACCACGTTGGTCGCAAACCAATGCGATGCGCCGACATCGATCGGTCTGACCTCCGGCTGGCCGGCGTACTCTACGTTATAGGTGCCCGGCAGCAGCGGGTTCTCGCAGTATACCGGGGCGCTTCGCATGTCCGGGAAATTCAGGTGCACGCTACACTCGAGCATCGGCTCCGGCAGCCAGCACGGTGCACGGTCCAGACTCAGCACGTGATCGAAGTCCGGCTCCTTCACTTGATAGTGCGTCATGTGCGCTTCCTGGCCGGCACCGAAAATAACGTACGTCAGCGAATCCGGAAACTGAAGATTGAAATCGAAATGCCTGCAGTACACCACGCGATCGATCATTACAATGGCGCGTGCGACTAGCGGCGTCACGTCCTTCCACGGCCAATCAAGATAAACCTTACGCTTCGGAATGCCTCGAAAAATGTCTGCAACGAAGCTCTTCCTATAGCCCGTGGCTAAATCCGGTACGGTAAGCAGCAGGCACTCGAAAGCCCGGTCGCGGTCCACGCGAGGAGGGCATTCTTGGGGGCCGCCGGCGTTACAGGTCCTTTCGCAACATTGCGCGTTGGCGGCTTCGCGGCACGATGCGCTTAGGCCGGGCCGGTGGCCCTGCCGTGTCTGACGCGTTCGATATCGTGGATCAGACGGCTCGTCAGCACTCGGATGACGTGCGAGCGGAAGGTCGCATTCTGCATATAGAGGTCGACCATTTGTTCGAGGGCGATCGACAACACCGATACGTCGGTGGCACAGGTTGCGCTCGCGGTGCGCCGCTTGAGCGGCGAGAAGAACGCGATTTCACCCAACAGTTCGTGCGGGCCGACGCTGACGGCGATCTCCTCGAGCACGACGGTGCCTGAGAGGATGTAGAGCAGTTCCCGGGCATCGTCGCCCTTTCGGAAAAGCACATCGCCCGCCCGGTACGAGTGGCGCGTGGGAAAAGCCGCTACCCAACTCGCCGATGGATCCACGGTGAGGGTTGGACGCCGGGCGGGACCGGGCTCGCGTTCCGTTTTCAGGACGTCGGAAGGCTCGAGCACGCTGAGCAACGAGATGATGCCGCGTTCCAAGGGCACGATCGGATCCGGCTCGCGGTCCGCCGCAGCTTCCGAGCCGGAACCTCCGCTTCGCAGATCGATTTCGAGGGAACACTGCACCCAGACGTCGATCAGTACCGCAACGAGATCGGCGCCGACGGAGAGGTCGCGTTGTTCGCCCACAGCCCAGCCGGCCGCAGCTTCGACTTGGTGAAATTCGGCCAGCAGCTTGTCGAAGGATTCCGCGGCCGTGACGCCGCCGTCCGCTCGCCAAACCGCCCCGGCGCGCCGCAAAAAATCGAGATAATACAACGCGTGGCGCCTGGCGAGCACCGCCCGTTCCCCACTTTCTTCCAGAAGGACGCGCGCGTACTCCCGCGTCGACTCGAGGAAGCGATAACGAACCGGTTCGCGCTCTCGGCGCTCCACGACGAGCAGCGACTTCGAGATCAGGGTGGCAACGCCGTCACGGACGGCTTCGGGCGTGAGCCGCGCCTCCGGCGCGGGGCCGTCCGCCTCGGTGTCGCTGCAGACGGCGACCGCCGCCGCCGTAGTCCACGTGCCGGTGAAAGCCGCTAACCTGCGAAAGAGCGACCGGTCGCGCTCGGTCAGCAGGTCGTAGCTCCAGTCCAGCATGCCGCGCAGCGTCTGATGACGGGGCGCGGCCGCGCGGCGGCCCCGGACCAGGAGCGAGAAGCGCGACTCGACGCCGTCCGCGATTTCCCGAAGCGACAGATCCTGCGTGCGGGCCGCAGCCAGCTCGAGGGCGAGGGGGAGGCCGTCCAGCTGCGCGCAAATTCGAGCAACCGTGCTCGGGTCGCCGGCGGCTGCTGCTGGGAAATCGCGCGGGTCGGCCTCTTCGGCCCTGTCGAGAAACAGCCGGAACGCCGGCGACTCAGCCCAACGCGCCGGCGATCCTGCGGGCCCCCCGGACTCGACGGCAGGCATTGGAAGCGGATCGACCTGATAGCGAAGCTCGCCATCGACCTCCAGCGCTTCGCGGCTAGTGGCCAAGATGTTCACCGAATCGCAGGCCGACAGCAGATCCTGCACGACGCACGCGCACATCTCCAAGAGATGCTCGCAGTTGTCGAGGATCAGCAGGAGACGGCGCTCGAGGAGCGCCTGCACGAGCGCCTGCGAAGGCAGGCGACCGGGCTCGGCACCCACACGCAGAACCCTGGCGATCGTGGCGGGCACGAGATCCCGGTCGATCAGGGACGCCAAGTCGACGAACCAGATTCCGTCCGAGAATCCCGCGTTTGCCAGCTGCGCCCGAGCCACCTCGAGCGCGAGTCGCGTCTTCCCCGACCCGCCCGCTCCGTGGAGCGTGATGAGACGGCGAGTTTGCAGCTGCTGCTGCAACTCGGCGAGCTCCCGCTCTCGGCCGCGAAAGGAATTAACGGCGCGAGGCAGATTGTTCGGCACCGGGCCGCCCCGGACCGGATTTGCGGAAAGTGCCTGCGCAGAATCGGCGCCGAAAACTCGCACGCGGGGGCGTCCGACTCTGCGCGATGCGGCCGCCGCCTCCTCGAATCGCTGCCGCTGTGCGCCGGTGAGCCTCAGACCCTCGATCAGCAGCGCCAGCGTTTCGCGCTGCGGGGCGGTACGCACGCCGCGCTCTAGCGCTCCGATCGTCTCGTGGCTGATGCGAGCGCGTTCGGCCAAAAGCTCCTGCGAGAGCCCCGATGCGTAACGGAATTCACGCAGGAGCAACCCAAACGACGAACGGTTATCGCTGCCCAAGAGTTCTAAGCGCTCCTTCTCGACGAGCTCGGGAACGCGCGGTTAGCGACATGTGACATTTTACCTTCATCATACGAGACCCCACGCGCCGGGCGAACCGCGCCTACTTCCTAGGCCGTGCCGAGCGCGATCGTGGGGCTAATCGTACGGATCGTTTGCACGGAACGTCGGGCGAGTCGCCCTGGTTCCGCGCCGGCAGGCGTGGGAGCATGAGTGCCTGACGCTGCTGGATGGCGTCTCCGCCAGGAGGTTTCGCCATCATGAGTCGTATCGCCGCCTGCTTTGGTCTGACGCTCGCCGCTAACCGCGGCAGCATACGCGGCTGAGGCTTCGCCGATCCTGCCGGGGCTACCGTCCGTGCCCAAGCGGATATTGCAGGCGGGAGTCGAGCGCCCGCCAGACCCCCCGAGCTTCCTCCTCTTGCCGCGTCACGCGGCATTACGGGAACGACGAAGGTCGAGCTTCATCTCGATCGAACTTCTCGGAGTAGATCATACCCTGGATCCGCTAACGACGAGCCTGCCTTGCCCCGGCTTGGAGAACCTCAGCGGTTGCCAAGCCGGGGTCCGGAGCCGCGCAGCGGATGATCGGCAGGCAAACGGCCGCACCGCACGCAGTCTGCGGCGCCGTCGTTCAAGCGCGCGCCGCAGGCGCACACCCAGCCGAGCCGGCGTGCCGGTGTGCCCACGACCAGCGCGTACGGTGCGACGTCGCGCGTAACGACCGCGCCCGCCCCGACCATCGCCCAGCGCCCGATCCGCAGACCCGGCAAGATCGTGCTGTTGGCACCGATCGCCGCGCCGTCGTCCACCGTGGTCTCCCCGACTTCCCAATCGCCGTCGCGCAGCGGCTCGAAATACGGGTCGGTTGCCCGCGGGCGCCGGTCGTTCGTAAAGACCGCGTGCGGGCCCACGAACACGCCGCGCCCCAGCGTCACGCCGTGGTACACGCACGCATAATTCTGCAACTTGCAATCGTCGCCGATCGTCACGCCGAAATCGACGAACGCGCCCTTCCCGACGATGCAGCGCCGGCCGATGCGCGCGCCGCGGCGGATTTGCGCGTGGTGCCAGACGCGCGACCCGGGTTCGATCGTCGCGCCGTCTTCGACCAGCGCGGTCGGGTGGACGAAGACGCCGCCGGCGTCGCTCACCCTGGCCGCGAGATCAACGCCCGCGCTCGCGCCTCGATCTGCGCGGTCGCCTCTTCGGCGATCCGCAGGGAGGCGAGCGCCATGCCGGGATCGGGCAACGGGCCGCCCCGAATGCCGCCCACGAACACTTCGAGCTCGCGCGCGAGCGGTTCGCGCCGACACACCGGCAGTTGCAACAACGTACCTTCCTTGTACTGCTTGACCAGCGCTTCGTAGTCGCCGGTCGGCTCGAAATTGCCGCCCGGCGCGAACCACGCTTCCTGCGTTATGTAGTCCACGCGGCAGTAGCCGTTGGTTCCGGTTATCGACAGTTCGCGAACCTTGACCGGCGTCACCCAATTGACTTCCAGCGACACGACGCAGCCCGCCGCGTCGAGCATCAAGGTGGCGTAATCCAGACGATCCTCGAGCATCGCCATGCCGCCTTGCGCGCACAGGAGGTGCAAGCGCGCGCCGGTGATGAACGCCGCGATGTCGATATCGTGGACGCCGATGTCGATGAGGACGCCGGCGTCGCGGATGCGCGGGGGCATCACGCCGACGCGGCGCGCGTTCATGCTGATCAGCTTGCCGAGCGTACCGCCCGCGACGAAATCGCGCACCGTTTCCATCGCGGGGTTGTAGCGCTCGACGTAGCCCACCATCAGCGGCACCCCGCTCGCAGCGCAGCGCGCCAGCATGCGTTTCGCCGCCGCCATCGAATGCGCCACGGGCTTCTCGATCAGCATCGCGCACGGCCGTTCGAGAATCTCCCCGGCAACCCGCTCGTGAACGCTCGTCGGAACGCAGACGACGACGCCGTCGAGTTCGGCTTCGAGTAGCTCGGCGGTCGTCGCAAAAGTCTCGTAGCCGAGTGCGACCGCTTCGGCGAGCGCGAAGGGCGACGTATCGGCGACTCCGGCGAAATCGACGTCGGGCATGCGGTGCAGATTGCGCGCGTGATGGCGTCCCATCGCGCCGAAACCGATAACGCCGATGCGAACGGGCCGGCTCACGCGGCATCCGCCCCGACGGCCGCGCGGACCGCGCGAACCGTCCACTCCAGTTGGGCCCGCTCGAGCCGCGGATGAACCGGCAGCGCCAAGATCTGCGCCGCCACGCGTTCGGCGACGGGAAAGTCGCCCGCCGCATAGCCGAAACGGGCGAACACCGGCTGCAGGTGCAGCGGCTTGGGATAGTAGATTCCGGAGCCGACGTTGCGCTCGCGGAGGAAGGCGCGAACCGCGTCGCGGCCGGCACCGTTCGGCGTGCCGGCGGCGTCGATCAAAATCGAGTACTGGTGATAGGCGTGCGCGACGCCCGGCGGGACGTAGGGCGTCGTCAGGCCGGGAACGTCCGCCAGCCCGGCGTCGTAGAACGCCGCGTTGGCGCGTCGCGCCGCCGAGATAGCCGGCAGCCGCCCGAGTTGAACGCGCCCGATCGCGGCCGAGAGGTCGGTCATCCGGTAATTATAACCCAGCCGTTCGTGATCGTAGCGTTCGGACTGCCCGTGATTGCGAAAGCGCCGCGCCGCGCGCGCGAGGGCGCCGTCGCCGGTCACCAGCATGCCGCCTTCACCGGCCACGACGTTCTTGGTCGCGTAGAACGAAAACGTTCCGGCCTGGCCGAGCGTGCCGGCGAGCCGTCCCGCCCGCGACGCGCCGATCGCCTGGCACGCGTCCTCGACCACTGCGACGCCGCGGTCGCGCACCGCGTCGAGGCCCGCCGGGTCGACCGGCAAACCGAAGAGGTCGACGAGCACGAGCGCCCGCGTGCGCGGCGACAGGGCGGCTAGCGCAGCCGACGGATCGAGATCGAACGTGCGCGGATCGATGTCGGCGAAGACGGGCGTTGCCCGCTGCATCAGGATCGGCGTGGCCGTCGCCGCGAACGTGAACGGCGTCGTAACGACCTCGTCGCCTTCACCGATGCCGAGCGCTTCGAGCGCGGCGTGGTTGGCTGCCGTTCCCGAATTGAGCGCCACGGCGTGCGCGCAGCCGAGCGCCTGGGCGAACTCGCGCTCGAAGGCCTCGACTTCGGGACCCGCGGCGAGTTGACCGGACCGCATGACCGCGCAGACCGCAGCTATCTCCTCGTCGCCGAGGAGCGGCACGACCAGCGGAACCGACAGCGAAGTTTCGATCATACCCTCTTTACTGGTTCGGCAGCAGGCAGGCGATTCGGTAGCGCGCGGACGGAAGCGGTAGCCGGGCGGCCGAACGCCCGTGCAGGTGAGAATCGTATCCGTCGTCGGCGCCCGTCCGGAATTCGTCCAGGTGGCGGTGCTTTCGCGCGTGCTGCGCCGCGAGCACGAAGAGATCCTGATCCACACCGGGCAGCACTACGACGCGGGCATGTCGGAGCGGTTCTTCGCGGATCTCGACATTCCCGAGCCCGACGTGAACCTCGGGGTCGGCTCGCTTCCGGCCGGCATCCAGACGGCGCGCATCCTCGCAGGACTGACGGCCGAACTGCGGCGGTTCGCGCCCGACCTGGTCGTCGTGCGCGGCGACACGAGCAGTACGCTGGCCGGAGCGCTGGCCGCGAAGGCGCTCCTCCTGCCGCTCGCGCACGTCGAGGCCGGCATGCGCTCGTACGACCGTACGATGCCGGAGGAGATCAACCGGATCGTGACCGGGCACGTGGCCGATCTCCATCTGGCCACCGACGAGAGCGCGCGCCGGCGGCTGGCGGCCGAAGGCATCGTCACCGGCGTGCACGTGTGCGGCGACGTGATGTACGACGTCTTCGTGCGAACGTGCGACGCCGGCTTGCCGCCCGTCCCCCCGCGCGCGCTCGCGGACGGCCCCTACGACCTGCTCACGCTGCACCGTGCGGAAAACACGGACGACCGCAACCGCTTGCGGGCCATCGTCACGGCCTTCGACGCGGCCCTGCGACCGGTCGTCTTCCCCGTGCACCCCCGCACCAAGGCGCGGCTGGAGCGCTTCGGCATCGGCCTGCCCGCGGCGGTCCGCGCCATCGAACCGCTGGCGTACCGCGAGATGGTCGCACTCGAGCGCGGCGCCTTCCGGATCTTCACCGACTCGGGCGGCGTCCAGCGGGAAGCCTATTTCGCGGCGGTCCCCTGCGTCACGCTGCGCGACCGGACCGAGTGGACGAATACCGTCGAGGCCGGCTGGAACCGCCTGGCCGGCGCTTCGACCGAGGCCATTCGCGCCGCACTGCGCGACCCGGCCGGCACGCCGCCGAATCGCCCGCCGCTCTTCGGCGACGGGCACGCGGCCGAACGGATCGCGGCCGTACTGGGCTCGGCCGAGACGGCCGGCATCGTCGCCCGGGCCCGGGCCGTCCGGACGGCCCGGGAATACTCCTAAGCCGCGGCGCCGGAAGTCTTGACTCCGGTTTGGGTCCGCAGGGGTGCCAACACCCGGTAGCTCGACGCGAGCAAAGCCAGCGCGTTGCCGGCGATCAGCACGCTGATGACGTCGCCGAGCGACCCGTGGTGGACGGAGATTCCCACGATCTCACCGACCGCGCACAGCGCGAGCGGGAGCACGAAGTCGAAGCGGTGGATGCCGATCTTGTACACGACGATCACGTTGATGCCCGCCAGCAGCACCATGGCGAAGCCGTACGAGAAGACGTAGGGTGTGGCGGGGGCGAACGCGCTGCCGGCCAGCGCGGTGATCACCAAACGCGGGAAGAAATAATAGGCCCCGAGCCCGGTGCCCGACAGCGCGAGCACGATCATCGAGGCCTGGACGAACACGCCGGCCGGCGACTTGCCGGAAAGCGCGATCCGGGATGCCTTCGGAAGGACGATCGTCGGAACGAAACCGACCAGAAACAGCAGGATCTTCCCCGAGAGCGAGAGCGCGCCGTAGAGCCCGGCCGTCGTCGGGTCGGCGAAATGCTTGACCACGATCACGTCGGAATAGCCGAGGCTCGTCAGCAGCACCGTGGCGGCGGAAACGCTTGCCATCGTCTGAGCCAGGCGCCGAAAGTCGACGAAGAACCTGGCGCCCGGCACGCCGCGGAACCGCACGAACGCGGCCCATGCGGTATACGCGAGCGCGATCGCACTGCCCAGCGCCCAGCCCGCGAACGCCCCGTCGACGCCGAACCCCGCGTACACGAAGGTGATCCCGAGCAGGGCCTTGCCCAGTGACTCGAGGACGACGGAAATCGCGTACACCCGGAAATCCTCGACACCCTGGAAGACGGCGCGCAGCGCCGGCGTCCACATGCTGAGCCCGATGATCGCGAGGCACAGCGCGACCGCCGGCAGGTTCTGGATCTGCAGAAAGGCGGCGATCGGCCGCGTCGCAACCAAGCCTGCCGCGATCACGACGACCGCGGCCAGCGCACCGTAGCGCATCAGCCGCCGGACCAGCTCCGCCAGGTGCGCGTCGTCGCCCGCCGCGCGGAACTCGGCCGCGTACTTCACGACCACCGTCGAGACGATCTGAGACAGGACCAGACAGATGCTCAAGGCCGCATTGAGCGCGGACAGGACGCCGTATTGCTCGACGCCGACCCGCCGGCTGATCGCGAAATGAAACGCGTAGCCGAGCGCGTTGACCAGGGTCGAAGAGATGAAGACCAGCAGCCCGTGGCGGAAGAACTCGCCGGTCACGAAGCGGCGCGAGCCCACCACGAGGTTACGCAAAGGGGACCTCGCGGTTCTCCGGCGGGCTCGGGACCCGGCTCTCGAACTTCTGCAGGATCAGGCGCACGGCGATCTCGAGCTCTTCGACGCCGAGGAAGCGCGCCGCGCCGATGAAAACGAAGGAACCGATCGCCACTTGCCCCACCAGATACCAGGCCCGCGAGGCGAAGGCGGGCTCGGGCTGAACCCCCAGGGCGGCGATCCAGTGCAGGGCGGACATCATCACGATCGAGCAGACCCCGATCCGGGTTGCCGACCAGACGACCGCCTTCCAGTCGAGCCCGCTGACCAGGCGGAAGACCAGCACGGAGAGCATGCAAGCCTGAATCCATTGGCTGACCGAGTTGGCAAGCAACAGACCGCGCGCGCCCAGCGGCCCCAGCCACGATATCGAGAGCACCAGGTTCACGAGCACCGTGATGACCGAAATGGCGACGGTCCAGCGCGTCTCCTTGCAGGCGAAGCAACAGCGCGTGAGCACGACGCTGGCGGCCACGCCGACCAGCCCGATGGCCGTGAAGGGCAGCAGGCCCGCGCACAGGTCGGTGGCCGATGCCCGGAATTCACCCCGCTGGAAGAGCGCCGAGACGATCGGGTGCGCGAGCGCGATCAGCCCGCACACCGAGGGGATCGTGATGAAGTTGACCAGGCGCAGCCCCATGACGACGCTGCGCTTGACTCCGGAACGGTTGGCGCTGGCGAACTGCATGGCCAGCAGCGGGAAGATCACGGTCGCGATCGCGGCGGCAAAAATCTGCTGCGGGAAGCCCACCAGCTTCGTCGCGTAGTTCATGCCCGAGATGTATCCGGGCGAGAGCGTCGAGGCGAAGTAGCGATCGAAGAAGATCGCGATCTGGCCCGCCGCCGACCCGACCACGATCGGCCCGAGCATCATCCAGATCTTCCCGAGGCCGGGGTGCCGCAAGTCGATGACCGGCCGGTACATCCGCAGTCGCAGCACCGGCGGCAGCTGCACCAGCAGCTGCGCGGTCAGCCCGAGTGCGGTCCCCAGCACCAGCGCGTAGATGCCGAGCCGCCGCTCGAAGAACAGGACGCAGGCGATCGTGACCGCGTTGATGGCGAGGCCCTGCAGCGCCGAGGCCAGGAAGCGGTTGCGGGCGTTCAGCATCGCGTTGAGGACGCCGGCCAGGCTCGTCGCCACGATGCTCGGCATCAGCCAGCGCGTCATCTCGATCGTCATCGCTTGCTGTTTCGGCGGGAAACCGTGGGCCACGAGCGGCACGTAGAGCGGCGCGCAGATGTATCCGAGTAGTGCAAGCAGCGCGAGCGCGATCAGCAGCACGTTGAAGACGGTGCTCGCCAGCCGCCACGCCGATTCGTCCTCGCCGCGCGCGACGAAATCCGAGAAGACCGGCACCAGCGCGCTGACCAGCGCCCCGTTGAAGACGCCGAAGAGGATGGTCGGGATCGTGGCGGCGGCCAGGAAGCAGTCCATCTGCCAGAGCGTGCCGTAATAGCGCGCGTTGACGACTTCCCGGCCAAAGCCCAGGACGGTGGAGACGAGCGTGGCCGCCATGACCAGAACGGTCGAACGGGCGACGGAGATATGGCTGGGCGGCGCATCCGGGAGCGCTCGCAGCTGGGGCTTCACGCCCGCCGGCTCCGCCGTCGCTGCGACTTTTGGATCCGCCTGTTAATGCGCGCCCTCACCGCGTAACACCACGGGAATCGTCTTCGCCACGATCCCGAGGTCTTTTACCGGCGACCACGTGTCGATGTATTCGTTATCCAACCGCATCCACTGGTCGAACGAGAGGTTCGAGCGGCCGGAGATCTGCCACAGGCACGTGACGCCGGGTTTGACCGTCAACCTACGGCGGGCGAAGTCGTCGTAGCGCGCGACCTCGCGCGGCAGCGGCGGGCGCGGGCCGACGATCGACATCTCTCCGCGCAGCACGTTAATCAGATTCGGCAGCTCGTCGATGCTCGTTCTGCGAAGCAACTTGCCGAGCGGATGCAAGCGAGGATCGTTCCGGATCTTCAGGACCGGCCCGTCGACGTCGCTCAGGGCGTGCATCTCGTCGTGATACAGGTGCGCGCCGTCCACCATCGTTCGCAACTTATAGAGCTTGAAGCGGCGCCCGCCAAGCCCCACCCGCTCCTGCGCGAAGAACGGGGAGCCCGGCGACACGAGCGAGATCCCGAGCGCGGCGAGCCCGATGACGGGCGAGAGCGCCACCAGCGCCGAGCTTGCGATCGCTACGTCGATCGAGCGCTTAGCGATATGCCAGGAACGCGGTACGCTCCGCTCGACCGGGGCTACGAAAGGAAACGCGCGCGGGTGCAGCAACGCGCGTTCGGCCTGAGGCGTCACGTGCGCTCCTCCGGCGTTACCTGCCGAAATCCCGAGCCGATGTCGTTAAAGTTCAATGATACGAACCCCAATTCGATGGCGCGCTCGACTTCGCGGATCAGCTCCATCAGTTACCGTTGATTCGCAACGCGAACGCCGCCAATCGTTTCCGAGTCGATAGCCTCGTATCTCCGGCCGTGCATGTTTGCGATGCCGAGGACCGAGGCGAGCGAAACGCACGATGGGAAATCGCGCCGAAGCGCGACGCTCTCGCGATATCGCCCGAAGTCGGTCCTACAGCGTCACGAACGGCGCGACCTCCCTCCCGCGCGACCGAGGGGGAACGGCGTGGGAAAGGTCGGAAACGCAGCACGGGCACACCCACTCAGTCGGAATCGAGAACGATCGCGATGCTGGGTGTCATAAGGCGAGGCGCTTCGTAGTTAAGCGGATGATGCCTCTTGCGACGGGAGTTTCGCGCGGAGAATCTGAGTGCAATTTCGTTTCCTACTAGCGGTCGTTTGCTGGTTGACCTTTGCGGCGACGGCGGGCGGCGGGGGGAGCGCAGTTGCGCAGCAGCAGCGCAGCGTGCCGCCGGCCCCGGCCGCGACACCCGTCCAGCCCCCCCGCCCGCCGCCCCCTCCGCGGCGCCGGCGCCCGTGCCCGCGCCCTCGGCCTCTTCCTCCCCCGCCGCCGGCCAACCGCGGCCTTCCGCGTCGCCGGCCGGACGGCGGCTCGACGCCTATCGGGTCACGGCCAAACGGCTGGCATTCTACAGCAACAGGTATATCCTGCGAGCGGACGGCGACGTCGAGGTGACCCTTGGCGACGGGACTCGCATCGTGGGCAACGCCTTCTATAACGACCTGCGGCTCAACCGGTTCGTCGTGGCGGGCAACGTGCAGATCCAGCCGCCCGGTGAGACGCCCATCCACGGGGCCGCCTTCGCCGAGTACCTGGACTTCGACCGGGCGTACTTCGTCCCGATCCTCTCCGAACCCGATCGCTGGACCTTCGCGGCGGGCGACTACGCGCATCCGCTGCTCGGACGGGAAATGCCCGGCGATACGTTCTTCCTGCCCGACCTCAGCGGGGAAAGCGTCTTCTGTTACTCCAGCCGCGCGGTGGTCGACCCGCGCCAGAGCGTCCGCTTCGCGCCGGCCAGCATCAATTTCGGGGTCGCGTTCGTCCCGTTCCCGACGTACTTCCTCAACTACTCGGCCAACCCGAACTTCGCGCAGAACGCGCTTCCCGGGGCCTCCATCGACTTGCCCTACGATTTCGCCGGCGGCCAGCACTCCCTCTCGACCTTGCACGTCCGCTACGACTCGGCCGACCATTTGTTCGCGGCCCTCGAGCAGCACCAAGTTAGCGAGAACAGCTATGTCGTCGGGGCGATCAGCCCGCTAACGCAAGTGTTCAAGCAGTACAACCTGCTGGCATACGATCGGCTTTCGCCCGGCTTGCAATTCACTGGGGCGTTCCAAGAGTCGGCGTTCCAGCACGGCTTCAGCCAGCCGCTGTCCGCTACGGCCTTCGTCACCTTGCAACTCACGGGAAGCCTCCCGCATTCGTTCTGGCAACTCACGGACAACCAGTACTACGAGAGCCTGCTCGGGGAGCCGAGTACGGTCTCCTCCGGCGGCCGGCCCTACTACGGCGACCCGTCCCATCCTTGGATTCCCGACCATCCGATCAACGCGCAGTTGGCGTGGATCGGGTTCCGGCACCAGATCGACGCCCTCCCGCTCACCTATCAGCTGCGCTCGTCGTTCGGCGTCGCGAACAATTCGATCACGCCGCTGCAGACGCTCGGCGGGGTCGCGTACACGCGCGCGTACTCGAAGGGCATCGGCTTCAACCTCGCGACGAAATCGATAACGGTGTTGCACGACCGGACGGGACAGCATCGCGACCTGTACTTCACGGCGTCGCTGGACAAGCAGCGCCAATGGTACTCGGTGCCGCACTACATCAACCAAACCAACGTCACGGGCTCGCTCACGAAGATCTTCAGTCCCACGCTGACGCTCGTCGCGGCCTATACCAACCTCAACACCGGCGATTACTACGGCGCGCAGCAGAACCTGGCGTATCCGCCCAACGCTATTTTTTACAACCCCTTTACCGGACTCACGTACCAGGTGCCGGGGTTCGACGGCTTCGGAACCGTGCGCTCCTACCAGCAGCAGATCATCTTCACGCCGAAGCAGAACGTCACGTTTACGGCATCGATGCGCGAGAACCACGATTTCCCGGCACCGCTGCCGGGCACGTTGGAACTCACGGGTCCCACGGTCAGCTTCGTCAACTTCGGCGCGACGCCGTACGAAGCGGACTTCGATCTGCGCTTCCCGATCACGCGGGTGCTGGTCCTGGACCTCTCGCGCTCGTACTATTTCGGTTTCGGCGGGAATCAGCGCTGGAGTCCCCAATTCTTTTTCCAGATTGAGAAATGAGACACGACTCGCATCGCATCGCCTACTCGATCTTTGCCGCCTGCGCGGTCGCACTGGCCTGCACCGGGCCGTTCGGGTCGGTCGCGCGCGCGGTCGCCGTGCCCACGCCGTCGGCGACCGCGTTCATGGAGACGCCGCCGCCGCTGAGCGCGACGGCGACGCCGTCGCCGTCGGGGCAGCTGATCAAGTTCTCGGGCCAAATCCTCGACGACCGCGACGGCTTCGTGTTCTTCACCACCGGCGACGCCTTCCGGCTAGATCCGGACGTCAAGGTCGACGACGCCGTGACGGGGGGAGCGACCAAGCTCCAGCCCGTCACCACGACGTACGCGCGGGCGACCTTCGACACCGGCAACGGGCGCGTCGTCGAACTCGCCCTCTCCGCACATAAGCTGCCGACGGAAGCCAGCTACGATGAAGTGAAGCGTTTCGCGGTCGCGCTCTCGACGCCGTATGCGAACCCCGACCTGACGAACAAGGAAGGGCTCAACGGCAAGCCGGTGCCGGTGACGTTTACGGTCGAAGTGCCGTCGCGCACGCCGTTCAACGACATCGTCTACCTGTCGACCGATGCGAGCGGCTGGAGCGCGACGGCGGTGCGCATGGACCGCGTCGACGCCCTGCACTACAAGGTGACGCGGGTCTTCCCGTCCGGCACGCGCCTGCTCTACCGTTACACGCGCGGCTCGTGGCGCTCGGTGGAAGACGCCGAGGACGGCATGCAGCGCAAAGCGCGCCTCATCCTCGTCAGAAACGCCGACGTTCAGACCGAAAAGGACATCGTCTACGGCTGGGCCGACGAAAACCAGTTCACGCCCGACCTCGGCGGAGTGAACCCGACGCCGTTCAATCCCGTTCCGTTCAACCTCCCGCCGGTTATCATCAAACCGCCGCATTGACGTTTAGCTAACGGGCGCGCCGCAAGATCAGGAAGACCGCGGCGGCCAGGGCGGTGATGACCGCAGCGCATGCGAGCAGGGTGATCTGGTATGCCGACAGATACGTCGCCGAGGCCGCCCCGATCACTTTTTGAGCGAGCGCAGCGTCGTAGCCTTGCGTGGTCCCGGTCTGCGTAAAGGTCTGGATGACGCCGTAGGCCTGCGTCCGTTGCGTCTGGGTCGCACCGACGTTATCGAGCAGCCGGCGGAACCTCGAGCCGAACAACCCGTACAGGATCGACGAACTGATCGCAAGGCCGAGCGCGAATCCGAGCTGGCCGAACGCCGTCCGCGAGGAACCGACCGCTCCGACCAGCGGCGGCGGTGACTTCGCGAGGAAGATGTTCGCGACCGGCGTCTGCACCAGCATGAGCGCCAGGCCGCTCACGACGAGCGGGAGCAAGAACGTCCAGTACGGCGTCGTCTTGGCGGCAAAGGCCATCGTCGCCACCGAGACGCCCATCGCGAGCAGGCCGGCGGGCAAGAGCACGCGAGCCGTCACGCCGCGCGCGAGGAGCTTGCCGGCCCAGGCGGCCCCGAAGATGCTCGCGACGATCAACGGAAGTTGACCCAAGCTGACTTGGATCGGGGCATACCGGTAGACGTACTGCCACAGGAACGATAGCTGCAGTACGACGACCGCGTTCGCGAAGTTGAAACCGATGCCCGATACCGACGCGGCGAGCAGTTCGCCGTCGGCGAAGAGCCGGATCGGGAACGCGGGATGCGGGTTGCGGTACTCGTAGAAGCCGAAGACGGCGAGCGCGAGCAGGCCGCATCCGAGCGGAACGAGGACCGCCGAGCTGCCCCATCCGGCCGCCGCGGCGTTACTGACCCCGGAGAGGGTGCTGATGAGACCGATCGCGATCAGCCCGTTACCGGCGTAGTCGAAGGGCACGTTCTCCGGGGCACGCGCTTCGGGAGCGCTTCGGATGCACGGGACCAACGCGATCGCGGCCAGCGCCGGGCCGAGCAAGTAGGCGATCCGCCAGCCTCGCCCTGCCAAGTATCCGCCCAGCAGCGCGAGCACGACGACGGCCGTGGTTTGCATCGCGAGATAGCGGGAGACGGTCTTCGACAGCTCCGCAGGGGCGGGAGCGACCTGCCGCAGGAGCGCGAACGACAGCGCGAACGAGGCTGCGAACGCGACCCCCGACAGCGCCCGCCCGAGCGTATAGACGTCCGGATTCGGCGCGAGGCTCGTCACGATACCGGCGACGATCACGAGCGCGAGCCCTCCGAGCATCACCTTCTTGCGGCCCAGACGATCGCCGAGGCTGCCGGTCGCGAGGATCCCGGCGGCGATGCAGAGGGTGCCGATGCCGGCATTCAACGAACGCTGGGCGCCCGTCATGTGCAGGCTGTTGGCCGCGCCCAGTAACGCGATGTTGTGGACCGAGGGATCGACGCTCATGGGCAGGGACGCCGCAACGAGCGCGAGGAGCGCTGCGTTGCGAGACGGCACGCTCACGCCGCACTCGATCGGCTCGGGTCGTCAGGCGTCGAGCTCAATGCCGAAGAGCCTCTCTGCGTTCTTGTACAATATCCGCTCGGCCAGCGGAATCATGCGATCCCCGCTCAGAGAACCGGTATCGACCCGGCGTTGCAAGGCATCGGCCAGCATCCTTCGGGACGTGATGGCCGATCCGGTAAAGATCTCCGGAATCGTTCCGTCGGTGCCCCACAGGACTTTGTGTCCGGGCGTCGCCTCCGTCAGCGTGACGACGGCGCTCACTCCGCCGTTGTACTCGTAGTACGACCACTCGGAACAATCGGCATAGACGTTTCCATAGTGGAACAGGCACGCGGCGACTTCCCGGACGCCGGGATAGACGGCGCCTGCGTGGGTGATGATGAAGGGCTGGTTGCTGAGCGCCTTATCTTGGAAGATCGTCTCTTCCAACCCCTTGAGGTCCATCATCTGCAAGGTGGTGCCGGGTTCGGTGTGCGTGGTGCTCACGTGAAAGTTGATCGGGGAACGCGCGCCGTTCGCGATCCTGGAGAAAATCCGGCGGACGATGAAGTCCTCGAAGGTCTTTCGCTCGGCCATCCGCCCCTCGCTCATATCGGCAAATACGCGGGCGGCGTCCTTTTCCGCGACGGCGGCGAAGTCGAGCCCGCGAACGTAGAGCGAGATGACCTTGAAGGCGACGGCGCCGTCCCGCAGCATACCGTCGACGACCTTATCCACCGCTTCGCAGTAGTCTGCGAAGTCGGTGGGAATCTCGGCCGTGCCGTAACGCTTCAAGTACGACGGCAGCACCAGATGGAAACCGTACAAGAAGTCCTCGGCCATCGCGCCCCGGCGCGGGAAGTCCTTAACGGGGAAAGGATAGAAGAGCGGGTCGAGGTAGGGCTCCCACTTGTAGCGCTTCTCGCTGTAGTGCTTGCGATTGATGCCGAAGCTGATGGTGGAAGCCTTCTTGATATTCCCGATCTCGCAACCCTGGTCCCAAAGGAAGTTGGGCGGCTGCTTGCGGGCGTCGCTCATCAGCCGGTTCAGGCGTTCGACGTCGTCGTACTCGCCGTAGAGCGCCTCACAGCCGGCCCGGATCGCGACTCCCATGGTCGTGAACTGCAGCATCTCCGTCGATTCGTCGATCAACTTCTCGATCTGGTACTTCTGGTTGATCGACTTAGCTTCGTCCGCGTCGCCGCCGGTGGAAAGCAGCTCCCGGTAGGTCCGGAATTCGGCTTGCGGCATGCGCGCCTCGATATAGGCCCACGACCACTGCGTGAAGAAGCCGCGAAGCGAGCCGTCGCTGGTTGAGAGTCCTGCGTCGGCAAAACCCGCATGATTGTGGTTGTCCCACGCGGGGATCTCTGCCAAAGCCAGATTGCGGCCCGGCATGCCGGTTGCGCCGATGCTCACGATGTCCTCCTCGAGCGCGCGAGCGCGACACCATTAGTGAAGGTTCGGCGCGCTTTCACGGGACTTGGACGGCGCATCGGCGTTTCCCGGTCTTTACTTGAATTCGCTGCGAAATAGCTGCGATACTACTTGCTTAACGAACGGGCAAGTGGGCCCGCTCGGCACGTTCGCGTCCCTAAAGCGTTACGATCTTGTGCGCGACGCAAGCCGCGTTGAACCCGCTATCGATGTTCACGACCGCGATCCCCGGCGCGCAGGAGTTCAACATCGTCAGAAGCGCCCCGATGCCGCCGAAGGAGGCGCCGTAGCCCACGGACGTCGGCACCGCGATCACCGGCGGGCGGACGAGACCCGCGACGACGCTCGGCAACGCACCCTCCATCCCGGCAACGACGATGACCACCCGGCAGGCATCGAGATCGTCGCGAACGGCGAACGTCCGGTGGATGCCAGCGACGCCGATGTCGTAGCGCTCGACCGTATCGTGCCCGAACGCCTCGAGCGTGCGGGCGGCTTCTTCCGCCACCGGCACGTCCGAGGTGCCGGCACATGCGACCGCGATCCGGTGGCCGGTGCGCGGCAAAGCGCCGCATTGCAGGATCCGCGCGCGCTCGAAATAGCGCGCGTCGGGCAAGACCCGCGCGAGGCCGGCGCCGGCGGCGGCGCCGACCCGCGTTGCAAGCGCAAAGCCCGAGGCTGCGTAGAGCGCGCGCGCGATGCGCTCGATCTGCTCGGGGGTCTTGGACTCGCCGAAAATAACCTCGGGGATCGCCGTGCGGTCGCGGCGCCCGAGGTCGACGCGTGCGTCGTCGCGATCGCCGCTCATTCGAAGACCACCGACACCGTGCGGTCCGCGGTCGCGCCGCTCCGGCTGCGGGCGGTGACCAGCAGGTTATAGGTTCCATGGAAGAAGCTCGGTATGTTGGACGGGACCGCGAAGGCCAGCTCGAAGCGGCCGGCCGCCTGTCGCACGAGCGGCAGCGTATACGCCGAAACCTGCGCGGTCACGCTGACGACGTCCGCCGAGGTCCGCACGCTCCAGACGACGTGCGCGCCGTCGCGCACGATGCTCGGCGAGGTCGAAATCGAAATAATCTGCGGTCCGCTCGGCGTGACGAGCGGCGCGAGGGAGGACGGCGCGGAGTCCGGAGCCGGCGCCGGTATCGCGGGCGCGCGCGGCACCTCGAGCGCCGTTGCCCGCGGAGCGGAGGCGCGCTCGGGCGGCCGTTGCGCTGCAGACCGGGACGCCTCGGAGGCGGCGGCCGGCGAAGCCGTGGGGCCGGCCGCCTGCGGAGCGCGCGCGCAGCCCGCAAACGGCAGTACGGCCAGCGCGAACGCCACAAGGGCTAGGTTCCGGGTAGTTGAAGACGCAGGCTGTGAGTTACGAGCCGATCGACCTCCAGCGTCTGCAGGTGACCTCGCTGGAAGCCCGCCCATCGAAAGTACGCGGTACGGACGCCGGTCGCACCGTCGCATCGGATGCCTCATTCCGCACGTGGTTCGACGCACTGCCGAACATCCTGGCGGGCGAAAGCATTCGAGAACTCGTACGACGGACGGCGCGCGCTATCGAACTGCGTCGTCCGGTCCTGCTCGGCATGGGCGGCCACGTCATCAAGGTCGGCCTCGGCGGGATGCTGTGCGATCTCGTGCGCGACGGTTACGTGAGCGCCGTCGCGTCCAACGGGTCGGTCACGATCCACGACACCGAACTGGCGCTCGTCGGCAAGACCTCCGAAGACGTCGATAGCGCGCTGCAAGACGGCTCCTTCGGGATGTCGGGCGAAACGGCGTCGTTCATCTTGAGCGCGATCGCGGCCGGCCGCGCGAAAGGCGTCGGACGCGCCCTCGGCGACGCGCTGCTCCGGGCAAACGCGCCGCACGCCGCGACGTCGCTCCTCGCTACGTGCGCGACGGCGGAGATCCCGCTCTGCGTGACGGTCGCGCTCGGCACGGACATCGTCCACGCGCATCCGCAAGCCGACGGTGCGGCGCTGGGCGAAGCGATGATGGTCGACTTCCGGCTGCTGTGCGCCGTCGTGTCCGATCTGGTCGACGGCGGCGTTTACTTGAATTTCGGTTCGGCCGTACTGTTGCCCGAGGCGTTCCTCAAAGCGCTCAGCGTCGCGCGAAACTTGGGTCGCCGCGGCGATTTCACGACGGCCGACTTCGACTTCGTACGCCAATACCGGCCGCAGACCAACGTCGTTCGCCGCCCGCACCTCGGCACGAACGGCAAAGGCTTCTCGTTCACCGGGCACCACGAACTTCTCTTTCCCCTCTTTTGGCAGGCCGTTCGTTCCGAGTTGGCATGAGCCTGATCAGCGTCGTCGTTCCCCTCTATAACGAAGAGGGCAACGTTCCCGAATTGATTCGCCGGGTCAGCTCGATCCTCGGTCGAATCGCGGGCGAGAGCGGCGATCGCTACGAAATCGTTGCGGTCAACGACGGTTCCCGCGACGGAACGCTCGCCGCCTTGCGAGCCGCCCGAGGCGACGAACCGAACCTCGTCGTGGTCGACCTGTCGCGTAATTTCGGGCACCAGATCGCCGCGACGGCGGGCCTGGATATCGCGCGCGGCGACGCGGTGATCCTGATGGACGGCGACCTGCAAGACCCGCCGGAGCTGATCGAGCAGTTCGTCGCGAAGTGGCGCGAGGGTTACGACGTCGTGTACGCCACCCGCAAAGCGCGCCGCGGCGAGAGCTTCTTCAAGGTCCTGACGGCGCGCGTCTTCTACCGCACGATCCGGCGCCTCACGAACGTCTCGATTCCGGTGGACACCGGCGACTTTCGCTTGATGAGCCGGCGCGTGGTCGACGCGCTGGCGCAGACGCGCGAGAAGCACCGTTTCTTGCGCGGTCTAGTCAGCTGGATCGGCTTCAAGCAGATCGGCATCGAATACGAACGCGACGCGCGGCTCTCGGGCCACACGAAGTACCCCATTTCCAAGATGCTGAAATTCGCCGTGGACGGCATTACGTCGTTCTCCGAGATTCCGTTGCGCTTCGCGACGTATCTCGGTTTCGGCGTCAGCGTATTCGCGTTCGTCTATGCGATCATCGTGCTTATTCTCAAAGTGTACGGCTACAACGAGCCCGGATACACCTCGATGATGGTCGCGATCCTGTTCTTGGGAGGCGTACAGCTGATCACGATCGGCATCGCCGGCGAGTACCTCGGCCGCATCTACGATCAAGTCAAGGAGCGGCCGCTCTACTTCTTGTCCAGCGTCGAGCGCGGCGCTCCCGTTGCAAGCGCCGCGCCGCCCGAGCGCGAACCGATCTCACCCTAGCCGCGTCCCGTTGCCGTACCATCCGGTCGTCGAGCGAGCGATTACCGCCGGCCCGCTCGATATCGCGAGCGCCGCCGCCTACGCCGTCGTATTCCTTGGGGTCGCCTTCGCGACGTTTCGGCGCCCGGCGGCCGGCATCGCGGCGCTGGTGTTCCTCGTCCCGTTCGCGTTCTATCACGAGATAGGGCACACGACGATCACGCTGTCGAAAGCCGCGCTGCCGGGAGCGATCCTCGGGCTCGTGGCGCGGCGCTGCGATTTCTCCGTCCTGCGGCGTCCGGCCACCGCGGCATTCTTGATCTGCGGCGGTCTCGTGTTCGCCGCGACCGCGCTCTCGATCGCGCAAGCCGCATACCGCGGCCCCGCCCTACGCGAGACGTTCAAGAGCTTCCAGTATCTCCTGCTGTTCGCAACCGTGGCCGTGGCGGCGTACGACGACGCAGACGAGCGCTTGGTGCGGCCGGCCTTCGCCGCGACGGTTACCCTCGTGTGCCTGATGGCGCTCGCGGAAGAGGTTCTCGGAGCGCCGTCGGGGCTGTGGTTCCTCGGGCACCCGATCCCTCGGATCGCGGGCCCGCTCGAAGGACCGAACCAGCTGGCGGGCTACCTCGGCATCGCCCTGGCCGTCGTCGCCGCGTTCGCGCTGACCCGGGGCGCGACACCGCTCGAACGCATCGCGCTCGCGACGGGCGGCGCGGCGCTCGTCCTGACGATCTCGCGGGCCGGGGTGCTGGCGTCGCTGGCCGGGATCGCAGCCGTCGTGGCGGTCACGCCTGCGACCGCGCGGCGGGGTGCCGTGACGGCGCTCGGAAGCGGTTTGGCCGCGGGCATCGCGGCCCTCGCGGCGTACGGGTTCGCGCTGGCCCACTCGATCCTGGGCCTGAACCTCCTGGGCCGCTTCTCGACCTTCGCGGAAGTCGAAGATCCGGGGGCGGTCGGAAAGCGCTCGCAGCTCTGGCACGCTGCGTGGGTGCTATGGCGCCGGCACCCGCTGCTGGGGATCGGGGCGGGAAATTTCGAGTTCGAGCTCGGGCTGGCGGGTTACCCGAAACTGCGCACCCACGCCAACAGCCTCTACATTCAGTCCCTGGTGGAGGGCGGCGTGCCGCTCTTCTTGTCGACGCTGGCACTGGTCTACACCTCGATCGCGCGCTTCGCTCGCACGGCGGCCCGCGAGCCGCTCGTCGCCGGGGCGTTCGGCGCGAGCCTGGGCTTCGCGCTCCACCAGGTCTTCGACTTGCTGGTGTTCTTTCCGAAGGTGGGCGAGCTCTGGTGGATCGTGCTCGCCCTGGGTGCGGCCCGCGTCGACGCGACCGACCGCTCACCGTGAACCCGCGGCGCTGCGCGGCGCTTGCGTCCGTTCCGCTGGCCTTTGCAGGCGGTTCGCTGGCCGTGCGCGCGTGGCTCGCCCGCGCACCCCACACGGTTGCGGGCGATCTGGCGCAGCCCTTGCCGGTCGTCACCGCCTGGCACGCCTACGGTGCGGTGGCGTTCGCCATCCTGGCGGCGACCGTCGCCGCCGCGACGGCCGGGGTCGTTCTGGCCGTCGGCTACCGCCCGCCGGCCGAGCCCCGCGATGCGCTCGCGGTGGCTCCGATCGCAGCGCTGGCGCTGGCCGCCGCCGGTTCGTGGCCGGTCGTGTTCTCGAGCGACGTCTATGCGTACGCGGCCTACGGCGCGCTCGCGCTTTCAGGTCACAACCCGTACGCGCCCGTTCCGGGCGGCCTGCACGGCGCGCTCGTCGATGCGGCCCGCATCCAGTGGAGCGGCCCGTTTCCGCCCTGCGTGTACGGGCCGCTGTTCGTCGCGCTCGCGCGCGAAGGCGTGGCCGCCTTGCAGCCGGCCGGCGTCGCGGTGACGCTGGCCGGATTCAGATTGGCCGCCGGCCTCGCGTTTCTCGCCGGCATCGTCCTGCTGAACGCCGCGCTGGCGGGTCTGCCGCCGAGGACGCGCTTCACGGCGGTCTGCGCGTACGGGCTCAACCCGGTCGCGCTCTGGACCGTGGCCGAGGGTCACAACGACGCCTTCATGATGTTGGCGGTCATCGCCGGAACGGTGTTGGCGGTGCGCGGCGGACGCCTGACCGGCGCGCTGCTGCTGGCACTCTCACCGCTCCTGAAGGCGGCCGGCATCCTGGCAGCCGCCCTGGCGGCTCTCGACGCGATCGCCTTCCGGCGTCCGGGCTTTCGCACGATCCTGCTGGGGCTCGCTGCCGGCACGGCCATGTCGGTCGCGCTCGCGATTCCGCCGCTGCTGCCCACGCTGGCCTCGCTCGGCGCACGCGGCCGGTACGCGCCGGAGGTTTCCGCGCAGGGGCTGATGGGTCTGGGGCCGGCACTGGGGTTGGCCTGCCTGGCGGCCCTGCACGGCCTGAACGTGCTGCGCCGCCGCCGGCGCGCGGGATTCGCCTGGGTCGGCATCGCGGTGCTGCTGGCACTGCCGAACCCGTACCCCTGGTACGCGCCCTGGCTGGTCCCGCCGGCACTCCTGGCGGGTACCGAGGCGGCGGGCATCGCACTCTGGGCTGCGACGATTTCTTCTCTCGCACGTTATCTTCCCGACGCCGTCGGAAACATCCAGCCCGCGACGGCGCGCGTCGCCGCGCTGGTGGCCACGCTGCCGCTGGTGTGGGCGCTCGCCGGCGCGGGGCGCACCGCTTCCGCTCGCAAGAAAGTCATTCCGCAACCGTGATCGACGCCGCCACGCTCGTCCTCGTCCTCAGCGGCTTCGCCCCGGGGCCGCTGCCGTCGGCCTCGCCGCCCGCCTCGTTCCCGAGCGAGACCCCGCTGCCCGTGCCGAGCGCTACGGCCGCACCGTCGCTCGTGCCGAGCGCGCCGCCGCCGTCACCCGGAGCGGTGCCCGTGCCGGAGCCCAGCGCGACCGCCGACCCATACGGATACCGGTTCGTACCGCGCCAGCCCGCCCACCCCGTCGAGGGCGTGCCCCAGATCTTCGCGGTGTACTTGAACGACAGGAAGCTGCACTCCGGTGGGCCCATCCTGATCAAAGTGGTCACGAGCCCGGACGTCGTCAAGGTCATCAGCCGCAGCAACGGGCGCGAAGGCGTGCTCCAAGCGGTCGCGCCGGGCGACTTCGAGGCCAGTTCCAAGCTGCCCAAGATCCCGTTCATCGCGGCCGGGATGACGACGCTGCTCGAATTCGTTGCGTCCAACGCCGACGGGAAAACCGTCAGCGTCAAGGTCCCGGTGACGATCTGATGACGCCGGCATCCGTATCCTCGCTCGCGTTCGTGGCCGCGGCGGCGGTGCTCGCGCAAGTCGGGCCGCCCTCGCCGTCACCCCCGCCGGCACCGGTCCCGTCGCCGACCCCGGCCTATCGCTTCGTATACCGTCCGACACCCTCGCCCGTGTCGACGCCGTACCCGCTCCCGAACGCCCCGCAGATCGAGGAGATCGATCTCAACGATTCCGCCCTGGTTCCGCCCACCCCGCTGCACGTACGCGTGCTGACGAGCCCGATGGTCGTTTCGGTCAGCGCCGAGACGTTCGGCCGGGCGATCGCGATCCCGCAGCACGACCGCGGGATCTTCACGTTCGACGGCTATATCCCCGACGTGCCCGACTTCTTGCGCAACCGCACCTACGACGTGCAGTTCACGGCCGCCGTCCTCGACGGACGCACGGCCACCGTCACCTTGCCCCTCACGCTCAAATGAGAAAAGCCGCCCTGCGGAACGCGGAGCGGCCTTCCCCAGTGCGGTTTTCTGCCGGCGTTAGCTGAAGGTGACCGCGATCTTCTTGGGTTCGGTCTTCGGGTGGACGTTGAGCGTCAGGGTCAGCAAGCCGTTCTCGACCTTCGCGACGATATTGTCGCCGTCGATCTCGTCGGGCAGCAGCAGCGAGCGCGTGAACTGGCGGCGTTCGCTCTTGCCCTGCACGGTCAGGACGTTCTCCTCGAGCGTCACTTCGATCTCGTCCGGCTTGAAGCCGGCGACCGGTACTTCGACGGTATAGCCGCCGCTTTCGGTGCGGGTCACTTCGATGCCGGTGTAGCCGGCCGACCCGGTGAGCAAGTTGCGGAAGGGGTCGAATCCGAACACATCGCCGAACGTCCGGGGGGCGGCGTTCCCTGTAGTACGCGTTACGAGCGTCATCGTTTTGGTCTCCTCGATCATTCAATGGCGTGCGAATCGATCGCACGAGTATTCTAGCACTCTTATCAATACACTGCCAATATCGCTAGGTTGCAGTTTCGCGACTCGAAATTTCGCCCCACAGCGGCAAGCGAGGCGAGCCGGCTACGCCGCCGGCATCCTGAGCGCGTAGTAAATCGCGGGACCCGCGAGCAATGCGATCGGCGCCACGATTTCGGCCAGGAAGAGCGGGCCGAGCGAACCACGCGTCGCCGCCTCGACAAACCCCCACTCGGCTGCAAGCAAGACGACCAGCGTGCCGGCCTTGAGCGCCGGCAGCATCCAGCTTCGAACATCCGCGGCTTTCATGTCTTCGACGGTTGACGGCTCCGCGGTTACGACCCGCCGCGCCCGGGGTAAGGCATGGGGAGGCGGCGCGCGGCGGTTTCTCGCGAGATCAAAGGAGCGGACATGTTGAAAGCCGGCGATCGGGTCTTCATCGAGGGGACTGCGGAACAAGGCACGGTCCGGGAGGTTCACGCGCACGAGGTCCTCGTGCGGCTCGAGATCGCCGGAGGCCATGAAGACCGGAAGTTCCCGTACGAAAGCCTGCGGCTCGACCCGACGATGCAAGAGGCCTCGAACTTCATCGATCACTGACTTCGTCGTCAGCGTGGTCACGCAGCGTCCTGCTGCGCGCCCCGGGCTCGCCGCGCAGCCTCAGGTCCTCCGGAAGATCGCGCCTGGGGCTACGTCACGTCGTGCGCGGTCGCGGCGCGCAGTCCCGAAACGCGGGATCGGCACGATGCCTCCGTAAGCCCCGGCGCGGCGCATGGCCCTCTTCGAAGCGCACCGAACGACCCAGGATGGAACACCGACACTATTCTTGGCTGGAAGTGCTCGCGTTCGGCGCGGGAACGATGCTTCTGGCGCGCTCGCTCTTCCCGAAAACCGACATCGAGCGCACCGCCGGCGGATCGAAGAGCCCGCTCCCGGGTCTCGTCTTCACGTCCGTGTGGGCGCTCAACAACGGCTTGACCCTGTGGGGCAACCACGAAGTTCTCAACGCGCCGTCCTCGAACGACCGCACGGCATACCTGCGGCTCGAGGCCGCGACGTGGTTCTTATACGTGACGTACGGCTGGCTGTACTTTCGGCTGAAGAGCCCGATCCTGGGGCAGCTGAACTCCGTTAGCTATTTGGCGCTGACGCTGGCCGCGGCGCGCCGCGCCGCGAACGTCGATCCGAAGCTCCTGTGGTCCTTCGCGACGCTCGTGCCGTGGCTTTTCATCGCCGCCTCCGGCGCATCGTGGGTAGCGGCCAACGAACCCGATCCCTTCTTCGGCGGCTGAGCGCTCAGGTTTCGTCGGCCAGGATCGTGTAGATCTCCCGGCGCGCGCGGTCGAGCACGTCCGCCGTGCGTTGCAGCGCCCGCGGGTTGCCCAATCGCGCGACCTGGCGCGCGGCGCCGATCAGGCCCCGCAGTGCCAGGACGCCGCGTCCGAACAGTTCGCGCTCCGCATCCTCGTCGGGATCGCGCTCGAAGCCGCCCTTTTCCGTATATTCGGCGAGCGACGCGCGGCCGGTCTCGGTGATCTCGTACACGCGCTTTCCGTCGTCCTCGCGGCCCCGGACGTACCCGGCGTCTTCCAGCATCTGCAAGGCCGGATAGATCGAGCCCGGGCTCGGCCGGAATCCGCCCCGCCGCTGTTCGATCTCCAGCATGATGTCGTAGCCGTGGCGCGGCTGCTCCGCCAACACCGACAGGATCTCGAACCGCAGGTTCCCGCGGTTCCCGGCCCGCGCCATCGCGCGCCCGAAGCGGCGCCCAAAGCCGTGGCGGAACCGGTGTCCCGCCTCCAGGTCATGAACTCTACATCTCATCATATCTCGTAGTATACTCGATATATCGGTGAATGCAACCCGTAGCGAGCCGTCTGTCGAAGATCGAGCGGAAAGACCGCAACTCCGGAGAACCGCGCCGCGTTCGTATCCTCGCACCCTTCGCAGCCGCCCCCGCCCCCGAGAGGCCCTTATCGCCACCCTCGCTCCATCGCTCGTTCGAGCCCTTCCCAGTTCCAGCCGGTCGCTAGCGGGTTTGCTCGAGCGGCTGCGCGCGCACCGGTCGGCGTTCTCACTGCACGAGACGACGCAAGCCGCCCGGCCGTATCTCTACGCGGGCCTGTACCGCGCCTTACGCGCCCCGCTGTTGGTCGTCGTCCCGACCCCCGACGTCGCCGAACGCACCTTCGCCGATCTGACGTACTACCTCGGTGGAGCGGGCGGCAGCGCCGCCGAGGTGACGCTCGTGCGTCCGCGCGAGGAGAGCGTCGGGATCATCGAAAGCCCGTCGGAACGCAGCGCGCGCATGACGCTGTTCGCCGACTTGCACGCCGCCAAGAACGGCATCGCCATCGTCCCGGTCGCGGCCCTGCGGCAGTTCGTGATGCCTCGCGACACGTTCGCCGCCTACTGCTTTACCCTGGCCGTCGGCGAAGAAGCGGGGTTCGAGGAACTCCAGGAACGGCTCTACGAACGCGGCTACCACCGCTCCGACGTGGTCTCGGCGGCCGGCGAATATGCCGTTCGCGGCGGCATCGTCGACGTCTGGGCTGCGACGGCGGCGGCACCCGCCCGCATCGAGTTCTTCGGCGACGAAATCGAATCGATCCGGAGCTTCGACCTCGCGACGCAACGCAGCGCGGAAGCGCTCGAGCGCCTGGAGATCGTACCCTGGAGCGAGATCCCGCGAGCGGGCCGCTACCGCGAGCGCGTCCTCGAGCGCATCGACGGCACCCCGGCCACGATCTCGGCTGCCCGCGCCTACGTGGCCGGCGGCGCCGACATCCCTGAGGCGTGGCTCTCCCTGGCGTACGACCGTCACGAGACCCTGCTCGATTACCTCTCTGCGGACGCGCTGGTCGTGCTCGAAGAACCGGCCATGCTGGCCACGATCGAGCGCGGGCTCGACGACGAGCGCTCGCGCGAAGAGCAGGTTCTGTTGGCCGCCGTGGAGTCGGGCGAACTGAGCGTGGACGAGGATGCCGTGGGCGAAGCCCTGCTGGCGGACGTCGAAGCGCCGCATCCCGCGCTCGCGACGCTGGCCGCGGGACTGGCCGCACGCCGGACGCTGATCGTACCGGGTGCGATCGAAGGCGACGCCGCCCCGTGGCTGCCCCGGTCGCTCGAGACGTTCGTGCTCGAGACGCGGCCGGTCGAACACTTCAACCGCCAGCTCACGATGTTTCTCGAGCAGGTGAAGACGTGGGTGGCGGACGGCGAGACGGTGGCGCTCGTCGCATCGGGTGCCTCGCGCCTGGCCGAGATGCTGCGCGCCGCCGACCTGACCGTCGAACGCAGCGCGACGCTCTTGCACTTGCGCGAGAGCGGCGCGGCGTCGTTCGTCGGGAGCGGGCCGGGGATGACGCGCGGCGGCGTGGTGTTCGTCGATCAGGGCAGCATCGAAGCCGGTTTCGCGATCCCCGCCCTGCGCCTGCACGTGCTCGGCGACCGCGAGATTTACGGGCAGCCGCCCAAACGCGTCAAGCTGCGCGCCGTCAAGGAGGGCGTGCCGGTCACGCTGGGCGACCTCAAGGTCGGCGACTACGTCGTTCACGCGGTCCACGGCATCGGCCAATACCTGGGCCTGCGCACCGAAACGATCCTCGGCGCCACCCAAGATTACTTAGACCTAAAGTACGCCGGCACCGACCGCATGCTGGTGCCCGTCACCCAGATGCACCAGGTCACGAAGTACGGCGCCACCGAAGGCGCAGCGCCGCGGCTTTCGAAGATGGGCGGCGCGGACTGGGCGCGGACGAAGACGCGCGTTTCGGAGAATCTCGCGAAGATCGCCGAGGGCCTGGTCGGGCTCTACGCCGAGCGCGAGAGCGCGCCGGGCCACGCCTTCGGCCCGGATACGCCGTGGCAGGGAGAACTCGAGGAGTCGTTTCCCTACGAGACGACGCCCGACCAGCAAAAGGCGATCGACGACGCGAAAGTCGACATGGAAAAGCCGCGCCCGATGGACCGGCTCGTGTGCGGCGACGTCGGGTACGGCAAGACGGAAGTCGCGGTGCGCGCCGCTTTCAAGGCCATCGCGGACCGCCGCCAGGTCGCGGTCCTCGTGCCGACGACCCTGCTCGCGGCGCAGCATTACCGCACGTTCTCGGCGCGGTACGCGAGCTTTCCCGTACGCGTGGAAGAGCTCTCGCGCTTCAAGACCAAGAAAGAGCAGCAGGCGACGCTCAAGGATCTCGCGAGCGGCAAGGTCGACATCGTGGTCGGCACGCACCGGCTGCTGCAGAAAGACGTCGTCTTCGCCAACCTGGGGCTGATCGTCGTCGACGAAGAGCAGCGCTTCGGGGTGATGCACAAGGAGCGCCTCAAACAGATGCGCTCGACCGTCGACGTCCTGACGCTCTCCGCCACCCCGATTCCGCGCACCCTGCACATGTCGCTGCTGGGCGTGCGGGATCTCTCGCTGATTCAGACGGCACCCAAGAACCGCATGTCGATCAAGACGGTCGTGGTACCGGCCTCGGACGCGATCGTGCAGAAGGCGATCGTCGCGGAATTGGACCGCGGCGGCCAGGTGTACTACCTGCACAACCGCATCGAGTCGATCTACTCGGTCGCGCGCGCGCTCGAACAGCTGGTGCCGAAGGCGCGGGTGGCCGTCGGTCACGGCCAGATGACGGAGAGCGAACTCGAGCCGATCATGGCGCGCTTCGTCGAAGGCGACATCGACGTTCTGGTAGCGACCACGATCATCGAGAACGGGATCGACATCCCCAACGTCAACACGATCGTCGTCAACGACGCCGACCGCTTCGGCCTCGCGCAGCTCTACCAGCTGCGCGGCCGCGTCGGGCGCTCGAACCACCAAGCCTACGCGTACCTGCTCTACCAGGCCCACAAGGCGTTGAGCGAAGACGCCAAGGCGCGCTTGGAAGCGATTCGGGAATTCACCCACCTGGGGAGCGGCTTGCAGGTCGCGATGCGCGATCTCGAAATCCGCGGCGCCGGCAACTTGCTCGGCGCCGCCCAGTCGGGCTTCATCGGGGCGGTCGGGTTCGAGACGTACTGCGAACTGCTGGCCGAAGCGATCGCCGAGCGCAAAGGCGCCCGCGCCGAGCTGCCCGAGAAACGGCAGGCGGTCATCGACGTCAAGCTCGACGCGTTCATACCGAACGACTACATCCCCCAAGTTTCCCAGAAGATCGCCGCGTACCAGCAACTGGCCAACGCGCGCAGCGAAGCGGCGGTCGACGAGATCGCGGAAGGGTTGCGCGACCGCTTCGGCGCGCTGCCGGAACCCTTGGCCAACCTGGTCTCGGTCACGAAGTTGCGCACCAAGGCGCTCGCGAAGGCAGTCACGCGCGTCGTCATCGACAACGCGCGTCTGACCCTCGGCGTCGGCACCGCGTTCAGCATCGATCCCGCCGCAATCCCGAAGCTTCAGTCGCTGACGAAAAACAAGTTCCGCTTCGGCGACGGCAAGATCACGATCGACCTGCCGGACCGCAAGCCGGTCGACCACCTGCCGCTCCTGGGGGCCCTGCTGGACGCCCTGTAGGTTTCGTCGTGCGTGCCTTCACCGAACATCCCTGTTCGAGGACCGGCTCCTCACCGGCATGCGGCTCACTCATGGCCCGCGACTCGGGCCGCCTGCCGCGCTCCAGCCATGTGGCCTTTGCGGGAGACCGTCGTGGCGATTTCGCCCGACGCAATGGGCCTGTCACACCCCGCGCAACCTTTCGCGCCGTTCGAGCAGCAACGCACGGAACCGTCGGGTTCCGCACTGCATCCGATGATTCCCGATCGTCGCGGCGGCGTCGCTCGCCTCGTGTTCGCTACCGAGGAACGCCTAACGCCGATGTTTTTTCCGAAGTTATTTGGCCGCCGACGTCGAAACACGTCGGTCTTATGGCACGGACCGCCGGTACG
Organism: uncultured Alphaproteobacteria bacterium; assembly: GCA_963787965.1. Taxonomy (GTDB): domain Bacteria; phylum Vulcanimicrobiota; class Vulcanimicrobiia; order Vulcanimicrobiales; family Vulcanimicrobiaceae; genus CAWBES01. The sequence goes on from CAWBES010000016.1 coordinate 190,826, forward strand.
AAGGCGCCGCGAGGTGCCTGGGCGCTCTTGGAAGAGTTGCCGGCGACCGCGTGCGTAATCGACGCGTATGGCGCCGTCGTGTTCGCCAACCCTAGCTGGCGCGGGCATTTCCCCGCTTCGGACGAAGCGCTGGGGGCCGCGCTGGCGTCGCTCGCGGACGACCGGCCCGAGGCGCCGCGCGAGCGCCGTGTCCTGCTGCGCGACCGCTGCGGAAGAGCCGGCTGGTACGAGCTGAGCGCGCACCCGACGGCCGCCGCCGGCGGCGAGGGCGGGCCTCACTTCCTCTGCGTCGCCTGCGCCGTGGACGAAGCGCAGCGCTACGATCTGTACCTGGAAATCCTGGCCGACGCGGGCGACGCGTTCGGCGGCCGGACCGATGTCGAGCATGCCGTCGAGACCGTCGCGCGCCTGCTCGTGCCGCAGGTCGTCGAGCTGTTCGTCCTATACCGTCCGGACTTTGCCGGCGTGCTCCGACCACGGTTCGTGCGGCACGAGAACGAGGCCCGCGCGAACGAAATGCTCGAGGACCTGAGCCAAGCGAGCGCGACCGCCGCGGCGCTCGCGCGAATCGCGCGCTCCGGCGAAGCCGAGGTTTTGGGCGGCCCGGAGCTGGGACTGGATTGGGACGAGACGGCGCTGATCCCGATCGCCGGGCAAAACGAACTCTGGGGCGTCCTCCAGCTCGCGAACGGGCCGGGGGCGCCGGGCAGGCTCGGTCCGGCGGAAATGCGTCTAGCCCACGAACTCGCGCGCCGCGCCGGCGCGGCCTTCGACAACGCCGCGCTCCAGGTGAGTTCGGTGCGCGCGGCGGACGACATGCGGTTCCTGGCCAGCGTCGGCGAGACGATGCTCGAATCGCTCGAACTGGAGGAGCGGCTCGACCGTTTCGTCCACGCGATCGTGCCGCGTCTCGCCGACTGGGCCACGGTCAACCTGCTGCAGGACGACGGCTCGCTCGAGACCGTCGCCATCGCCCACGCCGATCCGAGCCTGCGCGCGACGGTCGAAGGGCTGCGGGGCCCGTACTACGGCAACGAAGACGCCGACCAGGGAACGCCGCTGGCGCTGCGCACCGGGCGCGCGCAACTCCTGAGCGGATTCGGCGACGACCTCCTGCGCCTGCACATCCGGCCCGAGAACTTCGACGACGTCCGTTCCCTCGGGGCCGACTCGGCGTTCATCGTTCCGCTGTCCGCACACGGGAGGATCTACGGCACCCTGGCCGCCATGCGGACCGAAGCGCTCTGGCGCTTCAGCGAAAACGAGATGTGGCTGATCGAGGAGCTGGCGCGCCGCGCCGCCGTCGGGATCGCGCACGCGAAGCTCTTCCGCCACAGCGCGACCGTGGCCGACGCCTTCCAACAGGCATCGTTGCCGGATACCCTGCCGGCGGTCCGCGGCATGCGCTTCTCGGCTTTCTACGCCCCGGGCCGCCGCGAGGCGACGGTCGGCGGCGACTGGTACGACGCCTTCCAGCTCGAAGACGAGCGGATCGTCATCTCGATCGGGGACGTCTCCGGCAGCGGCCTGGCCGCGGCGGTCATCATGGGCAGCGTGCGCCAGGTCATTCGCGGAGCGGCGCAACTGGACGCCGACCCGGTCGTCATCTTGGACGCGACCGATCGCGCGCTCCGCAGCGAGCACCCCGACATCGTCGTCACCGCCTTCGTGGCCGTCGTCTCCGCCGATCGTTCGAGCTTGACCTACGCGTCGGCCGGCCACCCGCCGCCCCTGCTCCGGATGCCGGACGGCAGCATCACCGAACTCGCTTCGGTCGGCTTGCCGCTGGGTCTGCGCGAGCGCTGGGACGCCCCCGAGCAGTCACAGGAGCTACGGCCCGGGAGCCTGCTCCTGTTCTATACGGACGGCCTGATCGAGTCGACCCACGACCTGTTGCAGGGCCAGCGCAGCCTCCTGCGGATGCTCGGCGACCCGCGCATCCTCGCCTCCCCCGACGTCGCGTTAGCCATTTTCAGGGCTGTCTTGCCGGATGGAGCGAGCGACGACGTAGCGATCCTCGCCGCCCACTTACAAGGTTAAAACTCACAAAAAGCGACGCTTCCAAGCAGGACCGTCTGACCCGGCCTTACGAAAGTCGACGTGTTTGCGGGGTCGCTGAAAAATGGCTCCGCGCTTTCATGTCGTCCGTGGAGTTATTGATGTCCAATCGCGTTCTGGCCGGCCTGGCCACCGTTCTGCTCGGGTTCACGATCGCCGGCTGCAGCTCCGGTGCATCATCGACCTCGGGCGGCGATGTCGCCTCGGTCAACGGCGATAAGATCTCGCGCACCGAATTCGATGCGAAGCTCGAATCGGGACCCCAGGGCAAAGCCGTGCTGAACCAGCTCGTGCAGGGCTTGCTTATCGACCAGTACGCCAAGAGCAACAACATCGACATCTCCGATGCCGACGTCCAGAAAAAAGAAGATGAGATCAAGGCGAAGTACCCGGCGGGGCAATTCGACCAGATCCTCAAGGCTCAGAATCTGACCGAGGACGACGTCAAGCGGATCCTGCGCCAGCAGCTCATCGTCGAGAAGGCCGTTTCCTCGAGCATCAAGGTCTCCGACGCCGACATCAAAGCCTACCTCGAAAAGAACCACGCGACGCTCGACACGCAGGCCCAAGTTCGGGCGCGCCACATCCTCGTGGCCGACCTCCCGACCGCCAAAAAGGTCGAAAGCGAGCTGAAATCCGGCGCCAACTTCGCGGACGAGGCCAAGAAATATTCGACCGATCCTTCGAGCAAGGACAAGGGCGGCGAACTCGGGTTCTTCGCCAAGGGCCAGATGGTGCCGGCCTTCCAAGATGCCGCCTTCTCTCAGCCGCTCAACGTCGTCGGGCCGCCGGTGAAGTCGCCGTTCGGCTACCACATCATCGAGGTCGAAGAGAAGAAACCCGCGCAGGTCGCCACGCTCGCGAACTCCTCCGACAAGGTCCGCGAGATTCTCACGCAGCAGCAGGAACAGCAGCAGATTCCGCCGTTCCTCAACGGCCTGCGCGCCAAGGCCAACATCCAGATCTACGACGACCACCTGAAAGACGCGCTGCCGCCCGTCCCGGGCGCACCGTCCGCCTCACAGGCCACGCCGGCCGCGGCCACCAGCCCGTAACGGCCGGGACCCGAGGCACGCCCGCCGGAAGGTAGGAAATCGGAGGTCGCGCCCGGCAGAGTCGTCGCATGCCGGGCGTGATTCGCATCGTGGGCTTGGGACCGGGTGACCCAGACCTCCTGACGCTCGGCAGCCTCGAAGCGCTCCGTGCCGTCGGCCGGGCCGTGACGCTGCTGGCGCCGCCCGAACTGTTGCTCTTCCTCGAGAGCGAGGGCGTAACGATCGTGCGCGACGCCGTCGCCGACGCCGCGCTCTTCGTGCGCGGCTCGAGCGAAGCGATCGAAACGTTCGTATCTTCGCTCGACGGCGGCGATCTCGCGATCGGCGTCCTGGGCAACCCGCTGTCGGACTTTCCGGGCCTGCCGCTCCTGTTGCGGGCGCTCGAACGCGCGGGCGCGCCGACCGAGCTCGTGCCCGGCATGCCGCGCGCGACGCTGTCCGCGGCGATCGCGATGCCGCTGGTCCCGTTGCCGCCCGCCTCGGCCCACTACTCGTGGCAAGACCTGGTCGAGGTGATGGCGCGGCTGCGGCGCGGCTGTCCGTGGGACCGCGAGCAAACGCACGAGTCGCTGGTGCCCTACTTGATCGAGGAAGCCTACGAGGTCGTCGACGCGATCGAAACGCACAGCGACGCAGACCTCTGCGAAGAACTGGGAGACCTACTGCTGCAGATCGTCTTCCACGCGCAGCTGGCGACCGAACGCGGCAAGTTCTCGATCGCCGACGTCGTCGACGGGCTGTCGAACAAGATGATCCGGCGCCACCCGCACGTCTTCGGCGACCGGGAAGTCGCGAGCGTCGCGGAGGTCTGGCAGAACTGGGAGCAGCTCAAGGCGCTCGAACCTTCTTCGCAGGCGCGCGAGAGCCGGCTCGACGGTATTCCGCGCGGGCTCGGAGCGCTGCAGCGCGCGCAGAAGCTGCAAGACAAAGCGGCGCGCGTCGGATTCGACTGGCCGCACGTTGACGGCGTTCGCGCGAAGCTGGCCGAGGAGATCGCGGAATTGGAGCTCGCCCGGCGCGGGGGCGAGCCGAAGGAGATTCGCGACGAACTCGGCGACGTGCTGTTCACGGTCGTGAACTACGCGCGCGCGCTCGGCATCGACGCCGAAGGTGCGGTCCGCGCCGCGAACGAGAAATTCTACAAGCGCTTCACGTTCATGGAGCGGCGCACCGAAAACGAGGGCCGCAATCTCAACGACTTGACGCTCGACGAACTCGAAGAGCTCTGGCAGCTCGCGAAGACCGTTGCGGCGTGAGCGAAAGCGGTAACGCCTCGGTCGTCATCCGGCTGCGCATGAGCGAGCACGACGCGCATTACGGCGGCCGGCTCGTCGACGGGGCGCGCCTGCTCGCGCTCTTCGGCGACGTCGCGACCGAACTGTGCATCCGCGAATCGGGTGACGAAGGACTGTTCGCCGCGTACGAATCGGTCGAATTCCTCGCACCCGTGTACGCCGGCGACTACATCGAAGCGGAAGGCCGTATCGTGCGCGCCGGGACGCGCTCGCGCGGCATGGAGTTCGAGGCACGCAAGGTGATCGCCGCTCGTCCGGAACGGTCGCCGAGCGCGGCCGAGGTCCTCGTGCGGCCGCTGGTCGTCTGCCGGGCGCGCGGAACCTGCGTCGTACCGGGCTCTCCCGCGTGAGAATCGACAAGTACCTGAAGGTCAGCCGTTTGGCGAAGCGGCGCAGCGAAGCGCACGAAGCGCTGGTCAACGGGCGCATCACGTGCGACGGCCGCGCGCTCAAACCCGGCTACGACGTCAAGGTCGGCGACGTGCTGGAATTGCACTACGCGCGCAAGTTCACGACCGTGCGGGTCCTGTACGTGCCCGAACGCGTGACGCCCGCGCTCAAAGAGATCGCGCTCTACGAAGTCGTCGCGGAACGCCGCGACGAACCGGCCGACTGGCTCGGCTAAACGCGTCCGGTGGCCGACAAGCCGTCGCTCTCGAGCGATGCGAAGGACGTGCTGGCGCGTCAGCCCGTCGGCGCGGCGCACTGCCGGGCGGCGCTCCGCGCCGGACTGCTGATCTACGGAGTCGCGCCCGGCACCCACGCGTTCCGCACGCAGCGGGCCGCGGTCGCGCGGTTGTTCTGGTCGCTGCTCGACGACCGCAAGGACCGCCGCGTGCAGCGCGTTCCGGGCGTGCGTTTGCGGCGTTTGCCGAGCTACGCGATCGAGGCGCCGCAGGAGGACGCCCCGCGGCGCCCCGCGGCCCGCTGCGACCGCCGCATGGAGTTGCGCGCGGCGTTCCTAGCGTGCGGCTCGCTCTCGTCGCCGGCGCGCGGCTACCACCTCGAATTCGTACCCGTCTCCGATGCCGCCGCGGAGCGGCTGGCGGCGCTCCTGCGCGCGGAGGGGCTCGCTGCCAAGAACTCCATCCGCCGCGGGCGCCCGCTGCTGTATTTCAAGGGTGTCGAGTCGATCACGCAGTTTCTCGCGACCATCGGAGCTTCGCAAGCGGTGCTGTACCTCGAGGACGTGCGCGCGCTCAAGGAAACCAAGAACCGCATCCACCGGCTGGTCAATACCGAAGCCGCCAACGTGGACCGTTCCGCCGGCGCCGCGGCGGCGCAGAGCGCCGCGATCGCGTTCCTCGCCGACGCGTACGGGCTCGCCAACTTGACTCCCGCGTTGCGCGAGGCCGCCGAGGTGCGGCTCGCGTTTCCCACCGAGACCCTCGCGGAACTCGGCCGGCGCTGCGACCCGCCCGTGAAGAAATCGACCTTGAGCGGCCGGATCGCCGCGCTGACGCGGCTCGCCCGGAAGCTCGAAGAGTCGCCGCGGTTCGCCGAGCGAGGAAAAAAGGGCTACCCGGAGAGCTTCGGGTAACGAATTGGGCTGCCGCGTGCAATGCGGCGCTGAGAACGAGTCATTTCAGAGGAGATCGCATGGCCATCGGGATCAACGGGTTCGGCCGCATCGGGCGGAATTTCACGAAGGCGTTGCTGGAACGCTACCCCGGCATCGAGATTGCCGCGGTCAACGACCTGACCAGCTCCGCCGAGTCGGCACATCTGTTCAAGTACGACTCTAACTACGGGCCCTTCGAGGGCGACGTGGTCGCAACCGGCGACGGCATCGCGATCAACGGCAAGCCGATCAAGGTCTTCGCGGAGCGCGATCCGGGCAAGATCCCCTGGTCCAGCCTCGGCGTCGACGTCGTGATCGAATCGACCGGACTCTTCACCGACGCCGCGAAGGCGCGGGCGCACATCGACGGCGGCGGCGCCAAGAAAGTGATCGTTTCCGCTCCCGCCAAGGGTGAGGACATCACGCTAGTGCTAGGTGTGAACCACAAAGACTACGATCCCGCCAAGCACTCGGTGATCTCGAATGCGTCGTGCACGACGAACTGCCTGGCCACGGCCGTGAAGCCGATCGTCGATAACCTCGGCTGGGTCAAGGGCTTCATGAACACGATCCACTCGTACACCAACGATCAGAACATCCTCGACGCGCCGCATAAGGATCTGCGCCGGGCGCGCAACGCGGCCACCAATATCGTGCCGACCTCCACGGGCGCGGCCAAGGCGCTCTACCTGACGATTCCGGAGATCAAGGGAACCTTCGACGGCTTCGCCCTGCGCGTGCCGACGCCGACGGTTTCGATGGTCTATCTGGTCGCGGTCGTCAAGAAGGCGACGACCAAGGAAGAGCTCAACGCGATTCTCAAGAGCGCGGCCCAGGGCGATCTCAAGGACATCGTGGGCTACACCGAAGAGGAATTGGTTTCGACCGATTTCAAGCGTTCTCCGTATAGCTCGATCATCGATTCGCGGCTCAACGGCGCCAACGGCGACCTGGTTCAGATCGCGGCCTGGTACGACAACGAATGGGGCTACTCGTGCCGGCTCACCGACCTGACGCAACTCGTCCTCTCAAAACTTCCGGCCGCGGTCTAGAAATCAGTCGCAGCGTGAAATTCCAAACTCTCGATACGCTCGACGTGCGCGGCAAACGCGTCGTCGTGCGTGAAGATCTCAACGTCCCGATGAAGAACGGTGCGGTCGGCGATCCGACCCGCATCGAAGCGGCACTCCGCACGCTGCGCTACTTGCAGGAGCACGGCGCGAAGACGATCGTCCTCTCGCACCTCGGCCGCCCGGACGGGAAACCCGTGCCGTCCATGTCGCTGCGTCCGGTGGCGACCGAATTGCACAAGCGGCTCGGCACGACGGTCGCGTTCGCCAGCGACTGCATCGGCGACGTCGCCACCGACGCGGTCGCCGAACTGCAGGACGGCGACGTCCTGCTGCTCGAGAACGTTCGCTTCCATCCCGAGGAGGAAGCGAACGATCCCGATTTCGCACGGGCGCTGGCGTCGCTCGGCGAAATCTACGTCAACGATGCGTTCGGTACCGCGCACCGCGCGCATGCGTCGACCGAGGGCATCGCCCGCTACCTGCCCGCCGTCGCCGGTTTCCTGATGGCGGCGGAGCTGGAGGCGCTGGCGGCGCTGACCCACGATCCCAGGCAACCGTTCGTCTGCGCGATCGGCGGCGCGAAGGTGAAAGACAAGCTCGGCGTGTTCACCAACCTGCTCGAACGCGTCAGTTCCTTCGTCATCGGCGGCGGCATGGCCAACACGTTCCTCGCGGCGCAGGGCGTCGACGTCGGGACCAGCCTGCGAGATTCCGACCTCGGCCCGGCGACGCAGATCCTCGCGCTCGCGAAGGCAAAGAACGTCCCGTTGCACCTGCCGACCGATGCGGTGGTTTCGACGGCGTTCGACGCCGACCAGAACGCGGAGGTCGTGCCGCTGGCGGACGTGGGCGAGCGGATGATCCTCGACATCGGTCCGGAAACGGCGGCCGCCTACGCGGCCGTGCTGCGCGCCGCGCAGACGATCGTGTTCAACGGCCCGATGGGCGTCTACGAGAAAGCGGCCTACCGGAACGGAACGCGCACGATCGGCGAGGCGATCGCCGAGGCGACCCGGGCCGGCGCGACCAGCGTCGTGGGCGGGGGCGACGCGGCGGCGGCGGCGCACGAACTGGGGTTCGCGGCGGCGATGACGCACGTTTCGACCGGGGGCGGCGCGACGCTCGAGTTCCTGGAGGGCAAGACGCTGCCCGGCGTCGCCGCCCTCGAGCGCGCGGCGCAGACCCAAGGCGCGAACGCATGAGCGGGGCGCCACGCCGGCCGCTGATCGCCGGAAACTGGAAAATGCACAAGACGGCTGCGGAAACGCGCGAACTCGTGCGGGAATTGTGCGCGGCGGCGCTCGACGGCGACGTCGACGTGGCGATCGCACCGCCGTTCACGGCGCTGTGGGCCGCGCGTGACGCGCTGCGCGAGGCGCAAAGCGGCATCGCGCTCGCCGCACAGACGATGCACGAGTCCGAACACGGAGCGTTCACCGGCGAGATCAGTCCCGTGATGCTGCGCGAGCTCGAGGTCGAATACGTGATCCTCGGCCACTCGGAGCGCCGCGCGACCTGCGGCGAAACCGATCCCGGCGTCAACCGCAAAGTCCGTTCGGCGCTCAAGCACGGCCTGACGCCGATCGTCGCGGTCGGGGAGACCGAACTCCAGCACGCGAACGGACAGACGGTGTCCGTGGTGACGCATCAAACGCGCGCCGCCTTCCACGACGTTCCCGCCGCCGACGTCGCCCGCTGCGTCGTCGCCTACGAGCCGATCTGGGCGATCGGCACCGGCCTCGTCGACCAGCCGGAAAGCGCGAACGCGGTTATCGGGGAGATTCGCGCGTGCGTGGAAGGTCTGGCCAACGCCCGCCTGCTCTACGGCGGCAGCATGAAGAGCGAAAATGCGGCCGCCCTGATGGCCCAACCCCACATCGACGGCGGTTTGGTGGGCGGCGCGAGCCTGAGCGCGACGAGCTTCCTGGGCATCGTGCTCGCCGCACAAGCCCGAGCCGCAGCCTGGTGAGCGCGCCCGTCCGCGCCCGCAAGGGACCGCTCGTGCTCGCGATCCTCGACGGCTGGGGGTATCGCAAGGATACGTACGGCAACGCGATCGCGGCGGCCGATCTCCCGAACTGGCGGCGTATTCTCGCGACCTACCCGAACTCGCTGCTGGAAGCGAGCGGTCCGGCGGTGGGCCTGCCCAAGGGCGTGATGGGCAACAGCGAAGTCGGCCACATCAACATCGGCAGCGGGCGCGTCGTGCCGCAAGGCGTCGTCGTCATCAACGAATCGCTGGCGGACGGCAGCTTCGCGAAGAACGAGACGTTGCGGCAGTGCATCGCGCACGTGGCGGCTAGCGGCGGCCGATTACACTTCATGGGTTTACTATCCGACGGCCGCGTCCACAGTTCGATCGAGCACCTCTTCGCATTGATCGACGCGGCGGCGGCGGGCGGCGTCCCGATCGCGGTTCACCCCTTCGGCGACGGCCGCGACGTGCCGCCGTCCTCGATGCAAACGTATCTGGACGCACTCGAAGCGCATCTCGCGAAGTCCGGTGCGAAGGGACGCATCGCGACGCTGATGGGCCGCTACTATGCGATGGACCGCGACAAACGCTGGGAGCGCACGGAGCAAGCCTATCGGGCGCTCGCGGAAGGCCACGCGTTCCACCGCGCCGGTACCGCCGCGGAAGCCCTGGCCGCGGCCTACGAACGCGGCGAGACGGACGAGTTCGTCGTGCCGACGATCGTGGGCGACCCGACGCCCATTGCCGACGGCGACGCGGTCGTCTTCTTCAATTTCCGGCCCGACCGGGCGCGCGAGATGACGCTCGCCTTCTCGCGGCCTGGTTTTCACGAGTTTCCGGTGCACGCGTACGAGAACTTCATCTTCGCGACGATGACGAAGTACGAAGAAGACATGACCAACCCCGTCCTGTTCGGCCCCCGCCCGCAGAGCGACACCTTCGGTGAAGTCGTCGCGAACGCCGGATTGACGCAGCTTCGGCTCGCGGAGACGGAGAAGTACGCTCACGTTACCTACTTTTTCAACGGCGGCCGCGAGACCGTGTTCGCGGGCGAAGACCGCGTGCTGATCCCCTCGGATCGCAGCGTGGCGACCTACGATCTCGCACCCGAGATGCGCGCCGGCGAAATCACGACCGCGGCGCTCGAGGACATCGGCGAACGCTTGCACGACGCGATCGTGATGAACTACGCCAACGCCGACATGGTCGGGCACACCGGCGTGATGAAAGCTACGATATCGTCCCTGGAAACGCTCGACGTCGCGCTCGGCCGCCTCGAACACGCCGTCCTAGCAGCCGACGGCATCCTCGCGATTACGGCCGACCACGGCAACGCCGAGGAGAAACTGGACCCCGACGGCAACGCGCTGACGGCTCACACCCTCAATCCCGTGCCGTTCGTGCTGATCTCGCGCCGGCCGTATCCCGGCGCGCTGGCCGACGGCAAACTGGGCGACATCGCTCCCACCCTGCTGCCGCTGCTGGGACTCACGGTGCCGGCCGCGATGACCGGGCGCAATCTCTTGCAATCCGCCGCGGTCGGCGCCGGCAGCAATTAAAGCGAAGGCGGTCGCCGCGGCCGCGCGACGGTTGCAGCGGCGCGCGGGCGGCTTCATCGACGTCGCCGTCGTGGCGGGCAGCGGGCTTGCCGGCGGCATCGTCGCGCGTATCGACGGCGGCGAGATCGCGTACGAGCGCCTCGACGCACCGGAGCCGGGCCTGCCGGGTCACGAAGGCGTTGCATATGCCGGTGCCTGGGCGGGCAAGCGCGTCGTGGCGTTCGCGGGCCGCGTGCACCTCTACCAGGGCTTCACACCCTACGACGTCACGTACCTCGTACGGCTGGCCGCCGCGTGCGGCGCGAAGACGCTCGTGCTGACGAACGCCGCGGGTTCGCTCGACCCGTCCTTCGAGCGCGGCGACCTGATGCTGATCGCGGACCAGATCAACCTGACGGGAGCGACGCCCCTCGAATGGGCGTCCGGCGCATCGTTCGTCGACATGTCGAACGCGTACGCTCCGCGGCTGCGCCGGCTGGCGCGCGAATCCGCGGCCGGCATCGACCTGCGCGAGGGCGTCTATGCCGGCCTCAGGGGTCCGCAGTTCGAGACGCCGGCGGAATGCCAAGCGCTGCGCCGGCTCGGGGCCCAGGCCGTCGGCATGTCGACCGTGTTGGAGACGATCGCGGGGCGCTCGTTCGGCCTCGACGTTCTCGGCATCTCGGCCATCACCAACAACGCGGGTGCGGCGGCGGGCGGCTCGCACGAGGACGTCTTGACCGTCGCGCGCGCCGGCGCCGAACGGATCGCGCAGGTCGTCGAAGGAACCCTGGCGGCGCTCTAAGTTCTTGCACCGTCCGGGCTCAGTCGAGCCGATACGAGCCGCTCGTATCGACGGAGACGCGGCGGCTGCCGACCAGGATCGAACGGACGCGGTGCTCCCAGGCGCCGATCACCCGGATCACGACCGGCTTGATCCGCGCCAAGAGCGCGCGAGCGCGCTGGGAGATCGAGATCGTGTCTTTCATCCAGGCCGGATGGTCGTTGGGAAGGCAATGGCCGCCCCAGCGGTCGTCGGACTCGAGCGAAACCGGCTGCAGCGCAGCCGCCAGGCCGGGTGCTTGAGCGTTCGCGCCGGCGGCTGCCGCTTGCGCGTCGGCCTCGACCCGCGAACTCACGGCGCCGCCACCGTCCGGCGCAGTTCCGCGAGGGCGCTCAGGTGCAGTTGCGAAACGCGCTGCGGCGACACGTGCAAGCGGTCGCCGATCGCGCGAAGCGAGAGGTCGCGGCCGTAGTGGAGTGCCAAGATGCGGCGCTGGCGTTCGGGCAACAGCGCGACCGCGGCCTGGAGTTCGCGCGTCCGTGCGCGGGCGAGGACCTGCAGCGCGGGTTCCGAGCCGGCCGCTGCGGGAGCGTGCTCGCCGGACGGCAGCGGCGCGTCGAGCGAGAGGGCGGCTTGCCGGTGCGCGGCGATCCGCGCCCGCCGCAAGGGCGGGTCCGCACGCTCGAGGTCGGCGAACCCGGGCAGCGTCCCGAGCTCCTGCGCGAGCGCGAAGCGCTGCTCGTCGGCGCGCCGCACGATCCGGCGCGAGCGTTCCGAAACGGGGTCGCGGCGGCGCAGGCCGTTCAACATCGCTCCGATGATCAGCCTGCGCGCGTACGCGTCGAGCAGCGTCCCGCGCCGCGGATCGAAGCCGTCGACCGCGCGGATCAGTCCGACGGAACCGTCGCCGATCAAATCGTCCAATTCCGCCGCGCCCAAGACGCGGCGCACGCGGCGCGCGATGTGCCTGACGAGCGGAAATAGCTCCCGAATCGTCGTCTCCCGTTCGAGCGGAGTCATCGCTCCACGTCCGACAGCGTTTGGGCGAGGCGGTCGGTCAATCCGCCGCGCTCGGCGCGCGCCATCGATTGCGCGACGCTCGCGACGACGACGTCGCCGTAGAATCCCAGCGCCGACGCGAGCGGGCGAAACGCCGCTTGAATCAGCAGGCCGGCGAATTGCACCGCGGCTTCGCGGGCCGGCGTCGCGAGCGCTGCCGGCGCCGGCCGGCCCGAGTCGATCGGAAGAATGTGAGCCATGCCGACAGCCTAGCCGCCGCGCGTGTCCCCACCGTGGCCTCCACGTTACCGGCGATGCGACGATCCCGCCGGCCGCAGCCCGGCCGAGTCGCTCGGCGAGCTACGCGCGTCGATCGATAGCGCTCTCCGCGACAGGCAATAATTAATTTAGGACTTGAACTCTTCTCGCGTTTGCTACCAGGTGTCGGCGGCGGCCCGCAGCGAACGGTAAACGACGTGCGGCAAGCGCGCGGGCTAGCGCTCGATCGCTCTCAAAGCGTAGATGCCGAGCCGGCGCCGATTCGACGCAAACGTCGTGGCGGAACGCGTCGATGTTTCGTCGTGAGCGTGGTCACGCAGCGTCCTGCTGCGCGCCCCGGGCTCGTCCCGGTGCTCTCGTGGGCGGCGACTCCGCCCGCAGGAGGATCACGCGAGCGGCGTTGACGTCGGCATCGTCGACGTGACCGCAACCGACGCAGCAAAACTGCGCGCCCTCCCGACTCGCTTTCGCGACCGCGCCGCATTCGGCGCAGGTCTGCGAACTATACCGTGGGTCCACGCCGACGATCGTGCGAGCAGCGTACTCTGCTTTCTCGCGGATCAGCTTCGCCAATATCCCGAAGCCGGCGTCCAGCAACGCGCGATTGAGCCCGGCTTTCGCCGCGACGTGCCTTCCTGGTGCGGCAACCGTGCCTTTCGCCGAGCGCGTCATGCCGCGCAGCCTCAGGTCCTCCAACGCGATCGTGTCGAAGCGGTCGACGATCCCGCGGCTCACCTTGTGCAGCCAGTCACGGCGGGCATTCGCCTCGCGCTCCTTCGCGCGCGCCAAGCGCCGCACCGCCGCGATCCGGGCCGGGTCTTTGCCGTTCACCGGCCGACCCGCTGCGTCTTTCACCGTGACCGCATCGAGCGCCCGAGCGTGTCGCTCGACGAGCGCTTGGCGCTGCGAGCCGGGCCGCAGGTTCGCGATCGTCGTCCCGTCCGAGAGCGCGGCCAGCACGCGCACCCCGCGATCGACGCCGGCCGCCTTGCCCGTAAGCGGCAGGGGTGCCGGCTCGCGGTGCGCTTCAAAGACGGCGTACCAACGGCCGGTCTTCGTCACGATGAAGACGCGGCCGTAATTCTCCGGCACCGTGCGCCCCTTGCGCAGCCGGACCTCCCCGACGCCGGGCACACGCACGCGCTGCTGCTTCGCATCGAACTTCGTCGCACGGTCGCCGTGCGGGAACTCCAGTTGATTCCAGCGCCGAGCAGGCTTGAACCTCGGATAGCCCGGCTCGTCACCGGCCTCGAGCCGCCGGAAGAAGGCCGCAAAGGCCAGGTCCAGCCGGTGCAGCACCGCATCCTCGCACTCGCGGTAGACGGCTGCAAAACGCGGGTCAACCGCTCGAAGCTCCGTCAGTTCGGTGTATTGCTGCTTGCTCGGATATGCGTGCCGGCGAGAGGTCCACGCGTCGCGCCGCTGCTGCAAGAGCGCGTTGTAGAGTTCGCGCGTCGTCTTCAGCATCTCGATCAGGGCTCGCTCTTGAGCGCAGGTCGGATACAGCCGCACCTTGTGCAGCCATCGCAGTTGTCCCGCAAATCGACTCTTCGCCGGCGCCATTGCCTGAGGATAGCTCCAGCGCGTGCCACCAGTGTGGCACACAGAGAACCGGGACACGACGCTCACCACGTGAGAAATGCGCCCCTGGCAGCGACGCGCTGCGCTAACGCTCCGCACTGCTACGCCCCACCGATAGCCGGACGGGTCCCCGGGCGGCGTCGCTCGCATCCTACTCGCTACCATGGTATCCTTTACATTGCTCTTTGTGGGTGACGCCGGAAAGAGACGGCCCGAAACGCGTATCGACGGATGAGTTTGCGCCGCGGCGGTCCCCGGTTCGTCATCGAAAAAGCAGTATCGAGAAGGGGTCCATGATGAAACGCACTGCGTTCGTCGGTTCGGTCGCCGTATTCTCGCTCGCCGGCATGTTGCCGGTTCGTTCGGAGCCCGTCGGTATGGTCGTGTTCCACTGCGGGAGCAACGGTGATTGCTGCAGTCACTGGTGTGACGAGGCGCGCGTACACGGCTACGACGTCAGGCTATACTCCGCCACCGACGATTTACGGGTTCAGCAGTTCCGCGTTCCGAGGTCACTGCTCAGCTGTCACACCACGATCGTCGGCGACTACGTGTTCGAGGGCCACATCCCGTTCGACGTGATCGACCGGATCCTCGCGGAGCGGCCGGCGATCCGCGGCGTCGCAATCCCCGGCATGCCGCTCGGGCTTCCCGGCCTGGAAGGACGCTGGCCGTACCCGATCGACGTCGTCGTCCTCGACGATCCGAAGAAAGTCTACGTGACCCTGCCCAAGACCGCGTGACGGCGACGCCGTAACGCACCCGGAACGCCGCCGGGGTTATCTTTGGGTCGCGCCGATCAGGCGTCGACGATCGCGCCGACGTCGAGCACGAGGCCGGCGGGAGGCGAGCCGCGTTCGACGACTTCGCGCGTCTCGGGGTCGATCGCGACCGCGTATCCACTTCCGTTCTCGAAGTAGAATCGAATCTTCGCGACGGTTTCCTTGAAATCGTCGGAGGCGGATTTCACTTCGATCGCCACGTCGGGACTGAGCGGCCAGAACCCGGCGAGTTCCTCTTCCGTCAGCGCGTCGATGCGCGGTTGGCTGACCCAGGACGCGTCCGGCGACTTCACCGCGCCGCGCCGCCCGATCTTAAATCCGGCGCTGGAGTCAAATGCTCTGCCGCCTGCGGAGATGGAGTACGCGCGTAGCTGAACATACGCCTCACCGCTCCGCGCGCCGCCGATCGGGTGAAGTTCGGGCTCACCGTGAGCGTGCCGTCTTCCTCACGCTCGAAATGGTAGCCGGGGTTCTCGCGTGAGACGCGCACCAGATCGGCGTCGTCGACGACGATCAGCGGGATCTTGAGCGAGACGCCCATCGGGCTACCATCCTTTCCGGTGCGGCGCAAACGCGGCCGGTCGTTTCGATTCGACATCGCCGGGCACCGAGCCCACCCGTTCACGAGCGGTGCAGATTGTTCGCGATCCGCAACATCTCGTCGGCGGCTTGCACGCCCTTCGCATCGGCCTCGTACGCGCGCTGCGCGGTGAGGATCGCCATCATCGATTCGACGATCGAGACGTTGGATTTCTCGAGCGCGCCGAAAACGAGCTTCGGCTGGCGGTCGCCGCCGGCAGCGAGCGGTCGCGCGGGGCCCGACGCAGGCGTCGCCGCGAACAGCGCCGACCCGAGCGATCGCAGTCGTTCCGGCGCGGCGAATTCGACGAGCCGGATCCGGCCGACGGTCGCAAGTCTGCCGTCGAGATTCGCGCTAACGGTTCCGTCGGCGGCGACCGCCGCGCTCGAGGCGTTCGACGGAATGCGGACGCCGCGTAACGTCCAGCCGTCGGCGTCGCGCAGCGTTCCGTCGGCGGCGCGCGAGAACGCACCGGCGCGGGTATATGCCCGTTCGCCCGCGCGTTCGAGCGCGAAGAAACCCGACCCGTCGATCGCGACGTCGAAGGGGCCGCCGCTCCGTACGAGCTTTCCCTGCGCGAACACGTGGCGCACGCCGGTTGAAGCGGTGCCGAGCAGCGCGTCGCCGCCGACCTGCGCGAACGTCGCCTGCGCGTTCTTGAAACCCATGACGTCCGCGTTCGCGAGGTTGTCGGCGATGACGTCCAAATTCTGCTGTTGCGCGGCCATGCCCGTGGCGGCCGCGTAGAGCGCGCGGTTCACGCTTTGATCCGCGCGACGTCGTCGGCATCCTTCTGGCGTTCGTCGTCGAGCGCGCAGAGCGTCTTTTGCGCGGTCTCGAACGCGCGCTGCGCGTCCAGCACGTCGACCATCTCACGAACCGCGTCGACGTTCGCCGTCTCGAGAAAGCCGCTCTGCACGGTCGTGCCCGCGGCCACGCGCAAGCGGCCCAGGGAACGGCCGGCGCCGTCACGCACGTAACCGCGCGAATCGATCGTCGCGTCGGCGGCCGGCACGAGGAGCGGACCCGACCGGCCCAGCAGCGCCCGGCCCCGTTCGTCGACCAGACGCCCCGCGCCGTCGCGCACGAACGAACCCGAGCGAACCGTGCCGCCCCGGCCGTCCGCGTCGCGCACCGCGAGCCCGCCGCCCACGACGGCGAGATCGAACGAGCGCCCGGTGTGACGCAGCGGCCCCGGAGCGGGATCGGGGGCGCTCGTCGTAACGAGGCCGGAAGCCGTCAGCGTCGCGCGCGCGACGCGCTTGCGAAACCCGTCGCTCGAGACGTTGGCGAGGTTGGAAGCCGAGACGTCGAGCCGCGCTTGCGCCGCGTGCATCGCCGTGGCCATGAGTTCGATGCCGTCCATACGAGGAGGCTACACGGCGCGCGTTGCCCCCGCGTGAACGCCGCGTTTCCGAGGGACGTCGGCGGTCGACCCGAGCGGCGTAACAGCCGCGCTTCGCGTAGTGTACGTGCAAATACGCCGTCTGTTCGTCGGCGAGCAGGCGTTCGAGCAGCGTCTCGAGCCGGGCGCCGTCGACGAGATCGGCGTCGCGCATCATGCCCGCCGCATCGAAGGCGCGCACCGACAGCGGCCGCAGGCGCAGCGATGCGGGGACCTCGTCGACGAAGGCTGCGGTCTGCAAAGCACCTTCGCGCACGAAGATCGCGTGCGAGGCCCGGTGCGGCGCACGCCATTCCGGGCGAGCGCTTCGTCATCGAGGCCGAACAGGCTGGTGAAGGGCTCGGCGGCAAGCCCGGAGATGCGAAAACTCATAGCCCGACGATAGCGCGGCCGCGGGCGCGCGGCGTCCCGTAACCTGCGCTGCAATTCGGTGCCGGGGCGGACCTTAGTCGAACGTGCGGACGATCGTCGCGCAGGGCGCGCACAGCGTGGGGTGCAGGTGGTCGCTTCCGAGCGGCAGCGTCTTCCAACAGCGCGCGCATCTGCCGCCCTCGGCCGGTGAGAACTCGATGCGCGCTTCGTCCGAGAGCGAGGGATCGACGTGCAATTCCAGCGCGGAAACGACCAGCGCTTCGCGCAGGTTGTCGCCGAGCTCGCGGAGCCCCGGTTCGAGCGCCGGCGGCGCGTAGACGCGGGCGCGCAACGCGAAGTCGCGCGGGCCCTCCGCCGCGGCGACCGTCGAACGCATGCGTTTGATCGCCTCGTAACGCACGAGCTCTTCGATCTCGGCGTTACCGCGCTCGCTGCCGCGCGGCAGTTGCAGGTCGAAGACGCTGGCGCGGTCGCCGCGCAACGCCTCGGGCACGAACTGCCACGCTTCTTCCGCCGTGAACGAGAGCAACGGCGCGAGCAACGCGCACAGCGTTTCCAAGATCGCGAACAGTGCGGTCTGTGCGGATTTGCGCCGCGCGCCGTCGCGCGGGCCCGAGTACATCGGGTCCTTCAGGAGGTCGACGTAAAAGCTCGAAAGGTCGGCCGTGTCGTATTCGACGAGCGCCAGGTACACCTCGTGCAGCCGGTACGCCTCGTAATGCTTGACGACCACGTTGGCGAGGTCGTCCAGCTTCGTCAGCGCCAGGCGGTCGATCGGTTCGAGCTCCTCGCGCGGAACCAGCTGATCCGGCCGCAGATCCTCGATCAGCCCGAGCAGCATGCGCAACCGGTTGCGCAGGTTCCGGTACACGCTGCCGACCGCTTTCAGCAGCGCTTCGCCGAGCCGCATGTCGGCCGTGAATTCGACCGACGCCACCCACAGGCGCAGCACGTCGGCGCCGTACTTTTCCATTCCCTCGTTCGCGCCGATGTAGTTGCCCGACGACTTGTGCATGGCGCGGCCGTCGGCGTCGACGACCCAGCCCGTCGAAACGACGCCCTTGTAGGGCGGCGTGCCGGCCGTCGCCATCGCCGTGAGCAAGTTGCTGCGAAACCAGCCGCGGTACTGATCGCTGCCTTCGAGGTAGAGATCCGCCGGCCAATGCATGCCGCGCTGTCGCAGCACGGCGCGATGCGTCACGCCGGATTCGAACCAGATGTCGACGATATTGAGTTCTTTCGTAAACGTGGTGCCGTGACACTTCGGGCACGAGAAGTTTTCGGGCAGGAACGTCTGGACCGGTTCGGTCCACCAGAGGTCGGAGGCGTTGCCGTCGTCGCGGCCGCGCTCGCGGAAAACCGCCGCGACGTTGCGCGCGACTTCGGGATCCAGGAACGTATCGCCGCACGCCGCGCAGACGAGCGCCGGAATCGGCGTACCCCACGTGCGCTGACGCGAGATGCACCACTCGGGGTGGTTCTCGATCATCTGCTCCATGCGGTGCTCGCCCCACGCGGGGTGCCACGCAACGCTCGGGATCTTATCGATCGTGCGCTTGCGCAGACGGTTGACGTCCATCGCGATGAACCACTGGGCGGTCGAACGGAAGATGACCGGATTCTTGCAACGCCAGCAATGCGGGTACGAATGCACGAAATCTTCGAGCGCGAACAGGCTCCCGCGCGCGTGCAAGTCGGCCACGATGCGGTCGTTCGCCGCGAAGATCTGCTGGCCGGCGTACGGCCCCGCCTCCGACGTGAAGAACCCGGCTCCGTTGACCGGATTGAGGGCCGGCAGCCCGAAGCGCATGCCCGTCTCGAAGTCGTCCGCGCCGTGACCGGGTGCCGTGTGCACCGCCCCGGTGCCGGTGTCCAGTGCGACGTACTCCGCGCTCACCACCAGCGCGTCGCGCTCGGCGAACGGATGGCGCACCTTCGCGCCGACGAGGCTCGTACCGAGCGCGCCGCCCAGACGTTCGGCGACCGCCGGGACCTCGGCGCGCGCGAAGACGTCCGCGGCCAAGTCGTCGGCCAGCAACAGCAGCTCGTCGCCTCTGCGGTAGATGCCGTACGAGGCTTCGGCTTTGAGCGCGATCGCGACGTTGGCCGGAAGCGTCCAGGGCGTCGTCGTCCAGATCAGAATCGACAGCGGCGCATCGCCCGCACCGTCGACCTGCGCGCGCCGGAGCAGTTCGGCGCGCTGCTCGGCGTCGGCCGGGAAGCGCACGTAGATCGAGGGCGAGACGCGGTCCTTGTATTCGATCTCCGCTTCCGCGAGCGCCGTTTCGTCGCGGATGCACCACAGCGTCGCGCGCAGGCCTTTGTAGAGCTGGTCCTTCTCGGCGAGATCGGCCAGCGTGTCGACGATCGTGGCCTCGAACTCCTTGTCGATCGTGCGGTAGGGGTGGTCGTAGTCGCCGAGCACGCCCATCCGCAGGATCGTTTCCCGCTGGACGTCCAGCCAATGGAGCGCGCGCTCGCGGCACTTGGCGCGCAGCTCGATCGGGTCGACCTTGTGAAAATCGAGGCCCAGGTGCTTGAGCGTCTCGAACTCGATGGGCAGCCCATGCATGTCCCAGCCGGGGACGAAGATCGCCTCCGCGCCGTCGAGCAGGTGCACCTTGACGAAGATGTCCTTGAGGACGCGGTTGAGGAAGCCGCCCATGTGCATGTCGCCGTTGGCGTAGGGCGGTCCGTCGTGGAGGATCCACTGCGGGTTTCCCGCGTTCGCGGCGATGCGGCGCTCGTACACGCGTTGGTCGCGCCACCACGCGACCCGTTCCGGTTCCCGCTTCGGCAAGTCGCCGCGCATGGGAAAACCGGTCTTGGGCAGGTTCAGGGTGGAGCGGTAGTCGGTCGCAATCGTCTCGTTCGAGGGCATAGAAGCGCTGGAGTTCGCCGGTAGTAGTTCTAGCTCTTCCGGAGGGCCGGGGTCGGCTTGGTCGCGAATATCGCAGTTCGCCCGTCGCACCAGGCAGGTCTTCGACGCTTTTGGGACGCTCGTTCTGCTACCTTGGTCGCTGTGACGACCCGATCGCGGTTTTCGCGTGAGCGACCTGCGCGTTCTCATGCTCGGCAAACCGCGGCTGGTTTGCGACGGCCGGGACGTTCCGTTCTCGTGGAAGCGGCGCACGTTTCCGCTCTTCGCACTACTGCTGCTGCAGCGGGGGGCGTCCTTGCGGCGCGACGACGCGGCCTTCCGGCTGTGGCCGGACGCCACGGACGACGCCGCTCGAACCGACCTGCGGCGGCACCTACAGTACCTCGACCGCACGCTCGCCGACGCCGGCCTCACGCGGTCGCCGATCGTGCGGGACGGAGCGCTGCTGCGCATCGATCGCTCGAGCGCGCCTTGGGTCGACGCGCTGGCCTTCGAGGACGCGAGCGTCGATACGGAGCGGCTCGAGGAAGCCGCCTCGCTGTACCGCGGCGACCTGCTCGAGCCCTTCGCTGACGACTGGATCGTGGAAGAACGTCAGCGCCTGCGTTCGCTGCATCTCGCGAACCTGGAGCGGCTGATCGCCGCGTACCGCGCCGCCGGCGATTTCGGCAGCGCGCTGCGCTGGGCGTTGGAACTCGAGCGGCTCGAACCGTTTCGCGAAGACGTCGTCCGCTCGGTCATGCGGCTGCGGGCGGAGCTGGGCGATTCGGCGGGCGCGCTGCGCACCTACGCCGACTTCTCGCGCCTGCTACGGGCCGAGCTGGACGTCACCCCGATGGACGAAACGGTCGCCCTCCACGCCGCGCTGCAGCGGCGCCAGAGCGCGGCGAGCACGCCGGCCTCGCTGCCGCCGGAACTGGGCAGCTTCTTCGGGCGCGAAGCGGAACTCGCCCGAATCCGCGAGACCCTGGCGGGGTGCCGCCTGCTGACGCTCACCGGGCCGCCCGGGGTCGGCAAGACGCGGGCGGCAGTCCGGGTGGCGCGCGAGTTCGCGCCCCCCGCCGACGGCGTCTGGTTCGTCGACCTCGCCGAGATCGTGCAGCCGGAGGCGATCGAGCGGACGATCGTCGCTTCCCTGGCGCCCAACGCCGCGATGTCGCTCGAAGACACCCTGCGCGGCCGCGCCCTGCTGCTCGTGATCGACGGCTTCGAGCACGTCCGGCGGGAGTGCGCGCGCGTGGTCGAACGCGCGATGCGCGCGGCACCGCACGTGAAGATCCTCGCCAGCGGTCGCAGCGCGCTCGGCTTGCGAGGCGAGACGGCCTGGGCGCTAGAGCCGCTCGGCGCGGCCGACGCAGCCGCCCTGTTCGGGGATCGTGCCCGCGCGGCGCGGCCCGGAATCAAGCCCGGCGACCTCTCGGAAGAGCTCGTCGCCGACCTGTGCGCGCGGCTCGACGGGTTGCCGCTCGCGATCGAACTCGCGGCCGCGCGCTTGCGAACGCTGCCGCTGGCGGAGCTGGCGCGCCGGCTGGGAGAACGCGTCGAGGTGCTGGCGCGCGAAAGCGGCGGCGCGTCACGGCACGCCACCCTCGATGCCACCTTCGCCTGGAGTTACCGCCTGCTCGAGCCCGCGGACCGGAGGCTCTTCGACCGGCTCTCGGTGCTCGGCGACGGGTTCACGCCCGCGGCCGCGGCCGCGGTCGACGAGGCGGACGAGTGGGAGACCCTCGAGCGCCTGAACCGGCTCGTCGACCACTCGCTGGTCGTCGCTCCCGCGCCGGACGCGCCGCAGACGCGTTACCGCCTGTTGCAACCGACCCGCACCTACGCGGCCGGGCGGTTGCGCGCCGCCGGCGACCGCGACGCGGTGCGTTCGCGCCACGCCCGCTACTACGTATCGCTCTACGCCGGCACGCTGCAGCGCATGCGCGGGCCGCTGTCGGTCGGCTCGTTGGACGGAATGGACGCCGACGCCGCGAACCTGCGGGACGCGCTCGTCTACCTGATCGACGAAGGCCGCGATCTCGAGGCCGGCATGGCGTTGGCGCTGCCGCTGGCGCGGCACTGGGTCGAACGCAACCGGACGCTCGACATCCCGCGTTACCTGCGCGCTGCGCTCGACGGCGGCGCGGGCACGCCCGAGATGCGCGCGGAGGCGTTTTACCGCCTGGCGACGATGCTGCGCCACGTGCGCGATTACGAGCAGAACGCCGCGCTCTTCGAACGTGCGCGCGAGTCGATGCGCGAGCTCGGCGACGCGCTGGGTTTCGCAAGAGCCAGCGTCTACCTCTCCGAAGCGGAACGTTTGCGCGGCAACATGCCGCGCGCGCGCGAACTCGGCCGCGAAGCGCTCGCGACCTTTCGGACCCTCGGCGAACGCTACGGCGAGGCCTACGCCCTGACCGTCATCGCGTTCGCCGAGCTGAATCTGGAAGCGTACGATGCGTCGCGCGAAGCCTTCACGCAAGCGCTTGCGATCTTCACCGAACTCGATGCCGAGTCGGATCGCGCGCTCGCGCTCACCAACCTCGCGAACGTCTATTTCAACCTCGGCGAATTCGATACCGCAAGCGAACTGGTCGCGCAGAGCCTGGCCCGGCAACGGAACCTTCGCAATCCGTACGGCATCGCGCACGCCCTGGTCGCGCTTGCAATGAACGCCTTCGCGGGAGGCGACCGCGCAAAAGCGCGCGAGCACGTGCGCGAGGCGATGACGCTCGCCGCAGCGCTGCACGACGTCGACATCTCGATGATGGCGCTGGAAACGGCGGCCTACGTGGCGGCCGACGAAGCGCCCTCGATGGCCCGTAGCTGGCTCTCGACGCTCGAGTCGGCGCGCGAGCGTTACGGCCGCGCGCTGCTGCACGACCTCGGCCGCCGCGGTGCCCCGGCCCTGCACGACGCGCTGCGCAAAGCGCTGGGCGCCCCGGGCGACCGCGCGGCCCGCGTCCGCGGGCGGATCTCACCGCTCGAGGAGGCGATCGCCGAGGCGTCCGCCGCGATCTAGACCTTAGCTTCTTTTCTTGCCGCGGTTCGGGTTGGGCGGCACTTTATTGCCGCTGCGGCGCGCTTCGGAAAGCCCGATGGCGACCGCTTGCTTGGGATCGGTAACCTGCTTGCCCGACGTGCCGGAGCGCAGCTTGCCCTCTTTGAACTCGTGCATCTCTTCGCGTACGGTTTCGCTCGCGGCCGGGCTGTACGTGCGGGTCGACGGCACCTTCGCTTCGGTGCTCGCGGAGCTCGCGTTCTTCTTCGAGCTCGCAGTCTTGCGTGCAGGCATCGGCGGGTGGCCCTCCTTGCGTCTGTCGCACCGGTTACCCACGCACGCCGCTTTCCTCACGGACGGATTTCGCGGGGAATTCCCCCGAAGCGATCCCCGGGGGCGGCACGATCGGGCCGTTCAAGTCAGCGCGCGGGCTAGGCCGGTTTCGCTAACTCGGTTTCGATGGCGGCGAGGACCTTGGGGTCGTCGGGCGTGACGTCGGGCGCGAAGCGGGCCGCGACGCGACCGTCGCGACCGATCACGAACTTCTCGAAGTTCCAGAGGATGCCGCCCGGGCCGTCCGGCGTCACGCCGTACCCCGCCAGCTTGTCGCGAAAGGCGTTGCCGTTGCCGGCCGCTTCGGGCTGGGCCGCGATCAGCTCGCCGTAGAGCGGATGCCGCGTCGCGCCTTTGACCGAGATCTTCTCGAAGAGCGGAAACGTCACGCCGAACGCCGTCTCGCAGAACGTCGCGATCTCGGCATTCGAGCCGGGTTCCTGCGACCCGAAATCGTTGGCGGGAAAGGCGAGCACGACCAGCCCGCGGTCGCGCTGCGCTTCGTACAGCTTCTCGAGGGCCTCGTACTGCGGGGTCAATCCGCACTGCGACGCGACGTTGACGACCAGCAAGACGCTGCCCGCGTAATCGCGTAGCGCGGCGTCGCGGCCGGCGATGGTCTTCACCGGGATGTCGAAAATCTTCGTCGTGAGCGTGGTCACGCAGCGTCCTGCTGCGCGCCCCGGGCTCGTCCCGGTGCTCTCGTGGGCGGCGACTCCGCCCGCAGGAGGATCACACGAGCGGCATTGACGTCGGCATCGTCGACGTGACCGCAAGCGACGCAGCAAAACTGCGCGCCCTCCCGACTTGCTTTCGCGACCGCGCCGCATTCGGCGCAGGTCTGCGAACTATACCGTGGGTCCACGCCGACGATCGTGCGAGCAGCGTATTCTGCTTTCTCGCGGATCAGCGTCGCCAATATCCCGAAGCCGGCGTCCAGTAAGGCGCGATTGAGCCCCGCTTTCGCCGCGACGTGCCTTCCGGGTGCGGCAACCGTGCCTTTCGCCGAGCGCGTCATGCCGCGCAGCCTCAGGTCCTCCAGCGCGATCGTGTCGAAGCGGTCGACGATCCCGCGGCTCACCTTGTGCAGCCAGTCACGGCGCGCGTTCGCCTCGCGCTCCTTCGCGCGCGCCAAGCGCCGCACCGCCGCGATCCGGGCCGGGTCTTTGCCGTTCAGCGGTCGACCCGCAGCATCTTTCACCGTGACCGCATCGAGCGCCCGAGCGTGTCGCTCGACGAGCGCTTGGCGCTGCGAGCCTGGGCGCAGGTTCGCGATCGTCGTCCCGTCCGAGAGCGCGGCCAGCACGCGCACCCCGCGATCGACACCGGCCGCCTTTCCCGTAAGCGGCAGGGGTGCCGGCTCGCGGTGCGCTTCAAAGACGGCGTACCAACGGCCGGTCTTCGTCACGATGAAGACGCGGCCGTAGTTCTCCGGCACCGTGCGCCCCTTGCGCAGCCGGACCTCCCCGACGCCGGGTACGCGCACGCGCTGCTGCTCGGCATCGAACTTCGTCGCACGGTCGCCGTGCGGGAACTCGAGTTGATTCCAGCGCCGAGCAGGCTTGAACCTCGGATAGCCCGGCTCGTCACCGGCCTTGAGCCGCCGGAAGAAGGCCGCAAAGGCCAGGTCCAGCCGGTGCAGCACCGCGTCCTCGCTCTCGCGGTACACCGCCGCAAAACGCGGGTCAACCGCTCGAAGCTCCGTCAGTTCGGCGTATTGCTGCTTGCTCGGATATGCGTGCCGGCGAGAGGTCCACGCGTCGCGCCGCTGCTGCAAGAGCGCGTTGTACAGTTCGCGCGTCGTCTTCAGCATCTCGATCAGGGCTCGCTCTTGAGCGCAGGTCGGATACAACCGCACCTTGTGCAGCCATCGCAGTTGTCCCGCAAATCGACTCTTCGCCGGCGCCATTGCCTGAGAATAGCTCCAGCGCGTGCCACCAGTGTGGCACACAGAGAACCGGGACACGACGCTCACCACGCGAGAAACGCGCCCCTGGCAGCGACGCACTGCACTATCGTTCCGCACTGCTGCGCCCCACCGATAGCCGGACGCGTCCCCGGGCGGCGTCGCTCGCATCCTACTCGCTACCGTGGTACTCACGAACGCTTGAAACGCACTCGGGTCGCGCCGGGATGCGCCCTACCCGTCAGACGCCGCGAACCAGCTCCTGCAAGACCTCGAAGTTGCGTTCGGCCAGTTCCCGCTGCTCGGCCGCCCCGGTCGCGAGGTGTGCGGCCAGCTCGTCGCGGCGCTGCCAGGCCTCGTCGGCCAACTCGATCGCGCGCGCGGCGCTCTGCTTCGCGCCGGGGTTCCACAGCGAGTCGAGCGGATAGCGGACGTCTTCGGTCAAGCCCGTGATCTTAGGGTCGTAGGGCAACGCCAGAAAGGGAACCCCGAAGCGGACCGCTAGGATCAGCGCGTGCAGGCGCACGCCGATCACGAGCCGGGCGCGCGAGATCGCGGCCGCCACGGCGTCGAGCCCGTCGAGCGCGACGAGCATCGGCTTCGACCTACACTTGCGGATCACGACCGTCGAGGCTTCGGCGTCCGCGGTGCCGCCGAAGGGCACGAAGGCCACCCGCGCCCCGTGCTGCTCCGCCAGCCGGTCGACGGCCGCCGCCATCGCGGCCACCGCCTCGCTGAAGTGCGCGGTCTTGCGCACGCAGGCCACGACGTACGGCTCGCTCTGCGGTCCCAACCCGTACGGTTCCAGATCGAACGCCGTCTCCGGCGGTTCGTACAAGAACACGGGATCCGCGGTACGCACGACCGTGGCGGGCACGAGCGGCGCCAGCAGCGCCCGGGAACGTTCGTCGCGCACGGTTGCCGCCTGCAAGCCCCGGCAGCACTCGCGCACGGTCTGCTTGCCCCAGAAATCCAGCGGTCCGACCGACTGCGCGAATACCATCGTGCGCTTGCCCGCGCGCAGCGCCGTCCGAATGATCCCGGCATAGTAGAGCAGACTCTTGAGGCTCGTGGCGTTTTGCAAGAGTCCGCCGCCGCCCGAGAGCACGACGTCCGCCGCCGACACCGCATCCCGGATCGCGCCCTGGTCCCAGCGCGGCGTCGCGACGACGCCGTAATCGTGCGCGGTTTCGTCCGGCGTTGCCGATAGCACGTCGACCGTCGCGTAGGGATACCGCATCTTGAGCTGCGAGACGATGATCCGCAGGAGCGCCTCGTCGCCGAGGTTCCCGAACCCGTAATAGCCGCTCAGTAAGACGCGCACCCTAGCTTTAGGCGGCCGTCGCGCGGCGCCGTACGACCGACGAGCGCAAGCGCATGTCGACGGCGCGGTACACGGCGATGGCGAGCGCGCCGATCGCGATGCCGAGCACGGCGCCGTTCAAGACCCGCAGCAACGACGCCACGAGCGGCGTGTGCAGGTGCGAGAACGTGTCGACGATGTCGGACGTGCCGATCGCGATGCCGATCGCGAACAGCCACCCGACCAGCCGCTTGTGTTCGAGGCGCAACGCCGGCAAGAGCATCATCATCGGAAAGCCGATCGCAAACTCCTTGAAGCGCGGGCGCACCCCGAGCAATGCCGTCAGGTTCGAGCGCAGCGCCAGCTCGAAGGCCGACGGTGAGACGTCGCTCTGGTTCCCGCTGCGCGCGATGTAGACGACGGCCGCGACGGCGAGCGCGAGCAGAATCGCCAGCTGGTAGACGCGCACCGGCGCCAGCGCGCTCGACTCGACCGACGGCGGGTCGTTGCCGAAGCGCCGCGTGTACACGTACAGCGCGAATGCGAGCACCGGCGGCACGACGATCACGGCCTTCACGCCCGTGAACCGGTCGATCTCCTCCATCAAGAGCGGAACGCTGACCAGCCCCACGACGACGAGCGCCCCCGCCAGCGCGAAGCCCGTGGCCACTCCGAGCGTGCGCAGACCGGCGAGCAGGCTCGCCCCGTACGTGTCGGGCGGCCGCAGCGTGAACGCGCGCGGAATCGCAACGACGCCCATCGTCGCGAACCCGATCGCGCCGGTCAGCGCCAGCAGCTTGCGTGCGAGCAAGTCGTGGTGTACGGCGTAACCGCCGAACAGAAGCAGCAGGTCGAGCGCGAAGACCACGTAGGCCAGCTGCGCGCGCCGTATTCCAAACGCCTCGAACAGCAGCATGACGATCGCCGGCACGGCGAGCGAGACGAGCGCGATCACGACCGGATTGATGCGGAACCCCGGGACCGGCGTCGCGCGCCCGAGCTTGAACCCGCGCGCGATCACACCGTCGCGGATCTCCCTGACCATCTCGAGGTTGGTCTGCTCGAGCGACATGCCGTTCTGTTCGTGCAGGAACGGATGCAAGTACACGACCCGAACGTTCCGCTCCCGCACGCCGAGCAGATAGCGCGCGACGACCGTGTCGAAATCCAATTTGTCCAGTTCCGTTTTCGGAATCGCCAGCACCCGCGTCGTACGCTCGATCGCCTTTTCGGCGAGGCCGTCGTTGCCTTTCTGCACTTGGTTCTTGTCGTAGGTCTCGATCGAGCCGAAATTCAGGCCCGTCCGGCGGAACGCGTCCGCGGTGTCGTCGAGGTGGTCGGGGTAGCCGAGCACTTCGTTGCGCTGTCCGAAGAAGATAACGGTCGTCGGCCGCTCGTGGGCTCTGAAGGATGCGAAGATCCGGTCGATCTCGGGCGCGCCGAACCGTTCGTCGTTCTGCACGCGCGGCACGAGGAAGAGGTGCAGCTTACGCGCGAGCGCCAGCGGCTCCGGCGGCAACCCGACGCTGAGCGTATTGAAATAGTCGATTTGCGATCTGACCGCCAGGACCGTCGGGTTCGTCGCGTGCAAGGTGCGCACGGCGTGCGGGCCCAGGCTCGCGGTCAGCGCCCCGCGATAGCGCGCCGCATCGCGCGGATCGAACACGACCAGGTAGAGTTCGTTCGGGGACAGGGCGTTGCGGCGGGCGAGCGCCTGCAGGGTCGGGTCGTCGATCGGGCCCAGCCTGGCCTGCGCGATCAGCTGCTGCCCGGGGAAGACCACCGCCGCCGTCCCCGAATTCACATTGGCGCCCAGTTCTTCCGAGACGGCGAGCGACGTCATGCCCGCGCGGCGCAACGCGATCAGGAACTGCTCCTCGTTGTACCCGAACGATTGCGCGAGCTCGTCGAAATCCTGGTAATCCATCGCGATCTCGACGCGCCGGGAACCGTGTTCCTTGCGCTCGCGCACGACCGCGACGTAGAGCGCGGCCAGCAGCGCGAGGCCCAGGATCAGACCCAGCGCCATGCGATAGCGGCGCGGAGCGCTCATCGCGACCATCGGCTCGCGAACTCCTCGAGTGCGTCCGTCACGTGCGCCGCCGAACGGTCCAGCTGAAGATAGTGGCCTCCATCAAAGGTGAGGTGGGTAAATGCGCCGCCCAGCTGCGCGAGCTCGGCCAACAGGCGTGGAAAGCGCGGCGAAACGCTGGCTGGTTCGATCAGGACCGTCGGCATCACCAGTTCCGTTGCGAACGCACGGTTCGGAAATCCCGTCGACTTCTCGAAGCCTTCGTACAGCATCTTCGGATACTCGACCGGAACCTGCAGCCGCTGCCGCAGCCACGCACGCTCCATCAGGCGACGGTCGGCGAACGACGTTTCAAAGACCCGGCGCGACAGGTAGCGCGCGAGCCGGCCGTCCCGCAAGAACGAACGCGCGAGCGGGGCGAGCGCGGCCCGAGCCAGCCGCGCGGTGACGCCGCCGGCATAGCGGCCCGCCTCGGGTACGTACACCGGATCGATCAAGACGAGGCCGCGCACGCCGGTAGGCCGGCTCGCCGCGACGGCCAGCGCGAGCAGGCCGCCCATCGAGTGGCCCACGACCAGCGGCGGCGCGCCGCAAGCGAGGACCGCATCGAGCGCTTCGCGCGCATCCGTGTAGTAGTCGCCGAGACCCGCGTCGGCGACGCCTCGCGCCAGTCCGTGTCCGCGCGCCTCCCAAACGAAACAGCGCCGCCGCGCGGCGAGCTCGCGGACCTGCGGCTCCCACGACCACGCCGCGCCCCCGACGCCGTGGTAGAAAAGAATCGAAATTCCGTCTGAAGGGCCCGTAACGTGCAACGCGCCTCCAGATTCGAGGCGCAGGATGGATCGTGCTTGACGCACCAGCGGCGGTTTCGGTATAGTTGGCCCACTTAACTGCCGGCATCAATGGCCACTAGGTGAAATCGCTTGTCGCTCACTCAACCAGCGCACGCGGATCGCACCGGCTCCGACCGTGACGTTCGCATCGCCCTCTTGGGTTGCGGCACGGTAGGCAGCGGCGTCGCGCGACTCCTCGTGAACTCGACCTCTTCCGTACCCGCGCGCAGCGGCGTCGATTACTGGCTCTCGGGTATCGCGGTGCGCTCGCTCGCGAAGCCCCGCCCGGCGGCGATCCCGGCCAACCTCTTCACCGAGGACGCCCGGGCGCTCGTCGACGACCCGGCCATCGACGTCGTCATCGAGTGCATCGGCGGCACGGGGGTGGCCGCGAACCTCGTCGTGGCGGCGCTCGAAGCCCGCAAACACGTCGTTACGGCGAACAAGGACTTGCTAGCTACCCGCGGCCCCGAACTGCGCGCGCTGGCCGCGGCCCGCGGCGTGACGATCGCCTACGAGGCGGCGGTCGGCGGAGCGATCCCGATCGTGCGCACGATCGCCGAATCGCTGGCCGGCGAAGAGATCCTCGAGGTCGGCGGCGTGCTCAACGGCACGACGAACTTCATTCTCTCGGAGATGTTCGCGGGATCGACCTATGCGAGCGCCCTGGCGCAAGCGCAGCGGCTCGGGTTCGCGGAGAGCGACCCCACGAGCGACGTGGAAGGTATCGACGCGGCTCACAAGCTCGCCATCCTGGCGCAGCTGGCGTTCCGGCGGGGTCTGGTGACCCACGAAATCCCGCGCACCGGCATCACCCGGCTTTCCCGCGAGGACCTGTCGCTAGCGAAACGGGCCGGCTGGCGCCTCAAACTGATCGCCTGCGCGCGTGCGGAATCGTCGATCGTCACGCCCGCGTACGTCGCGGCCGAGCACCCGTTCGCGCAGCCGCTGGGGCCGCAGAACTGTATTCGCGTCACCGGCCGCAGTTCGGGCTCGCTGACCTTCGCAGGGACCGGCGCCGGTAGCGATCCGACGGCCTCGGCCGTCGTGGGCGACGTGGTGGCGGTGCTGCGGCGCATCGCCGCCGGCCGGCACGCCGGCGTGGCGACGGCGGACTCGCGACTCGCGCCCGTTCGCGAGGACGCGCAAGAGCCGGCGATCCCGCTGTGCCGCGTCCTACGGCTCGCGTCGCTCGGCGACGTGCGACCGGCGCGCGAAGCGCTCGTGGCCGACGGTATCGCCGCCGAACCGCTGGACGGTTTCCCCGCCGTCGTGACGGCCCCGATCGACAGTTCGACCGCCGCGCGCGTCGCGGCGCTCGTCGCAACCCGGCACGTCCGTGCCGAAAGCTGTATCCCGAAGTGGCAAGACATCACCGTAGACCCCAGAGCACTCCCTGAATTGATCGCAAGCTCGGTCATCTCAACACCGGCTTAGGAGCCCAACATGTCAGATAGCGCATATCACTTCGACACGACCGCCATCCACGGCGGGCACACCGGCGACCCGCAAACCAAATCGCGCGCGGTCCCGATCTATCAGACGACGTCGTACACGTTCGACGACGCCGAACACGCGGCGCGGCTGTTCGCGCTGCAAGAGTTCGGGAACATCTACACGCGCATCATGAACCCGACCAGCGACGTGCTGGAACAGCGCATCGCGGCGCTCGAAGGCGGCGTCGGCGCGCTCGCGCTCGCCAGCGGCCAAGCCGCCACGATCTTCTCGATCCTCAACGTCGCGCGCGCCGGCGACCACATCGTTTCGTCGGCGTCGCTCTACGGCGGCACCTACAGCGCATTCGTCCATACGGTACCGAAGTTCGGCATCGAGATCGCGCTGGTCGATCCCGCCAAGCCCGAGAATTTCAGGAACGCCATCCGCCCGAACACCAAAGCGATCTTCGCCGAAACCATCGGTAACCCGAAGGTCGACGTGCTCGACGTCGAGGCGGTGGCGGAGGTCGCGCGCGAGGCCAAGGTTCCGCTGATCGTCGACAACACGCTGCCGACGCCGTACCTGCTGCGTCCCTTCGACTTCGGCGCGAACATCATCGTGCACTCGGCGACCAAGTTCATCGGCGGACACGGAACCTCGATCGGCGGGCTGCTCGTCGACGGCGGCAATTTCGATTGGGCCGAATCGGGCAAGTTCCCGGAGTTCACCGAACCCGATGCCTCCTATCACGGCGTGCGCTACGTCGCATCGTTCGGGAACCTCGCATACATCATCAAAGCGCGCGTGCAGCTGTTGCGCGATATCGGCGCGGCGATCTCGCCGTTCAATTCGTGGCTGCTGCTGCAGGGGCTCGAAACGCTCGGCCTGCGGATCGAACGGCATTCGGCCAACGCCCTCGCGGTCGCCCGGTACCTGCAACGGCATCCCGACGTGACCTGGGTCTCGTACCCCGGCCTGCCCGATCACCACTCGTACGCACGTACCCAAAAGTACCTGCCCAAGGGCGCCGGCGCGATCCTGACGTTCGGCGTCAAGGGCGGTCCGGCGGCGGCCAAAGCGCTGATCGACCGTCTCAAACTGTTCTCGCTGCTGGCGAACGTCGGCGACGCGAAGTCGCTGGTCATCCACCCCTCCACGACGACCCACCAACAACTCAACGTCGTCGAGCAGATCGAGGCGGGCGTGACGGAGGATCTGATCCGCCTCTCGATCGGCATCGAAGACATTCGCGACATCATCGCGGACCTCGATCAAGCGCTGGCCGGCGCGCGGGATACCGTTTACCCGCGCGAGCCCGTGGGCGTCTGACGGCCGCAGAACCTACGGAGGAGCGCGACGTCGCAATCGGGCCGTTTCGGCTCGATTGCGGCGTCACGTTGCCCGCCGTGCTGCAGCGGGTCAGCGTGTACGGCCGGCCGCGACCCGACCTCTCCAACGTCGTTCTCGTCAATCACGCGCTGACGGGCTCTTCCCGCGTGCTCGACTGGTGGGGCGGCCTCGCCGGGCCGGGGAAGCTGCTCGACACGCGCGCGCTTGCGATCGTCGGCGTCAACGCGCTCGGGGGCTGCTACGGCTCGACCGGCCCGCGAACGCTTGCAGCCGACGGCGAACCGTACGGCGCTCGCTTTCCGCTCGTTACGGTTTTCGATATGGTGCGCGCGCAGCGCGAAGCGCTCGCGCGCGCCGGGTTCAACCGCTTCGCCGCGGTCGTCGGCGGTTCGCTCGGCGGGATGCAAGCGCTGGCGTGGGCGCTGGAAGCGCCCGCGCAGGTCGATCGTGCCATCGTTATCGGCGCCTACGACCATTTTGCGGCCATGGGCATTGCGCTCAACGCGGTCGCGCGCGAAGCGATCCGCATCGCGCGCACGCCCGCCGAAGGGATCGCCCTGGCCCGGAAGATCGCCATGCTCACGTATAAGTCCGAGGCGCTGCTGGCCGAGCGCTTCGCCCGCAAACTCGACCGCAACGGCGGCGACCCGGCGACCGAGCACGCGGGCCGTTTCGACGTCGAGGGCTATCTCGACTACCAGGGCCGGATATTCGCACCGCGTATGGACCCGCAAGCGTATCTAACGCTAACTCGCGCGATGGATCTTTTCGATACGCGCGACCGCACGCTGACCGTCGTCCATCCGCAGTTCAGTTTCGTCGGCATTTCGAGCGACTGGCTATTCTTACCACGCTACGTACGCGAAGCGGCGGAGCGCTTCGCCCGCCAGGGCGCCGATAGCACGTACGGCGAACTCGAATCCGACCACGGCCACGACGCCTTTTTAGCCGAGCCGGATCGCTTGCAAGCATTACTCGAACCGCGCCTCTCACCCCTCTACGAGGAGCTGGCAGCGGGAAATCGGGCCCGGGCAAAATAAGGTTAATTCGCCCCGACGTGCGAAGGAGCCGCTATGTCCACTAAAAAGAGTGTCGAGAAGAGCATCGCGTTACTGGAAGGCTTTGAGGTACGGATCCGCACCGAGGGTACTCGGCGCAACCTTCCCGAGTACGACTACGGCCGCGCGGCACGTGCGGCGTTCACGGTCGCCGACTGGAAGCGTAAGCGATTCGAACCGAATTATGCGGATCTCGACGTCGAGGTCTTGCGCGCCGACGGGCGGGTGGCGGCCAACACGCTGACGCTCGCCAAGTTACGCGCCGGCTACGAATAAGCGCCCTCAGGCGGGCGACGTCCGGCGAACGACCGTCGCCACGGCGGCGATCGCGAGCAACCCGGCCAGGTTGGCAGCGAGCGTGAAGGCATTCGAGACTGCCATCGACCCCATCGCGGCAAAGCCGCCCGAGGCGCGGCCGAGGAGCGCGTCCATCGCCGCGCCCGCGACCATCGCACCGGCGACAAAGAGTCCGAGAAACGTCCACACGACCTTGGGCGGGAACGACTTGCGGTAGATGCCGACCAGCGGGGGAATCAGTAAGTCGCCGTAGATAAAGGTCGTATTGGCGCCCAGCGGGATGCCCGCCATCGCGAGGAACCGCGCGATCGGGACGTTACCCATCGAGCACACGAACGTGACGATCGCGATGCCGAGGCCCGTCAGCAGCAAGAGCGGGTAACCGACGAACGGAACGGCACCGACGGCGCGCAACGCGGCGGCCAGCCACTGCGGCGGGATCAACGCGGCGGCGAAGCCGGCCACCACGAAGCCGATAATCAGCTCGTTGCGGAGCATCTCCACGTCCGCTAAGAGCGTGTCGAGCACGTGCCGCCAGGTCGCAGCCTCGCGCAGCGCCGCGAACCCGCGCATCTCTTGGGCCTGGGCGTACGCGGCCTTCAAGACGCCCAGCGGATCGGCGCGGAACCCCGCCTCGTGGCGCGCGCCGCAGAAGAGATAGGTCGTCCCCAGATGGGCCACGGCGTGCTCTTCCTCGCCTTCCATGCCGCACTGCAGGCATTCCGTCACCCGGGCGGGCGGCGCGCCGGCGGCGCCCGGGGCGGCGGCGTGTAACTCGTCGGGACGGAGGAAGAGCGACAGACCGGCCGCTACGACCGCGATGATGACGATGCCGCCGAAAAACTCCGCGAACGCGAACTTCCACCCGAGCATCGCCCAGAACATGATCAGGATCGCCAGGTTCATGTTCGTCGATGAGATCGTGAATGCGAACACGGCCCGCAGGTCGGCGCCCTTCTGGTAGAACCCGCGCGCCGCCGCCGCCGCCCCGTACGAACACGCGGACGCGACGATGCCGAAGGCGGCGCCGCTCAGCACGCCGCGCACGTTCGGGCCCAGCACCCGCTCCATCGCGCCGCGCGAGAACGCGACCTGCGCGATGGCGGAAATCAAGAATCCGAAGATCAGGCCGTAGAGACTATCCCAACAGAAGACGAGCGTCGTGGCGACGCCGGCCAGAAGCTTCGCGCCTAGTGCTTCCATACCGGCGTTCGTCGCTCGAGAAAGGCCGCTATCCCTTCGCGCGCGTCGGCGTCGAGCGCGTTCATGCTCATGACTTCCTTCGCGTACGCGTACGCCTTGGACTGGTCGAGCTCGATCTGAGCGTAGAACGCGGCCTTGCCCAACCCGACCGTGAAGGCGCTCGACGCGACGATCTTGCGCGCGAGCGCGCGCGTCTGGTCGTGAAGCTCCTCGGGCGCGACGACGCGATTGACGAGGCCCCAGCGCTCGGCCGTCGCGGCGTCGATGAAGTCGCCGGTCAGCAGCATGTCCATCGCGTGCTTGCGGCCGATCGCGCGCGTCAGCGCCACCATCGGCGTCGTGCAGAAAAGCCCGATCTTCACGCCCGGCGTCGCGAAGGTCGCAGCGCTCGAGGCGACCGCCAGGTCGCAGGTGGCCACCAGCTGACAGCCGGCCGCGGTCGCGATGCCCGCGACCTGCGCGATGACGGGCTGCGGAATCGTCTGGATCGCCGTCATGACGGCGACGCACCTATCGAAGATCCGGCGAGCCGTCGCGACGTCCGCCTCGTCGCCGGCGCAGCGTAGCTCGCGCAAGTCGTGGCCCGCGCTAAACGCCGGCCCGAGCGCTTCGAGGACGACGACTTTGACCGCCGCGTCCGCACCGAGCGCCTCGAAAGCCGCCAGCATCTCGCCCATCGTGTCGAGCGACAGCGCGTTGCGCTTCGCCGGATTGGCGAGCGTGACGGTCGCGATACCGCCCGCGGCGTCGACGCTCAAATTGCGGTACATGCCGCTTTTGAACGCACGCTCAATTCCGCGAGTTGCAACCGTCGGGCCCGGCCGGGTCGGGCGCGGGCGCCGGCGGCGCCGAGGTCAGGCCGAAGGCCAGCGGAAACGACGACGTACCGTCGGTCATGTACGACCCCGCGACCGCCCGCGATTCGTGGGGTGCGAGATCGAACTGCTTGACGAGATAGCGCTTCTCCGGCGCGCGGACGCAGCCGACCTGCGTCGGCTGCGCGTCGCCGTCGAACCACATCGTCGTCGTCGCGCTGCCGCCATGCGGCGTCTCGTACAAGTAAACGCTTTGCGGCAGGGCGTCCGGATTGGAGAGCTGCAGCGCGACCGGACGTACGACCCCGTAGTCACCGCCCAGCGGCCGTCCCCCCGGAACGAGATTCGCCAGCTCGGCGTCCCCGACGACGAACGGCGCCGGCTCGGGGCCGCCCGTCGCATACGCCAGCGCCAGCGGCGACACGTCCGCAAGCGAAAAGACACCCGACCGCCCGTGTCCGTCGCCCGGGAGGGTCGCAGCACCGAACAGCTGCATGGGATCCGTAGCGCCGCCGGCCGCGATCACCTCGACGTCGACGGGGCCGCCTTCGAGCACGCGCAAGTCGAAGATCGCGGCCACCAGATCGTTCGCCGCCGGCGCCCGGTATCCGAGCTCCCGAACGTAGGGTTCGCTGCCGGAGGCCGTCACGATCGCGCTTTCCTGCGTGCTGCGTTCGAGCAGGTATTGCAGCGTCGCGACGTGGCCCACGTAGCCGTACGCATCGGCCGGTCCCGCCGCATAGCCGAGGACCTGAACGCGAGCGCTGCCCGACTCCGGGCGCAACGCGAGAAACAGCCGCGTATCCGGCCCTTCGGCCACGTGGTAGACGTACAGGCGCGCCGGGCGGCCGGGTTCGATGCGCCCGCGATACAGCACGCCCGCATCGCCGCTGGGAACCTTCTCGGGATCGTCGCTATACAAGAGCAATGCGGGCACCAATCGATCGAGCGGCTCGACGCGCAGCTGCACGTTCGTGGTGCCGTCGACGTCGACGAACCGGCCGCCGCCGTCAAGGTGAACGCGCGCGACCCCTTCCAGCTCGGTGCCCGGTTGGAGCGGGTTCGCGATCGTGATGCCCGCGACGTCCAGGGCCGTGCCGGGCTGGAGCGCGGCACGGCGCCCGATCGCGCCCTCGATCCGTGCGCTCGCGAATTGCGGCGACACGGTACCGGCGAGTTCCACCGTTGCGTCGGCGGGCACGCTCCCCGCCGCCGGGGCGACGAGGACGTCGATCGACGCGGCCGCGCCGCCTTGGCCGGTAACCGTAACGGTCGCGTTGCCCGGGACCCGGCCGCTCAGAACGACCGCGTTCGCGCTCGCATCGTAGCGTGCGTCGACCGAGGCGTTCGAGGAACTCACCGTCAGCCCGCCCGCGGCAGCGCCGGCGCGCACGATCTGCGTGGTCCCCGGCACGATGCCGACGTGCGTCCGCTCGAGCGGCAAGACCTCGGTCGTAATCGGGAGCCGGCGACGCGCTCGGAGCCGGCGACGCGCTCGGAGCCAGTTGCGCAACTGCGTTCGCCGCCGCGAACGGAACGAGCGCCAAGCTCGTGCCGAACGCGACGGCTGCTCGAACCGTGCGAAACCTCACGCGGCGGCGCCTACCTCAATGCAGGCCGAACACCGAGATCGTGCCCGAACCGGGAACGTACACGCGCCCGTTTGCCACCAGCGGCGTGACGAAGCCGTTATTTGCAGGGTTGTTCCACACGCCGGCGTTGCCGGCGAAGAGCAACTGATTGGGGCCCTTCGCCCGGTACGCCTCGAGCCGAAGCGTCGAATTCCGTTGGACCAGCCAAACGACGCCCGTCCCGACTTTTTGCCCCCACGACGAAACGATCGGCAGCGAACCGCCGTACCCCGCGTTACTGAGACCTTGAAATGCCGGCGCCAGATAGGGAGCGCCGGTAGCCGCTATCCTCAACACGTAGGCGCGCAGCACGTCGCTGTCGGTCTGATAGAAGACCAGCGGTCCGTTCGGGGAGTTGTAGAACGTCGGGCCGCCCCATACGCCGCCGCCCGGACTATCGTATTCTTGCACGGGCATGCCGAGCCCACCGAGCGCGTCGGTGTCGAGCAGATACAGTTTCGAGGACTTGCCCATCGCAACCGCAAGGTTGGGCAGATTGCCCGGCTGCGGCGGCAACAGCATGACGCCGCCGGAACCGAAATCCTGGTCGTTCTGGTCGAGCGTCGCGTACTCGGTGGGGGTGAAGTACGAGAGCACCGAGGAGACGTCGGGAGCGAGCTTCACGACGCTCTCGCTGTAGTTCTTGCCGCCGGGCGAGGAGGCGTCGAACGAGCCGTTGCCCGTCACCGCATACAGGTTGCCCGCGCCGTCGACGGCCGAGGCGAAACCGCTCATCCAGATACTGTCGAGCAGCCCCGAGCTCGTGTCTTCACCCAGTGGGAGAGCGGCCGTCTGCTGCAGGCTGCCCGTCTTGTATTGAAGCATCCAACCGGTCGTGCTACCGGTGTTCATATCGCAGTGCGACCCGATTCCAACGTAGATGGAACCGTTCGACAAGACGAGGCCGGTGCGACTCTGCTGAGTCGCCGGATTGAAGGAAATCGTACTGCCGTTGCTCATGGTCGCTTGCGCCACGATGGGAACCGGCGGCACCTTGTCGCGTAGCGTCCCGATGTCGACCGCGTGCAAGGAGGTTTGGAATGCGTACGGCGTCGGCTCGCTGACGGCGACGAAGTAAATCGTACCGCTCGGACGGTCGATGACGGGCGTACTCGTGATGCCGTACTCGGGCTCGATGTCGGTGCACCCGACGTGGGACGACCACTCCACTCTGCCGTACGTGCGGCCGTTGAGCTGCACGCCCGTATCGGCGTCGAACTCGTAGATGACGTCGGCCTCCGTCGCCACGATCAAGAGGTTGTGGACGCCTTTCGCACCGAGATTGTAGTTCGCGAGGTACAGCGGCTGGGCGAGCACGTCGCCTTTGACGGCGATCGTTTGTTGCAGGCCGAAGCGAAGGTAGACGCTCCGTTCGTTGAGCGCGTACTCGTTGGGGTCCCAACCGCTGCGCGCGAGGTCGTTGTGGTACGTCGTCATGTCGGACGGCGTGGGCGACACGCTCGGAATCGCCTCTGAATTCAGCGTCACGGCGCGCAGCGCGACCGATCCGGACGGCCCGGGCGAGAGCGTGAGATGCAGCGCTGCGGCCGCCGACTTCGCGCGGTACTCGACCGTGTAGACGGCCTCGGAGCGGCCGAAGCGGCTCTCGTACGCGACCTCGGCCGGCCGCGCGCTGGCGTCGCTGAGCGTCGCTCGCAAGACGGGCCGCGACCGGTAGCCGTCGACGTACAGGCGCACGGTGCGCGTCGCCGTGCCGGCCGGCACGTCCAGTGCGAGCCCGCCGTCCGCGACCCGGATCGCGCGGTCGCCGCGGGCCGCGCGAGCGGTCGGCGCCGTCCCGTTCCAGCGCAGCCAGTCCTCGTTGCCTTCGCCCGCGAGGTCGGGGTTGCGCATCGGTTCTCCGACCATCGCGTCGAGTTCGGGACCCGACGGCGGCGCCAGCTCGCGTGGATTCACGTAGGCCGGAACGACCGGCGCGTGCCGGCGCCGGCGGTGCGAGACGACTTCCAAGGGGGCGTGGTACGCGCTGACGCCGACCGGACCGTGCGGCATCCAGGCGACCGGCGTTGGATTGACGACCTGCGCGGCGGGCGACCCGAGCCACATCGCGCCCCCTGCGGCACGCCAGGCGGCGTACGAGCTCGCGTCCGTTCCGCCGGTCGCGATGGCCGCCGCACGCTGCGTACCGGCAAAAGCAACCGACGCCGCAGCCGTCGCGGCATTCCCCCCGGCCGCGAACGCGAACGCATCCGCGTTGCCTGCCACGCGCGCCGCGATCGCGCGATCGATCGCGATACCGGCCGCGTCGGCCGGCGGGCCGGCGACGACGCGCGTCACTCGCGCGGCATCGTTGCCGAACGCGCGCGCGACCAGCGCGAACACCTGCACCGAGCGCGTGCCGTACCAATCGAGCGCCGCGGTTTGCGGATCGCTCGCGAGCCCGACGTTGTGCCCCGCCGCGATCGCCCACGCGTTGCCCGGCGTGCCGGCTTGCCAGACCGCACCGCCGTATTGAAAGATCGCGTTCAAGCGCGGATCGAGCGTGCGGTGCACGAGATCCGCGAACCGGTAGACGTATTGGTTCGTTGCGCCGACCGGCAGCGCGAACCACGGCGTCTTGCCGGTTGCGTTGGCGAGCGCGATCGCGTATTCGGGCGCCACGCCGCCGGGCAGCGCTTGCGTAAAGCGGTCGACGTGCGGACGCAACGGCCACACGGCCGAGGCCGCGTACGAGTCGGCCTGCATCCAGGCGTCGAAACGAATAACGTCCTGGCCTTGGAGCGATTGCACGAACGCGGGATAGAACGGCGACGTCCGGTACGAGTTCGCGAAGCCGGGGAGGATCAGCCGCACGTTACGCGCGTAATCGTTCGGATTCGTCGCGAGCAGGCGGAGGTGCAGCCCGAGGCCTGCGTTCGGCACCACGCGCACGAGCGCGCGGCCCGGCGCCTGAGCCACGATCGTCCCGCCCGTTACGCCGAAGGCCGCGCGGCCGTCGTACAGCAGCGTGTAGTCGCCGGCCGGATAGCGCTCGCCGGAATATACCACGGAATCGGCGATCTGGCCCGGCCGTAACGAGGTGACGTTCCCGTAGCTATCCAGTGCAAGCGTTTGGGCGGCCGTCCACGGTGCGGCCTGTTTCATCGCGTCCACGAAGACGATGCCGGCACCGGAACCGGGCGCGGGCGCCGCGAGTTCCAGGCCGACCGAAAGGGCAGGCGGCGCGGCCGCCGCGGGCGCAGCGAACGATGCCAAGCACGCGGCTACGGCCGCAATCACACGAAAAGGCACGCGATTCATATCGATCTCCTGAGGCGACTGTTACCATCCCGCCCGAGCGACGCCTTTTCGGTTCCGCGAGAAGGCCACCCAAGCCGGCGACGGGGAGTCAATCGCCGTTTCGAAAGGTCGCGTCCCAGAACCACACGCCCCAGGCGCCGAAGATCACGCCGTACGCACTCAGAGCGCGCGCCCAGGCCGGCATTCCGCCGCGGGCCGCCACGGCCAGCAGCACGAACCAGAGGGGCTCGAAATCCAGTGCGTGCCGCATACCGAACTGCGTCCAGCCGTCGAGATAGTAACACAGCGACGGCAGCCAGAGCACCAGGATCGCGGACCACATCAGCGCCAGGTACGCACGCGAGCCGCGTGCCAGGAAGGCCAGCACCAGCACCGGCGTCGTCCAGGGCAGCGCGACGCCGTGCGGATCGAGCTTGAAGATCGGCCACATCGCCAGTTGGCGGTACTCGACGTTGACGGGCGGCTGCATGAAGAACGAGTAGATCTCGTACGGAACGTACGCGAGCCGGAACGGCGAGCCGGTAGGCTGGCCCCAGGGGTCCGAGTGGTAAAACTCGGTGTAACCGATGTCCGACCACGTGTGCCAGCGTAGCTCGTTCCAGACGACGTACCCGATCGCCACGGGCAAGAGCGTCAGGACGAAAGCGTTCAGCGACGCCCGGATCCGCTCGGGCGGCGGCGCCACCGACTCCGGCAGGATGCCGCCCCGAGCCAAAAAGGCCGCGTAGAACGGCAGCGCCAGCACCATCGTGAAGCGCGACTCGAAGGCGGCGGCGGCGCAGAGCGCCACGAGCCAGCCGCGCCGCTTGCCGGTCAGCTCCAGCAGCGCGAACAGCGTGAAGCAGACGGCCGACACGTGTTCGATGAACCAGACGTCGCCCAGCATCGCGCACCACCACAGGGACGTGCCCGCGAAGAAGACCGCGGCCAGCAGCAGCGCGTCGAACAACGATGCGCCGATGCGCCGGAAGAGCACGAACGCGGCCGGCACGGCGATCGTGCACAGCACGGTCGCGAGCGCCGTCTGGTTCGTGTTCTCGCCGAGTACGAACGCGAAGGGAACGAGTAAGAGCGCGGGCAGGACGCCTTCGATGACGTAGCGGTGGCCCTGCCACAGCAGCGCATCGTTGGTGTTGGTCCACATCGGCGAGTCGAGCGGTCGGGCCGGCCCGTCGACCCAGTACCGCCCGTGCGCGAACGCGTCGGCCAGCAGTGAAAGATTGTTGTACGGCGTCGACCGGAAATGGGATGCGAGTGCGATGGATCCGAACGTGACCGCGGCGACGAGGACAACGGCAATTTCTTCGCTGCTAACGCGAAATTTCACGCGAGCCGTTTCGAGTGGCGGGCCATGTGCTCCCCGTCACGAGGCTTTGGGCGCCGATGGCGCAATGGCGCTAGCATGCGACGTTCATCCGATTCCCGGCCGCTCCGGCGTTTCGCGGCGTTCGGCGCGCTCGTGCTTGCGAGCGGTTGCGCCGGCGCCGCCGCGCCGGGCTCCGTCCCTGCGGGCAATCCCGCGCCGGATGCGGTGTCGCCGGCGCTTGCGACCGCGACCGCCTACCCGTCGGTCGGCGGCTGCCGCATGTTCCCGGCCAACAACCCCTGGAACACCGACGTCAGCACGTATCCGGTCAACGGGAACTCGGCCCGGATCATGGCCGAGATGAACCCGACCGGGTCGACCCACCTCCATCCAGACTTCGGCAGCAACCTTACGTACGGCATTCCGTACAACATCGTCGACATGCCGCGCTCCGCCTACGTGCCGATCACGTTCATCTATTGGCCGGCCGAGAGCGATCCGGGACCGTACCCGATTCCGCCGGCACCGCGGATCGAAGCGGGCAGCGACGCGCACATGCTGATCGTCAACTCGAAGAACTGCGTTCTCTACGAGACCTACGCGACGGTTCGCACCAAGACCGGCTGGACGGCCGGCAACGGCGCGGTCTGGCCGCTCGACACCAACGCCCTGCGGCCCGAGGGCTGGACCTCCGCGGATGCGGCCGGACTGCCGATCCTGGCGGGCCTGGTGCGCTACGACGAGGTGACCGCCGGCGCCGTCAACCACGCGATTCGTTTCACGATGAGCCGCACGGCGCACTCCCACATCCACCCGGCCACCCACGACGCCGGCAACTCGAACGACCACTTCGCCCCGCCGATGGGGCTCCGGCTGCGGCTCAAGGCCGGCTTTCGCCTAACGGCCTACCACGGCGAGGCGCTCGTCATCCTGACGGCCATGAAGCGCTACGGCCTGATCCTGGCCGACAACGGCAGCGACTTCTACTTTACGGGAGCCACCGACGGCCGCTGGAACGACAACGACCTCGATGCGATCAAGCAAGTGCCCGCGAGCGCGTTCGAGGTGGTGGAAACCGGAGGCCCGATCAAAGAGTGATGAAAGATTCTTGCTCCAAGGGGCTTGCAGGCGTGACCGAAGGGCAGTATGCTGTCAGGGAACACTGGCCATTTGGATAACGATATCGGAGCAAGAGATGACATTTGATCAATGGATCGACGCGGTGAACACCCAGGTGCACGCTCGCCTCGGCGAGCAGGTCCGGACGGCCGAACTTTCGTGGGACTCGGCCATGTGGGTGACGGCGGAAGGTACTGCGGTGGCCTCGTTGGCCGACGACGGCACGACGGCAAAGCTCTCCTTCGACGGCGGCGACAAGATTTCACTCCCGTTCCAGGAGTTTGAAGCGCGCCCCGAGCTGCTGAGCGCGACGATCGCCCAACACCTGACCAGCCGGTAACCCCACCCGGGCGGGCGCGAGCCGCCGCCGGCGGCTCGCCCGATGGGACGATGTTACAAACGAGGCCCGCTTGCACGGGCCTCGTGTCGAGTGTGCCGGCGGGCCGGACCGGTTACGCTTCCAGCATGCTCGACTCGCAATCTCTTGGCCTGATGTCCGATCTCGGCTCGACGCTCGCGTCGGCCTTCGGAGACGACATCACCCTCGCGAGGTGCGGCGACGCCGTACAGTGGAATTACGCGGGCCAGTCGGCAGTGGTCGAACTCCGGCCCGGCGGCTTGCTCGATGCGACGTTCGTCGGGCGCCCGACGCTCGATCACGTGTCGTCCAAGTTCGTGGTCGGTATCTATCGTAAGGCCGCCTCGGGCTACCGGTTGAGCCCCGAAGGGTGCTCCCGGATGGTGAACGACATGGTGGAGTTCTTCCAAGGCGTTCGCGAGCCGCGCTTCACGTTCGTCGACGCGGTCTAGCCGGCGCAGAGGCGGCTCGCGCCCGCTCGTCATAAGGACGGGCATGCAGACGGCTTCGATTTTCCGCGACGGCTTGTTCGAGGGCAAGACGGTTGTCGTCAGCGGCGGCGGCACCGGGATCGGACGCGCGACGGCGCGCGAGCTGGCGGCGCTGGGCGCAACGGTCGTCCTCGCTTCGCGCTCCCTCGAGCACCTCGAACTCGCGCGTAACGAGATCGCGGCGTCGGGCGGTCGCGTCGAAGTGCGCACCTGTAACATCCGGCAACCCGACGACGTCGCAGCGCTGTTCGCAGAACTCG
Source organism: uncultured Alphaproteobacteria bacterium (assembly GCA_963787965.1). GTDB lineage: Bacteria > Vulcanimicrobiota > Vulcanimicrobiia > Vulcanimicrobiales > Vulcanimicrobiaceae > CAWBES01. The sequence continues at coordinate 235,023 of CAWBES010000016.1, forward strand.
TCGAGGCGCTCGGACCGATTCACGGGCTCGTCAACAATGCCGGAGGTCAGTTCCTGAGCCCCGCGCACGCCATCACGCCCAAAGGCTGGCAGGCCGTCGTCGAAACGAACCTGACCGGCACGTTCTTCATGTGCCAGGCCGCGTTCAAAGCGTCGATGCGCGAGCATGGCGGCGCGATCGTGAACGTGGTCATGGAGAACTGGCGCGGTTACCCGAACATGGCGCACAGCGGAGCGGCGCGGGCCGGGGTCGTCAACCTCACGAAGACGCTCGCTCTCGAGTGGGCGGCGTTCGGCGTCCGCATCAACTCGGTCGCACCGGGCGTCATCGATTCGAGCGGCCTCGACACCTATCCGGAGGCGGTTCGAAAGCAAGTCCGGCACATCGCGAAGAACGACATCCCGGCGCAACGCCTGGGAACCGAACGTGAAACCGCGGCCGCGATCAACTTCCTGCTCTCGCCCGGTGCCGCGTTCGTATCGGGGACGACGCTGCGCGTCGACGGTGCCGGTTCGCTGTACCGCCTGCCCGGGTATGCGATCCCCCAACACGCACCCTGGCCGGAACTGTCGTAACCGGCCGCGTTTTCGCAAACGAAGCGACGACCGTGCAACGCAAACGCTTCTTGGGCATGTCCGCAGCCGCGCTGGCGGCGGCCGGATCCGCCGCGCTCCCGCACCTCGCGACCGCGGCCGGTGCCGAAGGTGAGAGCTTCGCCGATCTGCGTTTCGGCTACGTGCCGCTGCCCGCGGCCGCACCCGGCTACGACCCCGCGGGCGATGCCGGAAGTCAGATCGTCACGGGAACGCCGTCGCCTGCCGCCGCTCCGATTCCGGGCGTTCAATTTTTGGGGTCGTACGCGCCGAACGAACGCTTCGTGCTGCGCGTTCCGGCGAACTGGAACGGCCGGCTCGTGGTGGCGGGCACGCCGGCCTTTTGCTGCGAGTTCGCGGGCGACGCGATCTGGGGCGACTACGTGCTGGCGCGCGGTTACGCGTACGCTTCGAGCAACAAGGGCATTGCCTATAACGCGGGCGTCGAGAAGATCGCAGCGACGGACTCGCCCGGCCGCGTCTATCCGATACCGTTCGACCTCTACTCGCTCGAAAGCGAGAAGCTCGCGATCCGGCTCGGGGCGCTGATCCCGGCGAAGACCTCGATCGCCGCGTGGAACGAGGACTTCGCCACCCTTGCCCGCGCCGCGCGGCAGTATCTGGCGGCGCACCGGCACGCGCCCAGCCGCACGTACGCAGTCGGTCTCTCGAGCGGCGGCGCTCAAGTCCGTTCGCTCGTCGAGCGGCAGCCGGAACTCGTCGACGGCGGCCTCGACTGGTCGGGCGTCTATTGGTCGCCGCAGCACAGCCCGCTCGATTATCTGCCGGCGTTCTTGCGCGCGATGCCCGCGTACGTCGCCGGCGCGTTCGCCGACCGGCACGCCGCCGAGGCGATCCTGGCGGCGGGCTTTCCCGCGGACCGTCGGCAAACCGCGGACCAGCACCCGTCGCTGTGGTTCGAATACTATGCCGGTCAACCATCGTTCTATGCCGATCTCACGCTCTTCGCATACGCGCTGCTGATCGATCCCCTCGCGACCTCGTCGATCTCAGCGGACGGCTGTACGCCGAACCCCAAGGATCCGGTGAAGGCCGCGGGGACCTGCGCGGCGCGCGGTCTCGCCTCGCCGGCCGCACGCGCCGCCTACGCGCCGTCGCAGCGCGCCCGCGACGCGATCCGCGCGTTCGCCCACACGGGCGAAATCGGAAAGCCGCTCGTCTCGATCGCCGGCAGCGCCGACGCGTTCGTCACGCCCGCGAACAACGCGACGGCATATCTCTCCGCGGTCAAACGAGCGGGGAAGAGCGCGCTCTACCACCTGTATCTGGTCGACGGCGGAACGCACGTCGACGCGTTCGCGCCGTTCGGCTACGGCCTGCGGCCGCAGCTCCCGTTTGCATGGGCGGCCTTCGACCAGCTGGTCGCGATCGTCGAGCGCGGATACGCGGCGCCGGGAGCCGGCACGCAACGGACGGTGACGGCGCCGTCCGAAATTGCGGCCGGCTGAAGCGGCGCCGCGCTACGGCTGAGCCAGCAGCGCCGCTTCGAGCTTCGCGCCGTCGAAGACGCCGAGCCCCGTGACGTTATCGTAGCCCGGCTTCGCGCAGTAGTACCCGTTGCAACCCTGCACGACGTCACCGAACACGCCCGGCGCCGTCCGCAGCGCGTAGAGCGTCTGAACCAGGTTCGGCAGCAGTTTCTTCTTCGCGCTCGTGCGCGCTTGTTCGACCAGCGCGATCAGACCGGCCCACGTCGGCCCCGCGAAACTCGTGCCGTAGAAATAATAGTCGCCCTGCGCATTGCCCGGCTGGGTCCAGACCGCCGCGTAACCCTCGCCCGCGCTCGAGGCCAGCGCCACGTCGGGCACGTTTTCGTCGTGAGCGTGGTCACGCAGCGTCCTGCTGCGCGCCCCGGGCTCGTCCCGGTGCTCTCGTGGGCGGCGACTCCGCCCGCAGGAGGATCACGCGAGCGGCATTGACGTCGGCATCGTCGACGTGACCGCAACCGACGCAGCGAAACTGCGCGCCCTCCCGACTTGCTTTCGCGACCGCACCGCACTCGGCGCAGGTCTGCGAACTATACCGTGGGTCCACGCCGACGATCGTGCGAGCAGCGTACTCTGCTTTCTCGCGGATCAGCGTCGCCAATATCCCGAAGCCGGCGTCCAGTAAGGCGCGATTGAGCCCCGACTTCGCCGCGACGTGCCTTCCTGGTGCTTCAACCGTGCCTTTCGCCGAGCGCGTCATGCCGCGCAGCCTCAGGTCCTCCAGCGCGATCGTGTCGAAGCGATCGACGATTCCCCGGCTTACCTTGTGCAGCCAGTCACGGCGGGCGTTCGCCTCGCGCTCCTTCGCGCGCGCCAAGCGCCGCACCGCCGCGATCCGGGCCGGGTCTTTGCCGTTCACCGGCCGACCCGCTGCGTCTTTCACCGTGACCGCATCCAGCGCCCGAGCGTGTCGCTCGACGAGCGCTTGGCGCTGCGAGCCCGGCCGCAGGTTCGCGATCTTCGTCCCATCCGAGAGCGCGGCCAGCACGCGCACCCCGCGATCGACGCCGGCCGCCTTGCCCGTAAGCGGCAGGGGTGCCGGCTCGCGGTGCGCTTCAAAGACGGCGTACCAACGGCCGTTCTTCGTCACGATGAAGACGCGGCCGTAATTCTCCGGCACCGTGCGCCCCTTGCGCAGCCGGACCTCCCCGACGCCGGGCACACGCACGCGCTGCTGCTTCGCATCGAACTTCGTCGCACGGTCGCCGTGCGGGAACTCGAGTTGATTCCAGCGCCGAGCAGGCTTGAACCTCGGATAGCCCGGCTCGTCACCGGCCTTGAGCCGCCGGAAGAAGGCCGCAAAGGCCAGGTCCAGCCGGTGCAGCACCGCGTCTTCGCTCTCGCGGTACACCGCCGCAAAACGCGGGTCAACCGCTCGAAGCTCCGTCAGTTCGGTGTATTGCTGCTTGCTCGGATACGTTTGCCGGCGAGAGGTCCACGCGTCGCGCCGCTGCTGCAAGAGCGCGTTGTAGAGTTCGCGCGTCGTCTTCAGCATCTCGACCAGGGTCCGCTCTTGAGCGCAGGTCGGATACAACCGCACCTCGTGCAGCCATCGCAGTTGTCCCGCAAATCGACTCTTCGCCGGCGCCATTGCCTGAGAATAGCTCCAGCGCGTGCCACCAGTGTGGCACACAGAGAACCGGGACACGACGCTCACCACGTGAGAAATGCGCCCCTGGCAGCGACGCGCTGCGCTAGCGCTCCGCACTGCTGCGCCCCACCGATAGCCGGACGGGTCCCCGGGCGGCGTCGCTCGCATCCTACTCGCTACCATGGAACGCCGTGCTCGCTACGCCGGGCACGCCCTTCTGCCAAGCCGGAATCGCGAAGATGCCGCTAACGCCGCCGCCGCCGTCACCCCAGGCCGTCTCCAGATAGCGCTTCGGGTTGGTCGCGGAGATCGCGGCGGCTTCGGTGCCGCCGACCGCGATCGCGTTCGGATCCGACGCTGGAAACCACACGGTGATCTCGCCGTCGTACAGCGCTTGGTTCGAGGAGCCGAAACTCGCGCCCCAGTCGCCGGAGACCGTGAACACCGGCGTCGAACGCTTCAGGAGCAATCCCAGGTCCGCATCCTCGGCTTGGAGGAGTTTGAGCTGGGAAAAGTACGCATAGTCGTCCTCGGTCGCACCGTACGAGTGCGTCACCGCAGCGAAGTGCCGGGTCGTCGTGTCGGCCGCGATCCGTGCGAAACCGTCCGCCAGGTTCGCGTAGCTGCAACGGCTCGGGACGACGTAGAGATACACGCTCGCGCGCGGGGCCGTGCCGATCACTCGTTCGACGTCGCCCGTTGGTTCCAGATCGGTGGCGGTCGTACCGCCGTCGACCGGGACGACGGTCGGCACGTTCGTGGCCAGGCCGAACTTCCTCTCGAACGCGCTGATGTCGCCCGGCACGACGCCCGCGCACGCGAGGATCGCGACCTTCTGCCCGAGCCCGCTCAAACCGGCTTTGTAGAGCGGCGCGATATCGTAGTACGACGCGACGTCGGCGGGCCCGAACCCGCCCGGCGGGGCGGCCGTGATCTTGCCCGCCGGAACCGCGGAGGGTCCGTCTTCGATGGTCGTCGCCAGGATGTGTTGCGCGACCTTCGCAGGGTACGTCTCGCCCGCCATCGCGTGCGTGAAGATTTGATCGCGCACGCGCACGCGAGCGAAGTTCGTGTGCGCGGCCGCGGCCGCTTGTCCGTAGGTGCCGCGCACGAAGACGATATCGTGTTCCGGCGTCACGTCCGCCTGTAACCCGAAGTCTCGGAAGTACCGCGCGACCGATTCGGCATCGGCCGCGCTCGTGCCCGGCTGCAGGTTGACCGTGAAGTACTTTGCCGCCTGCGGCGCGACCGCGCCTAGCGACGCGAATGCCGCGGGCGCGACCGGACGCGCGCCGCCCGCGCCGGCCGGCGCGGCCAACCCGAGCGAGATCGAAGAGACGAGAGCGGCGACGACGAATGGCAGACGCTGCATGCGACCTCCTAAAGCGAAAAGCTCGAACGTTGCCCTTGCCGTCCTCCCGGCGCAAGCACCTGCTCGCGGATTGATCTTCGATTTTGGCGGCGTGATCGCCAAGACGCCGTTCGAGTTATTGCGGCCGATCGAAGCACGCTTCGGGCTGGCGCCGCACACGCTCGACTGGCACGGCCCGTTCGCGCCCGAGCGCGATCTCCTGTGGCGGCGCATGCAGAACGGGGAGATCACCGAGCGGGAGTACTGGGCGATCCGGGCGCGCGAGGCGGGCGCGGCGGTCGGCCAAAGGTGGACGACCCGCGATCTCGTGGCGCACCTCTCGGCGATCGAAGCCGAGTTCGTCCGCCCCGAAGGGCGCGCCGCACTCGAAGCCGCGAACGCCGCGGGCATCCCGGTCGCGATGCTCACGAACGACCTCGAAGCGTTTCACGGCCGCGACTATCTGTCGAATCTTTCAGTAGCTAAGCTTTTTGCGGCCGTGGTCGACGGCTCGGTCACCGGCATCCTCAAACCCGATGCGCGCGCCTACCGGCTCGCGCTCGACGCGCTCGGACTCGAACCGCACGAAGCGCTCTTCGTCGACGACCAGCGCCGCAACGCGGCCGGCGCCGAAGCCGCCGGCCTGCGAGCCGAACACTTCGACGTCACCCGCCCCGCCGAATCGTTCGCCCGCGCGTTCCGGCACTTCGCGACGTCGTAACGGTCGCGCCTCTCAAGCTGGCCGAGGCGGCGCTCGACGCGCTCGACGGCGTCCCGCGTTCCCGAACTTCGCTTTCGAGGCGATCCTCCAGCTGCTCGAACGTGCCTTCGATATCGATCGTTCGATTCTGCCGGCAACGCCCGTTCGCGTGCAGCCCGGCGATGGCTGCGTTCGGAACTCGGCCTGGCCGCTCAGACGATCGGTCAGCCGGACCGGCGCGAGGAACGCTCGGCCGCGACCGCGCGCAACGAGCGGTGCGAGTTCCGCAGCTCGGCAAGTTCGCGTTCGCGCGCGCGCGCGTTGACCTGCATGTAGGCGACGGACGCATCGCGCGCGAGATGCTCGAGCAGTTCCAGTTCGTCGGGGTCGATATCGGTCGAGTTGACGTGCGGACCGTAGAGCGCGAACGCGAGCACGTCGCGGCCGAGCACGACGGGAACGGCGGCGACGGGCGGCGGGTCGAGCGGGGCCGGCGTTTCCGGCCGACTGATATCACCGCCCCGCAGGATCCGGCAGTCGGCCCGCAGCGAGCGGACCAGGCTCGCGTTGATATCGAAGAGCGCGACGATCTCTTCGCGCCAGCCGAAGACGTGCGTTCGCTCGTAGACGTCCGATTGCTCGTCGTAAACGAAGACGGCGGCCGCGGCGAGCCGCAGCGCGTCACACGCTTCGCGGGCGAGCGCGTCGCCGACCGCATCCGCGACCGTCGCTTCCGCCAAAGCGCGCCCGACGCGCTCCAAGTACTCCTCGGCGTGGTATCGCTCTCTGAAGAGCAACCGGTCCAGCATCCGTTCGGCGCGCACGTGCACCTTATTGAAGCCGATTCCGATACCGATCGAGATCACCGCCGTCACCGTGACGGCCAGGTGGTGCTCGCCGATCGCCTCCGTTACCAGCCACTCCACGAGACCGATCGCGACCAGCAGCACCGACGTGCTGGCGCTGAATTCGTCGTGAGCGTGGTCACGCAGCGTCCTGCTGCGCGCCCCGGGCTCGGCCCGGTGCTCTCGTAGGCGGCGACTCCGCCCGCAGGAGGATCACGCGAGCGGCGTTGACGTCGGCATCGTCGACGTGACCGCAAGCGACGCAGCAAAACTGCGCGCCCTCCCGACTTGCTTTCGCGACCGCACCGCACTCGGCGCAGGTCTGCGAACTATACCGTGGGTCCACGCCGACGATCGTGCGAGCAGCATGCGCGGCTTTCTCGCGGATCAGCGTCGCCAATATCCCGAAGCCGGCGTCGAGCAACGCGCGATTGAGCCCCGACTTCGCCGCGACGTGCCTTCCGGGGGCTTCAACCGTGCCTTTCGCCGAGCGCGTCATGCCGCGCAGCCTCAGGTCCTCCAGCGCAATGACGTCGAAGCGATCGACGATTCCCCGGCTCACCTTGTGTAGCCAGTCACGGCGGGCGTTCGCCTCGCGCTCCTTCGCGCGCGCCAAGCGCCGCACCGCCGCGATCCGAACCGGGTCTTTGCCGTTCAGCGGTCGACCCGCAGCATCTTTCACCGTGACCGCATCGAGCGCCCGAGCGTGTCGCTCGACCAGCGCTTGGCGCTGCGAGCCTGGGCGCAGGTTCGCGATTTTCGTCCCGTCCGAGAGCGCGGCCAGCACGCGCACCCCGCGATCGACGCCGGCCGCCTTTCCCGTGAGCGGCAGGGGTGCCGGCTCGCGGTGCGCTTCAAAGACGGCATACCAACGGCCGTTCTTCGTCACGATGAAGACGCGGCCGTAATTCTCCGGTACCGCGCGCCCTTTGCGCAGCCGGACCTCCCCGACGCCGGGCACACGCACGCGCTGCTGCTCGGCATCGAACTTCGTCGCACGGTCGCCGTGCGGGAACTCGAGTTGATTCCAGCGCCGAGCAGGCTTGAACCTCGGATAGCCCGGCTCGTCACCGGCCTCGAGCCGCCGGAAGAAGGCGGCAAAGGCCAGGTCCAGCCGGTGCAGCACCGCGTCCTCGCACTCGCGGTAGACGGCTGCAAAACGCGGGTCAACCGCTCGAAGCTCCGTCAGTTCGGCGTATTGCTGCTTGCTCGGATATGCGTGCCGGCGAGAGGTCCACGCGTCGCGGCGCTGCTGCAAGAGCGCGTTGTACAGTTCGCGCGTCGTCTTCAGCATCTCGATCAGGGCTCGCTCTTGAGCGCAGGTCGGATACAACCGCACCTCGTGCAGCCATCGCAGTTGCCCCGCAAATCGACTCATCGCCGGCGCCATTGCCTGAGAATAGCTCCAGCGCGTGCCACCAGTGTGGCACACAGAGAACCGGGACACGACGCTCACCACGTGAGAAATGCGCCCCTGGCAGCGACCGCACTGCACTATCGTTCCGCACTGCTGCGCCCCACCGATAGCCGGACGGGTCCCCGGGCGGCGTCGCTCGCATCCTACTCGCTACCGAGGACGGCCCGGTTGACGAAAAAGCGAACGTCCAAGACGCGTTGCTTGAACACCGCATAGGCCATCGCGAGGGGCATCGCGAGCGAGAGCGTGTTGGCCACCCGGTAGACCACGACCGGCAGGCCCGGGACGTAGTCGCACATGTATGCCACGAACGCGAACCCCATGCCGGCGACCGCGATCGTCAGGCGCTCCCGTTGCTGTCCCCGCAGGTCGGAGTAGCCGGAGATCAGCACGGCCAGAGCCGCAGCGTATGCCGCCAGGGCCGGGATGTCGTCGAAGAGCCGGTAGGAGGGAAAGAAGGTCGTCGCCAGGACGCACGCCAGCACGTTGTAGTAGAGCAAGGCGAAAAGCACGGCCGCGACGACCGGCCCGAGCGCCCGGGCGCGCCAGCCCGTGGCCGAATCGAGCGGAAAGAGCAACACGAACGGCAGGAGCGGCAAGGCACTGAAGCCGGAGCACAGCGTGCGCGCGACGACGAACGACGGCACGAGCACCGCGTCGGGCAGAAACGTATAGAACGGGACGAGAGCGTCGAGCGGAACCGCACCGACGCAGTACCAATAAAGCGCGAAGGTCATCCAGCCCGGTCGCAGCACGAAGAGCAGCGAGCCGATCAGCATGAACGCCGCGAACGTCAGCATCTCGGCCACGATCAGCCAAGCGTCGAGGGTTCCGTACGGCGACGGAGCGCGGTGCGCGACGAGCCGCACGTGGCGCAACGCGCCGCCCCGACGCACGTCGAACGAGAAGGTCGCATCCGGCGGCGGTGCGATCAGCCGGATGCGTTCGGCCGGCGACAGCGAGGCGGAGACGATCGCGTCGCCGGCCCGCATTCCGGCCCGGGCGGCCGGACCGCCCGCGGCGACCGAGAGCACGCGGCCCGTCCAGCGGTCCCACGCGAAGCCGGTGTTACCGGCGTCGCGCAAACCCAGGCTCGTCGCGGGGAGCGTGACGGCAAGCACGGTGAGGCTGAGCAAGGCGACGACCCAGCTTCGAAGCGCCTGCGAGCCGGTACCGGTTGCTACGATCTGCTAACCTCCACGGTAGCATTTCTTCCTTAAGAACTGCCCTTGCGCCCCTACCGGAAGCGATCCCGGCCGCCGATAATCCCGGCGTGAGGCTCATCCTAACGGTGCTCGCGCTTGCGCTCGTCCTCTTCGGGGCGGCCGCGTACGTCATGCCCCACGGGGTCCTCGACCTCGGGCGTCTCGTGACCGCCATTCCGATCGGAGCGTTCGTCTTTCTGCTCTTGGCCATGGGCGTACGGCTCGTGTTCGGAGCCCGCGTGGCCGTAGCGGCGAGCCCCTACCGACCGGTCTGGTCGCGCGGCAACCCCGCCTTCGGCATGGTGCTGGGCCTCGTCGGCCTCGCCGTCGCCGGTGCGATGGGCGCGAGCGCCGACTCCGACATGCGCGCGTACCGTGCGGCCCCGTCGTGCCGGAGCGGCTTTGCCGGCGTTCCCGAAGCCGGCGGACCGTGCCGCCTCGTAGCGGCTCGCATAATCGGCGCCTATTTCACCGGCCGGCACTCGAGCACCGAAACCCTCGGGCTGCGCTTCGAGGACGGCAGCACGCGCCGGGTCGACATCGGGCACCGCGTGAACGGGAACCTGTGGGAGGCGGCCCGCAACGGCACCGCCCTCGATGCAACCGCGCAATTCGACGGAACCTCGATCGTTGCGCTGCAGACGGCCGCGGGGCAGATCGAGACCTCGGACTTCCCGCAGGAGCGGCTCACGCTGTGGACGCTGTTCGGCCTGTTCGCCGGATTCGTCGGCCTCATGGCGGCGATCACGACGCTCGTTCGCGGAACGTTCTAGCCCGAAGAGTGGCGGCGGGGCCCGGCAGAGAATAGACGGCCGAGCATGAACCATACCGGCACCGGCTTGCGCGGTTTATTTTTTCTGGCCGTCGCGGTCTCGGCCGCGGCGCTGACCGACCCTCTCGTAGAAGCAGCATCCGACGCCGGGTGGTTCGGTCCGGGCCGTTACACCGATCGCAGCACGATCGACGTCGTTCCGGCGCTGCTCGCGGCGGCGCTCCTGGCGTTGCTGTACGTCTTCCTGCGCGCGCGTTCCGCGGTTGCTCGGCGTCCGCTTGCGTTCGCGCGCCGTCTGCGCGATTCGATCGCAACCGAGCGGTCGAAACCGCTCTGGCCGTTGCTGCCCGCGACGTTCGCAGCGCAGCTTGCCGTGCTCTACCTCATGGAAACGAGCGAGCAGATCGTCGTTGCCGGGCATCCGCTGGGCGGCACGGTTTGGCTCGGCGCACCGGTCGCCGTCGCGCTGGCGCTCCACGCCGTGGCCTGCGTCCTGTCCGCTTGCGCGCTTTCGCATACGCTGCTCGCCCTAACGCGAACGGCCGTCACGATCGCGTTATTCGTCCGCGCGGTCTTCGTGCGGCGGCGTAGCGACGGTGCGCGCGCGCCGCGCTTCCGGCTCGAACCACCCACCGAAGCGCGCGCGAATCCGCTGGCGTCGCGCGCGGGCAAACGCGCTCCGCCGTTGGTCTTCGGTTAACGAACGAACCGGGCCGTCGTTGCCCGCGTGTCTCTTCGCCACCGAGGAACAGATGAAGCCAAGGCTCTTTGCCGTCCTGTTGGCGTGCGGCGCCGTCGTCGCCGCCGCGCTCGCGTACGTCGTACTGACGACGCGCAACCCCGTGCAACAGGCGATATCGACGCGCAGCGCCGAGAGCGCGTTCCATTCGCATCGGCTCAACGTCCTATTGCTGGGCTATCAGAACGACGAGGGCAACTCCGATACGATCGTCCTCGCCCACCTCGATATCGATCGCCGCACGGCGACCCTCGTCTCGATTCCACGCGACACCTGGATCGAGATTCCGGGACACGGGCACCAGAAGATCAACTCGGCGATCGGATTCGGCGGCCCGTCAACTAGCGCGAAGGTCGTCTCCGCGCTGGTCGGCGTGCCGATCGACGCGACGATCGCGTTACAGCCCGAAGGCGCTAAGCAACTGGTCGATGCGATGGGCGGCATGAACGTCGACGTCGAGCGCGACATGGACTACGACGACAACTACGGCAACCTGCACATCCATCTCAAGAAGGGCGAACAGTACCTCACCGGCGGCCAGGTGCTCGAATACCTCCGCTTCCGGCACGACGTGGAATCGGATTGGGGCCGCGTGCGGCGCCAGCAAGCCGTGCTCAAGGCCTTGGTCAACCAGATGAGCCAGCCGCAGAACTGGGCCAAGCTCCCGCACTTGATGGCGCTGGCGCACAACGACATGTCGACGACCTTGAGCGACGCGCAACTGGCCGCGCTGCTCGAAATCTATCGGGGCGTGCCCGACGACAACGTTCGCACCTTCACGATGCCGGCCAAGGCGACGTTCGTCGGCGACGCGTCGGTCGTCATCGTCGACGAGCGCTGGTCGCACATCATCGGGCGGCTGCTCTACGCGCGGCACGATCCGCCGCAAGAGCAGGTACTGGTCGCCAACGCCACCGGAATTCCGGCCCTCGACAAGACGGTCGTGGCCGCACTGCGCGGCGGCGGCTGGAACGTCGCGGATTTCATCGAGGAACCGGTGCACGCGGTGACGGTCGTGTACGGGTCCGGCCGCGCCGCGGCCGCGCTCGCGAAGGTTTTCGGTTCCGCGCACTTGCCGACGAAGACGACGACCCTCGTGCTAGGAACCGACAACGCGCCCCAGCAGGACTAGGTCGACGCAGGGGCGGGCGCTGGCGGTGCGGCCGGGCCCGGCTTTGCGGAGTTCGACGACGAGCCGTCGGCGTAGTCCACCTGGATCACCTGGTAGCCGGCGGCGCGCGCCTGCAAGAAGGGAATGGCGGCGGTCGGCAGATCGCGTTGGATGCAGCCCTCGTTGAACGACTTGACCGGTCCGACTCCCTTGCTTTGCCACTGTTCGAACGAATCGAAGGTCCGGATGTCGACGTTCGGGGAGAATTCGCCGCTGCGGTCCAACTCGAGCTTTCCGAGGACCTGACCGTCTCCGCCCAGCAGCGGAAACTCGAAGAGCACGCGCTTCGCGACCCGCGGATCGACGTTCTTGAACGAGACGCACGCGATAGCCGACGTTCCGTTCTTCTTGACCGCCGCGAAGCCGCCCAGGATCTGGACGTTCGCTTGTGTCGCCTGGTCGAGCGTGGCGGCGGCCAGCGGTATCGCGCGCCAGGGGTTAGGCGTTTGCGCCGTCGACGGGGCGTCGACGAGCGACCGCGCCGGCCCGATCTGCGAGTCGCTGGCGCCGCGCGCGTACAGCGCCCCTCGACCCTTTCCTTGAAGCCACGCAAACACCGCGTCGGTGTCGCGCGGGCTCAGGTTCAAGATGTCGGCTTCCGTTCGCTGAGGCTGGAAGACGGTGCTGTCCGGTTTTGCGCCGCTGTGTTTGGCCCAGTCGACCAGCGTCGCGAAGTCGATGGTGCCCATGAAGCGGATCTCCGAGAGCACGTTCTGGAGCGGTCCGGAGGCGTCGGCCAGCGCGTGCCGCGCCGTACCGAAAAGACCTGCCGCGAGGAAAAATGCTGCTACCGCCGCCACGAAAAACGATCGCCGGCTCACGATGTGGTGACCAACCCTTCTCACGGTACCGGACGTTCCGAACGCGCGTCGGAACTGCATGCCGGCGTTACGGGCACAAAATGGGCGATGACGGGATCGAACCGCCGACCATCACCTTGTAAGGGTGCCGCTCTCCCGCTGAGCTAATCGCCCGCAGTCGGGCCAGTTCGCGCCGTCTCCCGGGCGTCCCTCGACGGACCGCCGGCAAGGGAATTTCGCACGCGTGGCGTGAGAAGGGCGCGTGTTGTATTTTGAAGATTTCGTCGTCGGTCTGCGCCGCGAACTCGGCAGCAAGAGCTTGAACGCGGAAGAGATGGTACGCTTCGCCCGCGACTACGATCCGCAACCGTTTCACATCGACGAGGAGGCGGCCGTGCACTCCGCGTTCGGCAGCCTGATCGCCAGCGGCTGGCAGACCTGCGCCATCACGATGCGCATCTTCTGCGACTCGTTCTTGCTGAATTCGGCCAGCCTCGGCTCGCCCGGCGTCGACGAGGTGCGTTGGACCAAGCCGGTGCGGCCGGGCGACACGCTGACCGTGTTCAGTACCGTCGTCGAAGCGCGCGTGTCCCGCAGCAGGCCCGGGCGGGGCATCCTCGTCTCGGCGACGGAGGTCGTCAATCAGCACGGCGAGACCGTCATGACGATGCGCGGCATGACGATGATGGCGACCCGCCCCGCCGGCGCGTACAGTTCGGCGGACCCTAACCGATAAGTATGGGGTGAGGGTCACACATCCGCTGGCAGTAGGAACGGCCGCCAACCGCGACGGCATCGCTTCGAGCGATGTCGTGCGCGAACGTTTCGGCGACGCCGACGGCCTGCGCGCGCTGGCGATTCTCGCCGTCGTCTGCTTCGAGGGCGTCCACGCGGCGGCGCCGCAGCCCCTCCTGATCCACCCGGCCCTCGCGCGCGCCGCCGCGGATATGAGCCAAGGGCTCACGCTCTTCTTCGTCCTCTCGGGCTTCACGCTCGCGTACCCCGCGCTCGCCGCGACCCGCCAGGACGGCCGCAGCTTCCTGGACATCGGGCGTTACGCGATCAAGCGCACCCTGCGTATCTATCCCGCCTACCTCGCGATGCTGGCGCTCACGCTCGTGATGCCGATCATGGCGGTACGCTACGGGTTGCCCGCATTCGCAACCCAAGCCGGACCGGCGACGCCGAACACCTTCGCGCTCAACGCCTTCTTCATGGGCGACGGGCTCGGCAACGACGGCTTTCGCGCCCTCGCGATCGTGGCACGCTGGTATCTGGTTTTCCCGTTGCTCCTGCTGCTCTGGACGCGCGGTCCGTGGATCTTTGCGGGAGTCGCCGTCCTTGCAACGACCGCCGACCTGACGACCCAGGCACACGGCTGGTATCTCGGCGCGCTGCTTCCTTTCATGCTCGGAATCGTGGCTGCCGACGTGCGGGCGCAGCACCATCGCTTCGTCCGTTTCGCGCTGCTGTTCGCGCTGGGCGCTGCGGTCGTCGCCGTGCTGTTGGAACCGTTCCTGCAGCTGTTGCCGGGCCCGCACAACTTCCCCACCCCCCTGCGAGTCGATCCGCTGTGGGCCGTGGCGCTCTTCGGCGTCGTTGCAGGCGCCGGGACCTTCCGCGTCCTCGAGCGCGCGCTCTCCGTCACGGTCTTGCGGATCCTGGGCGCCGCTTCGTTTGCGATATCGCTCGTCGTGGTTCCGGTCAGCAGCTTCGTGGTGCGGCAGTCGTCACCGACGCTGGGTCCGCTGGGCAGCGCCGCCAACGCCGCCGCACTCGCGCTGGTCATCGGGTACGTGTTCTGGCAAGCGGTCGACCGCTGGTTTGCCGAAGGCAAGCTGCGGCGCGAGGTCGCGGATCTGGCCGGACCGTGGCTCGACCGCGCGCTCGCGCTCGTTCACGCCGACCGCGTGATGATCGGTCCGCCGCTCCCGCCGCCGGAGCCCGAGTCCTACGACAGCCGGCTTCTGGAGGGCTTCTACGCGCCCCCGCCGCGCTCGCTCCCTTCGGACATGGCGGTCGTCTCACAAAAGTCCGGTACTCCCGAAGAGCTCGCTGCCGAGATTCTCGAGACGAAGAAGCGCTTGTCCGAACGCTCGGCGCTGATCTTTTCCGAGGTGAAGGCCGAGCCGGTTTTCGAAAAGCCCGGCTTCTACCGCAAACCCAGCAACGGCGTGAAGCCGCACGAGGAGCCCCAGCTCGACGTGCGCCGCCTGACGGGCACGGGCACCACCTTCGATCCGATCGATTTCAGCACGCTGAAGCTCGCCCCGCCCCCGTTCCCGGACGCCGTCGCGACCATCGAGCACGAGCCGATTCCGGAGCCGCCCGCCGCGCCCGAGCCCGAGCCCGAGCCCGAGCCGCAACCGCAAGTCGGGCCGGAACCGGAACCGGAACCCGAACCCGAGCCCGGGCACGGATCGGAGCCCGAGCCGACACCGCAGCAGCCGCTCGATGCGGTCGCGCCGGAGCGCGAACCGCACGACGTTCTCCCCGACATTTCACCGGACGTGCCACCGGACGGCGCCGCGCAGGCACCGGCGACGCCGCTGCCCGAACTATCCAGGCCCTCCCTTTCCCGGCAGCCGATCCGGCTTCGCATCGGCCCACCTCCCGGAACCAGATCGGACCCACACAGAGACTCGGCAAGATGAACGGACGAATGATACCGACGATTGACCCCGACGACGTTTCGTCGATCGAAAAGAAGGTCCGAAAGCTGACCGCAAACATGATGGCGATCGCGCGCGAGCGCTCGGCGCACGAGGCGGCGGCGGCTACCGCGCAGGCCACGCTGGAACGCGCCAAAGCGGAGTTGCCGGAAGTTCTGAAGACCGCGAAAGCCCGGCGGCACGCGCAGCACGAGGCCCGCCGCGGCCGGGCCGAACTCGAGCGCAACCTGCGCGACCTCGTGGACGCCGAGGGCCTCGCGCGAACGCGCCGGCTGCAGTCCGAGCAGCGCGCGCAGAGCTTCCGGGCAGCCGCCGCGTTCGCCGCGTCGGCCCGCGCCGACGCTCTGCGTCAGGAAGACGCCGATCGCGCCGAGCGCGAGCGCCTCGTCGAAGAACGGGCGGCGCGCGAAGCGGCCGCGGGCGATTCACGCGCCTCCGAAGAGCTCGCCGAAGAACACAAGATCGCGGCGCTGCGGGTAGAGATCGAAGGCCACGTTACGGCCGAGCGCGAGCTGGAAGCCGCGATCGCCGCCGAGCGGACCGAGGCCGACCGGCGCGCGGAGGAACTGCGCGAGACGATCGAAGCCGCGACCGCCGCCTTGCACGAAGCCACCAAGCGGCTCGAAGAGATCGACGCCGACCGCGACCGCCTCGAAAGCGAACGCCTGGAAGCGGGTACGCGCCTGCGTGAAGTCGGGACGCGCGCGCGCGGCGAGATCGAAGCGCGCATCGATGCGTTGCGCGGCCAGCAGCGTCAGGTCACGCGCGAACTCGAGGAACAGGAACGCGTGCTCGCGGCGCTGATCGCCGGCGAGGAGCGCAGCGCGCGTGAGGCGCAGGAAGCCGAAGCGAGCGAACGCGACCGGCGCGAACTCGAGGAACGCGAAGCGCGCGGGCGTGCCGCCGCCCAAGCGGCCGAGCAGACGACGGCGCCGCCCGTCCCGGCCGCGCCGCCGGCAGCCCCGCAAGCGAAGCCGGCGCGCCCCGCCGCCGCCCCCCCACGCTCGGACGACTCGCCGGGTGGCCTGCGAAGCCTGATCGGTAACGTGTTCAACCGCCGCAAGGCGGTCGTCCCCGAACCGGTGGACGACGGCGGTCCGTCCGTCGCCGACCGCATCGCCCGCGACTTCGGCATCCTGGGCTCGGGCGAAGAAGCCGGCTGACGCGCTTGCCGCGCGGACCTAAGAAAAGAGGTCCGCGACCTCGAACTTCAATGCTTCAGCGGTAAAGGGTTTCAAGAGAAAGCCCTGCGCGCCGCGCCGCACGGCCTCGACCGCCGTCGGTTTGTCCTTGAGCGCCGAGACGACGATGATCTTCGCGTTGGGCCGTACGTGCAGGATGCCCTCGATGCAGGTGAGCCCATCCATCTCCGGCATCGAAATATCCATCGTCACGACCTCCGGATCGAAGGTCCGGACCACTTCCAGCGCTTCGACGCCGTTGCTGGCCGATTCGATCTGATCCTCGGGCTTTTGGATCGAACGCTGGATCGCCCGGCGGATCACGTCGGAGTCGTCGACGACGAGAAATTTCATGAACTCACGAGCACCGGTGCCGGAAGCGGAAGGACGAACGAGAACTCGCAGAATTGACCGGCTTCGGAGTTGACTCCGATCTCCCCGCCGCAATCGTCCACGACCCGCTGTTTGATCACGTTCATGCCCATGCCGCGGCCCGCGTCGACGTTCGTGACGCTGGCCGTCGTGAAGCCGGGCGCGAAGATGAACCCCGCGATGGCGGAATCCGGCACGGACGACGCGTGGCCTGCCTCGAGCAAGTGCAGCGCGACGGCCCGGTCCCTGATCAGGTTCGCGTCGAGGCCCCGCCCGTCGTCGCGAAAGGTGAATCCGAATTCACCCGCGTGCGCGCTGGAAAGCGGTTGGATCGAGATCGTGGCGGCCCGCGCTTTTCCGGCGAGCACGCGCGCGTCCGGTGCCTCGACGCCGTGCACGATGCTGTTGCGAGTCAGCTGGATCAGTACGTCCTTGACGACCAGGCGCAGCGCCGGCGGCAGCTCCCGCGAGTCGAAGCCTTCGGCGTCGACCTTGACCTCTTTGCCGAGTTTCGCAGCGAGCGACTTGGCGAGGGTCGTGACGTTCGCGATCAACTCGTCGCCGATCTCATGGCGGCTCTGGACGGTCCGCTGGATGCTCGCGAGCTTGACGCGCAGCGACTGCAACGCGTCCAGGTCGGCGCGAAAATCGGCCAGCCCGATAACGAGGTTCAGGAAATCGTCGCCGCCGAGCGCGGGCCGGTGCTTGAGATCGATGATGCGCTGCTCGAACTGCTGCGCCTGGTCCTCGAAGAACTCGAGCCGTAAGAGCGTCGCGTTGCCCTTGATGTTGTGGATGCGCTGCAGCACGACGTCGAGACGCTGGCGCAACAGGCTCGTCTGGGTCACGGTCGCGGCGGTGAAATCCGAGACTTTGAGCGCTTCGTCCACGATCGCGAGCTGCTCGTGGGCCAAGGCCATGAAGCCGTCGAGATCCTGCGGCTGCACGTGCAGGATGCCGATCAGCATCTCGAACTGCTTGACCTTCGCCTGCTCGGATTCGCGCAGCTGGCGCTCGCGCAGGGTCGCGTCGGTGACGTCCTCGACCGATACGAGGACGCGCACGACCGCGCCGTTATCGACGATCCGCCGGAAGTTGAACTTTAAATAGCGGATGACCGAGGAGCCGTCCGCAGCCGGCATGGTGATCTCGACTTCGTCGAGCGGGTTGACTTTGAGGACCGTGCGCTCGCGCTTCGAGTTGTCGAAGAGCAGCGCCAGATAGTCGCGCGCCGTCTTGAACATCCGCTCCGAGAGCACGCGCTGCAAGAGGTTGAGGAAGTTCTCGTTCCCGAGATTCTTCTGGTTGAAGACGGTCTCGAGTTCGGAAGAGTACCGGCTCTGAATCAGGTAGGAGGAGTCTATCAGCATCAGATGGGCACGCAGCGAGTGCAGGATCGTGTCCGTCTCGCGTTTGGAGGCTTCCAGCTCGCGTGACTTCTCCCAGAGGTCGGCGTGCTGACGCTCCAAATCGTCGATGCGCGTCACGAACCGCTGCACCCGCGCGCGCGCGGGGACGACGAGACCGGCGACCAGCAGCGCGAGGCCGGCGAACCCGGCCGCCGGGAGGAGCCAGATCAGAAGCGGCGCCAGCGATCCGCGGCCGGCATTCCACAGCATGGCCAAGGCTGCGGCAGCGAGGAGCACACCGGCAATCGACGCGGCAGTATACAAGCGAGCATGTGGGATGCGTCCCACATCCGCCCGCGGGCTGGCGAGATCCATGCTGTACTCCGTGCCTTTCCTCTGCCAAAGAGTATCGGCTGCGCGTCACGCTAAATCGAGGGCGGCCTCCTGCCGGAGGGCCGCCCTCAACGCTTCGCCGCGGTTCTTGCGGCGCTTGTCGCCGTGCGCACCGGCCGGCCGCAGGTTGACCGGCGGACCCAGGCGTGGGACGATCGGCGTCCGCCTGCGTTTCTTGGGCATCGCTCCTCCTCTCTCGCGCCGTTTTCCGGCGCGGCAAACCCATGATCCCGAACGCGCAAATAAACGTTTCAAATTCGTTTTGACGGGAACGTTCAGACCCGACGATGGTCGATTATCGGGCACGCTTTCGGGGCACCCCGTCATCTGTACGTGAAGCCCGAGCGGCAATTGTGGACTACGCCAGAATGTGCGGGTTCACGCAACAGCAGACGAACGAACTCGCGCTTGCGGCCGGCGAGGCGCTGGCTAACGCGGTCGAGCACGGCAACAAGGATCTGGGCTTCATCTCCGTCGCGTGCCGTTTCGCGGACGGCGAGCTGACGATCGAGGTGACCGACGACGGTCCGGGCTTCGACTACACGAAGACGACCTCGAGCCGCCGCGACCCCGATGCGGTGCGCGGCTTCGGAATCTCGCTCATGCACGCGCTGATGGACGGCGTGCACTACGAGGGACGCGGCTCGCTCGTGCGGTTGCGCAAGCGCCGGCGCGTTGAAGCCGAAGGGGAAACGAAGGAAGCCTAGTAGTCCACTAGCCGCTCTCCGCGCACTCGTCGACGACCGTCACGGTCTTGCTCTCGAGCCGGATTTGCGACTCGAGGAGTGCGTCGCGGGTCGCCGGAGTCGTTTTTACCTCGACCGCGGCGAGCGCTTTCCCGTGTTCGACCGCTGCTTCACGAAGCTCGTAGACGGCCCTCAAGATCCCATCATGACTCGAACCCATCGTTCTCCTTCAAACTCTCCTGCATGCTTCGCCCGTTTTTTGCCACCGAACGCGCTGCATAAACATCCGCCGGGCGGCTCGTGACGGGCGGCATGCTGGCGGGCGTCCGCATCGTCGACCTCACGTCGGTCGTCATGGGTCCCTGGGCCACCCACGTTCTGGCCGATTACGGCGCGGAGGTCGTGAAGGTCGAACCGCCCGAGGGCGACATCATGCGGTACGCCTCCGCCGCACGGCACCCCGCCATGGGCGCCATCTTCCTGCACGGTAACCGGGGCAAGCGCAGCATCGTTCTCGACCTCAAACGCGAAGCGGGACGAGCCGCGCTGCTCCGGCTCTGCGAGCGAGCGGACGTCTTCGTGCACAACGTCCGCCGCAACGCGATGGAAAGGCTGGGGCTCGCCTACCCGGCGATCGCCGAGCGCAATCCGCGAATCGTCTACGTCAGCTTGGCCGGCTACGGGCGCGGCGGCCCGTACGCGGACCGTCCCGCGTACGACGACCTGATCCAAGGCGCATCCGGTCTCGCCGCCCTCTTTCAGCGCGCGGGTGAAGCGCGGCCGCGGTACGTCCCGGCGTTGATCGCCGACCGCATCGGCGGGATGGCGGCGACCAGCGCCATCCTCGCGGCGCTCTACGCCCGAGAGCGAACCGGTACCGGCGGCGCGCTCGAGGTGCCGATGTTCGAGACCCTGGTCGAACTGGTCCTGAGCGACCACCTGGGCGGCGCGACGTTCGAACCGCGCGAAGGGCCCACCGGCTACGCGCGCGCGCTCGCAGTCAACCGCCGGCCGCACCGGACGGCCGACGGCTACGTCTGCTTGCTGCTCTACACCGAGTCGCATTGGGAACGGTTCTTCGCGCTGGCCGGGCAAACGCAGACATACCGCGCCGACCCGCGCCTCTCCGAGCCGCGCGTTCGCGCGGCCCATTACGACGAGGCGTACGAAGCCGTCGCGGCGATCCTGGCGACGCGCACGACCGCGGCCTGGCTCCAGGCGCTCGGAGCGGCGGATCTCCCCGTCATGCCGCTCGGCGACGTCGAGACGCTGCTCGCCGATCCGCATCTGCTCGCGTCGGGTTTCGTCGAACTCGAAACGCATCCGACCGAAGGCCGTATCCGCTCGCTCGGAATCCCGGTCGCGCACGGCGCGTTCCCTCCGCCGCCGCACCGGCCGGCGCCGCGCCTGGGCGAACAGAGCCGCGAGGTGCTCCGGGAGGCCGGCTACGACGACGCCGAGATCGACGCCCTGATCGCCGGCGGCGTCACCGCGGAAGGTTAATGGTTCCGAAAGGAATCCTAATCATCCGTTAATCGTTAGCAACTACGCTGGAAGCATCGATTTGGAGGTCGATGCAGCTTGATCAAACACGCTCGATTCGCTGTGGGCGCCGCGTTGGCGCTCTCCGTAGCTACGACAGGCCTCGCCGGAGCGAGAAACGTCGGTAACCTCGCCGTTTCGGGATCGGGCGGCGGTCCTGCATTCCTCCCGACGGGGCAGTTCATCACCGCGACGATCGCGCCCGGAGCCTACTACCAGCGGCTGGCGACCGGGCTGCGGCCGGACGGCAACGCCGACGCCGACGATGCGGTCTCGTCGGCGGCCAGCCCCGACGGGAAGACCCTGCTCGTCCTCACGAGCGGCTTCAACATCGCGTTCAACTACCAGAAGCCCAACGGGCTGCCGATCGATTTTCCCGTGCTCAACCCGGTGACGGGGCTGTCGGCCGGAGACAATAATCCGAACAACTGCTCGTACGTCCCGACCTACGTCTGCGGAAAGAACAACCAAGCGGAGTTCCTGTTCGTCTTCGACGTCTCTTCCGGAACGCCGGTCAAGAAGCAGCTCCTCTTCATCCCGGACACCTACTCGGGTCTGGCGTGGGACCCGGCGGGTTCGCGCTTCTACGTGTCCGGCGGCATCGACGACCGCATCCTGATCTACAAGGCGTCGACCGTCAAAGGCGCGACGGCGTACGTTCCCGACGCGCCGTTCCTGATTCTCGGTCACAACTCCAACGACAGCGCGCCGTTTCCGAACTACGACGGCGGCATCCTGAAGGGCACGAAGGCCGGCAAAGCCGTGCCGGCACTCGTGACGGGCGCCGTCGCGGCCGGTTTCGCACTGAGCGGAGACGGTAAGACGCTCGTGGTCGCAAACTACGAAGACGCCTCGGCGACGATCGTCGACACGGTCTCGCGCAAGGTCGTCGCGGACGTGAAGTTCACGCCGCCCGGCAGCACGGTCGGTCACGGCGAGTTTCCATACTGGGTCGCCGTCAAGAGCGACGCCAAGGGCGCGTACGAGAAAGCGTACGTGACGAGCCTGCGCGACGACGAAGTCGACGTGATCTCCGGCAAGACGTTCTCGGCCGCCATCAAGGTCGGAGCCGGACCGAACAAGACGGCCTGGAGCCCGGACGGGCGCTACCTGTACGTCGCGGACGGCAACGACGATTCCGTTTCGGTCATCGACTCGACGACCGACCGGCTCGTCCGCCTGATCTCGCTATCGCGTCCGGGCGACCCGTATAAGGGCGCGAACCCGAACTCGATCGCGGTCGCGCCCAACGGCAGCCGCCTGTACGTGACGCTCGGCGGCGAAAACGCCGTCGCCGTCGTCGACCTCGCCTCCGGGCGCGTCGTCGGACGCATTCCGACCGGCTGGTACCCGTCCTCGGTGACGACCAGCGCGGACGGCTCGCGCCTGTTCGTCGTCAACCAGAAATCGAACGGCGGCCCCAATCCCGGCCAGACCTATTACTCGTGGAACACGCCGTACGGCATCTCGCTCAACACCACCAACCAGAACAACTACACGTGGGAGATCGAAAAGGGCGGGCTCCTCTCGGAACCGACCCCGGACGATTCCGAGCTTCACTACCTCTCGTCGATCGTCGACGCGAACAACAACCTCGAGAACCGCGGGCTCGACCCCGTGATGGCGTACTTGCAGAAGCGCATCAAGCACGTCATCTACATCGTCAACGAGAACCGCACGTTCGACCAGGTGCTCGGCGACCTCGGCAACGGCTCCAACGGCGATGCCAAGCTGACGTTCTTCACGAAGGACATCACGCCCAATCTGCACGCGCTGGCCGCCGACTTCGTGACGCTCGACAACTTCTACGACGCGAGCGAAACCAGCGGCGTCGGCTGGAACTGGTGCCTACAAGGCCACACCAACGACTTCATCGAGAAAGAACAGCCCGTCGATTACGGCAACTCCAACGGATACGGCGTGACGTACGACTGGCAGGGCATCGTCCAGCACATAAACCTCGGGCTGCGCCCGACGGGCGGCAGCACGATCTTCGACACCCGCATCACGGGCATCGTCGATCCCAGCGGCAGCTCGACGATTCTGCCGGGCTACAAGGATCCCGCCGCCAACGAAGGTGCCGACGATCTCAAACCGGGCGCGGTGGGCGGCTACGTCTGGGAAACCGTCGCGCGCGCCGGTCTGACGTTCCGCAACTACGGCGAACAAGACGACTTGACGTTCTACGGTTCGGGCACGCCGTTCGATCCCAAGCTCGTCCGCAATCCGTACCCGGGCACGCCGCAATCGTCGCCCAGCACGCCTTCGATCCGCGCGAGCACGGACATCTACTACCGCGCGTTCGACCAGCGTTATCCCGACATCTTCCGCATCGAGGAGTGGACGCGCGAGTTCAACGGCTACGTCGCGAAGGGCAACTTCCCGTCGCTCGAAGTGATGACGATCCCGCACGACCACACGGGTTCGTTCGGTTCGGCCATCGAGGGCCTGGGCACGCCGCAGCTCGAGCTGGCCGACCACGACTACGCGATCGGCAAACTCGTGGAAGCGGTCTCGCACTCCAAGTACTGGGACTCGACCGCGATCGTCATGCTCGAGGACGACCCGCAGGACGGGCAGGATCACGTCGAAGCCCACCGCTCGATCGTCCACGTCATCTCGGCCTACACGAAGACCAACTACGTCGATCACACGACCTACAACACGCTCAGCGCGCTGCGCACGGTCACGGACCTGCTCGGCGTGAACCACCTGGGCTTCCAAGACGCGAACGCCCGCGCGATCACGACGGTCTTCAACGCGCAGCCGACCCACAAGCCCTACACCGCGATCATCCCCGGCTCGCTGTGCGCGCCGCCGGTCGCTAAGGACCTCGTTCCGGCCTGTGCCAACCCCTCCGTGAAGCGGACGCGCCGGGTCGCCGACCTTCACGACTCCGCGTGGTGGGCCGCCAATACGGTCGGGCTGAACTTCCGGGAGCCCGACCGCCTGCCGGCTCAGGCCTACAATCAGCTGCTCGAATACGGCATCACCGGGCGCGGCACGATGCCGAGTACGACGGCCATGGCGGCCGCGCCCGCGACCGACGCCGACGACAAGTAAACGGCCCGCCGCCCTACGGGGCTCGCCGTGACCCGGGAGCCGGAGGCGGACGCCTCCGGCTCCCTTCTCAAGGAGCCGCCTTCGCACGCCGACATGATGGTAGAGATGGCATCGTTACGCGTACAGGTACCGGCGTTGGAAGTCGTTCGCAACCGGCGAGAACCGGCATCGCATCCAGGCCCCGGGATCCAGCAAGACTACCTGACCCCGCTCGGGCTCGACGCCGCATCGCTCGCGCCGCAGATCGGTATGGATGCCGCCCGCTTGCAGCGGATGCTCGCGGGGATCGACCCGATCGACGTCGAGACGGCGATCCGGCTCGCCCGGTCGCTGCAAATCAATCCGAGACTGCTGATCGAGCGCCAGGCGCGCTACGATTTCGCGCGCTTGCGCCAGGACCCGGCGCTCTCGTCGATTCCGCTGCTCGCCAACGACGGACGTATAACGTTTCCCGAGACCGGGTTCATCCGCGGCCGGCTCGCCGGCCTGCGCGAAAATTCGCTGTACGGCGGGGTACGCGACGAAACGCTCGGTTTCTTCGCGGACGAGCCCGACGGCAGCTACGAGGCGGCGGGCGGCTACACCCTCGAGTTCGGCTCGAAACTGCGCGTCTACGACGCGCGCGGCGACGTCGAGTGGGTGGGCGTCGTGCTGCGCACCTTGGACGGCCGGCCGCTGCTTCCGTTCGTACGTCCCAACGAGTGGATCAACTGGTTCGTCAACCGCCGCCGCGCCGATTACGTTCCGGCAGCGCCCGAGCACTAACCGCGCTCCAAGCAATCTTCCGGCCTCGTGGGTTACGCTTCGGACATGCGTTTTCGAGCGATTCCGCACGTGCTGGCGACCCTGGCTACCGTGGCTACCCTGGCCGCGGTGGCCGCCGGCGCGGCGGCTTCGCCCGCTCCCGCGCCGGTTGCGTTACCGGCAACCGTCCCGGCCGTCATCCCGGCTCCGGGGCACACGGAGCACTATCGGATCACCCGCACGGCGCAGGGGAATTCGGGCGCGAGAACCGGGGTCAGCGACGTCACCCTGCGCCGTACGTCGGCGACGACGCTGACGCTTGCCGGCGCCTTCGGCGACCCGCCCTCGAAACTCACGGTGTTGACCGTCGCTCCGGACGGCTCGCTGCAGATTCCGGCCGCCGCGAAAGCTGCGGGCTCGGACGCCGCGCTCGACGACGTCGTCGACGGGCTCAACCGCCTGACCCAACTATTCGCCGGCCGGAGCGCCGCGCCGCACGACGGCTGGAGCGCCGCCGTGCGCGTGCCCGGCGTTCGCGGCGCGAGCGCGACGGTCGTCGTCCCGATCGTCGTCGAGAACGCGACCGCCACCGGCTTCGAGCTGCACGGCGTCGGACAGTCGACCGTACAAGCCCAGCGCAACGACGGCAGCGCCCCGCCGCGCGGCTACGGAAGGCCCGGCGCGTTCCGCGGGCCGGCCCCGGCCCCCGCTTCCAGCCCATCCGGTCCGCTCAGCCTGACCGTCGCCGTCGACGGCCTCGTCCGGCACGGGGCCGTCAGCCGGATTTCGATCGTCGACACGCGCTCGATTTCGCTCGATGCGTTGCCGTACGTGAACGTGAGCGGCTGGACGATCGAAGCCCCGAAGTAAACGGCGGCACCGGCTTTAGGGCGTCCCTTTGAGGCTTCCTCCGCCCTGCGGCAGCTCCCGTTCCGAGACGAATGCGAGCCCGATCCCGGGGACGTAGAGCAGCCCTGGCCGCCCGCCTTGCAGCGCTATTCCCTTCGCAGCGGCGTCGGCTTCGCTCAGCAGCGTGACGTACGCGCACCCGACGAAACTGCGATACGCTTTGAACTCCGGCGAGTTTTGGAAGGTCCGGCGCGCCGCATCCGGCGGCGGTTGTTGCGGCGGCGGCGCCGATTCGGCCGTGACCTCGCCGCCTTCGATCGGCGGCGCGCCGCCGCGCCGGCCGCCGCCGGCACCGAACTCCTGCCCGCCGCCGGGCGGCCGGGGCAGATGCGGCCGCAGTTCCAGAAAGTACGGTACGGCCGCGCCGGCCGCCGTCTTGTGCGCCACGATCGTCAGATCGGGAACGTCCGCCGTCGGCTCGCCCTTCTCGTACGCGGTCACGTACGCGCGCAGCCCGTCGTACACGGGCTTGGCCTCGGACCGCGCGTCGGCGCCGCACGTCTCGCGAGCCGTCGCGAGCGCGAGCGGATCGGTTCCGGGCGGCGGCGGATTGGACGTAAAGCGCCCGAACCGCCGCGGGCCGGCGCTCGGGCTCGGCGTGGGCGCCGGCACTTGCGCGACGCGCGAACCGTGCTGGAACTGGCGGAACGATGGACTCGGAGCCGGGCCGCCGAGCGCCACGGTGTAGGAGGCGAAGATCGTGCGCGGCGTCAGCGGCGTCGCGGCCGTGTCGTAGAGCGACCCGTCGGAGAGCGCCAGCGGCTGCGCGCCGGCGTCGGTCGCGAAGACCCCGGCGTACGCGTTGAAGACGTTGTTCGCGAACAGCGTCAGTTGCCCGGGACCGAAGCGATGGGAGATGCCGAAGCTGACGCTGAGATAGGGGCCGAGGTTCTGCTGGTTGTTCGACCCGACGTACTGCGCGTTCGCCAGCACCTCGACGCCGCTGCGCGGCAACAGCCCGTCGAGCGTGACGTTGCCCTTGTGAATCGGGCGGTTCGGTAACTGCGCGCCGACGATGCTCGTCGACGGCCCGTCTTCGAGTCTGGGACTCGCGGCTTCGAGGATCGCCACGTTCAGCGAGTACGACGGAACGAGCGCGACGTACGGAGAGATATCGAAGCGGCCCGTGGCGTTGAAGCCTTGATAGAGCCGGCGGGTGCCGGCCACCGATTCTTGCACGTACACCGCCGGCGGCGGCGCTCGCGTCCCGCACACGGTCGGCGCGCGATAGGCGGCGTAGAGCGTGTCGAGGTAGCCCACGCCGGCCGCATCGAAATACGATACCGGTTCGTGGATCAGCGCGGAGATCAACTGGCCGGACTGCACTTGCGAGTTGGCGGCGATCGAGATGGAGTCGCCGCCGTCGAACTGGTGCAGCCAGGTCGCGTTGACGGCCGTCGCCGACTGCGGCTGGCCCTGGCCCGTGTCGCCCGGACCGGAGACGACCGCCGTTCGGGCGTCGCAGTTGAAGCGTGCCGAGACGGGGTCGGAGAAGGACCGGACGACGCTCAGGTTCGGCTGCGAGCTCCCGGCGTCCAGTGACAACGCGTAGGTGTCACGGACCTTCGGCCGCCAGGTCGCGCCCACGCCGGCCAGAAACGAACCGCCGACGCCGGTCGTGTCCGCGAACGAGAGCGACGGAGACAGCGTGAGCTGGTCGTTCGATTTGATCGCGTCGCTGAACTGATAGCGCGACGACGTGGCGGCGTTCGTGAACGCCGTGACGTACGGCGAGCCGGCGGTCGGCACCGACGAGTCGATCGCCGAGTACGTGCTGCCCGAGACGGCGAAGGTATGATTTCCTTGCGCGAGCGAGGTGCTGTAGGCGAGGCCGCGCGTCACCGTGTTGGTGAACGATGCGGAGGGGTCGAGCGTCGGCTCGTAATCGCCGGGATCGGTCGGATCCGGCGCCCCGGGAACCAGCGCCAAGACGTAGCGGTTGAGATCGTTCGTATTCTGCGTGCCCGAGTTCGTGTATGCGGAGAAGCTCGTCTGCACGTTGCCGATCAGCGACTGCACCGTCGCGTAGGCGAGCCCGTACCGTCCGAACGAGTCGTTGCCGGGACCGATACCACAGGGCAGCACCGTCACGTCCTGCGCGCAGATCTGATAGGCCAGGCGGTTCGTATCGAGCGCGGAGGCCGTGACGCTGGTCCGTTCGTCGGCGAGCGTGTAGCGGAGTTTGATCAGATCGCCGACCGAGACGGAGTTCCCGCCGTGGGCGTACGTCAGGCCGCTTTGATCCTCGTAGACCCGGAACGTCAGCGGGCTGTTCGAGCCGCGCCAGGTATGCTCGACCACGAACCCGAGACGGCCGGCCGATCCGGTCGCCGCGAACGCGTAATTCGAGCGATCGTACGTTCCGGTCGTCCCGGCGGCGCGCACCTGCAGCGCCTGCGTGGGCTGTAACGTCGAGAAATTCACGCCGCCCGCGAGGCCGCCGGCCGTCGGCGAGAAGCTCACCGAGGAACCGGAGAACAGGTCCGTGCCCACGCCCCGCAGGTTGCCGGCCGAGCCCGGCGCCGACAGCGGAATCCCGTCGAGCGTCAGCGCCGTCTGCGATTCGTCTTGGTTGTTGAGCGAGATTTGAACCGGGCTGTTCGGATCGGTCGCGTCCGTCGTCACGGAAACCCCGGCGAGCTTATCCAGCGCGTCGGTCAGCGAGTCGGAGAGCCGGCGGATCGGGCTGTCGGCGCCGATGTCGGTCGTGGTAATCGAAACCTTCGCGCGCGCGCTCACGGTACCGATCACCTTGAGGTTCGAGCCGTTGCCGGACGCGACGGCGGCGGAACCGCCGGCGCCGCTGCCGCCCGCGCCGGTTCGCTTCGACAGCCGGATGCGCACGTGGACGGCGCGGTCGGGCAGAACGTCGAATTCTCGCGTGCTCGCGCCGTCGTAGCCGCGCAGCTGCACGCGGACGCGATAGATACCGGCGGGCACGTCGGTAAAGCTGATCGCCCCGGAGGCGGTCGTCAGAGCGTTCGCGCTCTGGGCGCCGAGCAGAAACGTCCTCACGTTGCCGAGCGGCTCATCCGTCGCCGCATCGACCACCGTCAGATCGATCTCGCCGGCAGCGCTCTGCGCCGATGCGCCCGGCGGTGCGAACCACAGAACTGCGAGCGCAAAGAAAAACGCGAGGACGCGACGTGACATCTCTCCGCAGCCTAGCCCACAAAGCTCGGGATAGGCTGGGACCGTTGCCGGGTTCCGCGCTCAGGCTTCCGGCAGCAACTCGCTTTCCTCATCGCTGGTGGGAACGGCCCGCCAGCTGACCGCGACCACGCCCGGTTCGATGCCGAGCTTCGTCACGATCTTTTCGAGCCGCGCGTCGGGCCGGCCCGTGACCGTGACGTCCGCGATCACCTCCACGCGGTTCGTCGCCTCGACGTCTTCGCTGTACACGGCGATCAGGGACATCGCCGCGCTTCGGACCGCCGCAATCGTCGCCGTCCGGACCCGTTCCTCGACGTCCTGGCGGCACACGGCGCGGAGCTCGTAGCTCGAAACGACTTCGGTGCCCCCGAACGGCTGCCGGTTGATGCGCGCGACGATGGGCCGCAGCACGACGTTCGCGACCAGGACCGCGGCGACGCCGATGGCGGCCTCCGCGAGATAGCCGTACCCGGCCAGCGCGCCGACCGCGGCCGTACACCACAGGGTCGCCGCCGTGTTGAGGCCGCTCACGCTCAAGCGCTCCTTGAAAATCACACCGCCGGCGAGGAACCCGATGCCCGAAACGATGTAGGCCGGGATCTGCGTCGGGTTCGCCGTCCCTCCGACCAACGGCGTGATCAGGACGAAGAGGCTCGTGCCGGTCGCGACCAGGGCGTTGGTGCGCAGACCCGCCAACCGCTGGCGCCATTGCCGCTCGAGCCCGATGACGACGCCGAAACACAGGGCGCTAGCGACGCGCAGCGCAAACTCGAGGTGAGTCACGGCACCGACTCCTGAGGTCATGCGCTCTTCAATTACTTGCCCGAAACCGGCACCCTACGGGCAACGCAAAATAGGCGTTCGCAACGGCGAGGACGCCGAGATCGGCGATTAGCGAAGATTCAGCGGGCGGAACTCGGGTGCCGCGCTAGCGGCAGACGTCAGCGCGCGTGGAGGATCCAACTCGCGGAAGTCGGGCTCGGGGGCCTGCCCGGCTCGTCGAACGAGGGGCGGGGGCGGGGGGGAACGGTGTCGAGCGCAGTCCAGAAGCGACGCGCGGCGGAGATAAGAAAAAGCACGGTCGGACTCCTTAGAGGAGCAAGTGGCGGCGTCGCAATGCGACGCCTGCGAAAACGCCCTGTTCGGGCGGAGGCTGGCCGAAGCGCCTACTGCCGTCGTCCATTGCGGATCATCACCTCCCCTCACGTGCGGTCGCACCGCGTGCGCCGCGAACTCCCATCGAGTCCTTATTATAATACCTCATAACAGGATAAACGTCACACCGCTCGGAGTCAACGTTTCCGTCCGCCCGACGTACGAGAAAGGGAGGCCCTGCTACGAGCGGCCCGGCGGCGGCTCCGCCCGCAGGACCGAACTCTGCGCGGCGGCGTCGAGCGAGAGACGGTCGTCGTCGGCATCGTACTCGAAGAGTTCGGCGTAGCGGCCCCATTCGACGGCGGTGTCGAACTGCAGCTTCGCCTCGGTCGCGGGGTAGTACTCGTCGAGCAAGTCGATGAAGAAATCGGAACGCATCGACTTGTCTTCCTTTTCGGCTAACGTCTTGGCGATCGTCGCGACGATCGGGACGCGCGCGAGGACTTGCTCGCGGAAGAGGTCCTTGGAACGAAGGATCGTCGTCGTCGCGAAATCCCGGCCGATCGGCGTCACGCCGACGCAACCGGCTTTCACCTCGACGAAACCCAGGAGCACGGCCGCTTCGACGATCGATAGAAAGTCGTCGACCGGAAGCGCCAGCCGTTCGGCTACCCGGGCAACCTCGTTGCCTTCGCCCATGTCGACCATCAATTCGACCAGACCGCTGATCGTGCCGACGCGAACGTGCGGGAGCGGGCGCGCGAACGGAGACGCCGCCTTGCCGCGCGGCGGCGCCGCCGCGGGGGCGTGCAGCTCCTTCGATTCGACCGTCATCTCGGGGTTGGTCATCACCGCGTACAGGTATTCCGTCAACCGCTTGAACGCGTCGCCGTTGCGGTCGTGCGGGCGCGGCATGCCGATCTCGACCTCGCCGCGCACGTGGCCGGGATTCGAGCCCAGCACGACGACGCGATCGGCCAGAAAAACGGCCTCGTCGATATTGTGCGTGACGATCAGCACGCTCTTCGCCGGAAAATGGCCGGCATTCCAGAGGTCGTCGATCTCGCCGCGCAGGTTCTCGGCCGTCAGCACGTCGAGCGCGCTGAAGGGCTCGTCCATGAACAGCACTTTCGGTTCGACGACGAGCGCGCGCGCGAAGCCGACGCGCTGCTTCATGCCGCCCGAAAGCTCCTTGGGATACGCGCTCTCGAAGCCGTCCAGGCCGACGAGGTCGATCGCCTTGAGCGCCCGCTTGGTACGTTCCGTGCGCCCGACCCCGCGCGCTTCGAGCCCGAGTTCGACGTTCTCGATCACCGTCAGCCACGGCAGCAAGGCGAACGATTGAAAGACCATCGCGACGTCGGAATTCGGCCCGTTCAGCGGCGCGTCGCTGCTCGTGACCGTGCCGCTGGAGGGTCGAATCAAGCCTGCCATGATGCGCAAGAGCGTGCTCTTACCGCTGCCGCTGCGTCCGAGCAGGGCGACCACTTCGCCTTGCGCGACGCGCAGGTCGACGTGATCGAGGACGGCAAACTCGCCCTTCCCCTCGGGAAGCGGGAACGATTTGCAGACGTTTTCGACCACGATGACGTCACTCACAGACGGTACTTTCTCTCCGCGAGAGCGTAAAGCCGCCGCCACAGGATACGGTTTACGAGAACGACGTACAAGCTCATCACTCCGACGCCGAGCGTGATGCGCGGCCAGTCGCCTTTCGACGTCGCGTCGGCGATGTACGCGCCGAGGCCGGCCGCGACGAGCGTCGTGGAACCCCAGCTAACGACTTCGGACACGATGCTCGCGTTCCAGGCACCGCCGCTCGCGGTCAGCGCACCGGTCACCCAGTACGAGAAGATGCCCGGGACGATCAAACGCCGCCAGCGGTTCCAACCCGTCAGGTCGCAGTCGGCAGTCATCTCCCGCAAATCGGTGGGTATGCTCTGGGCGCCGGCGATCGAGTTGAACAGGATGTACCACTGCGACCCGAGCGCCATCAGCAGCACGCTGCCGGCGTCGATGGGAATCCGATAGCGGATGAAGGCCAGCGTCGCGAACGGAAAGATGAAATTGGCCGGAAACGACGCCAAGAACAACGCGACCGGCTGTGCGATGCGCGCCATCTTCGGGCTGAAGCCGATCGCGACGCCGATCGGCGTCCAGACGACGGTCGCAAAGGCCAGCAGCACGGCAACGCGCAGCAGCGTGTAGAAGCCGAGCAGCACGACCTTGCCGACCTCGGCCGGCCCGACCGCCGACAAGATGAAGCGCACGCCGGCCGCGATGACGGCGACGACGACGACGAGCAGGACGACGTTGTAGAACGCATCGGCGACGGCGCGCGAACGCGCGGCCGCCTCCCGCTTCGGCCGCACGCGCGTCAGCGACCGCAACGCGCCGTCGACCGCATCGGCGACCGGCGCCCACACCGCGCCGGCAGCGTTCGGTAAACGGGACGTGCGCAGCAGGTCGTAGACCCACGAGCGCGGGCCGTCTCCGGAGGCGCTTTGCTCGAGGCGGAACTTGTCCGACCATGCGACCAGAGGGCGCCAGAAGAGCTGGTCGACGGAGAAGATGACGACCGCCATCGTCAGCACGGCCCACGCCAGAGCCCGCATGTCTTTCGCGG
The DNA here is from genome assembly GCA_963787965.1 of uncultured Alphaproteobacteria bacterium. Classification (GTDB taxonomy): domain Bacteria; phylum Vulcanimicrobiota; class Vulcanimicrobiia; order Vulcanimicrobiales; family Vulcanimicrobiaceae; genus CAWBES01. Next base: position 267,500 of record CAWBES010000016.1, read on the forward strand.
CCACCGCGGCGGCGACGTAGGAGCCGATGCCGGGCAGCGTATAGGACCGATTGAGGACGCTGATCGCTTCGCTCGCGGCCAGAAAGAACCAGCCGCCGCCGAAACTCATCATCGCGTTCCAGACCAGACCGATCGCGCCGGCCGGAACCTCGAGCTTCACGAAGCGTTCCCAATACGAAAGGCCGTAGGCTGCGGTGGCCTCGCTCAGATCGTTCGGTAGCGTGCGCAGCGACTGGTAGAACGAGAAGGCCATGTTCCACGCTTGCGACGTGAAGATCGCGAAGATCGACGCCGCCTCGAGCCCGAGCAGGCGGCCCGGAAACAGCGCGATGAACCCCGTAACCGTGATCGAGAGAAAACCGAGGACCGGAACCGACTGGAGGATATCCAGCAGCGGGACCAGCACCCGTTCGGCGTAGCGGCTGCGCGCCGCCGCATATCCGTAGACGAAGGTGAAGGCGAACGAGGCTGCGAGGGCGACGAACATGCGCAGGGTCGAGCGTCCCGCGTAGTACGGAAGGTTGCGCGGGTCCAGATCGATGGCCGGCACCGTCTGCGGCGGCACGAACGCGACGAACGCGCCGGCGCCGATCTTGGCGACGATCGCCAACAGCGCGAGTGCGCCCAGAAACACCGCCGCATCGGAGAGCCCGAACGACAGCCGGCGCAGCGGTCCGGCGCTTGGAAGGACGCGCTGCATCATGACGCCGGGTTTTGACGCCTCGTGCAGCCACTCCCTCGGGCGGGCGCGCGCATTCGGCACGGTTCGTGCGGCAAGAGCGCGCGCGCGCCGAGCGAAACCGCATCGCTAACGATGGACGACCGAGGTCAAATCCGCGAGATCCTGCGCGCGGTCAACGACGCGTGGCGAACCGCGCCGCCGGGAGAGGTCGCGGCCCGCGTCCGCGAGTACTTCGCGGACGACGCCGCGATCGTCGGTCCCGATCTCGCGCGCGTCGCGCGCGGAGGCGATGCCGTTGCGAAGAGCTACGACGATTTCGTCTCGAGCGCCCGGGTTCTGTGGGCCGAACTCGACGAGCCGGCGATCGACGTCGCCGGCGAGGTCGCGGCGGCGACCCTGACGTGGCGAATGCGCTACGCGTACCAGGGGGTCGAATCGTCGGAGGCCGGGCACGACGTGTACGTTCTCGGCCGCCGGGACGGGCGCTGGCTCATCGTTTGGCGGAAGCTGGAATCGCACCCGGCGGAGTGATCCGGCCGCAGGCGGCGTACGCGGCCCCGAGCGAGCCCAGCAACGCCGCCGCATACGCGAACAGAAGTCCCGCGCTCATCGCGCCGCTGGCCGGACCGTCCAGCCCCGGATACCGGCCGGAATCGAGCGCATACAGCGCGCCGTCGAGGACCAGACCCGGCCAGCACACCGCGACTCCCAGCAGCGCGCCCTGCTCGAAACTCGGCCGCGTTTCGCGCCGCAAGACGCGCAGCGCGAACCAGTAGACGCCCGCGAAGGTCGCGACGACCATGCAGCCGGCCGAGAGCGCAACCGGGAGCCGGTTGTCCGGCCCGAACACGAAGTGCCCGAGCGGTACGAAGAGCGCGGTCGCGACCAGCCACACGACCAGACCGAAGACGAGCGCGGAACGTATAAGCGCCACGCGCTACGCTCCTTTCTGCGAGGGAATCCTCGCGACGAAAGCGACGAACGCACGCTCGACGCGCGCGCGGTCGTCCGTTAAGACCAGGTCCAGCAACAGCCCGTGGAGGGTCGCCAGCAGCAACGTCGCCGATTCGTCGGGAACTCCGCGCCGGACCAGCAACGCGTGCCAATCGACGAACAGCGACGACGCCACCGCGCCGCGCCGGGTCGCATCCCGCGCGCCGAGCGCGCAGACTTCGTAGAACACGTTCAAGAAGCCGCGCCGGCGCGGCGACGTCATCCACGTCCACGAGGCGCGAACCATCTCCGGCAGCGTTCCTTCGAGCGGCGTCGCATCGGCGAGCCGGCGGCTGGTTTCCCCCACGATCGCGTCGAGCAGCCCGTCGCGCGAGCCGAAATGGTACAGCAGCATCCGAGGGCTCACGCCCAGCTCGCGGGACAGGGCTCGCAGCGAGAGGTTACCTAAACCCACGCGCGCGACCGCCTCGAGCAGGTCGTCGAGCAGATCGTCTCGGAGCGTCGCGTTGACCGGGCGTGCCATGGGGGCAGTCTACCCGGTCCGTATCAAACGTTTCAAGAACTCGCGTTTCAAGAATACGCCGGGGAACCGCGGGCCGCTCGGGAACGACCTCGCGTGCTGCAAGCCGTGCTGGCCCGAACTCGAGACGCTGCGGTCGTGTCGCTGGGAGCCCTGAGCGCGCTGCACGCCCTTTGGGCGACGGGCAGCGCCTGGCCCGCGCCCGACCGGAAAACGCTCGCGGACGCCGTCGGCGGCTTCGACCGGTTTCCCGGGCCCGGGCCCTGTCTCGCGGTCGCAACCTTGCTCGGGCTGGCCGCAAGCTCGGTCGCGGGCCGGCCGCCGCCGTTCGCCCGCGCGGCCCGGGCGGGCAGCCTCGCAACGTCGCTCGTCTTAGCGGCGCGCGGCGCGGTCGGCCTCGCGGGCGGCATGCCGAACGCAAAGAAATCGCGCCTCTTCGCGGCGCTCGACCGTCGCGTGTACTCACCGGTGTGCCTGCTTCTTTCGGTCGCGGCGTTAGCGGGAGCCCTCGGCGATTAGCCTCAACGTCCGGTCAGCTGCTTTGGTACGTGCGTCCGAAACACGCCGCCGGAAGCGATCGAGCCTCTTATTGGCCGTTACGTTTGCGGCGCTTCGGTACGAATTCATACAGACTCGCGCCCGCTCGCGGGCGTACGATTAATTCTGACGCACGATGATCACCGCGAGTAATCGTACCACCCGGCCGGCGGCAAACGCCCGTGCCGCGAAGGACGCTCCGCTGCGGCGCATCGCCCGGGCGCGCCGTCGTGGATACTAGCCGGCTCGACGAGCCGTACCGGCGGATCCTCGACGGCTCGCTCGAGTCCGGGGAGTTCACGCTTTCCGCCGACGGGCTGGTCAACACGTGGAACGCGGCGGCCGAGCGGACCTTCGGCTACGCTTCCGAAGAGGTGCTGGGGCGCCCTCATTCGCTGTTCTTCACCGCCGAGGACGTCGCCGCAGGCAGACCGGCAACGGAACTGCAGACGTGCGTCGAAAGCGGACAGGCTTCTGCCGAAGGCTGGCACGTTCGCAAGGACGGAAGCCGCGTGTGGTGCACGGACATCCTGCGCGCGGTGCGCGACCGCGCCGGCGCGGTCACCGGATTCAGTAAGATCGTGCTGGATTCGACCGAGTCCTACCTGGCGCGACAACGCCTGCGCGAAAGCGAGGAGCAACTCCGCGTGCTGGTCGAGGGGATTTCCGACTACGCGGTGTTCTCGATCGACGTGGACGGCCGAATCCTGCTTTGGAACCAGGGCGCGCAACGTCTCTTCGGCTACAGCGAGGCCGAGGCGCTCGGCAAACATTTTTCGCTCGTCTACCCGCAGGAAGCGATCGCGCGCCGGCTCCCGGAGGCGGAGATCGCCGCCGCCGCGCGCCACGGGCAAAGCTCTAACGAATCCTGGCACGTGCGGCGCGGCGGCGGCCGCTTCTTCGCGAGCGGCGCCACGACGCGGCTGGAGCCCGACGTCGAAGGAAGGCCGCGCGGATTCATCAAGATCGTTCACGATCTCACGGCCCGCAAGACGTCCGACGAGACGATCAGACGGCAGGCGTTCCACGACGAATTGACGGGACTGCCGAACCGCGCGTACTTTAGCGATTGTTTGAATCGCGCCATCGCTCGCACGAAGCGGCGCCCGCAGAGCCGCTTCGCCGTCGTCTTTCTGGATCTAGACCGTTTCAAGGTCCTCAACGACAGTCTCGGGCACGCGCTGGCGGACGGCTTGCTCGTGCACGTCGGGCAGACGCTCGCGCGCTGCGTGCGGCCGGACGACGTGGTCGCGCGCCTCGGCGGCGACGAATTCGCCATCTTGCTGACCGAAATCGACGGATCCGGCGACGTGACGCGCGTCGCGGAGCGCATCCAGACCGCGCTGCAGATACCGCTCTATCTCGACGGCTTCGAGGTCTTCACCTCGGCCAGCATGGGCATCGCGATCGGCTCCGCGGCCTACGACGAAGCGCAGGACGTGCTGCGCGATGCGGATACGGCGATGTACGAAGCCAAAGCGCGCGGCCGCTCGCAGCACGTGGTCTTCGATTTCGAGATGCACGCGCGCGCGGTCGGCCTGCTCAACCTGCAGATGGATCTGCGCCGGGCCATCGCGCGGCGCGAGTTCTTCGTCGAGTACCAACCGGTCGTAGAACTCGAGCAAGGCCGCGTGGTCGGCCTCGAAGCACTCGTGCGCTGGGACCATCCCGATCGCGGTATCCTCCTGCCGGGGGCGTTCATCGCCGAAGCGGAAAACATCGGACTGATCGTCGAGATCGACCTCTTCGTGCTGCACGAGGCCTGCCGTCAGCTGCGCGCCTGGCAAGTCGCGTTCGACGCTCCGGAGCTGACCGTAAGCGTCAACATCTCGAGCAAAACGTTCGGCCGGCACAACCTGATCGCCGAGATTGCGGAGGCGCTCGCGCTCAACGGCCTGACCGCGAGCAGCCTGAAATTGGAGATCACCGAAACCGTTCTGTTGGAACGGTTCGAGAGCACGATGGAGACGGTCGGCCGGATCCGCGCGCTCGGGGTCGACTTGCACATCGACGATTTCGGCACCGGATACTCGTCGCTCAGCTACTTGACCCGCCTCCCCTTGAAGCTGCTCAAGGTCGACCGGTCGTTCGTAAACCAGATAACGGCCGACCCGCGCGGTGTGGAGATCGCGCGCACGATCGTCACGATGGCGCACAACCTCGGCCTACTGGCCCTAGCGGAGGGCATCGAAACCGAAGAACAGGCGTCGTGCCTGCGCGACCTCGGCTGCGAATTCGGCCAAGGGTTCTGGTTCTCGAGGGCGGTTCCTCCGGAGTTCGCGGAACGCACGATCGGGCGAACGCTGCCCGAACGCGCTCCCGGCCCCGAGCGAACGGCCCGGGATGCGGCGGAGCCCCCAAAGCTCGACGGCGTTTGAGGGCTCCGCACTCAGCGTCGATTGCCGCCGGCGCTCAGTTCTTGTACGCCGAGCCCTCGTCGTAGAACCAGAGATCCCACAGTCCGCCCAGTTGTACGATGGAAATCGGCTTGCCGTTATTATCGTCCATCGTGATGTTTTGTTCGGTACCGGTCGCATTGCGCCCCGGATAGTAATACGTCTTGGTCCCCGTCGTATTGAAGGCGAAGTTGTCGGTGAACGGGTCGCCGACGTAGTTGGTCAAGGTCGCGAGTGCATTGCCGATCGTCGGCCGTTCGACGATCCACTCGAGGCTATTTCCCCACACGAACCGGCCGGACGGTGCGTTGAAGACGACCTTCACCTCCCGGTTTGCCGTGAAGTTGACGATCTCGGCGTGCCCCACGTTGGTGCTGCTGTTCCAAACGATCACGCGAATGAGGTCGCCCGGTGCCACCGGCATGTTCGAGATGCGGACTTCGGCGGCCGGAGCCCACTCGTACCACGCGGCATACGTCGCGTTCGTCGACGTGCCGTTCTCGTATGCATCGAACTCGATACCGGCCTGGAGCACGTCCGACGAGCCGTTGCCGTCGATACCGTCCCAGGCGGAGCCGTAGTCCCAGCCGCCGTTGCCCGAACCGAAGGCCTGTTGAGCGACGGGAACCAAGAACTGCGTGGAGATCTCTTCGTTCTTGAACGGCCGGTTGGAATCCACCACGGAGTATCCGCTCCAGTTCGATGAATTGGAGGCCACCGCGTTGCCGATCCGGGCAAACGCCGGATGCAGCGCCGGAAGGAGCGCGCCGTTCACTATCGAGGTTTGGACCAGCGTCGGCTGGATGACGAGTGCCGGCGACGTTACGGCCCGTTGCCACTCGAAATAGGCCGGGCTATCCGAGCCGGGTCGCGGCGGAAAGCCGAACGCCTCCAGTTGCGCGTCCGACGCGGTCAGCGGATCGAAACCTGCCGGCGGAGCGAGATACGCGCGAGTCCCGGGAAGATTGGTTGCGATACTCTGATCGGCCGACGTCCAGCCGCCGAGGCCCGAACGTTGGGCGGCCGACGCGGGCAGCGCGTACGTGCAACACAGGATCGCGGCAGCGAGGGCCGCGGTCCAGAGCGCAGCGCACCGCGCGTGAAGATCATGCATACCATGCATAAAGATGCTTCCTGACTTTCTGATCGTTCCGGCGCGACGCGATCGACGTTGCGGCGCGACCGTTAGGATCGTAGACGTATTACCTTTGAACGTGAACGGCCAAAAAAAACAACTTCCGTAACAACTCATCGTTACTATTTATTCTCGTTCGACCCGCCGGAGTTGACTCCAGCATCGTTCAGCATAGCATTCCGACAACAGACGCACAAGGCTACGCGGTTCCGAACTTAGCGATATTTAGAAGCGTTCGACCTGCATCGTTAGCGAATAACTCGGCCCTGCGATCCCGGCCGCCGGCCGGTCTTTCCTCCCGGCGTTGCCGCCGAGCGCCGCGGGCACGCCGTGCGTCGCGGCGAAGAATCCGGGCGCCGGCAGTGCCGCTGTGCCAGCACGCTGGCACAGCGGCCGTTCATACTGATCGCACCATGGACGACCGCCTCTCATTCCTTCTCCGCACGCCCGGACTCGTCGAGGGCGTCGTGCGGGAAGCGCTGCGCCGGGCGCTCGCGGCGCGGCGGCTCCGCGACGAGCCGGCCGACGTGCGCAGCTTCGCGAACCTCGCGCTGCTCGTCTTGGAGCGCCGCAGCGTCGGCGATCCGGCCGGCGTCGATCCGGTCGGCCGGCACGAACTCGAAGCCGCGACGCTGCGCGCCGCAGCATGTTTCGCCGGGTCGAAACTCGGCCGGCGCCTCTTTCGGATTCCGCTCGCACGCCTGGGTCCGGGTCCGCGCGGCGCCGATCTCACCGTGCGCGACGCGCGCGGCCGCGCGCACCTCGTGCGGCTCGAAACCTTCCGCACGGCCGAGGAGCGGCTGGCCGCGGCCGACGCCCTGCTGCGGGCGGTCGAGCTCCGGCCGCTCGGGTCGGAGTTGCCCGCGCTGCACTTCTTCTCGCTGCTCGATGGCCGGCTGCGCTCCTATCCGGGCGCCGCGGCGGCCGCGAAGCCGAGGCGCGCCGCCGGCCGGGTCGCCTAGGGCGTGGCCAAGCCAAACTCGCGAAGCACGCGTTCCGTATGCTCGCCCAGCGCCGGGACGGGACCCATCGCGGGTTCGCCGAGGCCGACGAACGGCGGCAAGAACGCGCGCACCGGCCCGCCCGGGGTCGCCACCTCGCGCCATCGTTCGCGCACCGAAAGCTGCGGGTGAGCGAGAAAGCCGGCGACGTCGTTCGAGCGCGAGGTCGCGATCCCGCTGCGCTCCAGCAGTTCCGCGGCTTCATCGCTCGTATAGCCCGCGAACGCAGCGTCGATCAGCGCGTCGATCTCGAGCCGGTTTTCGCTGCGGGCGGCGTTGCCGGCGAAGCGCGGATCGTTCGCCAGCTCGGGACGCTGCAGCACGCATTCGCAGAAGGCCGCCCATTCGCGGTCGTTCTGAACGGCCAGCATCAGGACGGCGCCGTCGCCGCAACGGAACGGCCCGTACGGATAGATCGAATTGTGCCGCAGTCCGGCACGCACCGGTTCGCGCCCGCCGTACAGGGTCGCGTAGGCGGGCGCCGACATCCATTCGGCGATCGCGTCGAACAGCGAGACGGACAGCGCGGCACCGCTCCCGGTTCGCTCGCGGGCGAAGAGCGCGAGCACGATGGCGGAAAACGCGTACATTCCGGCCGCGATATCGCAAATCGAAATGCCGACCTTTGCCGGGCGCTCGTCGCCGGTGGTCGCGGGCAACGCGGCCTCCGCCTGCACGAGCAGATCGTACGCCTTCTTGTCGCGATACGGCCCGGCGTCGCCGTACCCGGAGACGTCGCAGACGATCAGGCGCGGGTCGCGCGCGCGCAGCCGCGCGGCGCCGAAGCCGAGCCGTTCGGCGGCGCCCGGCGCCAGGTTGGCGATGAACACGTCGGCCCGCGCCACCAGCGCGTCGAGGATCTCGCGCGAACGCGCCTCCTTGAGGTCGAGGGCGACGCTTTCCTTGGAGCGGTTCAGCCAGACGAAGAACGACGATTGTCCGGCCACGGTCGCATCGTATCCGCGCGCGAAGTCGCCCGTGCCGGGCCGCTCGAGCTTGATGACCCGCGCGCCCATGTCGGCCAGTTGCCGCGTGGCGAACGGCGCGGCCACGGCCTGTTCGAGGGCCACGACCGTGATGCCGGCCAACGGTAAGCGCGCGTCGCTCACCGCGGCACGGAGCGTTCGTGGAGGTCGAGCGTGCGGCGGGCGGCACGCAGCATGGCGCTATCGGCCATGCGCCCCGCGACGACGGTCGCGCCGCCGTCGCCGACCGCCGCGAGCGTCGCCCGTGCCGCTGCCACCGCCCGCGCGTCGGGCACGAATGCGGCGTGGATGGCGGCGAGCTGGCGCGGATGGATCGCGGCCTTCCCAGTGAACCCGAGCCGGCACGCGGCCGCGGCCTCGCGCCGCACGCCGTCGTCGTCGTGCAGATCGAAATACGGAACGTCGAGAACCGCTAAACCGCGCAGCGCCGCCGCGGCCACCACGCACGAGCGCGCGTACAACAAGGTGTCCCAGGCCGCTTCCGCGCGCAGTTCGCCCGCCAGATCGGCGCCGCCGAACATCAACCCCGCGACCCGGCCGTCGGCTTCGGCAATGGATTCGACGCAGGCCAGGCCGCGCGCGGTCTCCACGAGCGCGATCAGGGCCGGTTCGCCGTGCCGCTCCCCCACGAACCCAGCGAGCATGCCGATCTCGTGCGCGCCGGCGCACTTGGCGAGCAGCAACGCATCGGGTCGCGCGTCGCTTTCCGCGAGCGCCAAGAGATCGCGCAGGCCCTCGAGGCCGTGCAGCGCGTTCAGCCGCAGGATCCGGACGGCCGGCGCCGGTTCCGCGAGAAACGCGAGCGCGCTCGCCCGCGCCGAAGCCTTGCGGGCCGGCGCGACGGCGTCTTCGAGGTCGACGATCACCGCGTCGGCGCCGCTCGCGATCGCCTTGGCGTACCGGTCCGGCCGGTCGCCCGGCACGAACAGCGCGCTGCGGCAAGCCGCGAGCTCGAGAGCGGTCACGGCCTAGGACGCGCTCGTTCGCGACGCGTCGACGTCCGTTGCGACCGCCTGCCAGATCGAACGCGCGATCGGCGTCCGGCTCTCCTCCAGAATGTGGCCCACCAGACCGACCGCGCGCGCCATCACGCCCAGCCCGCGCGCGGCCTGCCAGGGGATGCCGAGCTCGCTCGCGAGCGCGCCGATGGCGCCCGTGGCGTTGAGCGGCAGCACCTTGCCGAATTCCGCCTCGGCGCGCGCGCGCACCGCTTCCATCAGCGCGACGTAGCGACCGCGAAAGCCGCGCTCTTGGGCGATCTCGAACAGCCGCGCCGAGCGCGGGTCGTGCGGTTTGTGAACCGGGTGGCCGAGCCCGGGGATCGCGGCGCCTCGCGCGCGATGGTCCGCGACGATCGCGGCGGCGAGGGCGCCGAGATCGGCATCGGGACCCGCCGCGCGCACCGATTCCTGCAAGAACTTGGCCGAGCCCTCGATCGTCCCGACGAACACCGTGCCCAGGCCGCAAAGCCCGGCGGCCACCGCAGCCTGCAGCGCCTCCGGCGCGCCGAGGTAGGTCATGCGCGCGACGATCGCGCTCGGCGTCATGCCGTGTTCGACCAGCGTCACCAGCAGCGCGTTGAACACGACCGCTTCGTCCCGCGCCGGCACGCGGCCCATCAGTTCGAGGAAGGCCATGCCGCCGAAATCGACGTTGCCCAGGAGTTCGCCCGGCAGATCGTACCCCCGCACGACGATGCGCTCGGCGTCGCTCCAGCCCATCTCGCTGCGCATCGGCGCGGCGGTCACGTCGCCAGTCCGACCGTGCGGCCGCCGTCGACGTTGAGCGTCTGTCCGGTCACGAACGACGAATCGTCCGAGGCCAGGAAGAGCGCGGCCAACGCGATTTCTTCGGGCTGCGCCGTGCGCTGCAAGGGCGTCACCGCGATCGCGCGCTCGCGCACCTTGTCGGGGACGGTTCCCGTCATCGGCGTCTCGACGAAGCCGGGCGCCAAGGCGTTGACGCGGACGCCGAAACGGCCGAGCTCGAGCGCCAGGGTGCGCGTCAGACCGATCACGCCGGCTTTGGAGGCCGAATAGTTGGCCTGCCCCACGTTGCCGTAGGCGGAACGCGAGGCGGTCAGCACGATACTGCCCCGGCGCTGCTCGCTCATCACCTGCGCGACGGCTTTGGCGACGACGAACGAGCCCGTCAGGTTCACACGGATCACGGCGTCCCAGGCCTCGAGCGAGAGCTTGTGGTGCAGCGCGTCGCGCGTGATGCCGGCGTAGTGCGCCAGCACGTCGATGCGCCCGAAGCGCGCCAGCGTTTGCGCCATCGCCGCTTCGACGCTGCGTTCGTCCGCGACGTCGACCGCCACCGCCAGCGCGTCGGCGCCGGCTTCCGCGACCCGCGCCTCCAACGTTTCGGCGTTGAGATCCCACGCCGCGAGGCGCGCCCCTTCGCGCGCGAACACCTTCAACGTTGCGAATCCGATGCCGCTGGCGGCGCCCGTCACGATCGCGACGCGACCCGCCAAACGGCCCTGTACGACTGCCATTAAAACGACCTCGGCATTCCCAGCACGTGCTGCCCGATAAAGGAGAGTATCAGATTGTTCGCCACCGGGGCGGTGATGTAGAGGCGCGTCTCGCGGAATTTCCGTTCGACGTCGTACTCTTCGGCGAAGCCGTAGCCGCCCAATGCGTCGAGCGCGGCGTTGGCGGCCTGCCACGACGCTTCGGAGGCCAGCAGTTTGGCCGTGTTCGCTTCCGCGCCGCAGGGGCGCCCGGCATCGAAGAGCGCGGCGGCCTGACGGCGCACGAGGTCGGCGCCGTCCAGCGCGGCGTGCGCGCGCGCGATCGGAAACTGCACGCCTTGGTTGCGGCCGATCGGGCGGTCGAACACGACCCGTTCCGAGGCGTATTTCACCGCGCGCTCGGTGAAGAACCGGCCGTCGCCCACGCACTCGGCCGCGATCAGAATCCGCTCGGCGTTCATGCCGTCGAGGATGTAGCGGAAGCCGCGGCCTTCTTCGCCCACGAGGTTCTCCACCGGCACCTCGAGGTCGTGAAAGAACACTTCGTTGGTTTCGTGGTTCATCATCGTGCGGATCGGGCGCACGTCGAGCGTTCCGGGCGGCGCGTCGCGCAGGTCGACCAGCAGCGTCGAAAGCCCGAAGGTCTTGGCGTTCGGATCGCTCGACGGCGGCGACGTGCGCGCCAGCAGCAGCATGAAGTCGCTGTGCTGGACCCGCGACGTCCAGACTTTTTGTCCGTTGACGACGTAGCGGTCGCCGCGGCGCACCGCGGTCGTCGCGATCTTCGTCGTGTCGCTGCCGGCGGTCGGTTCGGTGACGCCGAAGGCTTGCAGCCGCAGCTCGCCGCGCGCGATCGGCGGCAGAAACCGCCGCTTTTGCTCCTCGCTGCCGTGCCGCAGCACCGTACCCATGATGTACATCTGCGCGTGGCACGCGGCCGCATTGCCGCCCGAGCGGTTGACTTCTTCGAGGATGATGCACGCTTCCGCGAGCCCGAGACCCGCGCCGTCGTATTCCTCGGGGATCAGCGCCGCCAGGTAGCCGGCGTGCGTCAGCGCCGCGATGAAGGCGTCGGGGTACGCGCGCCGCGCGTCGAGCGCGCGCCAGTAGGCCCCGTCGAACGACGCACAGAGGGCGCGCACCGCCGCGCGCAGGTCCCGCTGTTCGGCGGTCGGCTCGAGCCCGACGGCGGCGGCTTCGCCGGCAGCGGGCACGTCAGGGCCCCAGTTCCGCGGTCAAGATGCGGACGTCGGGTAGCTCGTCGAGCGCCCGGACGATCTCGACGATCCGGTTGAGGCGCACGGGACCGTACGCGATACCGGCCAGGTTCTCGAACTTGGCGATCAGCTCGTCCCACCCGAGCGGCGAGTCCGGCTCGCCGCGCGGACCGGTCGCCACCCGCCGTTCGCGCACGCCGGCCGCCTCGATTTCGACCAACGCCGCCATGTTCGGAACCAGCGCTTCGATCTCGGGATCCTCGCTAACGGTCACGCGCTCGATCAGCGCGGCGATCTCCGGCGCATCGAGGCGGGCGTAATCGTCCCAGCGCACGCCGCCCCACGCCACGGTGGCGGCGGCGCCGTAATACATGCTGAATTGCGCGTCGACGATCGACCTCGGCCGGCGCTTGCGCTCCTCCGGCCACGCGCACAGACGCATGCCGGCCGCGGGCAGGCTGACGCGGATCCGCTCGACGGAGCGCGGATCGAGCTTGCGCTCGCGCACGATCGCGCCGAGCTGGTCGATCGCGGCGTGCATGTACCGGCAGCACGGGTAGGGCTTGAAGGCGGTGCGGTCGATCTCGTGCACGCCGTCCCAGGACTCGAGCACGCCGGCCGGATCGGCGCCGTCCGAGTAGGCGTGCAGGAAGCCGCTGCGGCCTTCGAGCGCCTCGCCCGGGCCGCGAATGCCGGCCGCCGCGAGTTCGCGCGCGAGCACGGCGTTGTGCGCCGCCAAGCCCACTTGAACGGGCTTGGTCTGCGCGCCGTCGATGCTGAACTGCAGCGACCCCGCCGTCTGGCTCAGGTTGATGCCGAACGCGCTCTCGAGCAGCGCGGCCGAGTCGCCGTGCATGCGCGCGGCGGCGGCGGTCGCACCGAAGACCCCGGCCGTCGCGGTCGGGTGAAAGCCGCGCGCGTAATGCACGTGCGGCAGCACGGCCCGACCGACGCGCACGGCCACGTCGTAGCCGGCCACGACCGACTCCAAGAGCCGGGCTCCGCCGGCCGGCACGCGCTCGCCTTCGGCCAGCGCCGCGGCGATGACCGGCGCCCCGGGGTGCAGCGACGCCCGCTCGTGCGTGTCGTCGAAGTCCAGCACGTGCACGTTGCAGCCGTTGAGCAGCGCCGCGTACTGCGGCGCGAACAGCGCGCCGTAGCCGATCGCCGTACACGCCCCGCGCGCGCCGAGGTGCGAGACGGCCCGGTGCACCGCCGCGCTCGTGTCCGTCTCGAAGCGCGCCCGCACCGCGCTGCCCGCCGCGTCGAGCACCGACTGCTTCGCGCGCTCGACCGTCCCGGGCGCGAGCTCGCGCAGGTCGACCGCGAGCGCGCGTTCGGCCAGGCGCCGCGTCACGCGCGCCGAGCTTGCCGCCACCGCCGTCACGCCGGCCGCACGATCGGGCGGAACGCGCGCTTGTAGACCATGATCGTTCGTTTGTAGGCGATCACGGTCGCGCCGTCTTGGTTGAAACCTTCGGTGCGCACGTCGACGATCCCGACTTCCTTCCGCGACGCCGATTCGCGTTTGGCGAGGACTTCGCTGCGCGAGTGGATCGTATCGCCGTAGAAGACCGGATGCGGCAGCGTGATGTCGGTCCAAGCGAGATTGGCCATCGCGTTCTGGCTCAGGTCGGTAACCGATTGTCCGGTGACGAGCGACAGCGTGAAACAGCTATTCACCAGCGCTCGCTTGAACGGCGTGGCCTTGGCGTACTCGTTGTCGAAATGGCTCGGGTTCGTGTTCTGCGTCAATAACGTGAACCACACGTTATCGGCTTCCGTGATCGAACGCCCGAGCGGATGCCGGTAGACGTCGCCGACCTCGAAATCCTCGTAGAACCGCCCTTCCCACCCGGTCTTCTCGGCCATCCGGTCCTCCTCGCACGCAAGGCTGTGGCTGATTCTACGCGCGCGGCCGCCGCGCGTCTGCGTTCGAATCGGACAAACGCGAAGGCGAAAGTCTGGCCGGTTCGGCCGCAGCGGCGGCGGCAACGCGCGTGCTACCGTTTAACGGTGAACGATCCGGGCGAACCCGAGACCCTGGCCGAGCTCGTGGCCTCGGTCGCGCGCGCCGACCCCGGCCGGGTCGCGCTGATCTTCGACGAGCGCAGCTATTCGTACGGCGAGCTCGACGCCCGCATCGAACGGGCGGCCGACGCGCTGGCGGCCCGCGGCATCCGGCGCGGCCGGCGCGTCGCCGTCATGCTGCAGAACTCGCTCGAGTTCATCGACGCGTACTACGGAACGCTGCGTTTAGGTGCGGCCGTCGTGCCGATCAATGCGATGTACAAGCGGCGCGAGGTCGAACACATCCTGCGCGACAGCGAGCCGAGCGCCGCCATCGTCGACGCGGCGCTCTGGGACCAGGCCGCCGGAGCGTTTGCGGACGTACCCGTGGCGACCGTCGCGCTCGCCGGGGACGTACCGCACCCGCCCGCGGGCGCGTTCGCGTGGGACGAGCTGACGCGCGGCGCGCCGCCGCGCGGGGCGTTCGCGCCCTTACCCGACGACCTCGCGCTCATCATCTACACGTCGGGCACGGGCGGCAAGCCCAAAGGCGCGATGCACTCGCACCGCACCCTGCTGACGAACTGCCGCCAGAGCAGCCGCATGTTGCGACGGCAGTTCGGCGCGCGGGACCGCGCGCTGACGCCGCTGCCGCTCGCGCACCTCTACGCGCTGCAGAGCGCGCTGAACCAGATGTTCCGCGTCGGCGGCAGCCTGGTCCTGATGCGGCGCTTCGACGCACTCGGCATGCTGGCCAACGCCGAGCGTTACCGCTGCACGTTCCTCACCGGCGCGCCGCCGATGTTCGTCCGCTGGACGGCGATGCCGGAGCTGCGGAGCTTCGACCTGAGCAGCTTGCGCATCGTCACCTGCGGCGCGGCGCCGCTGGCCGCTCCGGTGCTGCAAGCGTTCGAAGACGCCACCGGCATCGCCGTTAGCGAAAGTTACGGGTTGACGGAAGCGGGACCGACGACGCACAGTAACTCGAACGGGCCGGTCGACAAGATCGGTACGGTCGGGCCGCCCGCGCCCGACGTCGAAGCGCGTCTGATCGCGCTCGACGGGCGCGAAGCGGCGCCGGGCGAGACCGGCGAGATCGTCGTGCGCAGCCCGAGCCTCATGCTGGGCTACTGGCGCAACCCGGCCGCGACGGCCCAGGCCTTGCGCGGCGGCTGGCTGTACACGGGCGACGTCGGTACGGTCGACGCCGACGGCTACTACACGATCGTCGACCGGCTCAAGGACATGATCGCGGCCGGCGGTTACAAGATCTGGCCGCGCGAGGTCGAGGAGGCGCTCGCGATGCACCCGGACGTGGCGGAAGTCGCGGTCGTCGGAATGCCCGACGCGGATCTGGGCGAGCGCCCCGCCGCGTTCGTCGTGCCGCGGCCGGGAGCGAGTCTCGGCGCGGCCGAGATCGTATCGTTCGCCAAGCGCACCCTGGCCGCGTACAAGACGCCGGCGCGCGTCGACTTCGTCGACGAGCTACCGCGTTCGACCACCGGGAAACTGCTGCGGCGCGAGCTCCGCGACCGCGCGCGAGCGCAGCAGCGGCAGGACGTCGCCGATCTCGAGCGCGACGTGCAGGCTTAGCAGCGCTTCGGCGTCCTCGAGATTGCGGCCGGTCAGTTCCGCGATGCGCGTCAAACGGTACTTGACGGTATTGAGGTGTACGAACAGCTCTTTCGCGCACTGCGCCTTGTTGCCGCGGCTTCGCAGGTACGCGCGCAGCGTCTTTACCAGGTCTGGATCGTGCTCGAGCGAGCCGAGCTGCTCGCGCCGGAAGCCCTCAGCGCTTCGGGGTCGACCGCATCCGCGAGCAACCGGTAGATGCCGAGCCGGTCGTAGGGCGTGACGCTGCGCGGGCCGCCGACGTGGGTCCCGATGCTCGCAGCCAGCCGCGCTTGCGCAAACGAACGCGACAGCGCGGAGCGGTCGCCGCACCAGCGACCCAAGCCCGCGACCAGCTCCAGCGAAGCGTTGGCCGCGAACACGCCCTGCATCAGCCGTTCCGCCCGTACGCACCAGGTCTGCGCGCTCTCCGCCGCGCGGGCCGGGACCAGCGCCACCGCCAGGTCGTCGCCGACGACGGTACACAGCCCCGAGCGCCCGGTCGCGGCTTCGATCTCCCCGTCGAGCGCGACGGCGACCTGTTCCATGCGCGCCCGCGCGACGTCGCATTCGCCCCCGAGCGCGCGCACGACGAGCACGGCGTGGCCGTCGGCCGGATCGTAGCCGAGGTATTGCGCGCGGCGTTCCATCACGTCGCTCGGCTCGTGACCGAAGATCGACTCGTACACGAAGACGCTGCGCAGGTTGCGTTCGCGCGCGCGCACGGCCTGCTCGCGGCCGACGATGAGCGCGGCGACCGTGGCCGCATGTTCGACCGCCGTCAGATCGATGCGTTCGAGTGCGTGGCGCCCGCGCGCGACCGAGATGTAGCCGTAGTACGCGTCCCCCATGATGACGGGCGCCATCAGCCGGGCCGTCATCTGCAGGTCCGGGTTCGGCGGAACGTGCATCGGGCGCCGCTCGGTGCGCAGGCGCTCGAAGGTTCCGTCACGTTCCAGCGCCTCGACCACGTCGGGGGTCGTCGCCCCGAACGCGAGCGCGCGCCGCCGGACCGCGTCGATCTGCGCCTCGCCGCCGGCGGCGGCGAGGTTGCGGTGGCGGCGGTCCTTGACGATCGCGGGCGCGCCGATCAGTTCCGCGAGGGTTGCGGCCAGCTCGTCCAGCCCGCGCCCGTCGAGGGCCACGCGCGTCAGGCGCTCGTGGATGGCGCGCGCGCGTTCGATCTGGCGGCGCTGAGCGCGCAGCAGCGCGTCCTGGATCCGGAAGCGCACGAGCGATAAGTCGGCGTCCGCTTCGGGCCAGGCGATCAGCGACACGTTTTCGGGTAGCTGGTCGAGCGCGAACTCCGACGGGAGCAAACCGCAGCCGATGACGGCGGCCGCGCCGCGGGCGGTCGCCCACGCAACGAAGTCGGCGAGCCCCTCGCTCGTCGCGACCAGCACGGCCGCTCCGTCCAGCGCCGCCTCCGGTTCGCCGGACATCCAGATGCCCGAGAGCTCCGGCAGCGGCGCGTCGAGGTGGCGCACGTCGAGCGCACCGGGCAGTTGGACGACCAGTTCGCGACCGCATACGTACGTCGACATGGGGCCGGATTTGCGCTCCGGCGGCGAAGTTCCGGCTCGGCTACGCTTGCATGCCGCCCGTATGACGCCGTTTGACCGGGCGCGCCGCGGCGCGGTGCTCGGCCTTGACGCGGTATGCGTCGGCGTCGGCGGCTGCGATCGCGGCCGCGAGCGACGCGCCGTCGGCGGTGCTGCTGCAACCGATGGAAACGTCGATCCGCGTCGACTCCTCCGCGCCGAGCGGCCGGACGAAGGACACCGCGGACGAGATGCGCGCCGTCACGTCGGCGGCGCGTTCGCGGCCGGCGCAGCCGACCAGAACGACGACGAACTCGTCGCCGCCGATGCGCGCGACGATGTCCTCGGAACGCACGGCGTGACGCAGGATCCGCGCGACGACGTTGAGCGTCTGGTCGCCGGCCGCATGCCCGCCCACATCGTTGACGCGCTTGAACCCGTCCAGATCGACGAACAGCACGGTCGACGCCGGCGAGCCCGCTTGCGCGAAACGGGCTTCCAGGCCGCGCCGGTTCGACAAGCCGGTCAGGTCGTCGTGGCCGGCCGCGAAGGTCGCGGCCTGTAGGTCGCGTTCGATCCGGCCGCGCTCGCGCCGAAGGGAGCGGAAACGGAACGCCGTCACCCGCGCAAAGGCGAATGCGGCGAGGCTCGCGACGGCCGCCATCGCCGCTTCGGGCGCGACGCTTCGGGCGGACGGGAAGAACGCTTGCCGCGCGATCTCGACGCCGAGTAGCGACCACGTGACGGCGAGGTAGCGCGCGGCGGCCCGGTGGCGCAGCGTCACCAAGGCAAAAAGCTGCAGAGCCGCCAGCGCCAGCAGGAGCGCGTCGCAGGCGCCGCTCGCGAACCCGGAGGTCCGCGCGGCCGCCACGTCGCCGTCGGAGATGACGGTGGCGCGCTCCGCCGGACGCGCCGCGGCCGCCGCGAAGGCCGCCGCACCGTATCCCGCCGGCGCCGGGCCGGCGGGCAGGCGCGGACCGTTCCAGTCGCCGCCGAGTACGGCCAGCAGGAGCGCGAACGTCGCAATAAGCCGGGTCACGTTTTACTTTTCGGCGCCGCGACGAGCCAGTGACAGCCGCCTATGTAAAGATGTTCACCAGCAAACTTTTTCCGGCGCGCGAGTCGCGGCCGGGCTACGGGGCACTCGAGGCCAGAGAGCGCTGCACCTCCCGCAGCGCCGTGAGGTTGACCCGGATCAGGCCGCGCTGCGGGCGGTCGAGATCGAGGATGGCCACGCTCGCGAGCGCGACGACCAGCGCGAAGACGAGCGTCGCGGCCAGATTGCGCTCCGCGGGAGCGGACCCGTAACCGAGCAGCAGCGACGATAGCAGGATGATGAGCGCGCCGATGGCGAGCACCGGGACGGGAATGTCGGCCGCCAGCACCGCGGCCTGTTGGGTGGTCACGTCGATCGTCTCGTTCAGCGAGGACACGAAGAGAGGGACGACGGTCGAACGCGGGTCGCGCCGCGTCTCCGCTCGCGCAACCGCCCACATGCGACGCTGAAGGTCCGCGGTGCGGCCGGCGGCTCGCACTTTCGTGGCGGCATCGTCGGGGGCCGACACGTATTCGAGCCGCGCCTCGATGTAGTCGGCGCCGAGCCTGCGCATCGCGTCGGCGGCCGGTGCGGACAGCAGCTCGCTGCGCAACATCGTGGTGCCGATCGCGTTCGCCTCCTTGACGACGACCCCGCGCCGCGCGTCGTAGTGCGAGACCGCGAGTGAGAACGAAAAGCCCAGCAGCAGCGCGACCACGCTGAGCACGGCACCCCGTATCCCGCCGAAATCGCCGTCGACCGTGTGGCTGCGGCGCGCTTCGCCGATACGATACCCGAGTTCCACGCAAGCGACGATCGCAAAGAAGAATAAGACGGCTGCTATCTCGTGGTTCGCACTCATCGGGCGTTGCATTCGCTACGCCGCAAAGGAGTCGCTGCCGCAAGCGGAAACTCGTTCGCGATGAAGCACGCCGTCATTCGGGCTCTCGCCGCCGGCTTTCTCGCCGCCGGCCTGCTGCGCGCGGAGTGCGCCGCGGCGGACACGCTCGCCTCGGTCAACGCCAAGGTCGTGGCGCCCGGATTCGCCTCGACGGTCAACGCGCTTCGGAACACGGACGCAACTCGCGATCGTGCTTCCGGCGAAGCTGGAGCCCGACACGTATCCCTCGTTCGACGACGCCTCGGCCGGCGCATACACGCTGTACGTCGACCTCGCACCCGACTGCAAAGGCGTGCACGCCTGCGGTTTCTACACGCTCGAGGCGAGGGTCGCGAAGCCGGCCGACGCGCGAGTTCACGCCAAGCGCATCGACCTCGGGCGCGGCGTCGACGGCGATCTGACGGCCTCCGAAGTGGCCGCGTATCCTACCGATACGGTCGTGGCGTGGCGCCTGGGAAACACGGCGTACGTCCTCTCCGTCAACTCGCACGGCCCCGATCCCAAAGCGCTCGCGCGCGCCATCGTATCGAACCTGCGCACCGTGCCGTCGCCGAGCGGTCTGGAGAGCCCGTCGAAGTAGCGCGCTTACTGCCTCTTGCTACCGGGATATTGCCCCTTTTCTGGGGGTTGTCCCAGCGCGAAATCGCCTGTAGCCTTTTGCCTTGAAGCTCCACGAACCGAATAGGTCGCACGGGTTCGAAACACGATGTGGCCCGCCGTCATGGTCGTCAAGAATTTTTGTTGTGTAACGCATGATCGCTCGCTGTTTGATCGCGACGTCGCAGACGTGGCCCTCTACCGCCGTGCTGCCCGCGCTGCTCGACCGCGCCGGTGCGAGCGTGGTTTCGTTATCGCCCGGACCGCTCGGACTCAGCGGGTACGTCGCTGAACGGCTGCGCTGTTCGCGCGACCCGCAGCTGGCCGCGGCGCAGCTGCGCGCGCTCGTAGCGGAGCGGCACTTCGACTGGACGATCGTCGCCGACGAGATGCTCTTGCGCGCGCTCCTCGAGGGCGGCGACGCCGGACGCTCGGCCGCGTGGCTGCCCGTCGACCCCGCCGACGACGCCGCGGTGCGGCTCTTGCTCTCCAAGCATGCGTTCGTCGAGCGAGCGGCGGAACTCGGCATCCCGATCCCCGAATCCCGCATCGCGGCGACCGTGATCGAGGCGATGGAATACGCCCGGATCATCGGCTACCCGGTGGTCCTCAAGGGCGATCGCGGTTTCGGCGGTTCGGAAGTCCGCGAGTGTTACGACGCGCGGGCGCTCGCAATCGCGTGCCGCGAGCTGTTCGCAACCAACGCGCGCTTGGTCGTTCAGCGCTGCATCGTCGGGCTGCGCGCCTCGGCCTGCGTCCTGTACGATCGCGGGACCGTCGCGGCCTACACGTCCTATCGAGCCGAGTGCTGTTACCCCGACTCGCATTCGGCCTCGACGGTGCACGAGCGCTTCGAACACGACTCGATCGCTCCGGTGGCGCGCGCGCTCGGCCGCGCGACCGGTTTTCACGGCATGGCCGGCATCGACTTCATGAGCGACGGCGACGCGCTCTACGCGCTGGAGATCAACCCGCGGCCGACGATCGGCTTCGCCGGAACGGAAGCGAACCGCGCGTTCTTCGCGCCCGCAGTCCGGCGCCTCTTGCGCGGCGAAAGCGCCGGCGAGGCGATCGCGTACGACGGGCCGGCGACGACGCAAAGCTACTTTCCCGGTTATTTGATCTATTTCGCGAACAATCTCACGCGACGCGATCCGCGCGCGTGGCGCCGCTTGTTCGCATGCCTGCGCGAAGCGCGCCTGCTCGACGGCGGGCTCGCGACGTGGGAAGTCTCCCGGTTCGCGTACGACGAGATCGGAAAGCGGCTACCGGGCTTGCACGCCGCCGCGCAGCGCGCGCGCGGTTTGGGACAGACGCCGATGCGCGCCCTGCCGAACCCCGACCGCGCCCGGATCGCCCCGTAGATGACGCTCGCGTCGTCCTCCGGCACGCAGACGACGCCCGTGGCGATCGTCGGCGCGGGCCCGTACGGGCTCTCGATCGCGGCGCATCTGCGCGCGCGCGGCATCGCGTTCCGCATCTTCGGCGTCGCGATGGAGACCTGGCGCACGCACATGCCGCGCGGGATGTTCCTCAAATCCGAAGGCTTCGCGTCGCGCCTCTACGACGCCGACGGATCGTTTTCGCTGGCCGGCTTTTGCCGGGAACGGCGCGTGCCGTACGCGGACGTCGGCGTGCCGGTCGCGCTGCAGACGTTTTCCGACTACGGGCTTGCGTTTCAACGGCGCTACGCGCCCGATCTCGATACCCGCAAGGTGGCGCGGCTCGAACGCACGGCGTACGGCTTCTCGTTGACCCTGGAAGACGGTGAGACCGTCCGTGCCCGGCGGGCGATCGTGGCGGTCGGCATCAGCCACTACGATTGGATGCCGGACGCGCTTGCCGGAGCGCCGCCGGCCTTCGTCAGCCATACCTCCGCCCACCACGATCTGGAGCGCTTCCGCGGCCGGCGCGTGACCGTTATCGGCTCCGGCGCGTCCGCCGTCGACACGGCCGCGCTGCTGCACGAAGCGGGAGCCCAGACGCGGCTGGTCGCGCGAACGCGGGAACTGATCTTCCACGATCCGCCGAAAATCGAGCGTTCGCTCTACGAACGCGTGCGTTACCCGCGCTCGGGGCTGGGTCCGAACGTGAAGTCGTTCCTGTATAGCGAGTTTCCTGACGCGTTCGCGCTCTTGCCCCCGTCGCGCCGCGTCGCCATCGTCCGGCAGGCGCTGGGACCCGCGGCGTGCTGGTTCTCGAAGGCGCAGATCGTCGGCAAGGTCGAGACGCTGCTCGGCCTCTCGCTCCAATCGGTCGACGTCCGCGACGGCCGCGTCCACCTGCTCGTGCGCGACGGTGCCGGCCGCGCGCGCGACCTCGAGTCCGATCACGTGATCGCGGGCACGGGCTACCGCGTCGATCTGTCCCGCCTCGCTTTCGTACCGGACGGCGTGCGGGCGCAGATTCGGACGCTCGACGGGTCGCCGGTCCTGAACCGGAACTTCGAGTCGTCGGTGCCCGGCCTCCACTTCGTCGGCATCCCGGCGGCCGTGACGTTCGGCCCGTTGTTGCGGTTCGCGTTCGGCGCCCGTTTCGCCGCGCAGCGGCTGACTTCACACTTCGTCGTGTGTGCCCTCACCGAACATCCGAGTTCGAGAACCGGCTCCTCACCGGCATGCGGCTCACTCATGGCCCGCGACTCGGGCCGCCTCCCGCGCTCCAGCCATGCGGCCTTTGCGGGAGACTGTCGTGGCGATTTCGCCCGACCGCTGCATGATACACCCGCACTGTGACAGGCGCCTGTCACACCCCGCGCAACCTTTCGCGCCGTTCGAGCAGCAACGCGCAGAACCGTCGGGTTCCGCACTGCATCCGATGATTCCCGATCATCGCGGCGGTGTCGCTCACCTCGTGTTTCGCTACCGCGGTACGTCGAGCGTGGGCAGATACACGATCGCGCGCGAGATCCGGGAACTCGCACGCGGACGCATTCCCTACGGCGCGGCGGAGGCGCTCGTTTCGTTCGAGCCGCTCCTCGTCGCACGCTCGCACCGTTAGCGTTAGCGGTTCTCGAAAGGCGGGGCGGCCGCAAGGCAGCTGCGTTCCCCGCGGCGCGGTGAGGATCGTGCGGGCGCACGCCATCGTGTCGAACCGTTACCGTATCATTCGAAAATTCGCCGCGCGAATTGCGCAAAGGAACACGCTAGCGAGCGTGTCACGGCTTAGCGAGTTCTTAACGCGAGGCCGTCATTTCAGCGCGTTCACTTCTCGTCGGGCGAACTTCGGCCTGGCCGAGAAATTCGACGGCCCCGCGACAAACGGCTGCCTCCAACGACGTATACCCCTGTTCTGGGGATTGCCCGAGCAAGGAAACCCTTGTAGCCTCTGAGTTCTACAGGTCTGCCGGTCGTAGAGGTTCAGAGTCACATGTGTTCGCCGTTATGGTCGCTTCGAGCTCCGGCTGTCTAACGCATGAATGCGCCTCGCCTCACAGCGACTCAGCAGGCGTCGCTGCTCAGAGCTGCACTGCCCGCGCATACGACGCAATGCCGTAGGACGATCTTTTCATTTTCCGGCGAAGGACTCGCGCCAATCGATCGATCCTCCGTTAAGGACGCGGTCTACGTCGTGCTTTCGGCAAACGCCGTCCCCGAGCGAGCCGCGCACCTTGGCGCCACGATCACCGGCTCGCGTTTTGCGATCACCCTAGTAGCTCGTAATACACGCGTGATCGCTGCGCATAAAGTTGCGGCTCTGCGAGCCTCGGCGCGCGAAGGCGAGTGCCGCCCGAACCGTCCCGCCACGGGCGCACGCAACGGTTTCCTGCGCGGATCCGTGCCGCTGAATCGGGTCCTCGGATGAGTCCGAAAGGCGCCGCCGAGCCGTTTGCGCAGCCGGTTACGACGCCCGCGCCGGGTGACGAGGAGACCCTACGGCGTTGGAATGCGACCGCGGTCCCATTCCCTTCCGACGCGTGCGTCCACGAGTTCTTCGCGCAACAGGCAGCGCGAACGCCGGACGACGTCGCCGTCATCTTCCGGGATCAGCAGTGGACCTATCGCCGGCTGAACGCGCACGCCGACGCCCTGGCCGCGCGGCTGCGGGCGGCCGGAGTGCGACCCGGCGACCTCGTCGCAATCTGCATCGAACGCTCGCTCGCGCTGCCCGCCGCACTGCTCGGCGTGCTCAAATCGGGCGGCGCCTACGTGCCCCTCGATCCTTCGTATCCGATGGACCGGCTGCGCTTCATGCTGGCGGACGCGCAGCCCGCGGTCGTCGTCGCCTCGCGCGAAACCGAGCCGCGCTGCCCGCCGTTCGGCGGCCGGCTGCTCCGGATCGACGATCGGGCCGACGGAACCCCGCCCGACGACGCGCCCGGAGCCACCAGCGCCGACCCGGCCTACGTCCTCTACACCTCGGGCTCGACCGGAACGCCGAAAGGCGTCGTCGTGACGCACCGCAACGTGGCGAATTTCTTCACCGCGATCGATGCGGTGATCGGGACCGAACCCGGGGTGTGGTTAGCGGTGACCAGCGTCGGCTTCGACATCTCCGTGCTCGAGCTCTTATGGACGCTGGCGCGCGGGTTTCGGGTCGTCATCCAGGAAGAGGGCCAACTGGCATCCGCGGCCGCGTCCATCTATTCGCTGGCGCAGCAGCTCAAGCGCCACGGCGTCACCCACATGCAATGCACGCCGTCGCTGGCCTCGATGCTGGCTCGCGATCCGCAATCGATGGCGGGCTTGCGGCAGCTGCGCCGGCTGATGGTCGGCGGTGAAGCTCTGGCCGGCGATCTCGCGCAGCGCCTCCTCGGCGGCCTGACCGGCGAGCTCTTCAACCTGTACGGACCGACGGAGACGACGGTCTGGTCGGCGGCCCACCACGTGACGCCGCACGACGCCAAAGTGCCGATCGGCCGTCCGATTGCGAATACCCGCATGTACGTCCTCGACGACGAACGGCAGCTCGTGCCGATCGGCACTCCGGGAGAGCTCTACATCGGCGGCGAGGGAGTGGCGCGGGGCTATCTCAACCGCCCCGAACTGACGGCGGAGCGGTTCGTTCCCAATCCGTTCTCGGACGATCCGGCCGATCGCCTCTACCGGACGGGCGACATCGTGCGCCACGATGCGGAGGGGCGGCTCGAGTTCCTGGGGCGCACGGATCAGCAGGTCAAGATCCGCGGCGCCCGCATCGAGCTTGGGGAAATCGAGGTCGTTCTCCGCCGGCACCCCGGGATCCGTGACGCCGTAGTGACCGTGCGCGAAACGCGCACCGACGACAAGCGACTGGTAGCCTATGCCGTCGCGAACGCGCCGCAAACGGTATCGCCCGCCGAACTCAAGGCCTGGCTTGCGACGACGCTCCCCGACTCGATGCTGCCGTCGGCGATCGTGTTCTTGGATGCGCTCCCGATGACGCCCAACGGCAAGATCGACCGTCGCGCGTTGCCGGAACCGCCGACCGTCGGCGAGGTCGTGGAGGCTCCGGCAACGGCGTCCGAACGGCGGATCGCGGAGATCTGGGCGAACGTGCTCGGGCTGGAGAGCGTGGGCGTCTACCGAGCGTTTCTTCGACTTGGGCGGCCACTCGCTGCTCATGGTCGACGTGCACGGCCAGCTCGAAGACTGGCTCGGCACCGATATCGCGCTCGTCGACCTCTTCCGGTTTCCCACCGTTCGGGCTCTGGCGTCTCACCTGACCGACCGGACGCACCTCGCGCCGGAGCCTGCGCTCGCGGGCACGTCCCGCGGCCACCTACGCCAACAGTCGATCGCCAGACGGCTTCGCAACGGCCACGGCGTACCGTCCGAGTCACCCGCCGCCGCATCGCACGTATCCCAGTGAAACCGCACGCCGAACCGTCCCTCGCACCCACGCGGAAGTGGCTCTAGCCATGCCTGCCGGAAGCCCGCTCGAAACGTCGACCGACATTGCCATCGTCGGTATGGCCGCGCATTTCCCGGGCGCCGCGACCGTCGACGAGTTTTGGGAAAACCTGTGTGGCGGCGTGGAGTCGGTGCGCACGTTCGCCGCTCGAGAGTTGCGCGCGGCCGGCGTCAGCGACGCGATGCTGCGGCATCCCGATTACGTTCCGGCCGGCGTCCCCCTGTCCGGTCTCGACCGGTTCGACGCCGGTTTCTTCGGAATCAGCCGCAAGGACGCGGCGATCATGGACCCCCAGCAACGCCACTTCCTCGAGTGTGCCTGGGAGGCGATGGAGCACGCCGGCTACCCGCCCGGCACGTTCTCCGGATCGGTTGCCGTGTATGCCGGGTCAGGCCCCAACGCGTATCTGATCTTCAACCTGCTGAGCGACCGCGAGCTGCTCGAGCGCGACGGGATCTTCCTGCTGCGCCACACCGGCAACGACAAAGACGTTCTGGCGACGCGCGTCTCCTATCAGATGGACCTGAGAGGCCCGAGCATCAACGTGCAAACGGCCTGCTCGACGTCGCTGGTCGCGGTCCACGCGGCATGCCAAAGCCTTCTGAGCCACGAGTCGGACCTCGCCCTGGCCGGCGCCGTCAGCATCGAACTTCCGCACGCCGTAGGGTACCTGTACCGCGAGGGCGAGATCCTGGCGCGCGACGGGCATTGCCGGGCATTCGACGCAGATGCCACCGGGACGGTCTTCGGCAGCGGCGCCGGCGCCGTGGTCCTACGACGTCTTTCCGACGCGATGAAGGACGGCGACACGATTCACGCCGTCATCAAAGGCTCGGCGCTCAACAACGACGGATCGCGCAAGGTCGGGTACCTGGCGCCGAGCGTCGAGGGGCAGATCGACGTCATCTCCGAGGCTCTGGCCGTCGCCGGCGTCGATCCCGCCTCCATCGACTACGTGGAAGCGCACGGCACGGGTACGGCCGTCGGCGACCCGATCGAGTTGACCGCGCTCGGCCAGGTGTTCGCCGGCGAGCGAGCGCCCCTTTTGGTCGGGTCGGTGAAGACGAACATCGGGCACCTCGACACCGCTGCCGGCATAGCCGGCTTGATCAAGACGGCTCTGGCGCTG
The DNA here is from genome assembly GCA_963787965.1 of uncultured Alphaproteobacteria bacterium. Classification (GTDB taxonomy): domain Bacteria; phylum Vulcanimicrobiota; class Vulcanimicrobiia; order Vulcanimicrobiales; family Vulcanimicrobiaceae; genus CAWBES01. Next base: position 294,064 of record CAWBES010000016.1, read on the forward strand.
AACCACCGGCGCATCCCGTCGACCCTGCATTTTCGCTCGCCAAATCCGCGGATCGACTTCGACCGCCTGAACGTCCGCGTCGTGGACCGGCTGACGGATTGGGAAAAGCGCAGCGGCTTACGGCGCGCCGGGGTGACCTCGCTCGGGATCGGCGGCACGAACGCTCACGTCGTTCTCGAAGAGCCCCCGTTGCGCGTGCCGACGGGCGCGGGCCGGCCGGCGCGGCTGCTCGCGCTTTCCGCCAAATCGGCATCCGCGCTCGACGCCGCTACCCGCGAGCTGGCCGGGCACTTGCGCCGCCACCCGGGAATTTCGCTGGACGACGCAGCGTTCACGCTCCACGTGGGTCGTACCGCCTTCCCGCACCGCCGGGCGGTCGTCTGCCATGACACACCCGGCGCGATACGAGCGCTGGAAACCTTGGATCCCCGTTGCGTCACCACCGGGCACCGGGACGGCGCGAAGCGGGCGCGGCCCGTGGCGTTCCTGTTCTCGGGGCAGGGTTCGCAGTACGTCAACATGGGGAAGGGGCTCTACGAGTCTGAGCCGGTGTTCCGCCGCTGGATCGACGACTGCGCGTCGCTCGCCGAACCGCACCTCGGGCTGGATCTCCGCGACGTGCTCTACCCTCCCGCCGACGCGCCCGACGGAGCCGAGCGCATCCGGCAGACCTGGAACACCCAACCGACCTTATTCGCGCTCGAGTACGCCTTGGCGCAGCTGTGGATTTCGTGGGGCATCCGGCCGGCGAAGCTGCTGGGCCATAGCATCGGTGAGTATGTAGCGGCATGCTTGGCCGGCGTCTTCACGCTGGAGGATGCCCTCGCGATCGTCTGCGCCCGCGGGCTGCTCATGCGCGAGGTGAGCACCGGGTCGATGCTCGCGATCGCCCAGCGTGAATCCGAACTCGTCCCCATGGCGGACAGCCGCCTGTCGCTTGCCGCGGTGAACGCGCCGGACCAATGCGTCGTGGCCGGTCCGGCCGATGCCATTGAGGCCTTGGCGACGCACTTGGCGGAGCGCGGCATCCAAGCACGGGGCTTGCACACCTCGCACGCGTTCCACTCGAGCCTGATGGACCCGGTCCTGGCGCCGTTCGCCGAGGTCGTGACGCGCAAGGGGCTGGCGCCGCCGCGCATTCCGGTCGTCTCCAACGTGAGCGGGACCTGGCTGACGGACGAGGAGGCCACCGATCCGCAGTACTGGGCCCGCCACCTCCGCGGGACGGTACGCTTCCGTGAGGGGCTGGAAGCGCTGCTCGCGGAGCCGGACCTGGTCCTGCTCGAGGTGGGTCCGGGCGATACGCTAGCAGCGCTCGCGCGGCTGCACCCGGGCCGCGACCCCCGGCAGACCGTGTATTCGTCGCTGCCGCGCGCTGCCGAGAGCGGTTCCGAGGCGGCCGTCATGCAGTTCACGCTCGGCAAGTTCTGGGCGGACGGCGCCGGAGTCGACTGGTCGGCATTTCACGCCCACGAACGCCGCCGGCGGATTCCGCTCCCGTCTTACCCGTTCGAGCGCCAGCGGTACTGGATGGGACCCGACAACGCCTCGACCTTGCACGCAGACGCGCCGCCCGCCGTCAACGACTGGTTCAAGCGGCGGACCTGGACGCGGAGCGAGCGCCCCGTAGCGGCCGGCCGAACGGGATCGTGGCTCATTCTCAGCGATGCTTCCGGCGTCGGCGAGGCGCTGGCCGAACGACTCCGGCGCAAAGGCATCCCGACGACCACGGTCTCCGCGGGCGCAGGATGGGCCTCAACCGGAGAGGCCGCGTTCACCGTTGACCCGGCGTCGGAAAGCGACTACGAGTCGCTGGCGGCTCATCTGGCCGAGCACGGGCTCCCGAGCACGGTGCTTCATCTGTGGGCCCTCGACACGTGGGGACGACCGGGGGAGCGCTGCTTCTACAGCCTGCTATCGCTGCTCCAACGCCTGGAACAACGGGCGTCGGGCAAGGTCATTCACGTCGGCGCTGTGTCTCGGCGCGCGGTTTCGGTCAGCGGCGAGCCGGTGCTCGATCCGTATGGCGCCTTGCCGGCAGGGCCTTGCCGCGTGATGCCGGCGGAATCGCCCGAGTTCCGGTGCCGGCAGATCGATATCGAGGCGGACGAGCCCGGCGCGCTCGCCGAGCTGTTGCTCGACGAGATGGCGGCGGAGCCCGCAGGGGGCATGGTTGCCTACCGGAACCGAACGCGCTGGAGCGAAGCCGTGGAACGCTGCGGCCTCGAGCACGGGGGTTCCCGCGTGCGTCAGGGCGGCGTCTACCTGATCACCGGGGGCCTCGGCGGACTCGGGCTCGAGGTCGCGGATTGGCTTGCGCGCGAATTCAAGGCACGCGTCGCCCTGGTCAGCCGCAATGCCGAGTCGCGCGCTGCGGAACACCGCGACCGCATCCGAGCGTGGGAGGCCGAAGGCGCCGAGGTACTCGTTTGCTCCGCCGACGTCGCCGACGCGGCATCGATGCGCCGCGCGCTCGAACGCGTGCGCGTTCGGTTCGGCCGGCTCGACGGCGTCATCCACGCCGCCGGAATCCTGAACGACGGCGTGATCCCGCTGAAAACCCGGACGGCAGCCGAGCAGGTGCTTTCGCCCAAGATCGACGGCGTGCGCGTGCTGGACGAGCTCTTGTCCGGGACGCCCTTGGACTTCATGGTGCTCTTCTCGTCGGTGAGCGCGGTCGTGCCGCCGGCCGGGCAGGTCGACTACTGCGCCGCGAACGCGTTCCTCAACGCGTTCGCCGAGAGCGCTCCGCCGGAGCGCAACGTCGTGGCAATCGGCTGGGGGCCGTGGGCCGAAACGGGGATGGCGGCGCAAACCGCCGGCCAGAACGGCAACGGGTCCGTCCCCTTCCGCCACCCGCTGATCGAGCGGGTCGAAAGGGAGAACGCTGAGGAAGCCGTGTATGCCGGCACGCTGAGCCTCGACCGGCACTGGATCCTGCAAGGGCACCGTTTCCGCGGCGGCGATGCGCTGCTGCCAGGTACCGGGCATCTGGAAGTCGTGGTTGCCGCGGCGCGGAAGCGGCTCGGCAGCTACCCGCTGGTCCTGCAGGACGTGGCCTTCCTGGCGCCCTTCCGGGTGGCTGCCGGTACCCCGCGCCCGTTCCGAGCCGAGCTTGCGGCCGGCCCGCGCGCCGGCCAGTACCGGTTCTCGATCGGCGACGGGCACACGACCTTCGTCTCCGGCTCGTGCGAGGCGGGTTCCGCGGCCCGCCCGTCGCTCGACCGCAGAGCGATCGAGCGACGATGCCGCACGCGTATCGTCGACCGGCCCGTGAACGTCCGGCAGGACGCGTATTTCGAATTCGGCCCTCGCTGGCGGAGCCTTGGGCGCATTGCCTTCGGCAACGGCGAGTGCCTGGGCACGCTGGAACTTCCGGCGGAGCATCGCGACGACACCGCCGAGTTCGCGCTGCACCCGGCGCTGATGGACATGGCCACCGGACTCGCGATGTTTCTGATCCCCGGGTACGACGCGCCGGGCGATCTGATGCTGCCGTTTTCGTACAAGCGGCTGACCGTCTACGGGACGCTCCCGCCGCGGGTGTACAGCCACGCCCGGATGCGCCGGGCCGGCGGACCGGACATGGCCACGTTCGACATCACGATCGCCGGCGAGGACGGCGCCGTCATCGCGGAGGTGGAGGAGTTCGCAGTCAAGCGAATCCCCGCCGCTACCGCGCCGACCCTCTCCAAGGGTCCGGCGCACGCAGCGGCCGTTCCCGCGCCGCGCTCCGACGCCGCGGATGCCACGCGAATCCATACGCGGGACGGCCTGGAGGCGCTACGGCGAGTGCTCGCGTCCAAGACGGCAGGCACCGTGTTCGTCTCACCGGCCGAACTGCGGTCGGCCCCCAGACCCGCGGCCCCCGAGCCGCCGGTCCCGAGCACTGCGGTCGACGCGGCTCCTGCGGACGACGTCGAGCGAGCGCTGGCCGAGATTTGGAAGCGACTCCTCGGGCTCGAGCGAGTCGGCCCCGACGCGGACTTCTACGAGTCGGGCGGCCATTCGCTCGTCGCCGTCCGCCTGTTCAGCGAGATCCGAAAACGTTTCGGCGTCGACCTCGGTCTCTCGACGCTGTTCGAAGCGCGCACGATGGGCGCGCTAGCCGGCGCGATTCGCCGAGCGCGCGCACCCGAAAGGATGCCGGAGCGCAGCATACCCGGCGTGCTGCCATTGCAGCCGACCGGATCGAAGCCGCCGCTATTCCTGATTCACCCGATCGGCGGCAGCGTTTTCAACTACATGGATCTCCTGCAGTCCATTCCGGCGGGTCAGCCCGTCTACGGGATAGAGTCGCGCGGACTGCACGGTTCGGCGCCCCAGCATCGGGTCGAGGATATGGCCGCGTACTACATCGAGCAAATTCGGACGGTACAGCCCGAAGGGCCGTATCATATCGCCGGACACAGCTTCGGGGGCTCGATTGCGTACGAAATCGGGCGCCAGTTGAGCGCGGCCGGGCAGCCGGTCGGCTTGATCGGAGTGATCGATACCTTCGTGAGCGACGCTTTTCGCGAGAGCGAGGAAATCAGGAAGATCGTCACGAGACCCGAACGCTCGAAGGTCCTCGTAAAGGACGGCGCGCACGTACGGCTGACCCAGGGAGCCCGCGGCTCGGCGATCCGATTCGGATATCGTTGGACGTACCGGATGCTGCGGAGCGTCGGTTTGCCGATGCCGCGCTTTCTGAGCCGGGTCGTGCAGGCGAATTGGGTGGCCTTCGAACACTACGTACCGAAAGCTTCAGACGTCAGGGTCGTCTTGTATCGATGCCAAACGCGTTACGCATGGGATACCACTGATTACCTGATGGGGTGGGGCGACTTGGCGCGCGGCGGCGTTGACGTATGCGAGGTCGTCGGCGACCATCAAACGATGATTCAGCAGCCGGGCGTGCGCGTGGTGGCCGAGCATCTAACGGCATGCGTGCCGCGCGGCGGCGCATGAACGTTCTCGGCATCAGCGGGTTCGAGCATGCGGTCCCCTTCAAGCAGGCGCACTGGCCGGGACTCGACGAGCGCGAATACCGCATCTCCCAGGGACACGATGCGGCCGCGGCCCTGGTGTGTGACGGCCGGATCGTCGCGGCGGCCGCTGAGGAACGCTTCGACCGCCGAAAGCACAGCGCCCACTTTCCGTCTCGTGCGATCGCCTGGTGCCTCGAAGACGCGGGGCTCTCGCTGTCGGATGTGGACGCGCTGGTTCACGGCTTCGATTACGGTCCGTACCGCGAGCTCTACTCGATCGACCCGACGACCGCCGCATTCTACGAACAAGTGGTGTCGCGCGACGCATTGCTCGACGTGGTGCGGCGCGATCTCCCCGGGTTTCCGCTCGAGCGAGTGCACCAACTGCCGCACCACGTCGCGCACGCGGCCAGCGCTTATCACACCTCGGGCTGGGACGAATGCCTCGTCCTGGTCGTGGACGCCATGGGCGAAGCGCACGGCGTCACCGCCTACGACGCTCGCGAGGGCGCGTTCCGCCGCATTCGTTCGTTCCCCGCGCAGGATTCGATCGGCATTTTCTATTCGCTCGTGACGCTGCACCTCGGGTTCGATTTCAATTCCGACGAATACAAGATCATGGGGCTGGCGCCGTACGGCGATCCCGCGCGGTTTCGCGACTTCTTCCGGCGCGAAGTCGTGCTGCGCGACGACGGATCGATCCGGATCCCGATGCTGCATCTCAACGCCACGCGAGACGAGCGCGAGAATTACCTGGCGACGCGGGCGTATCTGGCCGAGCACCTGATGCCGGCGGCGCAGCCGGGCGCCGAAATCACGGACGTCCATCGCGACGTCGCGGCGGCGTTGCAGGACTGCTTGAACGAAGCGATGTTTCATTTGTGCGCCGGCTTCCAGCGCCGGACCGGGCACACGCGGGTGGCGATGGCGGGCGGCGTCGCCCTCAACTGCACGTCCAACGGCAGCCTCCTGCGCTCGGGGCTCTTCGAGGACGTCTACGTGCAGGCGGCGGCCGGCGACGACGGGACGGCTTTGGGTGCGGCACTATATCAGGCGGCGGCCCAAGGCGAAGTCGAGAACCGGCGCATGCCGCCGCCCCTGTTCGGGCCGTCGCAGAGCGAAGCCGCGGTCGAGCGGGCCATCGCCGGGGCCGCAGCCCCAATCCGCGTTCGCCGCTTCGACTCGACCGAGGCCGCCTGCGAAGGGGCGGCGCGAATGGTTTCCGGCGGTTCCGTCCTGGCGTGGCACCGGGGCCGGATGGAGTTCGGTCCGCGGGCACTGGGTAACCGCAGCATCATCGCCGATCCCGGTCATCCGGAGATGCGCGACCGCATCAACGCGATGGTGAAGAAGCGGGAAGCGTTCCGTCCATTCGCGCCGGCCGTCTCGGAAGCCGAAGTCCACCGCTGGTTCGACGTACGGCCCGGAACGCGGATGCCGTACATGATTACCGTGGTCGACGTGCGCCCGGAATGGCGCGCTGCCTTGCCCGCCATCACGCACGTCAACGGATCGGCGCGAGTACAGACGGTGTCGGCCGACGACAACCCCGACTTCCACCGGCTGCTCCAGGCGGTCGGCCGCGCGACGGGGCGCGAGATGGTGCTCAACACGAGCTTCAACGTCAAGGGGCAGCCGATCGTCAATACTCCGGAAGAAGCGATCGACACGTTCCTCGGAACCGGCATCGACGCGCTGTTCCTGGAGAATTACCTGATCTCTCGACCGTAGCGTTAGGGCTGCGCCGGGAGTTGCGCGTCGGGCCGCGCGAGCCCGGAACGGATGGCGAGCCAGGCCGGCACGACCAGAAGCGCCGCCATGAGGGCGAGCGCGAACACGTCGGGGCCGATCTCGTCCCAGCGGGCGCCCATCTGCGCTAGCTGGGTGAACCCGAGGATGCCGGGCGTCGAGGGGACGAGCCATCGGGCGGCGCGCAGGAAACCGGGCAGCGACTGCGGCGGCCAGGTGTACCCGCTCACGAAGAGCAGCAGCGGCGAGCCGAACACCCACATTTGCACCGCCCGCTCGCGGCGGTCGAAGAAGGCGCCGGCGGTCATCGAGAAGAGGACCGTCGCGAAGGCGAACAGCACGCTGAAGGCGACGGTGCCCCAGGGGTTACCGCCGCGGGGGTAGTCGTACACCCGCATGACCGCGCCTTCGTAGTACAGCATGCCGCACACGCCGATCGCGGCGAATGCCAGGACCTCGCCCGCGTACTGCGCCGCCGGGTACGCGAGCGGCGCCGTGCGGCGCTCGCGCCGGGTCGCCAGAAACGTCCCGATGCCCAGGAACAGCGTCTGGTGCACGATCAGCACCGACACCGCGGGGACGACGTAGTTGGCGTAGCCGCTCTGCGGGTTGAAGAGACGCCGCAGATCGAGCGCGATCGGATCGCGCGCGTCCGGCGCGCGACGCGCGGCGCGGTCGCCGGCCGCCTGGACCGCGTCGGAAAACCCCCTAAGCGTGGTCTCGTCGAAGAGAAAGTACGCTCCGTTGCCGAGCGCCGCCGCCACGGCCTGCTGCCGGCGATGGATCCTCCGCTCGAGGCCGGCCGGCAGGACCAGCGCGCCGTCGATCGTGCCGGCGTCGAGCGCTTCGGCGGCGCGCCGTTCGGCGGTCAGCACGGCGGCCAGACGCACGTCGGGCTCCGCCGCCACGTAACGCGTGATCCGGCGGCTGAGCGACGATCCGTCTTCGTCCACGACCGCTACGGGCACGCCGCTCAGACGTTGCGCCACATACGGCTGCGGATACAAGAACGAATAGAGTATCGGCGCGCCGATCAGCAATAACAGGACCGCCTCATCGCGCGCGACCGCCCGCAGCGTTTCCGCGAAGGCGAACAGGACGCGCATCAGCTGCGATGCCACGCGCGCGGCGTACGCGCGAGCGTTCCCATCGGGATCAGCCCGATCCCCAAACCAAAGCAGGCGAAGAACGCCAGCGCCGTGAGATCGTGCAGCGCGTCCCAAGCCGGCTGCCGCAACTGAAGCTGCGCGAAGCGCAGGTGCAACACATACGTAAGCGGCGTGGCGGCCGAGACCCAGCGCGCGAACGGCGGCATTCCGAGCTGCGGAAAGGTGACGCCGGCAAAGGCGAAACCCGGCGACGCGTAGGCCGAAGCCACGCTGAGCGACATTCGCAGGTTCGCGAAGATGGCGGCGATCGCAACCGCCAGACCCTGGTAGGCCGCCACGCCCAGTGCGATCGCGAGCAAGACGACGCCGAGCCCGTGCGGCCAGCCTTCGCGCGCCGCGAAGAAGAGCGTCGTCGCGCTCTCGAACGTCGCGAAGGCGAAGAAGTACGGCGCGAGCTTGCCGGCGACCGCGGCGAACGGCGAACCGCCGGCGCTTGCCAGCCACTCCGCGGCGGTCCCGTCGCGAAGCTCGCGCCCGAGCGCCGAAACGGTCGCGATCAACACGAGCACGCTCAGCATCGCGAGAATCAGCGGGTCGGCGAGGTACGCCATGTAGTCGAGCCGCGGGTTGTAGAGCGTGGTGAGATCGAGCGCAATCGGCATCGATTCGGCCAGGCCTTCCGCTTGCGGCGTGCCTTGCTCGCCGAGCGTGCGGACCGCCGCAGTGACGGAAGCGCCTTTGACGATCGCCTGCAGATCGCGCTCGGCGACGCCGTCCGAGAGCAGGTGCATCGAGTTGACGTACGCGACGACGTGCGCCCGCGCTCCGCGCAGCACCGAACGTTCCGTATCGTGCGGCACGACGACCACGGCCTCGACCCGCGCGCTTCGAACGGCCGATAACGCTGCGGCCGGCGACGGCGTCCGCAGCACGATGTCGAAGCGGGGATCGGCCGCGATCGAGCGTTCCAAACGCCGCGACAGCGGCGAGCCGTCAGCGTCGACGAACGCGACCGGGATGCGCGCGGGCGTGCCGGACGAGAAGATCGCGATCGTGCCGAAGATCGCCACGAGCGGCAGCACGCAAACCATGGCCAGATCCCACGGATTGCGGCGCAGGAAGGCGAGTTCGCGCAGCGCGGCGGCGAGCACCGCGGCTACGGTACGACGACGGCGCTCATGCCCGCCCGCAACTCCCCGACGCGGTCCAGGGGATGGGCGCGCACGTCGAACGTCCGCAGGTCCGCACCGGTCGTGGTGCGCGTCGATTGTTCGGTCGCGAACGTTCCCAGCGCCGAGAGGTAGTAGACTTTGAAGCGTAAGACGGCGTCGTGCAGGGCGGGAACGCGCGCGCGCACGACCGTTCCTTCGCGGAACGCGTCCAGCCGGTTTTCGGGGACGTTGAACGATACCCACGGCCGGTCGGTTTCCAGGATGCTGACCACGGGATAACCGCGCGGCGCGAGTTCGCCCGGATGGGTCTCGACGTCGGTGATCTCGCCCGATGCGGGCGCGCCGACGCGCGTGTCCTCTTCCTGCGAACCGGCCAGCGCGATGGCGCCCTGCGCCTGTTGCAGCTGCCCCGCAGCCACGATCGACTGCGCGCGCGCAACCTCCGCAAGACCGCTCGCCGCTTCGACCTGGCCCGATGCGGCGCTGATGTCCTCGGGCCGGTTGCCGGCCAGCGCGCGCCGGTAGACGGCCTCCGCCGAGCGCGCCTGTTCGGACGTCGATTGCGCGGCGGCCGCCGCCGTATCGCGCTCCTGCTTCGTCGCGACTGCCACGCCGTACAGCGCTTGGGTCCGGCGCAGCGTCGCGGCTGCAAGCCGCGCTTGCGCGCGCGCGCTCAGCCACTGCGCGCGCGCCGCCGCGACGTCTTCCGCACGCGTTCCCGCGATCAGGCGCCGCTGCGTCGACGTCGCCGCGATCTCGACCCCGCCGGCCGACACTTGCGCGCCTTGCGCGGCGTGCTGCGCGCCCGCGGCGCTGAGCGCCGCGCCGCGCGCGCTCAGCATCGCCGCGCGCGCCTCGGGGCTGTCGATCGTGAAAAGCGTCTGGCCCGCGCGCACGTGGTCGCCGATTGCGACGTTCACGGCGGACACGCGGCCCGCGACCTTCGAGCCGACGTCGATCTGGGTCGCGTCGACGAAGCCCTCGATAACCGGCGGCGGGACGCGGCCCGATGCCACCACGGCGACCGCGAGCGCCGCCATCGCGACGATCAGAACCGCGAACGCGACCGCGCGTTCGCGGTTGTCCGGGCTCATCCGCCCGTTACCGTCACGTCGGCGCGCTGCGCGTACCGGTCGAAACTCGCCACGCTTCCGCTGGCCGCCAGCAGCGCCGCCAGCGCGACGTCGTAGGCGTACGCATCGGCGGCGCGCTCGGAGATCGCGTTCGCGAGCCGCAGGCGCGCGTCGGCCACGTCGAGCGGGCGGCCGAAGCCGTTGCGATCGCGTTCGAATTGGAAACGCACGTCCTCTTGCGCGGCCGCCAGCGCGCTGTTGGTAGCGAGGTAGGCGTCGCGGGCGTTCTGCAGTTCGTGGTACGCGCGGCGCACGGTGACTTGCGTGTCGGTGCGGGTGGCGTCGCCGGCGGCTTCGAGCCCTTGGCGCGCGGCGCGCGCCGAATCGACCAGCTTGGAGCGGTCGATCGGGTCGAGCACCGTGAACTGCGCCACGAAACCGATCAGATAATTGGGTTGCAGCGCGAAGGCGTTGCGCGGCACCGCGGCCACCTGCGCGACGCCGTAGACCTGCGGTAAAAAGGCGGACTTCGCCAGCGCTTCGAGATCTTTCGCCTGCTGCTTTTGCGCGTCGATCCGCAGAAACGGCGTGGCGCCGGCCAGCGCCGCCGCAACGAAGCCGTCTTCGCTGTCGAGGTCGTTCGTGATCACGAAGAGCGGCGTCGTGGGCACGACCGGCTGCGCTGCGGCGACCAGCTGGTCGAGCGCGAACTGCGCGTCGGTGACGGCGCGATGCGAGCGCGCGGCCGCGGCCCGGGCGGCGTCGAGCGCGGCTCGCGCCTGCAGCGTGCGCAGCCGCGGCGTGACGCCTTCGCGTTGCGAGGCGCCGGCGGCGGCGAAATGGCGTTCCAGATCGTCCACCGCACCGTCGCTCGACGCGGCGACCGCGCGCGCCAGCTGCACGCCGAAATAGCGCGCGACCAGCAGCGTGTCGAGCGTATCGGACACGGAACGCTCGTCGGCGCGCGCGCTCGCGACGCCGTCGGCCAGCACGTGCTGCACGCCCTCGATCCGCCCGCCGGTGTAGATCGGCACGGTCGCGACCAGCTCCGGCGACGAGCTGGTCTGCGTGTAGTTGTACGTCAGAGTGCTCGGAACGTTCAGGTTCGGCAGGGTAACGGGCGGCACGCTCGGCGGGAGCGGCAGGTCGGGCAGCAGGCCCGCGATGTAGCTAATCGCGCTGTTGATCAGGGCTTGCGCGCCCGCTGTCGACGCGTACACGGACTTCTCGTAGTCCAGCACGCTCAGGTCGGCCGACAGCAGCGGCCGGTGGAGCGTCTTGGCCGCGGCCGCGAGATCTTGCCGCGCTTCGGTCTGCTTCGCGGCCGCCGCAATCTGATTGGAATGCAGGTTCATCTGCGCGCGGGCATCCGCGAAACTCATTGCCTCGGCACGACATACCGCGCTCGACGCAATTAGCAACGCGAGCGATGTGAGGCTGACGTTTCGGAGCAGGCGCAACCTGAGACCCGTATTCTTGCAGTTCACGTTCGCCCGTACGACATTCGCGCCGCGGGAGCCGGTTACTGCGCGGCGATCTCGACGACGGCCGCGCCGTCGATCCGATCCTCCTTGACCGCGCGCAGCGCGTCGTTGACGCGCTCGAGCTCGAAGACGGTCGTTTGCGGCCGCAGGCCGATCGCGGCGGCGAGGTCGAGAAAATCGCGCGCGTCGGCGCGCGTCATGTTGGTCACGCTGCGGATCTCGCGCTCGCCCCACAGCAGCGCATCGTAGTCGAACTGCGGCATGCGGTCCAGATGGATCGCGTTGATCGCGACCACTCCGCCCTTGCCGAGCGCGCCGAGTGCCGCGACGACGACGTCGCCTGCCGGCGCGAACGTCACGGCGCGGTCGAGCGGCCACGGCGGACGCTCGAGCGCGCCGCCGATCCAATCGGCACCGAGGCGTTCCGCGAAGGCGCGATGCTTCTCGCCGCGCGTCGCGACCGCGACGTTGCAGCCCCACGCCTTCAGGACCGGCAACGCGAGGTGCGCCGAGGCGCCGAAGCCGTACAGACCGACGGCCTCGCCGTGCCGCACGCCCGCCACCCGCAGCGCGCGAAAACCGATAATGCCCGCACAGAGCAGCGGCGCCGCTTCAAGATCGGCGAGTTGGGGCGGAAGCGGATAGCTGAAATCGGCGCGCGCGAGGACGTGCGTCGCGTACCCGCCGTCGTTATCGTAACCGGTGAAAACGGGCGCGTCGCAGAGATTCTCGCGACCCTCGCGGCAGAAGCGGCACGAACCGTCCGTGCCGCCCAGCCACGATACGCCCAAGCGCGTCCCTTCCGCGAGCTGCACGCCCGGTCCGCAAGCGACGACCGCTCCGACGATCTGATGACCGGGAACGATCGCCGGGCGGTGCGGTTCCAGCTCGCCTTCGACGATATGCAGGTCGGTCCGGCAGACGCCGCAGGCGTGCACGCGAAGCAGAACCTGTCCCGCCTGCGGCGCCGGCGTCGCGCGATCTTCGAGCGCGAGCCGGTCCTGCGCGATCGGTCCCGGCGCGCGCAGCACCGCCGCGCGCACGGCTAAGCGCTCGCGCGGTCGAGCGCTGCGAGCGTGGCCGCGTCGAGCTGCAAACGTGCGGCCGCGAAGAGATCGCCGAGCTGCTCGAGGCTCGTCGCGCTCGCGATCGGCGCGCTGACGGCGGGACGCGCGATCAGCCACGCGAGCGCGACTTGCGCCGGCGTCGCGGCGTACTGTGCCGCGGCGGCATCGAGGGCGGCGAGGATGCGTCCGCCGCGCTCGTCGAGATACTTGGCGACGCTCCTTCCGCGCGGGCTCTTCGCGAGATCCGCTTCCGAACGGTACTTGCCGCTCAGAAATCCCGACGCCAGCGCGTAGTAGGGAATCACGCCCAGGCCTTCGGCCTCGCACAGCGGTCCGAGCGCATCCTCGAAGATCGTGCGCTCGACGAGATTGTAATGCGGCTGGAGCGTTTCGTAGCGCGGCAGCCCCAGGCGCGCGCTCGTGTCGAGCGCCTCTTTCAAGCGCGGCGCACTGTAGTTCGAAGCCCCGATCGCACGGACTTTCCCCTGTTCGATCAGCGCGGCGAACGCCGCGAGGGTTTCTTCCAGGGGCGTCTCCGGATCGTCGTAGTGCGCTTGGTAGAGATCGATGTAGTCGGTTTGCAAGCGGCGCAGCGAGTCTTCGGCCGCGCGCGCGATCCACGCTTTCGAGAGGCCGCGGTTGCCGCCGCCCATGTCCGCGCCGGTTTTCGTTGCGATGACGACGCGGCCGCGCGCGCCGCGCGCCTTGGCCCATTTACCGATAACGGTCTCGGATTCGCCGCCGCCGTGACCGGGAACCCAGCGCGAGTAAACGTCGGCCGTATCGATCGCGTTGAACCCGGCATCCACGAGCGCGTCGAGCAGCGCGAAGGACGTCGCTTCGCCGGCCGTCCAGCCGAAGACGTTGCCGCCGAAGATAACGGGCGGAACGTCGATACCCGACCGTCCAAGCGTGCGAAGGGCCAGTGCGGAATTCGCCATTCGAAGAACCTCCCGAAACGGCTCCCGGACATAACCGCGCGCCGTCGCGTTGCCTTGCGCGCCGCCGGCGCGCGCACCTCGCGCGCGGCACGCGACTGCGGGCCGGGGAACCGCCGTTACCCCTACGAAGACCGCGACATGGCCGTTCCCGTGACCGGGCCGCGCGATTTAGACGCGTTCTTCGCGCCGCGCTCGGTAGCGCTCGTGGGCGCCTCGGACCGGCCGCATTCCGTCGGGGCCGTCACGCTTCGCAATCTGCGCTCGGGCGGGTATGCAGGCGAGCTCTTTCTCGTCAGCCCGGCGCACCGAACGCTCGACGGTATGGACGTCTACCCCGACGTCGCGAGCCTGCCGTCCGTGCCCGAACTCGCGGTCGTCGCGACCCCGCCCGACACGGTCGCGTCCATCGTGAGCGAGCTCGGAGCGCGCGGCACGCGAGCCGCGATCGTCATCACCGCGGGCTTCGCCGAACTCGGCGCGCGCGGTGGCGAGCTGCAGCGGCACGTCCTCGCCGCCGCCGCGCCGTACGAGCTGCGCATCTTGGGCCCCAACTGCCTCGGCGTCATCGTGCCCTCGATCGGGCTGAACGCCAGCTTCGCGCAGGTCGCGCCGCCGGCCGGCGACATCGCGCTGCTCAGCCAGTCCGGCGCGATGCTCGGCGCGATGCTCGATTGGGCGAAGCCGCGCGGCATCGGCTTCTCGCACGTCGTTTCCTTCGGGAACATGGCGGACGTCGATTTCGGCGACGTGCTGGCCTATCTCGACGCCGACCCCGCGACGCGCGCGATCGCGTTCTACATCGAAGGCATCACGGCCGCGCCGAAGTTCATGGCCGCGGCGCGCGCGGCGGCGCGGCGCAAACCGCTCCTGGTCCTGAAGGTCGGGAAACAGGCCGAAGGCGCGAAGGCCGCGCGCTCGCATACCGGGGCGCTGGCCGGGTCCGCCCTCGTCTACGATGCCGCATTCCGGCGGGCGGGGATGCTGCCCGTCGACGGGATGGCCGGCGTCTTCGACGGGCTGGAGACGCTCTCGCTAACGGTTCCGTCCGACGGCGACCGGCTCGCAATCGTCACGAACGGAGGCGGACCCGGCGTCATCGCCACCGACGCGGTCGTGGCGGCCGGGGGCAAGCTGGCCGCCCTGAGCGCCCGGACCATCGCTAGGCTCGACGCGCTGTTGCCGGCCGCTTGGAGCCGCGGAAACCCGGTCGACATGGTCGGCGACGCGCCCGCGCGGGACTATGCCGCCGCGCTCGAGACGCTGCTGAACGACGAGGCCGTCGACGCCGTCCTGGTGCTCAACTGTCCGACTGCCGTCACGGATCCGGCCGATGCCGCGCGGGCCGTCATCGGGGCGGTCGAGGCGGCAGCCGGCCGCCCGGTTCGCAAGAACGTCTACACGGTCTGGCTCGGCGACGACGTCGCGGCGGCCTCGCGCCGGCTGTTCGCCCAGGCACGCGTCGCGACGTACGAAACGCCGGACGACGCGGTGCAAGGTTTCATGGACCGCGTGCGCTACCACCGCAATCAGGCGGTCCTTGCGGAGGAACCGGAAAGGCGCTCGATCGGCGGGGACGCGGCGGCCGTCCACGGCATCGTCGAGCGCACGCTCGCCGCCGGCGGGCAGTGGCTCGAGCCCGAGGACGTTTCGAGCGTGCTGCGCGCGTACGGCGTCGCGGCGTCGAGCAGCCGTTCGGCGGCCGATCCGGACGACGCGGCTCGCGCCGCGTGCGACCTGACGAGCCCGCTCGCGCTGAAGATCCGTTCGCGCGACATCACCCACAAGAGCGATGCGGGCGGCGTCGCCCTCAACCTCGACGGCCCGGAACGCGTGCGGCACGAAGCCGTGGCGATGCTCGAGCGCGTCAAGCGCGCCAACCCGGCCGCGCGCATCGACGGGTTTCTCGTGCAAGAGATGGCGCTGCGTCCCGACGCCGTCGAGCTGATCGTCGGGTCGAGCGTCGATCCGGTCTTCGGGCCCGTGGTCCTGTTCGGGCACGGCGGTACGGCGGTGGAATTCATCGGCGACACGAGCTTGGAGCTGCCGCCGCTCAACGCGGCGCTGGCACGGGCGCAAATGGCGCGCACGCGGGTCTGGCGGCTGTTGCAGGGGTACCGCAACACGCCGGCCGCCGACATCGACGCGATCGCGGGCGTGCTGATCGCGGTCGCGCAACTCGTCGTCGACGTTCCGGCGATCTGCGAAGTGGACATCAACCCGCTCTTGGCAGATGCGAACGGCGTGCTCGCGGTCGACGCGCGCATCGCCGTGACGAACGACCCCGTCGCCGCGCCGGCCTTGTTCCCGCCGCCGTCTTGCGTGCGCACGCCGTTGGTACGATAATTCGAACGCTCGGGCAAAAGGTCAGGTGCCGTCATGAGCCGGATTCTGCGTCGCATCCTCGTTGCCATCGACGGTTCGCCAACGGCGAACGATGCCGCCGGAGTGGCGCTGGGCCTGGCGGGCCGCCACGGCGCCGAGCTGATCTTCGTGACGGCGGTCGATCACGGCGACGCGATCGCGAAGTGCGCGGAGCCGTACGGCGGGGTGGACCCCGAACCGTTACTCGAACTGCTCGACTTCGACGCGAAAACGTGCTTGTACGAGGCGGAGCGGCGCGCCGGCGAGGCCCGCGTCGCCGCCACGTCGGCGTTGTTGGAAGGGACGCCCGCCGCCGCGATCGTCGCGTACGTCAAAGCGCGCTCCGTTGACGCGATCGTGATCGGAACGCACGGAAAACGCGGGCTCGAGCGCTTCTTTCTGGGCAGCACCGCCGAGGACGTCCTGCGGACGACGGACGTTCCCACCTTCGTGGTGCGCGCGAGCAAGCCGCACGCCCCGGCCGCGTTCGAGCGGATCTTGGTCGCGCTCGACGGGTCGGAGCCCTCGGCCGCCGCCTCGGCCTTCGCGCTCGAATTAGCCGAGACCGACGGGAGCCGGCTGCTGCTGTGCCACGTAACCGAGAGCGGTGCGCCGTCCCTGCCCCTCGACGAGGCCGTTCGGGAGGCGAGAAGCCGCGGCGCCCGCGCGGAAACCGTGACGGTCGAGGGTTCGCCGGTCCAGCAGCTGTTGCTGGCCGCCGAACGCCTCGAGGCCGACGCGATCGCGATCGGCACGCACGGGCGGCGCGGGCTATCGCGCCTGCTGATCGGGAGCGTGGCCGAAGGCGTGGTGCGCCGCAGCCCGGTTCCGGTCGTCGTCGTGCGCGAACGGCGCGTTCGTCCCTGCGATGGCCCGCGGACGGCTCGCCCCGACGCGGTAACGCGTTCGCTCTCGAAACTGTACGGCTAGACTGTACGGGTCGTTCTGTCGGCGCCCCGGCGGCTGCGATAGCGTCGGTTCATACAACGCTACCGTCTTTGGGAGACCGCCGTGAAGAACCGCATCTCGAACCCGGGCCGCCGCATCGCCGCCGGAATGACCCTTACCGCTACCCTCGCCGCAATCGCCGGGACGAGCCCCGCGCCGGCCGCGCCCCTCTGGGCGGCCGGCGGCATCACCTTCGAAGCCCAGATCCCCACCGTCAGCAAACCGCTGCCGCTCTTCCGGCTCGTCGGCACCGCCGCGCCGGCCGGATTCGTCGCTCAAGCGCTGCGCGGAACGCAGCCGCTCGCGATGGAAGGCTCGCGCCTCGTCGCCCGCGACGGCCGCGGCGTCATGCACGCCTATGCCGACCCGCGGACCGGCGAAGCGCAGATCTTCCCCGATTTCACCCCGAGCGGCGCGGCGGCGCGCCCGGACGCTCTGATGCGCGCCGCGAGCGCCGTCTTCGCTCGCGCCGACGTCATCCCGAAAGATGCGACGCAGGTTCGCCTCGGCGACGCCGCGCCCGTCTTCGCAGCCGAAGCGACGCACGCAGCCGGCGGTTCGACGCAAGCCGCGAGCGCGCCGCAACTGCTCTTCACCTACGTCCCGGCAGCCCGTTACGCGGCCGGCCTTCCGGTTGCGGGCGACGGTTCCCACGCGACGGTCGGCATCGGTAACGACGGCTCGATTCGCGCCTTCGTCCGCGATTGGAAAGCCGCCGTCCCGGCCGGCTCCGTGGCGCCGACGGCCGATGCCGCGCAAGTCGAACGGAACATCGTCGCGCAGTTGCTGCCGTTCCGCAGCCGCTACGGTGCGATCGCCGTCGATAGCGTGACGCCCGCCTACTACGACGGTAACGCGCACTTCCTCCAGCCCGTCTACGAATTCGTGGCGACCCTCGGCGCGCCCGGCTCGCTGCAGGACCACATCCGCGGCTACGTTCCGGTCGGGAAACTCGCGGAGCCGCTCCCCGTCCTCGGACAGAATACGGCAGCCTTCCCGCGCCCGGTCGCGCCCGATGCGAACGCCGCGACCGGTCCGCGCCCGATGGGAAATACCAATCAGATTTCGCTCGGCGAATACGTCAACCGCGACTGCACCAGCGGCGCCAACTGCCTGGACATGGCCAACGCGTACCTCAACGGTTTCGACTCGGTTCCGGCCTTTTGGTTCGGCCCGCCGGTCGCCCGCACGCAGTACTACTGGGCCTACTCCTTCGAGGTGCTCGCGGACGCAAAGTATTACTTGAATTCGGTCGACGTCGCGTACACGAACCCGCACGGCGACTGGTACCTGAACACGACGATCGGCAACTACGTTCCGACCGGCGACCCGTGGTACGTCAACGAGATCGGCACCGGCGGCAACCCCGGTTACGGCGCGGCCACGGGAGGCAAGCTCGCGACCTGGATCATCGACTCCTGTGAAGTGATCCCGTCGTACTACGACAAGCAGTACACGACCGGCAACGGCTTCAACGCCTTCAACTACTGGTGGCCGGTATTCCAGGGCCTGCACCGCGCCCTCGGTTTCCGCACCCAGATGCTGCTCGGCGAAGACTCGATGAACTACAACATCGCACGCTCCATGGCCGAGGGAGCGAACGCCGACTCCGCCTTCTTCAACGGCGTCGCGGCGGCGGGGACGTTCCCGACCTACCTCGACGCGCATCTCAAGCTGACCGTTCACTACGACCGGGTCTCGACGATGAACGACGTGCGTAACGCGTCCGAATCGATCTACTCGGTGCAAGGCCAGAGCGCGGCCCACTCGCTGACCAACGTTTGGATGGGCAACTAACTCTAACTCCGCGTATCGTCCCGTCGCTCTCGCAGGGGAATCCCCGCCGGTTGGTGGGGGTTCCCCTGCTGCGCGCGTTCAACTCCGAGCGCGAGTTCGATCGCGCGTTCTTCGGGGAGCGCCGCGCCCTCGGCCAGGCGGCGAGCCAGTTCGTCGGCGCCGTACCGGGCGGCGAGCGCGTCGCGCAAGCGCTCGTACCCCGCGCGCTCGGTGGGCTGGCGCAGCATATGCAGCGATCGCAGGCGCGCATCGGTAAAGCCCAAGAGCGTCGCCGCGCGCTCGAAGTCGCTCGTCAGGCCGAAGGCCACGGCGGCGTGCTCCAGCGCTGCGGCGACGGTGAAGGGCTGCTGGCGGCCGTGAACTTCAGCTAACGTCTCGCGCGCGTAGGCCGCTGCGTCCTCGAGCCGGTCCGCCGCCAGCGAGTACGCGGCGAGGTTCGAGAGCACGTTGGCGGCGTGGTCGCCGTCGCCCAGATGTTGGAACAGCTCGCGCGCCTGCGACGCGAGCTCGACGGCGCGATCGACGTTCCCGAGTGCGAATTCCAACTCGCCGAGATTCGCTAACGCTTGAGCGTGATAGCGGCTGGCGGCGCCGTGGCGCGCGGCGCTCAGCTCGAGCGCCTCACGCTGGCGGACGCGCGCGCCGTCGAGGTCGCCGCGCAGCCGGCGTACCGCGCCGAGCGCGTCCAGCAGAACGACGAGCCGGCGGCGGTCCCCGATCCGGCGGCCGATCTCGAGACCTTCCAGCAACGCGGACTCGCCTTCGTCCAGCGCGTCCGCAAAGATCAGCGCGTCGCCGAGCAGACGCAGGGCGCGCACCAGCTCGCGCTCGTCGCCGAGCGCGCGATAGGCCGAAACCGCCAGCCTCGCGATAGCTATGCGTTCGACGCTCAACGGAAGGGTGGCCGCGAAGCCGAGCGCCACCGCCGCCGCGAGCGCCGGGTCGCGCCCCGGGCCGTCGCCCGCGCGCGCCGCCTCGAGCCACATCCGGCCCTCGCGCCGCGCTTTGGCCGGCCAGTATTCTCCGAGCGCGGCCGCGATCTCGGCACCGAGCTCGGGGGCGCCGCCGCGCTTGAGGCTCCAGTCGAGCGCGCCACGCAGGTTGTCGAGCTCGGCGTCGACGAGCGCGAACCACTCGCTCTCCGGCGTCGCTTCCAGCGCGCCGCGCGCGCGCCGCGCGAAGCCGAGCGCCCACTGCGCGTGGCCCCGCGCGAGCGTCTCGGATTCGCCGCTCTGCTCCGCGCGGCGGCGCGCGTACTCGCGCGTGGACTCGAGGAACCGGTAACGCTCGTCATCGCCGGACGGTTCGGCGACGACCAGCGACTTATCGACGAGCGCCCACAGCACGGTGTCCGTGTCGTCGCCGGCGCACACCTCGCAGGCGGCCTCGAGCGTCCAGCCGCCCGCAAAAATCGATAAGTGCCGGAACAGCTGCTGCTCCGCTTCCGAGAGCAGGTCGTAGCTCCAGTCGATCAGCGCCCACATCGTCTGCTGCCGCGGCAGCGCCGTGCGGTTCCCGACGGTCAGCACGCGAAAGCGTTCGTCGAGCAGTTGCGCGAGCCGGCGCGGTCCGATCGCGTTGACGCGCGCCGCCGCGAGTTCGATCGCAAGCGCGATGCCGTCGAGGCGACGGCAGATTTCCGCGACGGCGGCGACGCTGTCGTCGCCGAGCCGGAAGCTCGCGTCGGCGGCCGCCGCGCGCGCGGCGAACAGCGTGACCGCGCCGTACTGCAGCGCTTCCTCGGGAGCCAGCGCGGCGCGGCGCGGCGGGAACGGCAGCGGCGGCAAGCGGTACGTGCGCTCTCCGCCGACGCGCAGCGGCTCGCGGCTGGTCGCCAGGATCCGAACCTGCGGACAGGCGCGCAGCAGCGTTTCCGCGCTGCGCGCCGCCTCTTCGATCAGGTGCTCGCAGTTGTCGAAGAGCAGCAGCACCCGGCGGTGCTTGAGATACTGGACCAGCGTGTCCATCACCGGGCGGTCGGATTGTTCCCTGATCCCGAGCGCGGAGGCGACTGCCCCCGCGACCAGCGCCGGATCGGCGAGCGGCGCCAGTTCGACGAAGCACACCGCGTCGAACGTCGCGCTCGACGAGCCGGCGATGGCCTCGAGCGCCGTTCGCGTCTTGCCGATTCCGCCCGCGCCGACCACCGTGACGAGCCGGTTGGCCGCGAGCAGCGCCGCCAGTTCGGCGATTTCGGACTCGCGGCCCACGAAGGTTGTCAGGTACAGCGGCAAGTTGCTCGGCTGCGCCGCGTCCGCCGGCAGACCGCGCGGGCGCTGCGGCCGGACGGCTGCCGACTCCAGGTTCGCGCGCTCCCGGGGCCCGAGTTCCAGCGCCTCCGCCAGCAGCGCCACCGTGTCGCGGTAGGGTGCGCGCCGCACGCCGCGCTCCAGCGCTCCGACCGTGACGACGCTCATCCGCGCGCGTTCGGCCAAGGCCTCCTGCGAGAGTCCCGCCTCCAAGCGCAAATGCCGGAGCAGCGTGCCGAACGCCGACCGGCCGGAGTCCTCCAATCGAGCCACCTCTCCAAGCAACCGGGGGACAAACCTCTACGAGTCAGACCCCCGTGTAGCCTGGGTAGGCGCGGAGCCGTTCTCGAATGCGGCCCGATCCTGCAGCGCGATCGCCCGTCCGCGAAGACCGGCGTGCCGCGACCGAGCGATCTTGCGAATCAGGCGCTCGTCGGCGCTGACGAACCGGCAATCGCGCGCCATCGCCAAGGCGAGATATACGGCGTCGTACGCCGGGCGATCGAGAGCGATTGCGATTTGCAGCGAAGCGTCCAATAGCTCGAGAAGACGCGCAGCGACGGCGGCCTCATCGCTCGAGAGTTCCGATCTCTGCACTTTCTTCCAGAGAATGTTCGCACATTCGGCCACCCACTGCTCGGGGGCGATCAGCTCGGCGTGGCCGCGCAGTGCCAGTGCGGCGGACGTTCCCTCCTCATCGACGACCCACTTGACCGCCACGCTCGCGTCGATGACGAGCGTCTTATCGCTCGTTACGGGCTTCGTTCAGCAGAATTTCCGAAGGCGTTTGCTTGCGCCCCTTCGTCAGCTGCCGTAGCTCGGCGTTCGCTCACGGTTCCGGATGCTCGGCGAGCCACGCGAGTGCGGTTTCCGTCGCGCGAGCGTAGACGGGCGCGAGTGCGTCCGCCAGCGTTTCATCGGCCCGCCAGAACGGGAAGCGGCCCGCTTTGCGCAACAGCACCGCGTCGAGCGGCGGCGCCGCGAGCGCGCGGTCGGCGGCGCCCGGCGTGCTCGCGCTCGTCTGCTCGCCCCAGAAATCCGGTGGAGCGGCCGATTCCGCCGGCGCGACCGGTTCGGGCGCCGCGACTCGCTTCGCGCTCGAACGCGACTCCACACGTTTCGCACTGTTGCGCCGCGCTTTTCGCTGCCCGGCCGGTTGCGCGGCCGCGGAGTCGAGTGGATCCAGCAGTTCGCCGACCGCTTCGCGCGCCAGCCCGCGCACGACGAATAACAGGAACGGATCGCGGTCGAACTCCTCGCCGATCAGATAGAACACCGCCGCCACGTGCTTGCACGGATTCGACCAATCCGGACAGGAGCACGCCGTCTTCAGCTCGTGCAGCGTCTTGGGAAACAGCGTCGTGCCCGCGGCCGTAAAGGCCGTTTCGATATCCTCGGGCATCTCGCCCGCGAGCAACATCGCCGCCAGCCGCGTGTTCGCCGCGATGGCGGCGCCGACGGCGCTCCACTCGCGTGCCGTCAGCTCGCGCACGCGGATCGTGACTTGGTACGGCTTCGCACGCGAACCTTGGACGCTCGCCCGAGCGCCGCCGGGCTCGAGCTCGATGTCGACCACTTGGCCGCCGCGCGCGTAGGCTCGCCCGCGCGTCAGCCGCGCACCGAGCTGAAAGCTCTCGAGCACCGCGATCCAGCGCTTCGCCCACCAGCGCTGCCCGAACGCGCCGCGCTTGGTCTGCGCCTTGATCCCGCCCTCGACTTTCCGCGGCTTCGTGCGCGGCGGCCAATCCCACGAGCGGCTCACGCGCGGCGCCTCACGCGCCGACGGCTTCCGGCGCTAACGTGACGAGGTCGCGCAGTTGCGCGCTCGAGAGTTCCGTCAGCCAGCCCTCGCCGCTGCCGACGACGCGCTCGGACAGGGCCGCCTTGCGCTCGATCAGCGCGTCGATCTTGTCCTCGAGCGTTCCGGCGCAAACGAATTTGTGCACTTGCACCGCCTTCGTCTGTCCGATCCGGAAGGCCCGGTCGGTAGCCTGGTTTTCGACCGCCGGGTTCCACCAGCGGTCGTAGTGGAAGACGTGGTTCGCGCGGGTGAGGTTGAGGCCGCTGCCGCCGGCTTTGAGCGAGAGCACGAAGACCGCCGGGCCCGAGCCGCGCGAGAAGAGCTCGACCATCTCGTCGCGCGCAGGCTTCGCAATCCCGCCGTGCAGGAAGGCGACCTCGCGCCCGAAGCGTTGCTGCAAGCGGCGCACGATCAGCGCGCCCATCTCGGCGAATTGCGTGAACACGAGCGCCGCTTCGTTCGCGTCCCGGACTTCTTCGAGCATCTCTTCGAGCCGCGCGAGCTTCCCCGAACGGCCCGGCAACGGCGAGTTATCGGCTGCGAACTGCGCGGGATGGTTGCAGATCTGCTTGAGTTTCGAGAGCGCGGCGAGGATCCGGCCGCGCCGCTCCATCCCCTTCGTCTCTTCGAGCGTCGCGTCGAAATCGCGCAGGACCGCCGCGTAGAGCGTCGCCTGCTCGCGCGTCAGCGTGCAGAAGACCTTGTATTCCTGTTTCTGCGGCAGATCGGAGATGATCGTCGCATCCGTCTTCAGACGGCGCAGGACGAAGGGGCCGGTGACCGCCCGCAGCCGCTCCGACGCCGCGGCATTGCCCAACGCCTGGATCGGGATGAAGAACTCGCGCCGGAAGCGGGCCGCCGAACCCAGCAGCCCGGGGTTGAGGAACTCCATCAGCGACCACAGGTCGCCGACGTGGTTCTCGACCGGCGTGCCGGTCAGCGCGACGCGATATCCGCCGCGCAGCGCGCGCGCCGCCCGCGCTTGTTTGCTTTCGGCGTTTTTCACGTTCTGCGCCTCGTCGAGCACGACGCCGCGCCAGCGCACCTTCTCGAAGAGCGCGAGGTCGCGGTGAAGCAGCGCGTACCCGGTGACGATCAGCGCGTGCTTCTTAGCGATTTTTGCAAACTGCGCGCCGCGCTCGCGCTCGGAGCCGTGATGCACGTGCACCGGCAGGCCGGGCACGAAGCGCTGCGCCTCGCGGTTCCAGTTCTCGATCACCGACGTCGGGCAGACGAGCAATACCGGTTCGCCCGGCGCTTCTTCCCAATCGCGTGCGACCAAGGCCAGCGTTTGGATCGTCTTGCCCAGGCCCATGTCGTCGGCGAGGCACGCCCCGAAACCGGTGCGGCTCAGGAAGTGCAGCCAGCCGTATCCGCGCAGCTGGTACGGCCGCAGCTCGGCGCGCAAGGCCGCGGGCGGCTCGACCGGCTCGAGCGTGCGCTCGCCGCGCAGACGCGCGAGCAGCTCTTCGACGTCGCCGTCCGCGACGAGCGTGGTACCGCCCGGGACGTCGTCGACCGTAGCGCCGAGCGAGAGGCGCACGGCGTCGCCGACCGAGAGCGTGCGCGCGGCTCCTTTCCGCGCGCGTTCGAGCGCGCCGCGCAATTCGTCGGCGTCGACGTGCACCCAGCGGCCGCGCAGGTTGACCAGCGGCGACTTCAGCTTCGCGAGCCGGGCCAACTCGCGCGCGGTCAGCGGTTCGTCGCCGAGCGCGACGCTCCAATCGACGTCGAGGAACGCTCCGGAGTTCAGCACGCCGCCGCTCGCGAACTTCGGGCGCTTCACGGTCGCGCGCAAACCGATCCGGGCTTTCGCGTCTTTCCCGAGCCACCACGCCGGCAGGATCACGCCGACGTCCGCCGCTTCGAAAGCGCTTGCGTCGCCGGAAAGAAACGCGAACGCCTTCGCCGTGTCGAGCGTGAAGCCGCTGGGAAGCGCACCGCTCTTGCCGAGCGTCCGGTCCACGTGCTCCGAGAAGCCTGCGGCGCGTCCCAGCGCCGCGAGCAACTCGCGGCGGAGCGGCGCGCTGGCGGCCGCTTGCGCGGCGTCGAGCAGCAGCGACGGATCGGCCCGGCTCTGCAGCAGATACGCCACCGTCCAGCGTTCCGCTTCGTCGCCCGCGGCCGGCTCCTCGACGCGCAGGCAGAGCCGGTACGCCGACGCACGCTCCTCGAGGATAGGCCGGCGCCAGCCTTCGATCTGCTCCGCGAGGGCCGCGCACTCTTCGCGCGTGGCGGCGAACGCGCCGCTCGGCGCGCGCAACGCGTCGAGCCAGCGAGCGTGGAGCGGCCCGGGCCGGCCGCGTTCCGGCAGCGGCGGCGCGCCGGCGCGAACGAGCCAATCGACGAACTCTTCGAGCGCCACAGCGAACGCCGCGGCGCCGGCGAGCGCGCTTGCGGCCGGCGGCATCGCGGCCGCCAGCGCCGCCGCGCGCCGGCGCTCCGGCTCGTCGAAGATCGGTTGCCAGCGCGCCCGCGCCGCGTCTTGCTTGGCGTCGTACGCGATACCCGGCAGGACGTGTTGCGCGACCAGCAGTTCGGCCGCAAAACGCAGCACTGCGACCCAATACGCGAGGTCGCCGCCCACGCGCACGTCGTCGCCGACCAGTTGACGCCCGGCGCACGCGCCGAGGAGCGCCAGCGCATCGTCCCCCTCGAAGAGGGCCGTCCGGATTTTCCACTGCGCGAGCGTTCGGCCGTCGCGCGCCGGAAGCCACGCGAGCGCCCCTGCGAGCCGCGGTTCGGCGCCGAGCGTGGACCCGAACGTGCCGGCCAGCAGCGCACGCAGCTTGCGCGCATCGAGCCCGTACGAGCCGAGGCCGCGCGGACCGCGCCCGGCCGGCTCCGCCCAGAGGGCCAGCGACCCTTCCAGAACCGCCGCATGGAGCACGACCGTCGGCTTCACGGTGGCCGTCTTCGGCCGCTTCCAGCGACGGCCTCCGCCGCGAGCCCGGGCCGGCTCGGTTATGAAGATTTCATGTCGAGGGTCTTCGTACCGCGTGCAAACGCCTCGGGTACGATAAAGGACGACGACGCAAAGGCAGGTGCCGGACATGGGTCGAGCCCTCAAGCGTATTCTGGTTCCCATCGACGGTTCGCATACGGCCAACCGAGCGGTCGGAGTGGCAGTATCGCTGGCCGCGAGCCATAAGGCCGAACTGGTCTTCTGTACGTCGATCAACCACGCCGACGCGATCGCGAAGTGCGCGGTGCCGTACGGCTGCGTGGACCCTCGGCCCGTCCTCGAAATGCTCGACGACGACGCGAAAGCGAACCTGCGCCAGGCGGAAATGCGCGCGCGCGATGCCGGCGTTTGCTCGACGGGGGCCCTCGTGGAGGGGCCGCCCGCCGGCGCGATCGTCGCGTACGCGAAAGAATGCGGAGCCGACGCGATCGTCATGGGGACGCAAGGAAAGCGCGGTCTGGAGCGGTTCGTCCTAGGCAGTACCGCCGCAGGCGTGCTCAGAAACTCGGACGTTCCGACGTTCGTGGTCCATGCCGGCGAGAACGGCGTGAAGCCCGGCTTCAAGCGCATTCTGGTCGCCGTCGACGATTCGGAGCCGTCGGCGGCCGCCGTGTCGCTGGCCACCGAATTAGCGGCTGCCGAAGACGGCCTGCTGTTACTCTGCAACGTGGCGGAGAGCGCGATCCTGACGGACAACGCGCGGCTGCCCGGCTACGGTCGCACGCCGCTGGTCGAGCAGCTGCACGGCGGCGTCCGGTCGCTCGCCGACGCCGCGCTGATCGCGAAGGACCGCGGCGTCAGAGCCGACACCGTCCCGGTCGAAGGCGCGCCGGTCGAACAGCTGCTGCATGCGGCGCGCACCCTCGGAGCCGACCTGATCGCGATCGGCACGCACGGCCGGCGCGGACTGCAGCGCGTACTGTTCGGAAGCGTGGCGGAAGGTATCGTGCGCCGCAGCTCGATTCCGGTCGTCGTCGTGCGAGTCGCCGCGCAGCGGTCCGCGGCTCGGCACCCGGAGCACTCGGCCGCGAACGCCTAAGCCGGCTCGCCGGCCGGCCTCGCTCGAGATCGAATGCCGGCTTGCGGACCCTGCGACTCGTACGTGAACTGCCGAAGATAGAAGCACATGGCTATGGGCATGCGGCGCTGCGCCGGCATCGTCGTGGCTCTCGTTTTCTCGATCGGCACGATTGGGGCCGGGGCCGCGCAGAAGTCCGAACGCAGCGTCACGCTTCCGCTGGCGGCATTTCAGTATGGTGCGGGGGTGACGGTTCCGGGCTCCGAGCCGGCGTTCACGCTCTACGTCCCGGTGTTCCGCGCGGCCCATCGATTCGACGTGAGCGCCGTCGTGCGCTTACCGGCGAACGTCTCGCCGCGCGCTCGCATCGAGCTCCTCGCGGCAGGGCGCCCGCTCGCAAGCGAGCTGGCGGGAAATCGACGCCGGATCGATCTCAAGGGCTCGCTTCCCGCGCCGCCCGACCGCACCTCGCTCGACATCACGATCCGCGCGCGCCTGGCCCTCGACGAGCAGCACTGCGAACGGTCCGAAGCGCGCTCGCTGTACCTGTTCGTCGCGCCCGAAACGAAGGTCGTCGTCGCGGAGGGCACCGAGCCGCCGGCGACGGTCGCGGGCTTCTTCGAAAGCTACGCGGGTCGCTTTGCGGTCGTCGCCGACCCGAAAGCGACCGCGAGCTTCAAGCGCCGGCGGCTCGCGCTTGCATACGGCATCCACCGCGTCGTCCGCTGGCGCACGCCCGAGATTTCGTTGACGCAGCAGACCGCAGCGGACGCGCGCAAGATCGTCGTGGGTGACTATGGGGACGATCTGCGCGTGCGCGGCGGCGAACTCTTCGCCTCGCCCGCCGGCATCGACGCGATCGCCGCGGGGCGCGCGCGTCTGGTGATCGGGAGCGCGGCCGAGCGCGCCGAGGAACTCGCGACGCCGGATCCGCGGCGGCTGCTGACGCTCGACGCGCTCGGAATCGGCACGCGCACGGCGACGGGCACCGGGACGCTCGCGTTCCCGGTCGACACGACGCTCTCGATCTACCGCGGCCGCCCGTCGGCGCTGCACTTCATCGCCGAGCTCACGCACACGGCCATCGAACCCGGCGACCACGCGCGGCTGGACGTCTGGGCGGGTGCAACCGTCATCAACTCGTTTACGCTGTCGCGAACCGGCGGACGCGAGCGTTTCGACGTCCCGATCGACGACCGGTTTCTGCGCGCCGCGCAAAACCTCAACCTGCGAATCGACTATCTGCCGCACGGCCAAGTCTGCGCGGGTACGGCCAACGCGCTCACGGCCAGCCTGCTCGGTTCGTCGCATTTCGTCTGGAGCGGGACGCAGGACGTGGCGCCCTCGGTCGGCGATTTCTTCGACACCGCCTACGGTACGCTCGCGGTCGGCCTTCAGGACGATTCGTTCGCACCGGCCACCTTCGCGCTGCTCGACCGCCTCGGGCGCCTCAACCCGCGCGTAAGCCGGGTCGTCGTCGGAACGCTCGCCGAGTCCGAGCCGGCGAAGGCGGACGTTTCGATCGAAGCGGGCGGCGTGCAAGATCTCGGCAAGCGCTTGCCGCTCGCGTTATCCGAGAATAGCGATGGTTACGCGGTGACCGACGGCGGCGGGACGATCGTCTTTCACGCGGCGGGCGCCGATTCGTTCGGTCTGCTGCAGACCTTCGCGACCGCGCCGCCGAAGCTCGCGCTCACCTATGCCGGCGACGCAGCGGTTCTTGCGGGGCTCGACAGCGTGCCGTTAGCGGCTTTCACGGAAGCCGGCAACGACGTGCTCGTGTTCACGGCCACGCGCGTCGCCTACACGCGGACGAACGAACTCGCGCGCGCCCGGACCCTGCCGGCGCCGTTCCTCGAGCGGGTGTGGCCGCTCTTCCTGGCCGCGGCCGTCGCCTTGGTCGCGCTGCTGGTCCTCGTGGCGCGCCGCGCGAGGCACGTCTCGTGATCGTCGCGGCCATCGTGGTCGCGGTCGACGCATCGTACGCGCAGCGCGCGGCCTTCTACGACGCCGTCGCGCGGAAGGACTACGCGCAGGCCGTCCAACTCGGCGAGGCCTACGCCAAAGCGCATCCCGACGACGACCGTTTCGCGTTGGATCTCGCCTATGCCGAGATCGACGCCGGCCGGCGGGATTCCGCGATCGCGCTCTTGCGGCGCCTCCGCTCGTCGTCCGATCCGGCGGTGGCCGCGGCCGCCGGCAAGCAGTACGACGCCATGACCGCTCCGGCCGCGACGTATACGCCGCCGCCGGGGTACGCCTACGTCTATTCGCAATACGAATCGGCGTTAGCGGACGTCTTCAGCGGCGCGTACCTCCGCTACGACCTGCTCCACCCCAACCCCGTGTACGGCGTGCGCCCGTTCGCGGCGCTGCACCTCAGCTACGATACGCGTTCGGGCGTCCCGGGCTTCGGCCAAGTCTACAACGACAACGCGGCGGTGTTCGATGTCGGCCTGCGCGACCCGATCGGACCGTACGGGTACGCCTTCGCCGAAGGCGGGTACAGCGCGGGCCTGCGCAGCCAGAAGAGCTTTCCGGAAGTCCGCTACGGGGTTGCCTGGTCGCGCGACTACGGCCTCTTCGACGGTCCGAACCACGCGCTGCTCGACGGGTCGATCGGGACCTATAGCCGCTATCAGGGCAACACGCTCGGATACGTCGCGCCGTCGTACGACGTGCGTGTGGCGGGGCCGCTGCGCGCGATCGCCGGCGTCACGTATGCCTTCGACGTGCGCGGACTCCCCGGAAACGACTTCGTCGACGTCTACGCCGGACCGCTCGCGCGCGTGTCGCACGAATGGGCGCTGCGAACGGTCGTCGTGCGCCGCACGTACTTGACGCCCACCCCGGCCTCGTACACCGGCCTGCGCGTGCTGTTCGTCTACGGAAGCGGTATCCCGTGAGCGCGATCACGTTCACCTACTATGCGTCGGACGTGCTGGCGTTCGCGATCCTCGCGACGGCCTGGACGTTCGCGTTCTTCCTCTGCGACGATCTGCTCTTCGACGTCGCGTTCTGGGTCACGTACGTGCAGCGTGCGACCGGATTGAAGAAGCCGCCCGTCTCGCTCGAGGAGCTCTACGCCGCGCCGCAGCAACGGATCGCGATCTTCGTCCCGTGCTGGCACGAAGACGACGTCATCGACCGCATGGTGCAGTACGCCGCCACCAAGATCGACTACCGGCGCTTCGACATCCTCGTCGGCGTCTACCCCAACGACGAGCCGACCGTGCGCGCGGTCCTGGAGGCAAGTAAAGCCTATCCGAACGTGCACGCCGTGATCAACGACCGCCCCGGTCCGACGACCAAGGCCCAGAACCTCAACTGCGTCTATCGCGCGATGAAACGGCTCGAAGGCGACGACCCGTTCAAGATCGTGGTCCTGCACGATACCGAAGACATCATCCACCCGCTCTCGATGCGGCTCTACAACGCGCTCATCCCCGAGCACGACATGACGCAGATTCCGGTCTTCCCGCTCGAGCGGCCGTGGTACGAGTTCATCGCCTGGACGTATGCCGACGAGTTTGCCAAGAACCACTCGAAGGACATGCTCCTGCGCGGACGCCTCGGCGCCTTCGTGCCGTCGGCCGGGGTCGGCACCGCGATCGCCCGCGCCGCACTCGAAGGCGTCGCCGCCAGTTCGGACGATCTGTTTCCCGAGGGCGCGCTCACCGAAGACTACCAGTTCGCGCTGCGCTTGCACGAACGCGGCTTCCATACGACGTTCGTCAACGAGCGGCTCTCGCCGCAGCGGCGCGGGCGCCCCGCCACGGCGGCCGCCTACGTTGCGACGCGCGAGTACTTTCCCGACACGCTGAAGGCCGCCGTCCGGCAGAAATCGCGCTGGGTCGCCGGCATTTGCCTGCAGGCGTGGTCGGAGATCGGCTGGACCGGCGGCTGGGCGACGCGCTATACGCTCTACCGCGACCGCAAGGGGCTCGTCGCGAACCTGGCCGCGTTCTTCGGCTACGTGCTGCTGCTGCTGATGCTGCCGCTGTTCGTGTATCACGCCTTCGTGCCCGCATCGTTCGTGCCGGCAGTGGGCAACGAGCATTGGAAGTGGACGCTGCTCGAGTTCGTGCTGGCGGGGACGCTCGTTCAGCTCGTGCAGACCGCGTGCTTCGTATCCTGGGTTTACGGGCCGCTCGCGGGCTTGCTCTCGATCCCGCGCACGCCGGTCGCGGCGATCGTGAACGGGCTCGCCAGCATCCGCGCCGTGTACACGTTCGCCGAGGCCAAGATCAAACGCCAGCCGCTGCGCTGGGCGAAAACGACCCACGTGTTTCCGTCGATGGCAACGCTCGACGCCTTCGCGCAAAGCGTCCGCGAGCACGCCGCCGACACGACCGCTAGCGTATAAGCGTTCTAACGCCGGCCCACGAATTCTTTGCAAGGCTGGCGCGGCACATCCAGCTCACGCACGCTCCCGGCCGTACTGCCGAAATCAGGACGCGCTTGAACCGACCCACGGTTTGAGCACGAGCAGGCCGTACTTAGACTTTACCCAGGGCCGATCGCTGCCGGTGGGTAGCTTCTTCGGATCGAGTTTCGAGGCCCAGTTCAGCTTGAGTTCGCGCCCGAGCTGTACGCACAGGCGCACCGTCTTCACGCTCGTGCAATGCATCAGCAAGTCGTTGAGTACCTCGGGGCGCATGCTGTACGTGCCCTCGATGATTTCGCGAGCTTCCTGCAATGGCTCCCGAACACCGACTTCGCTAAGCAGTTCCAGTACGGCGCGCTCCGGTGACGAAACGAGCGCTGCGCCGTCGCGGTTGTCGAAGGGGCCGATGCTGAGGGGCTTGTTTGGGCGTTCGCTGAACAGCCGCTTGCGGTGGTACTCGCTGGGAAATCGGCAACCGAACCAATCCGGTAGACGGGCGGCCGCCCAACCGAACACGTGTAAGGTGCTTTGCTGCGAAACGTAGTGACGCACGCCGTACCATTCCAGCGCGGACTTGCCGCCGACGTGAAGACCGGCGATTCTTCGCTCCAGCAGGCTCAGACTGGCATGTAGCTCCAGGGGGTCGCTTGGCCGGGCGTATACGCCGCGCGCGAGGCGGAGCAGCCAGCCCGAACGTGCGTATTCG
>CAWBES010000017.1:0-54038 GCA_963787965.1 uncultured Alphaproteobacteria bacterium
AAACCAGAGGTTGGTCAGACGTAGACCCGCCGGCATGATCGTAGTAGGCTTCTTACGCGAAAACCTTACCCGCTCAATGCGACGGCACTTGCGCTACGCTTTGTTTGTTGCGACTTAAGCTCTGTACGCGCGTAAGCCGGGTCCCCGAGGTTCAGGAAAGAGGACGAAGACAGAGGTGGGTCGCCCTCGCTTTCGGCGCGGCCCGCTTTTGGCGCGCTCGCCCTTCGAGCGGCTCCTTGACCCACCGAACCGCGCGCGACGTAGCGCGCGCCACAGCCCAGGGAACAGCTGCAGAAGAGACAAACGGAAAAGCGTCCCAGACCTCAGCCGACTCGGGAGAAGCATCAAAAAAGTGGAACCGACTTTCCGAGAAGGAACGTCCTTTGCGGCACCCGAGGTACTTACCGACGGACGTGGCGCAACATCCAGGCGTGTCGACAACCTGCACCGCGTACGTTACATCGAGATCTTCCTCGCGGCCCTCGATGCGACCGGGAAGCTGGTCGCCGCCTGCTACAACACGTCCTGCAACTCCACGGGCATTCCCGCTTCTAAGGATACCGCCCCGCAGGCGTTGGTCGAGGGCCTCGATTTCGACAAGATAAAAAACGAATACGGCGTCCTCGGCGCGTCGCTGAATGGGCCGAAACTCTGGATGCTCGATTGGACGGAAATCGAGGTTGGAGTCGCAAGGGATTTCAACGGCATCAAGGCCCCATGGGTCGCCCAACTGAACATGGACAAGAACGCCGCCGTGAGCGAAAGCACGCCCTACAAGCCCATGACCATCGCACGGAAGAGTGGCTTGGGCTGGAACAAGGGCACCATGGCGTTGCTCCTTGACGACGCCGAAGGCAACACGTGGATCATGAAGGGGTTCCAGCTAGGCATCAAACCGCAGCATACCTACGAGCAGTTTGTCGCCGCCGCCGCAAGCAACTACAAGCACCTTCCGCCGGGCTGGAAGTTCCGGATCAAGACGCTGGACGAGGATTTGATCGAGGTGCCGGCAACCGGCGTTGCTACGATCTTGCCGGACGAGTTCTTCAACGTCTTTGACAAGACCGGACCGGGAATGAGCAACTACAAACCGTAGTTATCGATCACTAAATCGGCGGGACCGAGCGCGGCCGGCGCGCCAACGCGATCTCCCTGGTCGGCAGCGCTGGAGCCTTCCGTCACTCCGCGCTTATCGTCGAGGCCCCCACTCGCCGCTGGGGATGGCACGGCCCCCCAAAGCACCCAACGAGTGTGCGATAATCAGACAAAAGTAGCATCCAGTCGGTGGCACGCCTGGTTGCTCTAGGAAGCTAAGTCACGGCCCGGAATCCGTGCAATCTATCCCATATGGGGATAGATTGCACACTCAACGGACTTGTGCAATTTATCCCTTCGTGGGATACTATGCGCCATGGCGAGATCTCAAATTGAAGATCTAATGTCGATTGCAGACGACCACGACGGTTTGATCACAACGGTCGATGCTCGTAATGCTGGGATTAGCCCGATGACATTAGTAAAGATGGCAGATCGGGGCCGACTTGAGCGTCTACACCGTGGTGTCTATCGTTTGCCTCTATATCCCTTGCGTGCTGAAAACTGCGCCAAGCTCCACCAAGCCCTTGCATGGGCCGAATCCGGCCACGGCCCGCGAGCAGTTATCTCACACGAGAGCGCACTCGCGTTGTTTAGGCTTTCAGATGCCCTTCCGAACAAAGTTCATCTCACCGTACCAAAGAGGACTCGCTTTCAAAGACGAACCATTCCGCCACACCTGGTCATTCATCGCGCCGATCTTTCTGATGAAAACGTTACGATATACCAGGGGGTCCGAGTGACAACTCCAGAGCAGTCAATCCTTGACGTCTACGAAGCCGGTCGAGCGGATTTTGCTTGGCAAGCTATCGACGACGCGCAGTCTCACGGCTTTATGACGGCTGAGTCGGCGCGGAAGATGAGCGACCTCTTAAGAGCGCGCTTTGACAAATAGACCTGGCGAGAGGCTTGACAGAAAAATCTATCGCATTGCGACAAGCCTAAACCTCGAACATGACCGACTGAGAACCTGGACCTCATTCATAGCAATTTGTGGCGCCCTAGACAACGCCGTGAAGGCAGCAATTATTGCCGCCTACGGCATAAAAGGCGGATTTGCCATCGAACTTCGCCTTGGCCTCGCCGCCAGAGCCAGTGAAGATATCGATATTGTTATTATGGCCGATGGCATGGACAGAGTTGGCGCTTTTGCAGCTGCGATGTCTCAAGGATTCGACAAGTTTACCTTTCGCATAAGAACAAGCTACCATATGAAAGCGGTTGATACGTACCGATTGCAAGTTGCAGTCGAGCACAACGGCCGTCCACATCAGACCGTGAAGGTTGATCTTGGTCCTGGGTATTCCACTATGGAGGGCGTCGTGTCACAAATTCCTGGAATTACCCAGTTAGGACTGACTCATCCTCCTTCAATTCAATGCGTAACGGTCGATGAGCTTGTCGCCGAAAAGATTCATGGTGCTACGAATCCGCAAAAACTACAGAATCCTGCGGCCGATCGGGGTCGAGATCTTATTGATCTTTTACTACTGGAGCTCCTCGATGAATTTGATCCAGCGTCGGTTGCTAGCATTGCGGAACGCGTCTTCGAGGAGTGCGGAACGCATCCTTGGCCACCGGCCCACATAGACTATCCCGATCAATGGCGTAGAACGATGGAAGCTGTAGCCGAGGACCTGAATCATCCGCTAAAAAGCGCCGACCTGATAATTCGAGCGTTTGATGAAACGATCCAGCGAATCGTCAATGGTGGTGAGCCTGGAAAGGACGGAGCGTCCGACTCTGGAGTGCCCACGCACTGCTGGGAGGCTATCTCAAATGAGTAGGTACCGAGACTTAATCGCGATCGAACACGAGGAAATGTTGGGAGTACATTCGGGTGACTGACGTTGAGGTGAAGTGGCTCCTATATGCTCGGCGACTCCTGACGGCCGGGCCAGAGCTATGCCAATGCAGCTCACTAGTACGCATGCCGCGTTGGCCGGGGTTTCTCGGTGAAAAGTATCATGAGGGACGCGTGCTCCTTGTCGGCTCCGTGCACTTCACTTCAAAGCTGTTTACTCCCGAGATCAAGGCGCTCATCCCGATCGCGACTGATTGGGCTGCTGGCGGCAACGTAACGGACGAGGACTATCTTAGGGCAACGCGTATGGCGTATTCCGCCTCGTTTAGCCAATGGAGCGGTCAGGTGTGGGACCGGTTTGCGAAAATAGTGAAAGCGCTCGGACTCGACTGGCAGCACGTATCCTTCACGAATCTCGCAAAATGTCACATGCCCGAGGATGACGACGAGATCATCGCATCGTGCTGCCGGAGGTTTTCAATCAATGCGCACGTGATCAGATTGGACCCACTCGCAACGTTTATCGCCAAGGATAGCGCTAAGGTGAATGCCGTTACGACCTTGGGGTATGCTCGCCGAGATGATCGGATTGTTCGACGGTATCATAATCGGAACGGGAAGTCGGGGGCGATAAACTGCGAGGGTCCGAACGGTTGGCTTGGCATCGATTCCGTTCGTTATCGAGCGATGCGGCGCCGAGACTGAACACGTGGAAGCGCTCGATTCAAATCGTATGACTCCGGATTAATAGAAGTTGCGCTAGCGTCGAATCGAGAAGATCGCTTGTACCGGGTGCGGACACCGTGAAGCAGCTAATTATCTCGCTGCAAATCTGCGGCGAGTCCTGCGGCGGCGCATGCTGTCTCCCGGCGGGATAGTCTCACGGCTGAGTCCGCTTACGCGCGCCGTTTCTCAGAGATAGTTCGCAGTGCGAAATCCATCGCCGTCGCTTTCAACGGTTAAGGCGCCGTCACGGTCGGTTCGGTGAATCGTGATGCCGTCGGCTCGGAGGGAATCGAGCGTTGATGGCGCTGGATGGCCGAACAGATTGTTTCTCCCGACGGAGATGATCGCTTCGCGCGGTGCGACGGCGCGCAAGAACTGGGACGTCGTGCCGTATGCGGAACCGTGATGCCCGACCTTGAGCACGTCCGCGCGCAGATCGTCGCCTTGCGCCAATAGCCGTTCTTCCGTTTCGCGACCGGCGTCGCCCATGAAAAGCATCCGGAAGCGTCCGTATTCCAACCGGAACACCAGCGAATTACTGTTGATATCGCTCCGCGACCCGGTAATATACGGTTACGTCGGCCCGTAGAACCGGAAGGTCACCCCGTCATCGGTGTGCCAGACGTCGCCGCCACGCGGCTCCAACATCGGAACGTGCTCCTCGCGCGCGACCTCGAGCGCATCGTGATACGCGTGCCCCGGATACGATTGTCCGCTATCCGCGAACCCGTTTGCGCCCAACGTGCGCAGCACGGGCCCCAAACCACCTGAATGATCGCAGTGCGCGTTTGACATGCAGCAACGCCGGGTCGCGTGCCGATGCGGAAGCGCGGCAAGGCCCCGTGCCTCGCCGCAATCGACCGGCCCTCATTAGGCTTGTTTACGACGGTCAGCATTTGCGGATTTGCGGGTGCACCGCACCGAGTAATGCTCGAGCGCCCGGCCATGATGCTGTCTTCGCAGACCGGGTCTCATCCGCTGAGCGGATGCTGCTCGGTGACGACGCAGGACCTCGGTCGCCCCTCCGGTTCACCATCGACAGGACCGCTCCGGGGCGGCTCCCCGAAGCGACCTCCGCGTGCCGCTCCCCGCCATCGAGATGCTCATCGATCACGAGGACGCTCAGGGTCCGGACATGTGTCGACGTTATGATGGCCGCCTGCGTGACCTTCGTGCCTTCCGCAACGCCCACGCCTCGACGCCTTCCCCGGCGTCACCGCAGGCGATCGTCGATCACGTAATGCTCCTCGCCGGCCTAGCGAAGCTCCGAGCGACCCTGTAGCGATTGCGCGATTGCAAGGGAGGGGGCGGCGTGGGATACTGTAGACAATGAAAATCTGGCTAACGTCGATTCTGTGCTTCCCCGGGAATCGGCACGACCTCGCCACGGGATCTTGAGGTGTATCTTGATGTCAATTCGTTATGCCGCCGCGACGGTGACGTTCTGGTTGTGTGTGCCGGGC
This sequence comes from uncultured Alphaproteobacteria bacterium, assembly GCA_963787965.1. Classification (GTDB taxonomy): domain Bacteria; phylum Vulcanimicrobiota; class Vulcanimicrobiia; order Vulcanimicrobiales; family Vulcanimicrobiaceae; genus CAWBES01. The sequence continues at coordinate 5,089 of CAWBES010000017.1, forward strand.
GCGGCCACGGCCGCGCTCGGTCGCGTGCCGCGCGTGTTCTCCATCGGAGCCATCTGCTGAAGAACCAGCAGTTGAATCGCGGATTCGTCCGATGTTCTTCCTCGGTTTCATATCCCGCGTCGTCCATGAACAGCATTCGGTGTTTCGACATGACCAGGGATCTTAGCGGTTACTCGTGACGCCTAATGCATGGTTGTCTTGTCTAATTCTCAGCAGCCTGACGGGGTGTAGTGCGGGGAGCGTTCATCGGCCGGCGTTTCCTGGACTGTTATTGAAAATCTCGGATACAGGAAATGTGGCGCCTGTCGGGACGCCCGTACCGCGCCTCGACTGGCCTGCCCTTAGCGACGCAAGCAGGTCGATGATATGGAGTCCTGATGAATCTCACGGTGATTTCACAGTCCGTGAGCTCCGAAGTCGGCTAGTGGGCAAGAACATTTGGGCGTACGGCGGCATTAGTCTAAGCTGTGGAGGTTCTTCGACGAATCTCTTTGCCCCAACCAGTACTTTGACGGTTGCTAGCGTCGAACGCGATCGAAATGGTCTGAAAAGACTTGGAGTTGGAACAAATGTCGGTGTTGCCGTCCCGCTGGGCCCCCTCAATCTACGCGTTCGACCCAATTCAGATTTCCTTCAGTCTGCCGCACGAAAAACCGATCGGAGAACCATATCGAATTGTTGGTTCGTCGTGCTCGAAGCCGTCTTGACCGTTTCGTTTTCGCGAGAGGATTTCGTCACTTTCGGCGCTACAAGGTGATGGAGTTCAGGTGGGTGGCAAAACGGTCGCACGAGTGATGCGCAAGTCGGCGTTGTCGTTCGCGCCGGCGCTGCGGCACGAAGCTTGCGGTGCACGTCAGTGCAACGACGGAAGCGTGCTCGAGATGACCTTGTAGGCTATCGCGCGATCGCCGAGTCCTCGGGACCTTCATTCGGTGACGTTCAGGCGCTGCCGGGGCCTTCGAGTTCGCTGAAGAGCTCGGTGAGGGCGATCGCCAGTCCGGGGAAGAGCGCGGTCGAGAACGTCTGTGGCTCGGTGAACCTCGTGTGCCCCACGGCATCGTATGCGTCGAGCGCCCGCTTCTCGGGGTCCACGATGATGACCAGGCGCACGCCAGCGGAGAGATACACGTCGCGTTTGCTCGCGACGCGATCCGCGCGATCGTCCGGTGAGAGAATCTCGACGACGATGTCCGGCGCGACGCGCGGCACCTCGAGATCCTCTCCGCGCAAGCCGCTCTTACGTTCGTTCGAGAGAAATGCGACATCGGGGACGAGTGGCCGTGACGGTTCACCGGGCGGCGTGATCCGGAAACGCCATTCCGTGCCCGTGTCGCCGCGAAGCCGTCCCCATCTGTGGACGATGGCGCCGAGCGAGCGCTGCAGGATTGCGTGGCTGCGCCGCGGGCTCACTTTCTTGACCGCCTCGCCGAGGATCCACTCCGTCTCGGGTTCGGTCTCCGGTACGGTGATGTCCGGCAACTCTCGCGCGTTATGCATTGCGACCTCCCTATCGGCGATTCTACCACGACGCATGCGCTCTCGTAGACGTATCCTCCGTTGTAATGTAACGGCTTGCCGTGAGCCGGCCACCGTCACTTTCGACCGTCACCGCTCCGTCGCGATCGGTCCGGTACGTCACGATGCCGGCGCCGCGCAGCGCCTCGATCGTCGTTGGAGCGGGGTGCCCGAAGAGGTTGTTGCGACCGACGGAAATGATCGCGATGCTCGGGCTGACGGCCCGCAGGAAGAGTTGCGTCGTACCATAGGCGGAGCCGTGATGCCCGACTTTGAGAACCTCCGCGCGCAGATCGTCGCCATCCGCCAGCAGGCGTTCCTCGGTCTCCCGGCCGGCGTCGCCCATGAACAGCATCCGGAAACGCCCGTACTCTAACCGGAACACCAGCGAATTACTATTAATGTCGCTCCGCGACCCCGTGATATACGGCAACGTCGGCCCGTAGAACCGGAACGTTACCCCATCGTCGGTATGCCACACATCACCGCCGCGTGGTTCAAGCATCGGAATATGCTCTTCGCGCGCGACCTCGAGCGCATCGTGATACGCATGTCCCGGATACGACTGCCCGCTATCCGCGAACCCGTTTGCGCCCAGCGTGCGCAGCACGGGCCCCAAACCACCTGAATGATCGCCGTGCGGATGAGAAAGCAACACGGCGTCGAGATGGTGGATGCCGGCGCGAATCACGAACGGCGCGACGATCCGCGTTCCGATGTCTTCGGCGCTCGACGCGTCCCCGAACCCGGATCGTTCCAGGCGTCCGCCGGCATCGACCAAGTACGCGTGGCCGGCAGGGGTTTGAACGAGCAGCGCGTCGGCTTGTCCGACGTCGATGGCGGTGATCTTCAAGTCGTGCGTCGTCGGGCGCGGCGGCCACAGGCAGAGCGCGCTCGCGCCGGCGATCAGCGCCACCGCGAGCGTGAAGCGGCCACGGGCGACGCCGAAGGCTGCGAGCGCGAGCGCGACGTCGTAGACGGCGATCGTCCAGGCCGGCGGCGGCGTTGCCACCAAGTGCGCGCCGGGAAGCCCGGACGCGAAGCGCACCGCGCACACGATCCAATCCAGCAGCGACACGTCGACGTTCGCACACAGCGCGGCCAGCGGCGGTAGCGGCGTCGCCGCTAGGGTTGCAAAGCCGGCGAGCATCGCCACGCCGACCACGGGCACCACGGCAGCGTTCGCGAGCGGGGCGTATGGTGCTAGGACCAGAAACGCCGCGGCCGTCAGCGGCCACGTGCCCAGCTGCGTCGCGATCGTCACCGCCAGCGCCTCGCGCGCGAAGTGCGGCAGGCCCGCGCGCGCGAAGCCACGCGCGAGCGGCGACGCGAACGCGAAGATCGCGGCCACGCAGGAAAACGAAAGACCGAACGACACGCTCGTTACCGAGGCGGGGCGCGTGGCGGCCACGACGATCGCGGCCGCGGCGAGCGCGTTCCACGAGAGCGCCTCCCGGCCGGCCGCGTAGGCAGCCAGCGCGAACGTCAGCATCGTGGCCGCGCGCACCGAGGGCAGATGCGCGCCGCTGAAAGCGGCGTACGACCAGACGATCGCGATCGTTCCGAGCGCCGCGCCGATGCGTCCGGCGCGGGCCGCCTTCAGACCCGTCAGGGCGAGCGCGGCGACGACGCCGAGGTGCAAGCCCGCGGTCACCAGCACGTGGACGGTGCCCGTCTCCTGAAACTCCTCGCGAAGGTCCGGCGGCAGCGCGCCGCGCTCGCCCCACATCGCACCGGCGAGGATCGTCGCATCGGGTTCGGGCAGCGCCGCGTGCAGGCGTTCGGATGCCCACGCCCGCGCGCGCGGTATCCAGAGGGTGGCGTCCCCCGGGTCGGGCGGCAGCGACCCGAGAACGGCCGGGCGTGCGACGTGCCACGAGACCCCGCGCTCGGCTTCCAGTTCGCGTTGGGACGGCTCGCCCGGATTGCGCGGTTCGTCGAACGGCTCCGGCTTGCCGCGCAGCATGAGGCGCTCGCCGATCGGCCGTAGCCCGCCCGGCAGCGAGACGAGCGCGAGCGCGCCGTCCTCGAGGCGCACGGTGGCCTCGACCCGCCCGGGGTCGGCAGCGCGCGTCTCGACGACCGTAGCCGCGAAGCGCCGGAAGTGAGGGTCGTTCGGCGTACCTGCCACGTGGGCGAACGCGCTCGCGTCCAGTATCCCGAGCGCTAGGGCCGCGACAGCGCGCGCACGAACGACCACCGGCACGGTATGCGCGACGAGCGCTAGGGCAAGGCCCGCACCGAGTACCGGCAGAGCGATGTCGCGCGCATCGCTCGCAATGCCGGCCAGGAATGCCAGGGCGAGAGGAACGAGGTGCGCGCGGCTCATGCGGTGCACGTCGCGACGTCGGCTCGCACCGCCAAGGAGTTTCATGCGGATCGTCATCACCGGCGGGGCCGGGTTCATCGGATCGCACATCGCCGACGCATATATCGCCGCCGGGCACGAAGTCGTTATCGTCGACAGCCTGTGGGCCCACGGCGGCGGCCGGCGCGAGAACATCCCTCAGCGCGCGTCGTTCCTGCACATGGATATACGCGACCAAGCGTTCGAGCGCGTCTTTCGGGACTTCGCACCGGAGGTGGTGAGCCACCACGCCGCACAGCACAGCGTGGCGATCAGCATGCGCGATCCGCAGCTCGACGCGCAAGTCAACGTGCTCGGCCTGCTCAACACGCTCGAGAACAGCGTGCGAGCGGGCGTGAAGAAAGTCATTTTCGCGTCGAGCGGCGCGACCTTCGGGGAACCCAAGACGTTGCCGATCACCGAAGCGACGCCGCAGGTACCCCAATCGCCGTACGCGATCACGAAAATGGTAGCCGAGCACTACCTGCGCTTTTACAAGGAGCAGCACGGCCTGGATTTCACCGCCCTGCGCTATGGGAACGTCTACGGTCCCCGCCAGGATCCCAACGGCGAGGCAGGCGTTATTTCGATTTTTATCGGCCGCTTCTTGGCACGCCAAGGCATCAAGATCTTCTGGGATGGGGAGCAGACGCGCGACTACACGTTCGTCGGAGACGTCGCGGAGGCGAACCTCAAAGCGTTGGACCGCGGGAGCGGCAAGGCGTACGTGATCGGTACCGGGCGCAAGACGAGCGTCAACGAACTCTACCGCGCGCTGGTCGAAGTGACGGGCTTCGACGCGCCGGTGGAGCGGCTACCGAAACGGCCGGGCGACGTGCGCGACGCGCAGTTCGACTGCGCCCTCGCCGCGCGCGAGCTGGGCTGGAAGTCCGGGACGCCCCTGCTCGAAGGCCTGCGTAAGACGGTCGAGTACTTTCGCGAAAGGCTGGTAGCCTGATGCCCGCGGATTTTATCGAACTGGCAGGGCGTGTCAGCGTCGTCACGGGCGGCGGTCGCGGCATCGGTGCCGCCGCCGCACTCGAACTCGCCCGCGCCGGTTCGGACGTCGCGATCTTCGATGTCGACGGCGCCGAAGCCGGCGCCACCGCGGCCGCCATCCACCGCGAAACCGGCCAGCGGGCGCGCGGCTATGCCGTCGACGTGCGGAAATCGGAAATCCTCAAACGCCTGTGCGATGCCGTCGCCGAGGATTTCGGCGGTCTCGACCATCTCGTGAACAACGCCGGCGTGCAGTTCGTCGCGCCGGTCGGCGAGTTCCCCGACGATAAGTGGGATTTCGTCACCTCGATCAACCTCGACGGCGTTTTTTACGCCACCAAAGCCGTCTGGCCGCACATGGTGGCCCGCAAACGCGGCCGGATCGTGAACATCGCGAGCATCCACGGCCTGGTCGCGTCGCCGTACAAACCGGCGTACGTCGCCGCCAAACACGGCGTCGTCGGCCTGACGCGCGCGAGCGCCCTCGAGGGCGCGCCGTTCGGCATCACCGTGAACGCCGTGTGTCCCGGCGCGGTGCTGACCGATCTCATCCGCATGCAAGCGCCGCAGCTCGTGCAATCCTACGGCGGCGGGATAACCGAGGAGGAGGCGCTCGAGCGCGCGTTTCTCGAGGCGATGCCGAGCAAGCGGTTCATCGACCCGCACGAGGTGGGACAGCTCTGCGCCTACCTTTGCTCCGACGCCGCGCGCTCGATCACGGGTGCGCCGCTGTCGATCGACGGAGGCTGGTCGGCGCACTAGCTCGCTAGCAGGTATGACGGAGGAAACGCAGCGAAACGGCGCTAGCGGTACCTTCGTGCCGCGATCCTCGTCGATAGGAGCTTCAGATGGCGGCACACGTGCTCGTGCTCTACGGTCAGCCGGCGGATACCGCCGCGTTCGAGGCCTACTACTTCGGTACGCACGTCCCAATCGCGAAGCGGATCCCGAAGCTTCGCAAGTACACGGTCAACCGTGGCCAGCTGGCGGCGCCGAGCGGCGCGCCGCCGTTCTTCCTGATCGCGATCCTCGAATTCGATAACCTCGCGGACGTGCAAGCCGCGTTCGCATCGCCCGAAGGGCAGGCGGCCGCGGCCGACGTCGGCACCTTCGCGACCGGCGGAGCCACGATCCTGACGTACGGGACGCAGGAGGTCTAAGGCCGGCTTACCAGCGTCCCGTTCCAGGAATTCGTCACATAATTCGGGGCGGCTTTTCGCCCGTCTCATCGTCGCTCGTCGCTCGAATGACCCGTCATTCCACGCTCCTCGCTCCTCGATACGAACGAAAATCCACTCCCGACTTATGCAACGAACTCCTGAAACGGGACACTAGCCGGCCACGATGTTCAGCAGCTTCCCCGGCACGAAGACCTGCTTGCGAATCCGCTTTCCATCGAGGTGCGCGCGCACGTTGGGGTCGGCGTGCGCGAGTTCGAGCGCGGCCGCCTCGTCGATGTCGGGCCGGACGTTCAAGCGCGCGCGAATCTTGCCGTTGATCTGCACGACCAGGTCGATGCGGTCGACGGCTAAGGCGGCGGGTTCGACCGCGAGCCAGCGCTGCAGGTGGACCGACGTAGCGTAACCGTACCGGTGCCAGAGCTCCTCTGCGACGTGCGGTGCGAAGGGTGCCAGCACGATCGGCAGCGCATGCGCGGCGTATAGGAAGGCCGGATCGGCATCCGCACCGTCGTGCTGGCCGAATTTCGTCAAGGCATTGACCAATTCGTCGAGCCGCGCCAGCGTCGTATTATAGTGAAAGCGACGGGTCTGCGTCTCCTCGGCACCCGATTTCAGGGCCGCGTGGAGCGCGCGCACGACGCCGCGCTGCGTTTCGCCCGCCATGTCGGGCAAACGGTCGAGCGGAACGGAACGGACGCGCTCGCCCAGCGGCTCCGCGACGCGCCACACGCGATCGAGAAAGCGCACGCGGCCCGCGATACCTTCGTCGGTCCACTCCATCGTGTCTTCGGGCGGCGTCGCCTTGAGCAGAAACAGCCGCATCGCGTCGACGCCGTTCCGTTCCGCCGTCTCGTCGATCCCAACCACGTTGCCGCGGCTCTTGGACATCTTCTCGCCGTTGCGCAGGACCATCCCTTGGTTGAAGAGCCGCGCGAACGGTTCGTCGGGCCCGTGCACCCAGCCCTTGTCGTGGAAATACTTGTAAAAAAATCGCGCGTAGAGCAGGTGCATCACGGCGTGCTCCGCCCCGCCGATATACTGGTCGACGTTGAGCCACGGGTCGACGCGCGCCGCGTCGAACGGCAGCCGCTCGTCGTGCGGATCCAGGTAGCGGACGTAGTACCACGACGATTCGAAGAACGTGTCCATCGTGTCGCTTTCGCGCCGCGCCGGGCCGCCGCAGCGCGGGCACACCGTCTGCAGGAACGCCGCGTCGCGCGCGAGCGGCGAGCCTTCGCCCGTGATCGGGACGTCCGCCGGCAGAACGACCGGCAGCGCGTCGTCGGGGAGCGGCACCTCGCCGTCGCTCGGGCAGTAGACGATCGGGATCGGGGTGCCCCAGTAGCGCTGGCGCGAAATCAACCAGTCGCGGATGCGGTAGTTGACCGTAAACTCGCCGAGGCCGAGCGCGACCAGGCGCTCGCCGATCGCCCGCCGCGCGCGTTCCGACGACATGCCCGTGAAATCGCCGCTCGCGATCAAGCGTCCGTCGTCCACGAACGCGGCCTCGAGCACCCCGGCGCTCGGAGCGTGCGGGTCTTCGATGACGCGCGCGACCGGTAAGCCCATCTCGTGCGCGAACTCGAAGTCGCGTTCGTCGTGCGCGGGCACGCCCATGACCGCGCCGGTTCCGTACTCGGCCAGCACGTAGTTCGTGACCCAGATCGGAACGCGCTCGTGCGACAGGGGATTACGCGCGTAGGCGCCCGTGAACACGCCGCTCTTCTCCATCAAGCTAGTGCGCTCGAGTTCCGATTTGTTCTTGAGCGTGGCGGCAAAGGCGGCGACCGCTTCGCGGTGCGACGGATGGCGCTCGAGGATCTTGGCAACGAGCGGGTGCTCGGCGGCGAGCGCCAAGTACGTGACGCCGAAGAGCGTGTCGACCCGCGTCGTGTAGACCGGGATGCGTTCGCCGAGGTCGGGGACCTCGAACGAGAACGTCACGCCTTCGCTGCGCCCGATCCAATTGCGCTGCATCGTGCGGATCTTGTCCGGCCAGCCGTCGAGCCGTTCGATGCCGTCCAGGAGGCGGTCCGCGAACGACGTGATCTTCAGGAACCACTGCGACAGGTTGCGGCGCTCGACGATCGATTCGCAGCGCCAGCAGCGGCCGTCTTCGACTTGTTCGTTCGCCAGGACCGTTTGGTCTTTCGGGCACCAGTTCACGGGCGCTTCGCGCTTGTACGCGAGCCCGTCTTCGTAGAGCCGTAAGAAGATCCACTGGTTCCAACGATAGTAGCTAGGGTCGCAGGTCGCGAATTCGCGCGACCAGTCGTAGCCGGTACCCATCAAGCGGATTTGGCGCTGCATGTTCGCGATGTTGGCGTGCGTCCAGACGTTGGGATCGATGCCGCGTTCGATTGCGGCGTTTTCGGCCGGCAGGCCGAACGCGTCGAAGCCCATCGGGTGTACGACGTTGTAGCCGTTCATGCGGTTCATGCGCGCGACCGCGTCGCCGAGCGTATAGTTCTTCGCGTGACCGACGTGGAGGTCGCCCGAGGGGTACGGCAGCATTTCGAGGACGTACAGCTTCTCGCGGTCGTCGTCGTCGCGGGCGCGGTAGAGCCCCGTGCGTTCCCATTCTTCCTGCCAGCGTTTCTCGACGCTTCGGAAATCGTAGACTTGCGGCCGTTCTTCGAGCATTTCCCATCATTCCGTCGCGACTGGCCTTACGGCCTTGCGGGCTTGCCGCCGCGACGGCTCGTCGCGAAGGCAGGGTGTGAATCTTCGTCTACCGGTCGTCGCCGGAGTCGTTGCCGTGGCAGGCGCCGCTGCCGGCTTCCGCGCGCTTCATCCTTCCCAGGCGCCGCCCGCGGCCGCGGTGGCCGTCTTCGAATCGCCGTCGCCGGAGCTCGGCCGCCGCACGGGATACGCCCACCACTCCCGCCTGCGCCGCCCACCCGACCCGGGCGGGCGCGTCGTCGTCTACGTCGCGGGTGAGGTCGCGCGCCGAGGCGTGTATTCGCTGCCGGCTTCGGCCCGCGCGGTGGATGCGCTGGCGATGGCCGGCGGGGCGGCGGCTGACGCCGACCTCGTGGCGGTCAACCTGGCGGCTCCGCTCAGCGACGGCGAGGAGATCGCGGTTCCGCCCAAGGGCGCCGTCTTCTCGGCTTCGAGTCCCGAGCGGCGGGCATCCGGGCCGTCACGCAGGCGGAGCGCGAAGCTCGGACCGCGGCGGCGGCGTCGCGTCGCGGCGTCCGCGCCCGACGACGGCCCGGCCCAACTGGTCGACCTCAACGTGGCCGACGAGAACGAACTCGAAGCACTCCCCGGCATCGGGCCGGCACTGGCCGCCCGCATCGTAGAATTCCGCGAAGCGAACGGCCCGTTCGCGTCGCTCGACGATTTGCTGGACGTCGGCGGGATGACTCAGCGCAAGCTCGACGCGCTGGAACCGTACGCGAGCCTGCGATAGATGCTACCAGCCCCCGCCCGAGTCGCCGCCGCCGCCGCCGGAATCGAATCCGCCGCCGGAATCGCCCCCACCGTCGAACCCGCCGCCCGACGACCCGAAGTCGCCGAACGAGGCGTTGCTCATGTCGGCCTGGCCGGGATCGGACTGCCATCCGCTCGAGTCGGGTTGGCCGCCGCCCGCGATGCCGGCGTTCGTGCCGGAATCGACGTAGTTGCCGCCGTCGTGCCGCCCGAAGAGTTCGTTGCCGAGGAAGGCGCCGCCGAGGCCGCCCAGCAGACCGCTAAAGAAGCTGCCGCCACCGCCGCCGCCGTACCCGGGGCCGCCGTAGCCCGGCCCACCGTACCCAGGTCCGCCGTAGCCGGGCGGCATCATGCGCGGCCCCGAAATCGCGCGGAAAATCGCGCGGATGATCAGGAAGCCGGCGATCAGGATCAGGATGAGCCAGAAGAGCGACATACCGCCTCCAAACGAAGATGAGGACGTTCTGGGTGCGAGCGACGTTTGACTGGTACGCGCGCCGCCCAGGGCGCGCTCGTGGCTACGGTACTGGCTGAGGACGAGGCCCACGCCCGTGGTGATGCCCTCGTCGAAATCGCCGGTCCGGAAGTAGCCTCGCATCGCCTGCCGGATATTATCGAAGGTTCCCGGCGGGAAGAACGTTCGCGACGCGGTGTCGCCGATGATGCCGTCCTTCTTCTCCGCCTTTGCGAGGAAGATCAGCACGCCGTTGACCTGCTGCTGCGCGAACGCCTTTTCGGCAACGCTCTGCGGGGTCTCGCCGTCGAGCGACGGCACCGTCACGACGACGACTTCCTTGCCGGTCTGGCGGTTGAAGTCTCCGATCTCCTGATTGAGATTGGAGATCGTGCCCGCGCTGAACAGCCCCGCGCCGTCCTGCACGAACGAGCTGCGCGCGGCGGCCGGCAGGGTTAGCGAGGCGACGGCAATCGCGAGCGCCGCCAGCATGCTGGTAAATTTCATTGGGGTCCTCAATGCACTCACGGTAGCTAGTACACACCGACTTCCGGTTTGTTTCCGTTTGAAAGGCGCGGCACGCTGCGCCGCGCCCCGGCGCTCCGGAGCGCTTTGCGCACGTTGCGCGCAAAACGCTCCTGCACGCCCCCACGCCACTGCGCGGCGTGGGCCCCCGGCACGGTCCTAGCGGCCGGCGGTGACGGTGATCAGGGTGACACCCACGACGCTGGTGACGAAGACGGCGAGGAAAATCCAGATGCCGGCCTTCTTGAGGCTGTCGCGGAACTGCCGTTCGCGGCGCGTGCGCTGTTTCATGATGTTCGAGCCTGCTGAGAGTCGGCCGCGCCCCACAGGCGTTCCAGGTTGTAAAAGGCGCGCTGCTCGGGCGTGAAGACGTGTACGACGACGTGACCGAGGTCGATCAGGATCCAGCCTCCGTCGGCGTAGCCCTCGGTGCGGGCGACGCGGAATCCGGCCTCCCGGGCCTTTTCGACGATGGCGTCGGCGATCGAGCGGGTCTGAATCCGCGAGCGCCCCGTCGCGATGACGAACGCGTCGGCGACGATCGTGCGGCCTTCCAACGGTAGAGTGAGTACGTCCTCGGCTTTGAGGTCGAGTGCGGCGTCCCGCACGAGGTCGATCAGATCAGGCAGGGAGCGGTCTCCTTTCGAGGGTTTCGTACGCCCGCAAGGCGGCAAAGGTCTGCGGAGCGGCTTCGAGCCGGCGCTTGTGGAGATGGGAAACGGTGTTACGCAGGAGCGCGGCCATCGCGCCGTCCAGGTCCGAAAACGACAGCACCTCGAGCGCTTCGCGCTCGGGGAAATCGCGCCCCGGTTCCAGGGCGTCCGCGAGGTAGAGAATCGCGTCCAGCCGGGTCATCTCGGCGGCCCCGACGGTGTGCCGGCGGATCGCGTTCAGCGTGGCTTCGTCCGTGACCCCGAACTGCTCGCGGGCGAGTTCGGCGCCCAGGCGAGCGTGCAGCACGACCGGGTGCCGGCGCTCGAAATCGTCGATCGGCAGGGAGCGCGCTTCGCACTCCGCGAGCAGCCGTTCGGGGCCGTAGAGGCGGGCCAGGTCGTGCAGCATTCCGGCGGTGCGCGCTGCCGACGGATCCTCCCCATGGGCGCGCGCGAGCCGTCCGGCCAGGCGTGCGACGCGTATCGTATGCGCGTAGCGGCGCTTCCGGCCGAGCTGCGCGCGCACCCGGCGCGCCGTCTCGACGAACGTTATCGCCGCTCTCCCTCGATCTCGGCCGCCAGCTCGCGCTCGAGCACCGCGAGCCGGTTGCGGTACAGATCGCCGCGCAGGTTGCCGGCCCACATCACGACGGCGTTCTCACCGTTGTCGCTGTAGTACGCGCGCCGCGTCGAAACGGTCGTGAAGCCGTACTTGCGGTAGAGCGACTGCGCGATCGTGTTCGATTCGCGTGCCTCGAGGGTGATCCACGACGCGCCGCGTTCGATCGCCTCGTGCAGGAGGAAGACCAGCATCTCCTCGCCGTACTTGCGGCGGCGCCAATCGGGGTGGACCGCGATCGTCGTGATGTGCGAATCCTCGAGGATCACCCAGATGCCGCCGTACGCGACGATCTCGCCTCGCTCTTGGTCGCCCACGCGCCCGACGAAATAGTGCGCGAGCTTGTTGTCGTTGAGTTCGCTCAAGAACGCGCTCGGCGGCCAGGACGTCGAGAACGACAGCGCCTCGATCCGCATCACGCTCCGGATGTCGTTCGTCGTCATGGCCGAAATCGTCATCCGTTCCGGATGCTCGGCCATGCGCGGATCGAGGTCGGCCCTCAAGGCGCGCGCATGGCGTAGTGAACCTCGCCGTAATCGGCCACCAGCGCGTGTGGGGACCGGGGCGCGGCGGCGATCGCCCGCCGCAGGACCGCGAGCGCCGGAATTTCCACGTCGGTTGGCATCGCACGCACGATGATGCCGCGTTCGCCAAGCGCCGGAGCCACGCCCTCCGCCGCTCCGTAGGACGGCAGCGTCGTGCCGCGGGGCAACCGAACGGCCAGGGCGCTCGCCAGCGCCTCGTAAGAACCGCACATGATGAGGTCCTTTTCCCCGTCGACTCGCAATCGAACGCAGGCAATGCCGGTTCGCCCGTGGACGAACGTGGCGCGCGTCCCGGAGGCACCGGCGGGCTCCAGCGCGTCGTACGAGGAGACGCCGATCGCCGGAATCCCGGCGGCGAAGGCCAGGCTCTTGGCGTAACTCAGCGCGATGCGCAGGCCGGTGAACGAGCCGGGTCCCGTGCCGACCGCCAGCGCCCCGACGGCTTCGAGCGGAACGCCGCCCAGCACGGCTTCGATGACGGCCAGCCCCCGTTCGAGCGCGTCGTTTCCGGACGCGCTCGCCGCGCGGGCCTCGAAGGCGCCGTCGTCGGTCGCGAGGGCCGCCGAAAACGCCCCGAGCGCCCCGTCGATGCCCAACCGGATCACGCGCCGCGCCCCGCCGGCCGGACGATCTCGATGTCCCTGGGGCCGTGCCCCGAGCCGCTGATGCGAACGCGCAGCGCGCGGTCCGGAACCAGTGCCGGGATGCGCTCGGGCCATTCGACGAAAACGATCCTGTCGGGCCCGAACGCCTCTTCGAGGCCGAGTTCGGGCAGTTCGGCGGCGCTCTCGATCCGGTACAGGTCCACGTGCTCGAGCGGCGGCGTGCCGCCGTAGCGGTGCCAGAACGTGAAGGTCGGGCTCGAAACCTCCGCGTCGTTTCCGAGCGCCCGCACCAGGGCCGCGACGAACGTCGTCTTTCCGGCGCCGAGGCCCCCCTCCAGCGCGACGACGTCGCCCGGCCGCAGCTCGCGCGCCAGCGCCTCCGCGGCCGCACGCAATCCGGCCACATCCGCGACGGTCACGCGCCCCTCAATAAAAGAATGGCACGGCGAAACGCGAAGTCTCCTATGATGCGGTTGAGAGCGAACGACGCGTTGGTCGGCGTCATAACCGGCGTAATCGTTGCCGTCGTTGCCGCACTCTTCGAGGCTTTCTTCGTCACCGAGCGCTTTCTATCGCTTGGCCAGCACGGCGGGGGGCTCGGAAGCAAGGTCCTCTTCATCGCGATCGTGGGTGCGATCGTCGGCGGTATCGTCGGGTTCTTCGTGGGTGCGGTCATCAAACCGCGCCCGCAAATGCGATAGCATCGCCGCCATTTCGCCGGCCCGAGAAGGAACGCCCGCGGAGCCGCCCGTCGTCTCGAAACGCCCGGCGAACCCGTTTTTGCGCGGACACTAGGATTAGGGATTGAACAGCAGAGATCGAGTTTCACAGGTCAACGTCGAAGACGAAATGCGGGAGAGCTATCTCTCCTACGCGATGTCGGTCATCGCCTCGCGCGCGCTGCCCGACGTCCGCGACGGCTTCAAACCCGTGCAACGCCGCATTCTCTACGCGATGCGCGAGATGAACCTGACGCCCGACAAGCAGCACCGCAAATGCGCCGGCGTCATCGGTGAAGTCCTCAAGAGCTTCCACCCGCACGGCGATTCGTCGGTCTACGACGCGCTGGTCCGCATGGCGCAGGATTTCACGCTGCGCTATCCGCTCGTCGACGGGCATGGAAACTTCGGTTCGATCGACGGCGATCCGCCGGCCGCCTACCGCTATACCGAGGCACGGCTGGCGCGCATCGCGCTCGAGATGCTGGCCGACATCGAAAAAGACACGGTCGATTTCATTCCCAATTTCGACAGCCAGGGCACGGAGCCGGTCGTGCTTCCCGGCCGCTTGCCGCAGCTGCTCGTCAACGGTTCGGCCGGGATCGCGGTCGGAATGGCGACCAACATTCCGCCGCACAACGCCGGCGAGATCTGCCGGGCCATCGCGTACCTGCTCGACAACCGCAGCGAAGCGCCCGAGATCGTCGACGAAGCGCTGGCCGACATCGTGCAAGGGCCCGATTTTCCGACCGGCGGCGTGTTGCTCGGCAAAGAGGCGATCCGCACGGCCTATCGCACGGGCCGCGGTACGGTCACGATGCGCGGCCGAGCCGAGATCGTCGAAGAGAAGGGCCGCTTCAAGATCGTCATCACCGAGGTGCCGTTTCAGGTAACGACGGACCGGATCGTCAAGGCGATCGCCGAAGCGCACGCCGATAAATCGATTCCCGGTATCGCCGATCTCAAGAACGAGTCCGACCGCAAGGGCATCCGCATCGTCGTCGAACTGCAGCGCAGCGCGACGCCGAACGTCGTCCTGAACCAGCTCTACAAGCATACGCCGCTGCAGTCGAGCTTCGGTTTCAACATGCTGGCGCTGGTGCCGGCGCCGTCGCCGATACCCGGCGCCGTGCAAGCCCTCGAGCCGCAGGTGCTCTCGCTTCGCCAGATGCTCGAACACTTCGTCGAGCACCGCACGACGGTCATCACGCGGCGCACGAAGTTCGAGCTCAACAAGGCCGAAGAGCGCGCGCACGTGCTCGAAGGCTTCCGCATCGCGCTCGACAACATCGACGAAGTCATCCGGATTATCCGCGAGAGCGATTCGACGGAAACGGCGCGCGAGTCGCTGATGGACCGTTTCAAGCTCACGCTGGTGCAGGCCAACGCGATCCTCGACATGCGCCTGCGCACGCTGACGAGCCTCGAGCGCCAGAAGATCGAAGACGAGTACCAGGCCCTGCAGCGAACGATCGCCGATCTCAAGGATATCTTGGCCAAGCCCGGACGCGTCGCCGCCATCATCAAGACCGACTGCGCCGACGTCGGCAAGCGGTTCGGCGACGCCCGCCGCACGCAGATCGTCGCGCTCGACGACGAGCTGAACATCATGGACGTGATCCCGGACACGCCGGTCGTCGTGACGTCCACCGTCGGAGGCTACATCAAGCGCGTGTCGGTCGACACGTTCCGCGCGCAAAACCGCGGCGGGCGCGGCGTTATCGGGATCGCCAACCTCAAGCGCGAAGACGTCGTGCAGAACTTCTTCATGACCTCGACGCACGAGTACGTGATGTTCTTCACCAACAAGGGCCGCGCGTACCGGTTGCGCGCGTACGAGATTCCCGATTCGACGCGGCAATCGCGCGGCACGGCGCTGGTCAACCTGCTGACGCTGCCGCCGGGCGAAAACGTCACCGCGGTCTTTCCGATCCGCGAGTTCGTCGAGGACAAATACCTGGTCATGATCACGCGCGGCGGCGTCATCAAGAAAACCTCGCTCGGCGAGTTCGCGAACATCCGCCGCAACGGCCTCAACGCGGTCGGGCTCGACGACGACGACGAGTTACTGGGCGTCGACCTTTCCGACGGTTCCGACAACATCATCCTCGGAACGCGTAACGGCATGGCGATCCACTTCGCGGAGGTGGACGTCCGGCCGATGGGCCGCAACGCGCGCGGCGTGCGTGCGATCAGGCTCGACCAGGGCGACTCGGTGGTCGCGATGGACGTCGAGGAGCCCGACCGCCGCGAGGTCCTGATCGTGACCTCGCAAGCCTTCGGCAAGCGGACGCCGATCGACGACTACCGGCACACCGGGCGCGGCGGCAAAGGCGTCAAGGCGTTCGCGAAGGAGAAGGCCATCGGGTACGTGGTCGACCAGATCCTGGTCAAGCCCGAAGACGAGGTCCTGCTGATCACCTCCGGCAACCAAGTGATCCGCATTCGGGTGGCCGATATCCGCAAAGCCGGCCGCTCGACCAAGGGCGTGCGCCTGCAGCGCCTCGAGCCCGGCGACGAGGTCATCGCCATCACCAACCTCGGCGTGCAGACCAAACAGATCGAGGAGATCACGGGCGAACCGTCCTCCCCCGCGTAGCCGGGGGCCGGCCGGCGGCGGGCGCGAGCGAGCGAGAGGGCTCGCTCGTGAAGGAGTCGCAACCGTGCATGAAGACGAGTTGTCCAACGGACCGGAGGTTTTTGAAAACAAAATGAGCGCACTCCCCGAGGTCTCACAAGCGACGTTCGAGCGGGACGTTAAGAACAACGATCAGCCGGTGCTGGTCGACTTTTGGGCGCCTTGGTGCGGGCCGTGCCGCATGCTGGCTCCCGTCGTCGAGAAGGTCGCCGCGGCGCACGCCGGCCGGGTCAAGTTCGTAAAGCTCAACACGGACGAGAACCCCGCCATCGCGGGGGAGTACCACGTCTCGGGCATCCCATGCCTGATCCTCTTCAAGGGCGGCGAGGCCGTCGACCGGATCGTCGGCTTCGTGCCGGAGCAACAGATTTCGTCGATGCTCCAGAAGCATCTCGCGGTCGCTTAAGGGGCTCGAGACCGGGCGTGCGCGAGGCACCTTCGCCGCGCGCTCTGCCTGCGGTGCACCGGTTCCTCGCCGAGCCGGAACTCGCGGCATACGCGGACCTGCTGGGAACGACCGTCGTGAAAGCGGCGGTCGATGCCGTTCTGCGAGCGGCGCGCGGCGGCGCGTTGCGCGCCGTTGCCGTTCCCTCGTTCGAATCGCTGGTGGAGCGCGTTCGGGAGCGGCTGGCGTCGGAGGAAACGCAGGGGCTGGTCGCCGTCCTCAACGCGACCGGCGTGCTGCTGCACACGAACCTCGGGCGCGCGCCGCTGGCGCGCGAGGCGCTGGCTGCGATGGACGCGGTCGCGTCGGGCTACTCGAACCTCGAATTCGATCTCGACGGCGGCCGGCGCGGATCGCGCTACTCCCGGGTGACGCCGCTCTTGCGGGCGGCGACGGGCGCGAGCGACGCTCTGGTCGTGAACAACTGCGCGGCCGCGGTTTTGCTGATCCTCGACACGTTCGCCAAAGGACGCGAGGTGGTCGTGTCGCGCAACCAGCTGGTCGAGATCGGCGGCGGTTTCCGGCTGCCGGACGTACTCGCCCGCAGCGGCGCGACGCTGGTCGAGGTGGGCGCAACCAATAAGGTCTACCTGCGCGATTTCGAGCGAGCGCTGTCGACCCGGACCGCGCTGCTGATGCGCAGCCACACCTCCAATTACCGCATCGAAGGCTTCACCGCGGACGTCCCGGCGCACGACCTGGCCGCGTTCGGCAAGCGCGCGGGCATTCCGAGCGTCGAAGATCTCGGCAGCGGAGCGCTGGCCGGGCTCGAGCGCTACGGGCTGCCGCACGAGCGGACCGTCGCCGAAGCGGTTGCGGACGGCATCGATTTGGTCGCCTTTTCGGGCGACAAGCTGCTCGGGGGGCCTCAGGCGGGCATCATCGTGGGCCGGGCGGCGGAGATCGCACGACTGCGCGCCAACCCGCTCTTGCGCGCGCTGCGGGTCGATAAAGCCACCCTCGCCGCGCTGGCCGCGACCCTGCGCTTGCACCTGGCGCCCGGCGGGCCGGCCAAGATCCCGCTGTACGCGATGCTCGGCGCGTCCGTCGACGAACTGCGCCTGCGGGCCGAGGCATTGCTCGCGGCGCTGCCCGACGGCGTGCGCGAGTCCGTCGCGGCGCTGCCGACCGAAGCGTACGCGGGCGGAGGCTCCTCACCGCTGGGGAGGCTGCCGTCGTACGGTCTGGCCCTGCGCGACCCGAACCGGGCTGCCGATGAGGTCGCGGCGCGTTTGCGGCGCGGCCGCCCGCGCGTCGTCGGGCGCGTCGCCGGCGGCGCGGTGGTGCTCGACCTGCGCACGGTTCCGGCCGAGCGAGACCCCGAGCTGCAGGCCGCCCTCGTTTCGGCACTTCGATCGTGCACGTGATCGGAACCGCGGGTCACGTCGACCACGGGAAATCGTCGCTCGTGCGCGCGTTGACCGGCACCGACCCCGACCGCTGGATCGAAGAACGGTTGCGCGGCATGACGCTCGACCTGGGCTTCGCGCATCTGCGCTTCGAGGACGGCGTCGAGGCGGGCATCGTCGACGTGCCCGGCCACGAGCGCTTCCTGCACAACATGCTGGCGGGCGCCGCCGGCATGGAACTGCTGCTGCTGGTCGTGGCCGCGAACGAGGGACCGAAGCCGCAGACCCTCGAGCACCTCGCGATCCTTCAGTACCTCAACGTCAAGCGCACGATCGTCGTGCTCTCCAAGAGCGATACCGTCGACGCCGAGGAACTCGCGTTCGCGCAGGAACTCGTGCGCGAGGCGGTCGCCGGAACGCCGGCCGAAAGCGCGCCGCTGGTGGCGGTCTCGAGCCTGACGGGCGCCGGTCTCGACGACCTGCGCGCGGCGATTCACGCCGCGCTGATCGAGCTGCCGCCGCGCGCGCCCGAAGCGCCCGCGTACCTGCCGATCGATCGGGTGTTCGCGCTCGCCGGCCACGGCACGATCGTCACCGGAACGCTGATGCAAGGCCGGATTTCGGTTGGGGAGCATCTGACGCTCTATCCACTGGGGCGTGAGGTTCGGGCGCGCAGCCTGCACGTGTTCGGCCGGGCGCGCGAATGCGTCGAAGGCGGCGCGCGGGTGGCGCTCAACCTGCCCGGCGTCGAGAAGGGCGAGATCGTGCGCGGTGACGTCCTGGCGAGCCCGCAATTCACGGCTCGCGACAGCGTCGAGGTCACCTTTCGGCCGCTTCCGGTCGCGCTCGGGCTGTTGAAGCGGCGCACGCCCGTGCGCGCGTATCTGGGTGCGGCCGAGATCCTCGGTACGCTCGCGTTCGAGCGCACGCCCGAGGACGCGGCGCCGGTCTCGGCACGGCTGCACCTACGGGCGCCGACGGTCGTCTTTCCGGGCGCCGCGTTCGTCGTGCGCCGCCTCTCGCCCAAGACGCTGCTCGGCGGCGGAACGGTCGCCGCGCTCGACGGCGGCGCACCCCTCGCGAGCGAGGACCCGCCCGAGGTCGAGGCGGTGGCCGCTGCGCTCGAGAGCGCGGAACTCGAGGGCGCCGGCGCCGCCCGCATCGGGACGCTGGCGAACGTACGCGCGGAGCGGGCCGCGGAGATCCTCTCGGAACTGGCCGCCGAAGGTCGAGCCCTCCGGC
Source organism: uncultured Alphaproteobacteria bacterium (assembly GCA_963787965.1). Classification (GTDB taxonomy): domain Bacteria; phylum Vulcanimicrobiota; class Vulcanimicrobiia; order Vulcanimicrobiales; family Vulcanimicrobiaceae; genus CAWBES01. The sequence goes on from CAWBES010000017.1 coordinate 24,360, forward strand.
TGACCAAGCCCGAGGCCTACGTGGACGCGGCGCTCGCGAGCGCCGCGACCGAGCGCGTCCGGGTTCGCTTGCTCGTGAGCGAAGAAACGACCCCCTGGCAGGCCGGCCTGACGCCCCGCGTCCTGGCTCGCGAACTCGGCATTCCGGAGCCGGCGCTCGTTCGCATTTTGGCCGTCGCCGCGGAGGACGGGCGGCTCGCCTGCCGCGCCGGTTACTACGCGACGCCCGGCTTTCAGCCTGCCCTGACGGCGGAGCAGCTCGCCTTCTTCGCCGGCCGTTTCGCCTTGGGTCCGGCCGGGCCGTACGCTCCCGTGCCGCACGACGAACTGGTCGCCGCGATGCGGGCGACGAAGGTCGTAGGCATCCGTCAAGCCTTCGAGACGCTGCTCGCGAGCGGGGCGCTGGTCACGATCGGGGAGGACGTCTACCGGTGCGAGCAGCTTGCGGACGTGCGCGCCAAACTCGAGGCCGCGCTGCGGCGCGACAAACAGCTAACGATGGCGGCCTTTCGCGACCTGATCGGGACCTCGCGCAAGTTCGCGGTGCCGCTGCTCGAGTGGTTCGATGCGACCGGCGTCACGATTCGCTCCGGCGACGTCCGCGTCTTGCGTATCGTCCCGCCGCGCCGCTGATGACGGTTTTTCGGAGCGGCAGGCCGCGTCAGTGGTGCAGCGCCAGCAGGCCGAGTGCGATTTCGATTGCGATCAGGAGGATGACGACGACTTCGAGGAATTCGCTGCGCGCCGCTTGCGCCTGATCGGTGAAGAACCGGTAGATCTCGTTGACCGTGTCCATCTTGGAGTCGATCTGCTTCTGCCAGTCCTTGAGGCCGAGCCGTCCGGCCGCGCCACGGTAGAGCCGCGCGTAGTAAGCGTCACCGATGATCTTGAGGGCGTTGGACGCGCGGTCGGTCAGCTCCGCGATGTCGACGATCAGGTAGCGCAGGCGGTCGGCGGCGCCCTGGGCTTCCTTACGCCCGAAGCGGCGCGTGGGCCGTTTTGGGTCGAGTGCGTAGATCGTGTCCAGTTCGCCGTCGAGCCGCTTGTCGTAGGTTCGCAGTTCGACCAGCTGCGTGTTCGCGAACTCCAGGATGTCCAGCGTCGCCTGGGCGCTCTCGCGGCGGTCGTAGACGAACGCGGTATCCCACTGGACGACGGCCAGGTCGTCGTCGAAGTACGCGAAGTTGACGCGTAGCGCTTCCGAACCCTCGGCCGGCGTAAGCCGGCGTTCCTCGCAGAGCACGAGGCTGGCCAGCGCGTCGCCGTATTCGCCGAGCAGCTGCGGACCCGCGACCGGCGCCTCGAACGATCCGACCTCGAACACGAAGTAATCTTCGACCTCGGGTTCGTGCGGTTCGTCGAGGACGCGCCGGATCTCGTGCAGGACGCCTTTGAGCGCCTGGCCCGCGAGGACCGGCAGCTCGTCGTCGTTGCGCAGCCGGCGCGTGAACGCCGCATAGGCGTCCCAGCTGCCGGAGAACGGTATCGTCAGGCGGATCGAGACCACGCCGTAGTCGAAGATCTTCGCGCGAACGGCGATGCCGCCGGCGGTCGGCGGGATCCGCGCGACGACCGGCTGGGTCTGGAATTCGATAAAGTCCGACGACGCCTCGCGCCGCAGGTGCAGCGGCGCGCGAGCGACGCCTTCGCCGGCCAGGGTCCCGAGCGGCGCGAGGTCGATCGTGTCCGCGACGTCGTAGACGAAGTAAGCGTGAAACGCCCCTTCGCGCACGGCAGGCGGCACGGGGAGCCCGGCAGCCCCGCTCGCGTGCGTGGCCGGGGCGGCGTCCGCCGGTTGCTGCATAGCGCCTCGTAAGCCTTGAAGACAGGCTCGTCCTGCAACGCTTGCACCTTGCCGGCGGGTTGTAGCTGGTTGATATGAACGTAGAGAAGATGACCGAGCGCGTTCGCGAGGCGCTCAACGATGCGTTTGGGCGCGCCCTGCGCGAACGCAACCCCCACGTCGAAGTGGAGCACGTTTTAGCCGCCCTGCTCGACCAGGATCAGGGTGTCGTGCCCGCGCTGCTGGCCAAAGCGGGGGTCAACCTGCCCGCCTTCACGGCAAGCGTCGACGAAGCCCTGACGAAGCTTCCGCGCCTGTCGGGCTCGGGCGACGTTCAGCCCCAGTTCTCCGGACGGGGCAGCCGCCTGCTCGTCAACGCCGGCGACGAGGCGACCAAGCTGACCGACGACTACGTGTCGGTCGAGCACTTGCTGCTGGCCATGCTCGACGACAACGGCCCGGTGGGCCGCCTGCTGCGCGAAAACGGGCTGAGCCGCGACAAGGTCCTCGGCGCCCTGCGCGAGGTCCGCGGAAACCAGCGGGTCACGTCGCAAAACCCCGAGGGCACCTATCAGTCGCTGGAACGCTACGGTCAGGACCTGACGCGCTCGGCGGAGATGGGCAAGCTCGATCCCGTGATCGGCCGCGACGACGAGATCCGGCGCGTCGTTCAAGTCCTGTCGCGCCGCACCAAGAACAACCCCGTGCTGATCGGCGAACCGGGCGTCGGCAAGACGGCCATCGTCGAAGGCTTGGCGCAGCGCATCGTGCGCGGCGACGTGCCCGAATCGCTCAAGAACAAGCGCATCATCGCGCTCGACATGGGCGCGCTGATCGCCGGCGCGAAGTACCGCGGCGAATTCGAAGAGCGCCTCAAAGCCGTGCTCAAGGACGTGCAGTCCTCCGAGGGCGCGGTGCTGCTGTTCATCGACGAATTGCATAACGTCGTGGGTGCCGGCAAGGCCGAAGGCTCGATGGACGCCGGCAACCTGCTCAAACCGATGCTCGCGCGCGGCGAACTCCACCTGATCGGTGCGACCACGCTGGACGAGTACCGCAAGTACATCGAAAAGGATGCGGCGCTGGAACGGCGCTTCCAGCCGGTCTTCGTCGACCAGCCGAGCGTCGAGGATACGATTTCGATCCTGCGCGGTTTGCGCGAGCGGTACGAGGTCCATCACGGCGTGCGCATCAAGGACTCGGCCCTGGTCGCGGCCGCAACCCTGTCGAACCGCTACATCGCGGACCGCTTCTTGCCGGACAAGGCGATCGACCTCGTCGACGAGGCCGGGGCGAAGTTGCGCACGGAGATCGATTCGATGCCGCAAGAACTCGACGAAGCGTCGCGCCGCATCATGCAGCTCGAGATCGAACGCGAAGCCCTGCGCAAGGAGTCCGATCAGGCCTCCAAAGCGCGCCTCGAACGGATCGAGAAAGAGTTAGCGGAACTACGCTCCACGACCGACGGCATCAAGGCGCGCTGGCAAGCGGAGAAAGATTCCGTCCAAGCGCTGCGCGCGCTGCGCGAACAGATCGACGCCACGAAGACGGAAATCGACCAAGCCGAGCGGCAGTACGATCTCAATCGGGTCGCGCAGCTGCGTTACGGTAAGCTCGCCGCCTTGGAGCGCCAGCTCGCGGAGGCCGAGGCGAAACTGGGCGGCGACGGCAAGCCGCGCTTGCTCAAGGAAGAGGTGGACGAGGAAGACATCGCGGACGTCGTGAGCCGCTGGACCGGGATACCCGTCTCCAAGCTGCTCGAAGGCGAGATGCGCAAGCTGCTGCGCCTCGACGAAGAACTTCACAAACGCGTGGTCGGCCAAGACGAAGCCGTGACGGCGGTTGCGGAAGCGGTCATTCGCGCGCGCAGCGGTCTGTCCGATCCGAACCGGCCCATCGGTTCGTTCATCTTCCTCGGGCCGACGGGCGTCGGCAAGACGGAGCTGGCGCGGGCGCTGGCGGGCTACCTGTTCGACGACGAACGCGCGATGATCCGCATCGACATGTCGGAGTATGGCGAGAAGCACTCGGTGTCGCGCCTGATCGGCGCGCCGCCCGGTTACGTCGGCTACGACGAAGGCGGCCAATTGACCGAAGCCGTGCGGCGCCGGCCGTTCTCGGTCGTGCTGTTCGACGAGATCGAGAAGGCCGCGCCGGACGTCTTCAACGTCTTCTTGCAGATCCTCGACGAAGGCCATCTGACCGACGGTCAGGGCCGCCGCGTCGATTTCAAGAACACGATCGTGATCATGACCTCCAACATCGGCAGCACCCGCATCCTCGATTTCTCGGGGCAGGGCGGCGCCGAATACGCGGTGATGCGCGCCACGGTACTCGACGAATTGCGGCGGCACTTCCGGCCGGAATTCCTCAACCGCGTCGACGAGATCGTCGTCTTCCAAGCGCTCTCCGAAGAGCAGCTGGAAGCGATCGTCGAACTGCAGCTAACGCGCCTGCGGGCGCGCCTGGCCGACCGGCGCATCGAACTCGAGGTCTCGGAACCGGCGCGGCGCCATCTGGTCAAGGTCGGATACGATCCGGTGTACGGCGCGCGGCCGCTCAAACGCGCCGTGCAGCGCGAACTCGAGACGCCGCTGGGCCGGCGCATCCTCGGCGGCGAGATCAAGGACGGGCAACGCGTGTTCGTCGATTACGACGAGAAGGCGGGCGAGCTGACCTTTACGGCCGGCTTGCCCAAGTTCCCCGAACTCGGCTCGCGCGCTTAGCCTTAACGTTTCTTCGCGGGCGGTTTCGCGACGGCGTCGCGAAACGCGTCGAAGAACGGCAGCTTGTCGGGCGTTCCGTAGGCGTCGACGACCAGCGTCGCGACGGGCGCGTCCTTGAGCGGCTTCATGGGCTTGGCGGTCGGGCTTTCCTCGGCGATCCAGTCGACGAGCGGCTCGTCGAGGTCGTCGCCGTAGTAGCGCGTACGGCGCCAGCCGAACGAGGTGCGCGTGTCGACCGTGTCGATCGTCGTGCGCGAGAGCTTGCCGCCGATGAAGCACCAGGCGCGTGTGTCGCGCTCGAACGCCGCGGTGACGGCGTGTACCACGCTGGCGGCGACGATGCCGCCGTGATCGGTCACGATCGTTGCGAAATCGCTCGCGGGGGGCGCGTCGGCGGCTTGCAGGACCGCGTCGAGGTCGTCGGCCGACCGCTGCCAGGGACCGGCGGTGCCGTCCGCTCCGATCGAGCGCCGTAGGAAGACGATGTCCGCGGGTTTGGCATTGGGGCGGTATGCATTGCAGACGACGTCGATGCCGTGCGCGACCGGCGAGTAGTCCGGGTCTTGCGAGGCCGGCACGGGCGTCGCGGCGACGGTCAGCGCGAGGCCCCACGCGAAGACCGCGTAGCCCAGCGGACGCAAGATCGACGGCGGCATGGCGCCGGAAGTATGCGGTAAGGCGCGTTCGGGCCTTCTTGGACTTCTCTGCCGAGCGGCCGTGGCACGTGCGAAGTTCGCTCTTGGCACGCGCTAACACCGCGCGCAAGTCCATCGCGTCGCCGCGTTCGGTCACCGTTTTCGAGCATTTGCGCTTCGCCATGCAGGTTTGTTTCCCGTAGAACGCACCGCGAAAACGGCAGTTCGTAACGAAGAGCGCGTAACGCGGAAGTAATGAGAACCTGCGCCGCTTCGTGCTTGCGCGGAGGCTTCATAAGGGATTCTTAATCTTAGATTAGGTATGCTTGATCAGTGCGCGTCCGACCCATAGGTGGGGGTGCGCGCATCGTCCCATTTCCTTGGAGGCTTTCCTTTGACAACACGGGTTTTGCGCGCCGTCCTGCCCGCGATTTTCTGTACGCTCGCGGTTCCGGCGGTGGCGCTCGCACAAGCCACGACCAATCTCCTCAACATTCCGGTCTCGTATCCCTCGCCGGCTCCCGGCGCCCACAAGACGCTGCCGATGCCCGATCCGTTGAGCCCGCAGTCGCATCCGGCACCGACGCCCACGCCGCTTCCCGGCCGTCTCGGCGTGTCGGGCCGCGTGCGCGGGTACGATTTTCAGCGCCTGAACGCGGTCCAGAATGCCGCGAATCCCAACCGGCACGCGCTCTCGTTCGGCTTCGAGCCGCACCTGGACTATCACTTCGAGAACACTCCGATCAACATCGGGTACACGTACTTCGGCTCGGCCGGCTTCAACGGCCCGAACCCGATCTATAACTCGAAGGTCGATAACACGCTGCCGGGATTCCCGATGAACAGCCCGTTCCACGAGCTCTACGTCCAGTACAAGGATAAGAATAACTACCTCTCGATCGGTAACCAAGAGCTGAACTATCCCTGGACGCCCAACAGCGACTCGCGCCTGATGCCCGCATCCTATCAAGGCGCCGACGCGACGGTCAAACTGCTGAACTCCCTGTCGTTCAGCGCGACCCGGATCATCAGATTCGAGCAGCGCAACTCGTCGAACTTCGAGCAGAACACGCTGCTGACCGCACCGTATCCGCAGACGGCCTCGCTGATCTACTACAACCCGTTCACGCCCGGCACGCTGCGCCTGGAAGCGAACTTCCATCCTCTGGCGAATTTCGATCTTTCGGCGGAAAATTACCAGTTCTACAACATCGCGAACATGACGTACGTGGAGGCGAAGTACGCGCCGCTTCCCACGCTGACCCAGAACCCGTACGTCGCGCTCCAGTACGTGGGCGAGGGTTCGCTCGGGACCAACCAGGTCGGCGTCGTCAACAACCACACGTACGGCGTGCAGCTGGGCGCGACCGTCGCTAAGGGCCTGGTCTTCACCGCGAGCGGCGATTTCGCGCCCTGGAAGTACGCCTACGTCGACGCGAACTCGGCGGGGCAGCTCGCCAAAGCAGTGGCGGGGTACTTCATCCCCGTCGGCGGCACCACGCCGTCCCTCAAGTACACGAAACCCGGAATCTACAAGGTCGCTTACGGCGGTATCGCCTCACCGTACACCGATAGCCTCGGAACCGACCCGCTCTACACGACCATGATCACGCAAGGTATGGTCGACCGCCGCAGCCCCGGCAATGCGTACAAGACGGCGCTCGTGTACACGACGCCCGACAAGCAGCTGAGGCTGATCGCCGGCGAAGGCTGGTTCCAGTACTCCAACGACCTCGCCCGGAACCTCACCTCCGAGTTCAACGTCGACGGAACCTACTTCTTCAACAGGGTCCGGCCCGGGCCGTACAAGGGATTCCTCGTTCGGATCCGGATCGCGCCGCGCACCCAGCCCACGGTTCCGTATAACTTCGAATACCAGCGCTTCCAGACGGAGTACGACTTCTAGAAGACCGTCCTAGCACTCCCGAACCCCAAGGCGAGCCGGGCGGCGTTTACGCTCCCCGGCTCGCTGCGTCAGGCGAAGGCCTTCTCGCGCTTGCGGCTGCGCAGGCGATCGGTTTCGTTGAGCAGGCGCTTGCGCACGCGCAGGGCCTTCGGCGTGATCTCGACGAGTTCGTCGTCGTCGATGAACTCGATCGCGCGCTCGAGCGAGAGCTGCTCGGCCGGCGCCAGTCGGACGTTCTCGTCGGTGCCGGCGGCCCGCATGTTCGTGAGCTTCTTGGCTCGCACGACGTTGAGCGCGACGTCCTTATCGTCGTTGGCACGGCCGACGACCATGCCTTCGTAGACCTCGACGCCGGGATCGACGAAGAAGCGCCCGCGCTGCTCGAGACCCATCAGCGCGTAGCCCGTGACGGTGCCGGTTTCGCTCGCGACGAGCGCGCCGTTGGCGCGGCCGGGAATCTCGCCCGCGAGCGGCTGGTGGGCGTAATAGGTGTGCGACATGACGGCCGTGCCGCGCGAGAGCGTCAGCAGTTCGCCGCGCAGTCCGAAGATCGCGCGCGTCGGCATCGTGTACTCGAGGCGGCGCGTCTCGCCGACGGTCAGCATGTTCGACATCGTGGCTTTGCGCTTGCCGACCGCTTCGATGACCGCGCCGGAGTACTCTTCCTGCACGTCGATTACCACGTACTCGACGGGCTCGAAGCGCTGTCCGTCGCGTTCGGTGATGATGACCTGCGGTTTGGAAACCGCGAGTTCGTAGCCTTCGCGGCGCATCGTTTCCAACAGAATCGAGAGATGGAGCTCGCCGCGGCCGCGCACCTCGAAGGTGTCGGCGCTATCGGTGTCGGCCACGCGCAGCGCCACGTTGGATTCGAGCTCGCGCATCAGGCGCTCGCGAATCTGGCGCGACGTCAGATACTTGCCGTCCCGGCCGGCGAACGGCGAGGAGTTGACCATGAAGAACATCGAGACCGTCGGTTCGTCGACCGCGACCGCGTGGATGCCTTCGGGTTGCTGCGCGTCGGCGATCGTATCCCCGATGTTGAGGCCCTCGATTCCGGAGACGCAGACGATATCGCCCGCATCGGCTTCCTCGACTTCGACGCGTTCCAGCCCCGCGAACGACAGCAGCTTCGTGAGCCGCAGGCCGGTCTCGATCGTACCGTCGCGCGAGACTTTGGAGATCGGCGCGTTGAGTTTCGACGAGCCGCGGAAGACCCGCCCGATGCCGATCCGGCCGACGTATTTGTTGTGGTCGATCGCCGAGACGAGCATTTGGAATGGACCGTCTTCGGCGGGCGCTTCGGGAACGGCGGACGCGATCGTCGCGAACAGAGGTTCGAGGTCCGCGCTGTCGTCGTCGAGCGCGAGCTTCGCGATGCCGGCGCGCCCGTTCGTGTAGACGACCGGGAAATCGGCCTGCTCGTCGCTGGCGCCCAGCTCGATGAAGAGGTCGAACACTTCGTTGACGACTTCGCTCGGCCGCGCGTCTTTGCGGTCGATCTTATTGATCGCGACGATGGCCTTGAGATCGAGTTCGAGGGCCTTGCGCAGGACGAAGCGCGTCTGCGGCATCACCCCTTCGGCCGCGTCGACCAGCAGCAGCACGCCTTGCACCATCTGCAGCACGCGCTCGACTTCGCCGCCGAAATCGGCGTGGCCGGGCGTATCGACGATGTTGAACTTGATGTCGCCGTGCTTGACCGCCGTGTTCTTCGCGAGGATCGTGATGCCGCGCTCGCGTTCGAGCGGATTCGAATCCATCACGCGGGTCGTCAGGACTTGGCCTTCGCGAAAGACGCCGCTCTGCTTGAGCATCGCATCGACCAGCGTCGTCTTACCGTGGTCGACGTGGGCGATGATGGCGATATTTCGGATATCGGGGCGCGTTTTCACGCGTATGAGTGTATCATGCCTGGGAACCCCGGGCTACGTACTCGGTAGCGGCTGGCTCGAGGACGATCCCGTTCGGCCGGGCAAGCGGCCCCCGCGACGCGGGCCGCTCCCGGCGGGGCCCCCGATCGCGGCGCCGCGGCGCGCGGATTATTTAAGAACCGAAGCGTCTCTGCCGGGTGGAGAAGTCGGCGAGCGCCTCGCGGAAATGGACGGCATCGAAGGCCGGCCAGTAAGTCGCCGTCGACCACAGTTCCGTGTAGGCGATCTGGTAGAGCAGGAAATTGGAGACGCGTAATTCGCCGCCCGTACGGATCAGCAGGTCGGGATCGGGCAAGCCGGCGGTGTAGAGATAGCCCGAGAGCGCGTCGTCGTCGATCGCGTCGAGTGCGAGCCGGCCGTCGCGCACGTCGCTCGCGAGCGCGCGGATCGCGTCGCACAGCTCGCGCCGCGCGCCGTAATTGAGCGCGAGGTTGAGCAGCATGCCGTCGCACGATGCGGTCGCGGTCGCGAGCGTTTCGACGGCGGTCCGGGTGGCCGCCGGAAGCCCTTCGACGTGGCCGATGGCCCGCACGCGGACGTTTTCGTCGCGCAGCGCCACCGCTTCACGCAGCGCGAAGGCGCGGACGAGTTCCATGAGCGGCCCGATTTCCGTGGGGTCGCGGCGCCAGTTCTCTTCGGAAAAGGCGTATACGGTGAGGATTTCGACGCCCGCCCGGCCGGCGGCGCGGGCGATCTCGCGCAGCGCGTTCGCGCCGGCGCGATGGCCTTCCAGGGACGGCAGGTTGCGCTCCCGCGCCCAGCGGCGATTCCCGTCCATGATGATCGCCACGTGCCGGGGAGCGGGCCGCGAGGCGGGCTGTACGAGCGAGCGTTCGATCATCATGAGGTCGCCAGACGGAGGCCGGCGCCGGCTTGCGCGCGCTCGGGGTCGCTCGCGTTGACCGCCCGTACGACCGCTTCCAGTTCGTCGATATACTCGAGAAAACGGGCTTTGCCCGATTCGGTGATGTGGACCATCGTCGTCGGGCGGCCCTTGCCGCGCAACCGCTCGAGGACCACGATGCCCGTTTCCGAGAGCGCGTGCAGGTGCCGGTTCAAATTACCGTCGGTCAGCGCGCAGGCGTCCTGTAAGGCTTTGAAGCTCAGGCCATCCGGGTTGGCGATCAAGCACGTGCACACGGCCAGGCGGCCGCGCTCGTGGAAGATGCGTTCGAGCCCTTCGTATGCGAACGGGGCCGGGGGTTTCATCAGGGGGTCCTTTCGTGCGAGGGGTCGGCGCGGACGATCGCGCCGATCGCGATCTGGCCGAGGCCGAAGGCGGCGGGCATGACCCACCACGTCAGCGGATGGATCGTGGGAACCAGCAACAGCGCCGCGGCGACCGCCCCGAACGCCACGGCGACCAGCACGACGTTGGGCGGCACCATCGCGCGCGAGGCGAACAGGCCGAGCGCGTACGTCGCGCACCACATGCCGGGCAAGAGATCGTCGAGCCCGCGCAGCGCGAGTGCCAGCGTGATCACGCCGCCGGCGGCGATGGCGGGCAGAATGCTCATGCCGACCGTCCGGAACTGGACGCCCGCCTGAACGCCGCGGTTGCGCAAGCGCCAGGCGACGATCGCGCCGTAGTTGACGGCCAGCGCCAAGCCGAGGCACGTCAGCCAGATCGAGATGTAGGTCCGGCAGGCCGCCGCAGAGTCCGGGTGGGGAACCGTCGCGGCTTGCACCGCACCGGCCAGGAGCGCCACGACGCCGCTGGCGATGGCCGCGTTTCCGGAGACGCCGTCGAAGCGCTGGACGTTTGCGAGCCGCCCGCGGACTTCGGCAAGGTCCGCCATGGCTTGACGAATCTCCATCGACGGTCTGCTTTGCGATGCAAAGTTAAAGTCCCTGCGAGCGCGTTTCATGTTCAGAACAGCTTTGCCGTGTCGATCAGGATCGTGACCGGCCCGTCGTTCACCGACGCGACGGCCATCGAGGCTCCGAATTCGCCCGTTTGCACGCCGGGCCCCAGGTCCCGCAGGGCTCCGACGAAGCGTTCGTAGAGGGCGCGGCCGCGTTCGGGAGGCGCCGCGGCCAAAAACGACGGCCGGCGCCCTTTCCGAACGTCGCCGAACAAGGTGAACTGCGAGACGACGAGCACGGCTCCGCCGGTTTCGGCGAGCGCTCGGTTCATGGCGCCGGCCTCGTCGGCGAAGATGCGCAGGTCGACGACCTTGCGCGCGAGAGCCAAAGCATCACTCTCTTCATCGGCATGCGTGACCCCCACCAGGACCAGCAGGCCGTGGCCGATCGCGCCGACCGTCTTGCCCGCGACCGCGACGCTGGCGGACGAGACTCGCATGACGACCGCGCGCACGTCAGCCGCGTGCCCGGCGAGCCCGCGCGACGAGGTTGAAAGCGAGGGCTCCGAAGAGGCCGCCCAGCGCCCCGCAGGCGATATCGAACGCGTTCGAGAGCAGGCTCTCGTGCGCGCCGGTCACCCGCTGCGCGATCTCGATCGCGGCGCTGAACGACGCGACCAGGAGCACGCTCGCGCGCACGCGTTGCCGCGCTTCGAACACCGGCGCCGCGAAGAACGCGACGATCGCGAACGCCACGATGCTATAGAGCTTTCGCAGAATGCGAAACGACGTGAAGTCGCCTTGGAAGCGCGGCGGCGCGTGCGCGCGGATGCGGCCGAGTTCGCCGTTCGTGTGCAGTTCCCAAGCGCCCGGCGCGTAGACGCTGCGGTCGATCGAGATCGCGAAGAAGACGACCGCCGCGGCGGCGGCCAGCAATCCGAACAGCGCGATAAAGCTCTGGCGTGAGTTCATGTCCCGAACGACGGCTAGCGGACGCTCGTCTCCCAGAGTTTGGGGCACAGCAGCGTATCGGTCTTCTCGGTCGCCAGCCCGTCGACCATGTCCTCGGTGACGTCGAAACGGATCGTGTTCGGCCAGCCGCCCCACGGCGTCGGGAACGGAATCGGGACGTGCACGTAGTGCGCCGAGCCCGTGGGCGTCCGCAGGCGCAACGCCACGACCACCGGCGTCTCCGCCGGCGCCGGGTCGGTATACAGCCACACGTAGTAGGCGCCTTGGTCGTACTCGACGTTGATGTGCGACGGCAACGGTGTCGTAATCGGCTGGTTACACGCCAGCCCCTTCTCGAACAGCACGAACGTCGGTTTGAGGTAGAGGAACGACGTCGGCGCGGCGCCGTCCATGACGACCACCGGCGCCGGCGGGGCCGGTGGCTCGTCGACCAGCGTTTCGGCGATCGTGCGATTGTGGTCGGCCAGGACGTCGATGAAGTCCGAGGTCGAGCACTTGTACTTAGGCACGTCGAGCTGCAGCCGGTACATGCTGCGCGGGATGTCGAATTCCACGACCGTTTGCGGATCGTACCCGCGCGCGAACGTGACGACCTTGTCGATCTCATCGCCGCCGACGCGATAGGACATCCGCAGGTGCATCGCGATCGTCGCGTCCGGTGCGGCGCGCGCGACCGCGGTGCAGAGGCCGACGTGAAGGAAGATATGCTGCAGCATGCGGCCCGGATTCTCGTTGCCCCGCAGGGGCACATGCCGCGCTCGAGTCGGCGATCGCGCTCGTTCCGTCGTCGCAGGTATGCGCAGCGGTTTCGGTCGCCGTGACGTTCACGAGACCTTCATCAAAGTGCGCTAGACTGAACGGTCCAAGGGCTGTCTGGGAGGTCCGGAATGTCGAAGCATGCGTCCGCTGCGTCGATTACCGCGGTTGCCGAACGCGCCGCCGCACTGTGCTTGCCGCTGTTTTGGCCGCTGGTCGCCGGCACGGAGGTCGCCGAAGCCGGCCTCGAGCTAACGGCGCGAAACATCAAGTTCTTAGCGGAAGCCGAGAAGATCGACTTCGGCTTGCACCCGCAGTTCGCGAGCGAGAATACGGTGGCGCTCGACCTGCGCACGATGAAGCTCCGCGATTTCTCGTTACCCGGCGCCGGCGGGCTGCCGACGATCGTCGACGCGCCCTACGCCGGTCATACGTCGACGTGCGCCGATTTCGACAAGGACCAGAGCCTGATCGCGATCTTGCGCGAGAACGGCTGCCGGCGAATCCTGCTGACCGACTGGAAGCCGGCGACGAGCGACATGAAGGATCTCGAACTCGACGGGTATCTCGCGGAAATCAACGTCGTGGTCGACGACTTGGGCGGGCGCGTCAACCTCGTCGGCCTCTGCCAGGGCGGCTGGATGTCGGCGATGTACGCGGCGCGTTTCCCGGCGAAGGTCAACAGCCTCGTGCTGGCCGGTTCGCCGATCGACACGCATGCCGGTAACGGGCCGCTCCGCCGGCTCGCGCTGAAGATGCCCATGCAGTTCTTCGAGGAGCTCGTGGCGCTCGGCGGTGGTCTGATGCCGGGCCGTTTCATGCTTGCCGCGTACAAGAACATGGATCCCGCTCAGCACTATCTCAAAAAGTACGTCGACCTCTACAAGCATATCGACGACGCCGAGTACCTGCGTCGGCAGGAGCGCTTCGCCAGCTGGTACGAGAGCCCGATCGACCTGCCGGGCCGCGTGTACCTCCAGGTCGTCGATGCGCTGTTCAAACAGAATCAGCTCGTGCGCGGCGAGTACGTCGCGCTCGGCAGGAAGCTGTCGCTCGGGGACGTGCGCTGCCCGGCATACCTGCTGGCCGGCAGCGAGGACGACATCACGCCATGGCAGCAAGTCTTCAACGCCGAGCAGTACCTCGGCACGCCGAAGGACCGGATCGTGAAGACGCTCGCTCCCGGCGGCCACATCGGCTTGTTCATGGGCCACCAAGCGCTGGCGGAAGACTGGCCGAAGATCGGCGCGTGGATCGCCGCGGCGGGAGCTTAGGTCCTAAACCTTCAGGGGCATCGCTTCCAGGGAGCGCTTCGCCGCTTCGTATCCGGCGCCGATGCGGCGTGCGATCGTTTTGCGCGAGAAGTCGGCCATGTTGTCGAGCGGGGGCTTCTCGATGTCGATCGTGCGGATCTCGCGCAAGAGCGCATAATTCATGACCGCTTTCCAATCCTCGTTCTTGCGGATCGGGGCGTCGGCCGGGAGCTGCTCGTCCACTTGCTTCAGGACGCCGATGAATCGCGCGTAGCGGTGCGCGGTCTCGCTGTCGGCCTTTAGCTTGTTCTGCGCGAGCAGCTCGAACATGCGCAGGACCACCTCGTACATATTGGCCGGCAAGGGCGCTTTGCTCGAGAAGACGTCGATCGTGAAGATCGGCATCGATGCCGGCTCGTCTCCGTGCAGATTGGCGATGACCGGCTTGAGCGGCGTGTTATCGGTCAACCCGCCGTCCCAGTAGGCTCGGCCGTCGATGACGGTCCAAGGGAACCCCGGCGGTATGCTGCCGCTGGCGAGCACGTGCTCGATTCCGAACGGCTCGCGGCCGAAGTTCGTGAAGTACGTCGTCTCGCCGGTCTCGACGCCGCTCGCGGATACGATCACGCGCATGTGCGACGGATCGCGCACCCGCTCCCAGTCGAGGAGTTCCTCGAGCGTCCTCCGCAGCGGCGTGGTGTCGCAGAAGTACGTCCAGGAGAGGACGTTCCAGTAGTCCAAGCGCGGCACGTACATGTGCGGTATGCCGAACATCGCCCAGGCCGGCTTCACCATGGGCGGGACGAACGGTAGCGGCGGCTCGACGACGAGTTGTTCCCACAGCGCTCGCAACACCGCCGGCGGATACCCCTTCGCGCCGGCCAGCGTCACCGCGTTCATCGCGCCCGACGAAGCCCCCGAGACGATCGCGCACTCCATGCCGATGTCGTAGAGATACGCGATCGCGCCGGCTTCGTACGCACCCAAGGCGGCCCCGCCTTGCAGCACCAGGCCGAACTTCTTCGCCGTCATGATCGTGGGGTCTTGGTGCTGCGCGACCCCGAAACCTACGCCGGGCAGGACGTGCCGCCGCATGGCGGACTGGCGGACGATGTGAATTCAGCCGATTCACACCGTCCACCAGCCTCCGCCGCCGAGTCGTTACGGAATCGCCGGAATCGGGATCTTGACGTACTTCCCGCCTTCGACCATCTCCGAGAAGATATCGAACTCCAGATGCCCGGCCTTGCTCACCCCGAGGATTGCGAGCAGTTGATCTTTCTTCGGAAGCGATTTTGCCGCCGCGTCGAGTTTGGCGTCGATGGCCGTGGGATCGGCGACGTTGTTCGCGAGCTCCATCGCGCGCGCAAACACCTTCATCGCCATGAAGTTGAGTCCGACTTCGGCATTGGGCTCGGTAGCGGATCCGTACGCCTTCTCGTACGCCGCGCGGAACTGATCGATGCCGGGCCCGGTGTAACGGGCGAGCGGTGCCGTGCCGACGACCCCGTCGAGCTGGGCGAGCGGAACGACCTTTTCGACTTGCTCGAACTTCGCTTGATCCATCATGACGAAGCCGCCCTTGAAGCCTTGAGCGCGTGCCGCTTTGATCACGAGGGCGGTCGGTTGCGAGGGACCGCCGACGAGCAGGACGTCCGGTTTTTCGGAAAGCGCCTTGCTGACCGCGCCGGAAAAGTCCGTCGTCGTATTGTAATCGACCGCGTCGTCGCCGAGCACGTCGCCGCCCGCCGCCTTCCACGCATCGCCGAAACCGGTCTTCCACGCATTGCCGTACGCGGTCGAGGTCGGCAGCAGGCCGAGCTTCTTCCCGAATTGCTTCATCTCGACGCCGATCCACGGCTTGAAGTATTCGTCGTAGCGCGGTGGGATCATCATGACGAGCGCGTTGTTCTGTTTGAGGATTGCAGGTTCGCTCGAATAGGCGCCGACCAGAAATTTCGGCGGTTGCTGGTTGAAGGTCAGAAGTGCCAGAATGCCGCCGCTGTGAGGACAGAAGACGATGGGCGTATTGCTTTCCTGCACGAGCCGCTTCGCGTTGATCTGCGCTTCCGGCGGCCGGTACCCGTCATCGAGCGAGACGAGTTTGAAGGTATACTTCTTCCCGCCTGCGGTAATGCCGCCGGCGGCGTTGAGCTGATCGATCGCCATCTCGATGCCGCGTTGAACGTCCGATCCGTATTGCGCGGCACCGCCGCTGAGCGGCCCGGTGAAGCCGATGTTCACCACGGCTGGAGCGTCCGCGCGCGCGGCCGCCCCGCTCCCGAGCGACGCGATGAGGAACGTCGCACAGGCGAATTGCAGTCTGTTCATTCGGTGAGTTTCCTTTCCATTATGATTAAGCGCCGATAAACGCACGGCGAACGTCTGGATTGCGGGTGAGTTGCGCCGCAGGCCCTTCCAGCACGATGCGGCCATCCTGGATCACGTAACCGCGCTGCGCGATCTGCAGCGCGGCGTACGCATTCTGCTCGGCGAGCAGCACCATCGTGCCGTTGCGCGCGATCGCGGCCACCGCTTCGAGCATCTGCGCGACGACGATCGGCGCGAGGCCGAGCGACGGTTCGTCCAGGAGCAGCAGCTTCGGCTGAGCCATCAACGCGCGACCGATCGCGACCATCTGTTGCTGGCCGCCGCTGAGAGAGCCCGCCGTAGAGTGCAGTTTTTCGCGAAGGACCGGAAACAGATCGCAAACCACCGCGAACGCTTCCGATTGGGCGCGCTCGTCCGTGCGATGGAGGTACCCGCCCAGGCGCAGGTTCTTTTCTACGCTGAGCTGCGGAAAGAGACGGCGCCCTTCGGCGCACTGCGAGATGCCGAGACCCACGATACGATCGGGACGCAACCCCGCGATTTCGCGGCCGGCGAACGTGATGCGGCCGGCAGCCGGACGCAAGAGCCCGCTGATGGTACAGAAGAGCGTCGTTTTGCCGGCGCCGTTGCTTCCGAGAAGCGCGACGATTTCGCCCTCGCGAACCGCGAGATCGAGCGACGAGATCGCGGTCGCGCCTCCGTAGCGTACCGTGAGGCCCGCAATCTCAAGCAACGTCTTTGGTCCCCAGGTACGCTTCGATCACGAGCGGGTCGGCGGCGATCGCTTGCGGGGGGCCGTCCGCGATCTTCCTGCCGTGATGGAGCACGACGATCGCCGTGGCGAGTCCCATCACCAAGTGCATCTTGTGCTCGACGAGACAAATCGTACAGCCCCCGGCCGCGATCTTGCGAATCAGCTCGGCGTGCTCGCCCATCTCCTCGTGGGACACGCCGGCGACGGGCTCGTCTAGCAGCAGTAGTTTCGGCCGCTCGACGATTGCGATGGCGAGCGCCAGCCGCCGCTGCGCTTCCTGCGAGATCTCGCCGGCCTGGCGCGCGGCGAGGGCGTCGATGCCGACGAAGCGCAAGGCTTCGTGCGCGCGTTCCAAACACGCGCGTTCCTCGCGAGCGTGGCGCAGCGTCCGCAGGACCGCGTCGAGAATCGTGCTCTTGGTGTGCAGGCGCGAGCCGACGACGACGTTATCGAGCACCGTCATGTTCCGAAAGAGCGCCGTGCTCTGGAACGTTCGCGCGATTCCCAGACGCGCCACGCGGTAATCGGGGATGCGCGTGATGTCCTCGCCCTCGAACGTTATCGAACCCGACGTCGGCAAGAGATTCCCGCTGATGAGATTGAAGCAGGTCGACTTGCCCGCGCCGTTGGGTCCGATGAGCGCGGTGATCGAGCCCTTCGCGACGTCGAAACTCACGGCGTCGACCGCGGCCAAGCCGCCGAACCGCTTGGTGAGATCTCGGACGCTGAGTAAGGGGCCGTTCATCTCGCGCCGGCGCGCGCGACCGCGGCGCGCAGGCGTGCGAAACCACCCGCGATGCCGCCGGGGAAGTACACGATCAGAATGACGAGCAACGGACCGTACACCAGTCCCTGGTATTTCTCGAACGACTGCAGGACTTGGCCGAGCGTTGCCAGCAGCAACGTGCCGACCAGCGGGCCGGCGATCGAGCCGAGGCCTCCGACGATCGCGTACAGCAGCATGTTGAAGGTTACGTCGAGTCCCGTCGTTTCCGGCCCGAGCACGCCGACGTACATCGCGTAGAGCCCGCCCGCCAGACCCGCGAGTGCGGTGGCCGCGACGAAAGCGAGGCGCTTCGCGCGCGTGACGTCGATCCCGGTCGCGCGCGCGAGGTCTTCGTTTCCGGCCAGTGCCAGGAGCGTGCGCCCGTACAGCGAGTTGCGGATCGCCCACACGATCGCGACGGCGAGCAGCAAGAAGGCGTAGATCAACTCGAAGCGCGCGGTCGGGCTATCGAAGGAAACCGGCCCTATCGCGGGCGGCCCGGGTATCCCGATGATGCCGATGCTGCCGTTGGTGAGCGGCTGATAGTTGGTGAACACGATGTTGATGATCACGCCGATCGCGGCGGTGAAGATGGCGAAGTAGTGGCCTTTCGTTCGTAGCGAGATCGTCGCGACCAGATATCCGATGCCGGCCGCGATCGCGCAGGCCGCCGCGAGGGCCGGCCAAAAAGGAACGCTCGAGCGCGTCGTGATCAAGGCGACGGTATAGGCGCCGATGCCGAAAAACGCCGCGTGGCCGAGCGAGAGTTGGCCTGCAAAACCGAGAATGATATTGAGGCCGTAGACGGCGATCGCGGTGATGAAGCCGTCGACGACGACTTGCTGGTAGTACGGATCGCGAATCAGGAACGGAAAAACCGCGCCCGCAAGCACGCCGAGCGCGACGCCGAACCGGGCAAGCGCGACGCCGCTCAAGCGCCGCTCTCGTTGAAGAGGCCGGTGGGACGCAGGGTGAGGATCGCCACGAGGAGCGCGAATGCAACGACGTCCTGATAGCTGGTCGAAATGTAGGCCGAAGAGAAACTCTCAGCCATAGCTAGAATGAACGCGCCGACGATCGCGCCCGGAATGCTGCCCATACCGCCCAGGACGATCACCGCAAACGCTTTGAGCAGGATGCTCGAGCCCATCTCGGGCGAAATGAGGTTGATGGACGCGATCAGCGTGGCACCGGCCGCCGCGAGTGCCGCCGAGATCGCGAAGACCAGGGACGAGACGCGATCCGTGTCGATGCCGACGAGCGCGGCTCCCAGCCGATTTTGGGCGACCGCTTCGATCGTCGCACCCAGCAACGTGCGTTTGAGAAACCAATAGAGCGCCGCCATCATCGCAAATGCTGCGACGATAACGATCAACCGCTGTTGCGTCGTGATCAGCCCGGCGAAGCTGACCGGGTTGTCGTAAGGCGTCGGCAGGACGCGGTAGTCGGCACCCCAGATCAGACGCGCGGCGGCCCCGAGGAACGAGAGCGCGCCGATCGCCGCGATGATCGCGTTGACGTCCGGCGCATCGCGTAAGGGCCGGAACACGACGCGCTCGAGGGCGACCCCGAACGCGGCGAGCGCGACGATCGCAAACAGCATCGCCGGCCAGTAGGGTGCGTGCAAGTAAGTAATTGCGGAAAAAGCAGCGTAAGCGCCCAGCATATAGAGCTGGCCGTGCGCGAAGTTGGGAATTTTCATCGTCCCGTAGACGAGCGCGAGGCCGAGGGCGACGAGCGCGTAAATACTACCGAGGACGAGACCGTTGAGGAGCTCCTGCAGGAAGAATTGCACGCGGTATTTCCAAACGATGCTGTCTCCGTTCTCATACCAGCCGGATGATGGTTTGTCAAGAACGATTCGCATCTAGAGTATTTGGCGCTCTGCGTTAGAAAATTAGATATGGTTCGGTCAGCGCAGCGAGCGTTTCACCCGATCGATCCGGAACGGCGAATCGTTCGCAACGGAAGCTCTCTCGAAGGGACCCGTAGCACGTGGGTGTTGCGGAATCATAGCGAGCATTTGATACATCGGCGTCCTGCCCTTCAGGCGCCCCGCCCGTAGGGCTCGGTGACTCGCTCCGGTCCGTTCTCTCCGGCAAGGGTTCCCAAGCGACGCGAGCCGTGCCGCGTTCATTTAAGATAAGAGAGCTCTGCGGCACCGCTCGAGCGGGCCGCGGCCGGAAAGCCTGCATCGGCGGGCACAGACCGCTGCCCGTCCGTACGCCCCGCCGCTGTCTTCTCGGTCGCGAGTTCGTCGACCGTATCTTCGGTGACGTAGAAACAGGACCGCGTTCGGACGGCCGTTGCCGCGGCCGCACGGAAGGTCCTCTGTGCGCGCAGGGCGACTCCGCGGGAAGCCCGGGGAAACGACGATTTCGGCTCGAACGGCGGTGCGATGTGAGGATTCCCTATAGAGGATTCCCTGTTTAGGAGACTGCCCGATGATTTCCGTACGAACTCTGGTCCTATCGTTGGCCCTAGCGGCCGGCTTCGGCGTCGCGCCGCTCGCCGCGAGCGCGCAGGCGCCGGTGACGCAAACCGCGACGTCGACACAAACGGCCACGATCACCGCGATCGACTACACCCAGCGCGTCGTGTCCCTCCAGTTCACCGACGGCACGACCAAGACGGTCGAGGTCGGCCCCGACGTGAAGCGCTTCTCTCAACTGAAGGTCGGCGATACGGTCACCTTTACGGCGACCGAATCGGTCGTCTACAGTATCGTGAAGCCCGGCGCCGCGGCGCCTCCGGCGGACAGCAGCGCCATGACGAGTTCCGAGGGCACGAAGCCCGGTGGAACCGCGACGGCGACGAAGACCACGGTCGTCACCGTTACGGCGATCGACCAGTCCGTCCCCTCGATCACCGTCAAAACGGCCGACGGCAAAGTGTTGAGTTTCAAGGTCAAGGATCCCAAGAACATCGCGGGCGTCAAGGTCGGCGATCAGGTTCAGATCACCTATAACGTGTCCGTCATCATAAGCGTAAAATAAGCCGCAGATAACGAAGAGTCGCTAACGCCGCAACGCCGCCGGTTTTCAGACCGGCGGCGTTTTACGCGCCGGCGCTACCGCGGTTTGCGGCTAGACGGTTTCAGGGCCGCGGCGGCGACGCGCGCCACGACGGCGCGGGGAGCGATGCGCGGAGTGAGCGCGACGAGCCAGTTCGCCGGCCCGTCGACGACGTAGGTTAGGCCGAAGTCGTACGCCCGCAAGGCCGTTTGCACTACCTGCGCGGGAGTACGGATCGGACCGAGTTGCGAGCTCACCTGGGCGGTCTTGAAGAAGTTGGTCTGCGTCACCCCCGGGCAGATCGCCAAGACTCGCACGCCGCGGCCGCGGAACTCCTCGGCCAGCGCTTCGGAAAACGACAGTACGAACGCCTTGGTCGCACCGTAAACCGCCATGTACGGCACGGGTTGAAATGCCGCGGTCGACGCGACGTTGATGATTCCGCCCTTGCCGCGCGCGAGCATCGCGGGCGCGAACCGGTAGGTCAGCGCGACGAGCGCCTCGGCGTTGAGCCTGACCTGGCCGGTGTTGCGTTCCAGCTCGATCGTGTCGAACGCACCGTACGCGCCGAAGCCGGCGTTGTTGACCAGCAGGTCGACGCCTCCGAGCCGCGCCTCGACGTCGTCGCCCACCTTCCCGACGCTCTCTCGCAGCTCGAGATCGGCGCAGATCGGCTCGACCCGGACGCCGCGCGCGGCGTGGATGCGTTCCGCGATGCGCTCGAGGGCGTCGCCGCTGCGGGCGACCAGCGCGAGGTCGTAACCGCGCGCGGCCAGCGCATCGGCGAACGCTTCGCCGATTCCCATCGACGCACCGGTAATCAGCGCGACCGGACGTTCACCCATACGGATCCCTTCATATTGAGCCGACATCCGTCAATCTACCCGAACGGCGTTTCACATTCAACATCCATCGACGAGACGGAGCGCGCCACTTGCGAGCACATAGCAAGCATCCGACGGCCTGTGTAGCCGCGTTCTCCGCTCGCAGCCGATCCTCGATGCGCGATACACGTCGGGAGAAATCAGCGGCGTGCTACCTACGACGTAGTACGCACGTCTCCACACGCTTCGCTTTTGCCGGCGCGTCCGGCACGAACTCCCCCGCGAAGCCGCAAGCGCCGCGAACTCGCGCAGTTTTAGGAGTGTCGCGGCATTCGTTCCGTGCTATGTTGCCGTGACCTGGCCGCCTCGAACTCGCGGCTTTGGTTTGCTCTACTCGGAGCGCGCGTAACGCAGCTCGGCTAACACAGTCCGTCATTAAGTATTAAGAGGAGACCAACGTGCCACCAACCCCAGGCAAGAAACCGAATATCGTCCTGATCGTGTCCGACGACACCGGCTATGGCGACTTTGGACCATACGGCGGCGGAGTCGGCCGCGGGATGCCCACGCCCAACTTCGACCGGATAGCAGATGAAGGAATGACGTTCTTTCACTGTTACGGGCAGTCGAGCTGCACGCCGGGCCGCGCTGCGCTGGCCACCGGGCGCCACCCGAACCGCAGCGGCATGACGACGGTGGCGTTCCCGGGGCAAGGCGGCGGCCTCCCGGCCGCCGAGTGGACCGCCGCGTCGCTGCTCAAACAAGCCGGCTATAGCACCTTCTATACCGGAAAGTGGCATCTCGGTGAGTCCGACTATGCCCTGCCGATCGCGCACGGGTACGACGAAATGGAAAACGTCGGCCTCTACCATCTCAACGTGTTCACCTACACGGATTCGGCGTACTTCCCCGACATGGATCCGAAGCTTCGCGCCCTTTATCGGAGCGTGACGAAGGGCCTGCTCTCCGGTAAGGCCGGCGGAGAAGCGCACGAGGTGTTCAAGGTCGACGGCGAGCTCGACACGCCGGAGAAGGGCGTGGTCGGCATCAAGTTCCTCGACGCGTACATCGAGAAGTCGGCGACCGATTATCTCGAGCGCGCTTATGCGTCCGATACGCCGTTCTTCGCGCACATCAACTTCATGAAGAACCACCAGCCGAACATCCCGCACCCCGATTACGTCCACAAGTCGGCCTCGAAGAGCAAGTATGCCGATTCGGTCGTCGAGCTGGACGCGCGGGTCGGGCACGTCATGGATAAGATCCGCGAACTCGACAAGGACGGAAACACGTTCGTCTTCTACACGGTCGACAACGGCGCTTGGCAAGACGTGTACCCCGACTCCGGCTATACGCCGTTCCGCGGCACGAAGGGTACCGACCGCGAAGGCGGCCTGCGGGTGCCCGCGTTCGCCTGGTGGCCCGGCAAAATCAAAGCAAACTCGAAGAACCACGATATCGTCGGCGGTCTCGATCTGCTCGCGACGTACTGCTCGCTCGCCGGCGTAGCCCTGCCCGACAAGGATCGCGAAGGGCAGCCCACGATCTTCGATAGCTACGACATCTCGCCGGTCCTCTTCGGCACGGGTCCGTGCCCGCGCAACGAATGGTTCTACTTCACGGAGAACGAGCTGCTGCCTGGAGCGGTTCGCCAGGGCAACTATAAGTTCGTGTTCAACATGCGCGGCGACGACGGCGCCCACACGGGCGGGCTGTCGGTCGACAGCAATTACGGGTGGAAGGGTGCAGAACAATACGTCGCGACGGTTCCGCAGATCTTCGACCTGTGGGCGGACCCGCAAGAACGCTACGACCTCTTCATGAACAACTTTACCGAACGCACCTGGCTCGCACCGCTCATGGGCGAACTGCTGGAGAAGATCGGAAAGACGTACATGCAGTACCCGCCGCGCAAGTTGCAGAGCGACGGATATTCCGGTCCGATCACGATCACGCAATACCAGCGGTTCGCTCACATCCGCGAACAACTGACGAAGGAAGGCATCAAGATCACGCTCCCGTCGGGCTAACCGGGAGCGCCCGGAAGGCGTAGCGCAGCCGTTCGCGCGGCTGCGCTACGCTCGACGCGGACGAACGCCGAGGATTGTCGGCCTTCAAGTCAAAGACAGGCGGCACGTGGAGCCGGCGGCTTTGATGCGTACAGGTCTTCGCGGGTTCGCGGCCCTTACCGCCATGTTGCTCGTTACCGGCGCAATCGTTCGTGCCGACACGGTTCCGCCGGGGGCCGCGCCGGCGGGCGGACCGACCGGCTGCCCGCGTTACCCGGCGCCGTCCGTCGTCCAAAGCCAGTCGATCTATGCCGACTCGCGCGGATCGGTCGTCGACGCTCAGAGACTGCAGCGAAACCTAGCGCTGATCGCTCCGCTAAGCGAGCAGGGCCCGAAGCTTACGCGATCGGGGCAACGGGATAGGAGCGCCGCCGCGGGCGACGGTCAACGGCCCGAGCAGCCGGATCTCGAGATTTTCCACGCCCTGTTCCACGCTGGTTACCACGGGCCGCGCTTATCCTCGTGAACGTCCCCGGCTCTCGAGTGGAGGCCCGTCGATGCCAATTTCCTCCACCCCTGCGAAGACCCTACCCCGGCCCGAACTGGCTGCGATCGGGGACCGCCAACACGGCGCATGGTCGTCCGGCGACTACGCGGTCGTCGGTACGAGGCTGCAGATCGTCGGCGAAACGTTGTGCGAAGCGCTCGACGTGCGAGCAGGCTGGCGCGTCCTCGACGTCGCTGCCGGAAACGGTAACGTCGCCCGCGCCGCAGCGCGACGCTGGTGCGACGTTGTCGCAACCGACTACGTCCCGGCGCTGCTCGAGTGCGCGCGCGGGCGCGCGTATGCAGACCGCTTGCCGCTCGCATGCCGGACCGCCGACGCCGAAGACCTGCCGTTCCCCGATGAGAGCTTCGATGCGGTCGTGTCGACGTTCGGCGTCCTGTTCGCACCGGACCAAGAACGCGCGGCGGCGGGAAGATCGGTCTTGCGAACTGGACTCCGTTCGGCTTCGTCGGACAGCTCTTCGCGACGATCGGCAAGCACGTACCACCCGCGCCCGCCCTCGCATCGCCCGCGCGGTGGGGAACCGGCGCCGGATTGGCGGAGCTGTTCGAGGAGCGCGCTTCGATCGCAGCGAGCGAGCGCCATTTTTCACTTCGATACCGCTCGCCCGGGCATTGGATCGAGGTGTTCAAGACCTGCTACGGCCCGGTGCTCAAGGCGTTCGCGGCCCTGGAGCCGCCCGCGCAAGCCGCCCTGCACGACGACCTCTTGAATCTGATCGCGCGCTTCAACGTGGCCGAAGACGGCACGATGGTCGTCCCCAGCGAGTATCTCGAGGTCGTGATCGCCAGAACGTAGGCGCCGCCACGTGTCCGCCGCATAGGCTGCATAGAAGGGAGGCAGACTCCATGGACGACGGCGAGTTGTTCGATGTCATCATCATCGGCGGCGGCATCGGCACGATCAGCTCATTCCCGGTCGTTGCCGAATGATCGGGGACTTCGCCGCGATCGAACGCCATCGTGCCGAAGTAACGCACATCGATGGAAACGCGTTGGTGCTTTCAGGCGGAACTAGGCGCGTAGTCGACGCTCTGTTATGGGGAACGGGTTACACGATGGACCTCAGTTATTTTGCGGTCGACGCGCTGGCCGGAATCACACGGCAAGAGGATCTCAGGAAGCGCTGCAACGAGTTGTTTGCTTCGAGCGACGCGCAGGGTCTGTATTTCCTGGCACCTTCCGTCCTCGAGTCGACGACGTCGACCACGTGGGCGTACGCCCATGCGTGCCGATCGATCGTGTCGGAGATTTCCGGCTCCAGGCGTGTATTCGGCCGTGATTCAATCACCGACAACGTCTCCTACTTCGATCTAGCGAAGTTTCTCGCTAAGCGCGACCGCAAGCATTTCCCCCGCTATTCCGGTATCTGAGATACCTCGCGCTCGCCTACCTGCGTCCGCCCGCGAGGCCCATGCCGATCCCGTAAGCCGGTCGGGAAATCGCTTGCGGGAACCTTGGGGAACGTTTCCGGCAGACATTGGATGCTCACCGTTTAGCGAGCCTGCGCCGTCAACGCGTTCCAGGCGGCGAGAGAGTCCATGTAGTCTCTCCAGTGCACGATCTTCCGGTTCTCGATCTCGATGATGGAGCAGAACCGATTGTTATACTTCGCGCCCGTTGTGAGGATCGTCCCATGGACTTCGTATTCGATGACGACGACACGGCCGCCGTCTGTCCTGTGGACGATCAGCCTATCGGCGGACTGAAGCGCGATGTTGTCGACATAGCCCCTGAACGCGGCCATCAGGCCGGTGCGTCCCTTGATGACGCGAGGCCAACCGGGGACGTCGTAGAGGACCTCGTAGACGACGTCGTCGGTGACGATGTCGAAGAAGTGCTCGCCATCTACGAGGTTGCCGACCGCCCCTCGAACCAGATCGAAGTAAGGAGCGGCGGGGTCATAGGCAGCGTATTTCGGATTCGGCATACTGGACTCTCCATGCTGCCCTCGTTTTCCAGGGAGCGCATCGCGATTCCGGCAGGCCTCAGCGCCGAGGCCGACCCGTCCGCGCCTACCACCCTAGCCTACGCGCGCGTCTCGCCGAGTACCGTGGCACGTTTGCAACTCGGCCTCGGCGGCCGCACGTCGATCCGCCGCTTCGGGTGCGAGCGCCGTGACCGTCGCTCGGACGTTTACGGGGCGCGGAGAAGCGGCCCTGCGAGCTCGGGAAAGTTCGCCGTATTGAGGACTTGAATGCCCGCATTATGGGTGCTGTTGAAAGGTGTCGTCGACGTCGGACAGCCGACCTGAGCTGCGGCGCCCGCCGAATCGAACCACAGGCCAAGGTGGTAAAGCTGGACCGGAGCCGTCTTCGGATTGGTCGTGGCATCCGGGAACGGGGGGCTCTTGAAGATGTCGGGTGCCGGTGCCGACCCCGGCGCCACGACGAACGACCCAATGTTGAAGCGTCCGGTGATGTCCGTGACCCCGAATCCGTTTAGGTCCGTTAGAACGTCACCCTCATATACGGCCAAGCCGAACGGCCCGTTTGGGACCTGGATCACGAAGAGATCGAAGTCGGTGGTCGGCGGAAGCCCTGAAAATTCGGCGTGCAGGTGCTCCGTCGTCCCGGCCGACGTGATCGTCACGCGGCCGGCAGCGTGAGGTAGGCACGCGGCCGCCGAGGCAGATCGCACCATGGAGAAGACCAAGTTGTTGTTTGTTGCGAGAGCACTCGCCCCCGCGCTGAGAAGCAACCCGCCGGCGAGCCCGAACGTTCCCGCCGCTTTCGCAATGGCTCGAACCATTCTGAAACTCCTTTGCTCGTCACCGCGCCAGGGAATCTCGGCGCTTTGTCACGTTGATGATGAAAGGAAACCCGACATCGAGCGAAGCGCGACGGGTCGCGGCAGCGACGCGGTTAACGCGATAGAATCAACGCTCAAAGCTCCGCCGAGCATCACGCGCTAGCGCTCTATCGTGTCAGGATAGATTAGCTATTCCCTCGAAAGCCTGCTGTTCTAAAGTCCATCGATCCTGCGATCGCCGAGCGGTTCGGCGACTCAGCATCGACGACAACCGGAAGGTATTCGCAGTCGGGATGAAGAGCACATGATCCCGGCCGAGCGGCGAACTGAAGAGGCGTTCTCAGGCAAACATCCGCCCTTCGCTTGCGAAGGCTTTCCCGGTTGCGACGCCCACGCCGACCTCCGAGCCTTAGACGATGCGAGGCCTATAGTTTCGATCTCTTTGGGGACGCGGGACCTGATACTAACACATATTAGGTTAGCACGACAAGATATCGGACGAAGCATTTGTTGCGGCCAGGCTTCGTTTAAGCCCCAGCTTCGAAACCGCTTTAGCGCGGTTACCGCAAGGTGCTCCCGGTCCGACGCGAGTACCGACCTTCCGGGCCGCCGTATGCTTCGTAGGCAGGCCGGCACGGAAGCCGTGGTAGCGAACACGAGGTGAGCGACGCCGCCGCGATGATCGGGAATCGTCGGATGCAGTGCGGAACCCGACGGTTCCGCGCGTTGCTGCTCGAACGGCGCGAAAGGTTGCGCGGGGTGTGACAGGCGCATGGCATAGTGCGGGTGTATCATGCAGTTGTCGGGCGAAATCGCCGCGACAGTCTCCCGCAAAGGCCGCATGGCTGGAGCGCGGGAGGCGGCCCGAGTCGCGGGCCATGAGTGAGCCGCATGCCGGTGAGGAGCCGGTTCTCGAACAGGGCTGTTCGGTGAAGGCACACGCGACGAACTGCGACACTGCCAGGGGCAACGTACGTTCCGCGACGGTGCCCTGATCGACGTCGCGCAAGACCACGCATTGCACCACCTCCACGTCACCGGCCTCTTCGAGCTCGGGCTTGTGTTCAAGCGAGGTACGGCGCTGCGCAAGTTTCGCTTGGGCAACGAGGGTCGGTTCTCGACCGACCTCGATTTTGCGGTCGGCGACCGTGGGCTGGCAGAGCTCGTCTTCGAAAATCTCGACGGCGCGGCGATCGACGGCTTTACCTTCCGTGTCGAACAGACGGTCGCGGCGCGGCGCGCCTTACTCCACATCGAGTCGCCCTTTGGTTCACTAACGATTCCGGCCCGTGTCGACGTGACGCACGAGTTGCCATGGCTTGCGCCCGAGCGGCTCGCTCGCGTCCCGATGCCGATCCACCGCGCTTACGATTTCGAACTCCCGCGAACGCCGGTAATCGCAATCGAAGAACTCCTAGCCGAGAAGCTCGCACGTTATCGCCGCGACAGCCTCGCACGAGACCTTTACGATTTCGCATGGTTGAGCACGCGACCCTTCGATAAGCCCCTCGTTCGTCGCATGACGGTCTTGAAGGTCTGGTGCGACATCAATATTGCGGGCCTCGGGCGCGCGCCATTCGACCCCGAGGAGACCCTGCGGCCGCGCGCACGCGCCGAATTTAAGGAAGAAGCGATTGGCTTTCTGACCTCACCGGTGAACGTCGACGAATGGATCGCGGATGTGCGTCGCAGATACGCCCTCTTGCGCGAAGTCGACGACGCGGAGAAACCACTCCAGGCAGCGAATCCGCGCGATCGTCACCACGCGGATACTCTGATCGCTTCATACCGCACGCAGTCCACGCCGACGTAGGCCACTGTTCCGCGCCATGTCTGATCGCGTCCGGCATCGCTCGCCCGCTTGACCGGTCGCGAGCCCTGGGCGATAATAGCTGCATCGACTCACACGTACGTGGGAGAGTACGGGACTGGTGTCTCGCACGGTCTTCAAAACCGCTGAGGCCTTCGCAAGGGGGCTGGTAGGTTCGATTCCTACACTTTCCCGCCAAGTAGACTGCCGAGTCCTGTCGTATAAGGCTTTCCGCCGTTTCCGGCTTCCGAAATCCGTTACGAAGAGCACCTTTTTCCCGACGTTCGCGGCAGAGCGTCGAACGATTATCGTTCCGCGGTCGAGGCCGATGTCTTTCCACTTCAGCGCGCACATTTCGCCACGCCGCAGACCCGTGCCGATGGCGAATGCGACAACCGCTTCGAGTTCCGCATGAAGGCTCCTGACCGGGCACCGCTCGAATTGTCGCACGCGCTTTCTTGAGATATTCAAGCTCTCCGCGGAGAACTTGACGCGATATGGTTTCCATTGTCCCGGTCAATCGGCTGCTGACCGCTCAGGAGGCAGCGAACTTGCTCAGTATTTCCCGGGAGTACGTCCGGCGACTCATACGCGACCAGCATTTGCCGAGCGTCGCGTGACAGGCCGGCGTCTCAGTTGGGATTTGGACGGCTCTTCGGCGTCATGACTGTAGCGGGACGTTTGGGCGCTACGAGCGCATAACTCTCATCGACCAACTCGCGCAACACGGCAAGAGAAGCCACACCCGACGCAACCGGCACCGACACCCATCCGGCGCGCCCGAGGCCATAGCCGGTTTCGGATGCGCCCGGGAGGGAGAGCGCAAAGCCGTGCGCGGCGCGGAGCTTGAGCGCAATCGTCGTCGGCGTCTCCTCGCCGGGCCGGCCGAGAAAGGCGAAGACCTTCTTGTTTACCTTTGCGACGCTCTCGCCCCAGGGGTGCTCCTCGTACGCGCCCGGCAACGACAGCGCATACGTGTGCAGCGTCTTCCAATGGTTGCGCTTGGGCGACACGGCGATCCCGTTCGTCAGGAGACACGCCGGTCACTGCCGGAGGTCGTCGTAACGGGGGTGCCTACCATGGT
>CAWBES010000018.1:0-325209 GCA_963787965.1 uncultured Alphaproteobacteria bacterium
AACACGCTCACGACGAACGTCAGAAGAAGCGGTCGAAGTGGATCTGCTCGACCGGGACGCCGAGTTCGAGGACGAGCATGCGCTGCGTCGCCGCGGTCATCGGCGGCGGCCCGGCGAAGTAGATCTCGCGTTCGCGCGCGGCCGCTCCCACGCGCCGCGCCACTTCCTCGTGAACGAAGCCGGTCGCGCCGCGCCAGGCGGAACTCCAGGCGTGGCCCGGATCGGAAACGACCGGATGCAGCCGGATCTGCGGTGCCGCCGTGCAGGCTTCGGCGAGGGCCTCCGCGAGGCAGATATCGGCCGCCGTGCGCCCGCCGTAGAACACGTCCACGTTTTGCCGCTCGTTCGCTCGGGCCGCGAGCCCCCGCACGATCGAGAGGATCGGCGAGAGCCCGGAGCCGCCGGCGATGCAGAGCACGTCGCGCGACGATTCCGCGCGCAGGTGCGCGAAGCCGTACGGCCCGTCGAGCACGAGCCGCTGCGGTCCGGCGAAGAGCCGCTCCGTGAACGCGCCGCCGGGCATGCGCTTGATCGCGAACTCCCAGACGCCTTCGTCGTTCGGGAGATTCGACATCGAATAGCAGCGCCGGATGCCGTTCAGTTCCAGCAGCGCGTATTGGCCCGGCACGAACGTCGCCGGCTCTTCGGTGACGAAACGAAACGCGCGCATGTCGTGCGTCAGGTCGACCGCGCCGGCGGGTCGCGCGGGACGCCGTTTCGCGACGATCGCATCCGGCGAGGCTCGAACGCGCGCCTCGATCGTCAATTCGCCGGCCGCGCGGGTTTGGCACGCGAGCTGCATGCCGCGCCGCCGGTCCCGTTCGGAGAGGCCGGGCGGATCGTCGCGCTCGGCGCGCGCTTCGCCCGCGACGATCTTGATACGGCACGTTCCGCAACCGCCGCTGCTGCATTCGTACTCGAGCGGAACGCCCGCACGCAGCGCGGCGGCCAGGATGCTCGGATCGTCGGCGGCTTGGGTGAACTCGAAGGGCGTTCCCGCGACGCGGACGTGCATTCAGTCCTCGAGCCGCACGTAGACGACGCCGTTCTCTTCGCTGACCGGAAAGCCGAGCAAACGGCAACTCTTCGGGTTGATTCCGCTGCCGTTCGCGGCGTCGAATTGCCACAGGTGCGACGCGCACGTCAGCACGCCGTTCTCGAACCAGCCGTCGCTCAACGCCGATCCGCTGTGCGGGCACTTGTCCTCGTACGCGACGACGACGCCGCCGACGCGCATCAGAATCAGGTCGAGCCCGGCGACGGCCACGGGGATCATTTCGCCGTCCCACACGTCGTCGCTCGTGGTCGCGCGCAGCCAGCGGTCCACCCGTTCGACGCTCATCGCGACGTGATGCGGCCTACCGACAGCGCGACGCTCTCCCGCTGGCTCGCGACGTAATGGCCCGGGGTCACTCCATACTGCCGCTTGAATTCGTTGATGAAATGCGACAGGCTCGAATACCCGACCGCGACGGAGGTTTCGCTGACGTTGCTCCCGGTTTCGCAGAGCAGCTCGAGCGCGCGTTCCAGCCGCAGCTGTTTGAGGAATTGATAGGGCGAAATGCCGATCACCGACTTGAAGAGATGGGCGAAGGTCGACGGGCTCATCGCCACGCACTCGGCCAGCTCGGCGACGGTCACCTGGCGCGCGAGGTTCGTCTTCAGGTAGCGAATCGAGGCGCTGACGGCGTTCGTGCTCTTTTCCTGCATCGCCGCCTCGATCAAGCGCGTGCACTGCTCGTCCTCGAGCAAACGGTAGACGATCTCTTGCAGGTACATCGGCGCGAGAACGTGCCGGTCGGTTTCGCCGGCCAGCGCGCGCAAGAAGCGCGTGACGGCGCCGATCAGGTCCGGGTCGATCGCCGAAACGTACGCGGGCGCTTCCGGTGCGAGCTTCGCGAACAGCGTCGTCGTGCGCGAGCGGATGTCGGCCGCAACCCGGTTGATCACGGCCGGCTCCACTTGCAGGACCAAGGACAGATACGGCTTTTGCACCGAGCCTTCAAGGATCTCCGCGACGAAGCGCGTGCCGCGTTTCATGACGAAGTAGTGCAACGGGTCGTAGAAATAGTCGGCCCCGTCGATCGCGACGCGCTTGCGCCCCTGCACGACGATGCACAGCGCGAGCGAGTTCACGCTGCTCCACTGCGGCGCCGACGGCGACTCGAAGCGGTAGAACGTAAGCCCGGGCCACCGGCTCGAGTTGGGTCCGACCGTCGGGGCGTACCGTGACACGAGCGCGACCAGGTCGCCCGCGGTCAGGCGCTCCTCGAAGCTGAGCGCGAGATCGTCGCTCATCGCGCGACCGGAATCTCCGCCTCCGCGAACAGGCTCGCGCGTGCCTGGCGGGCCGCGCTCACGGTGTCGGCGACCGTGCGCGCCTTTTCGGGCAAGGTGGCGAGCAGTTCCGCGAGCCCGCGCGCGGCGCTCTCGGCACGCGGCTCCCAACGATCGATCCAGCGCCGCAAGACCGCGGCGTTCTCGGCTCGCGCGCCGACCGCGTGCCGCGCGAGCGCCGCGCTCCAGCGCCTGCAGCGCTCGGTATCGGCGTGCAGGTCGGAGAGCAGCAGGTAGGTTTCGTCGTCGCCGTTCTCTTCCGCGACCTGCGCGAACTGGCGCAGCAAAATCTCGTCGAGCGTCGGGCGCAGCACCAGGTTCACGGCGGCAAAGCACTCGCCCCAGTCGTAGGCGATCAAGGCGAGTTCGAGCGCTTTGCGCGCGCCCTGCCAGGCCGGGCCGGATTCCCAGCGCTCGCGTTCGCGCCGCCCGAAGCCTTCCTCCGGGAACGCCCGCTCGAGCTCCCGCGTGCGGTACGCGACCAGCGACACGAGCCGCAACTGGTCGCCCGCCGCGAACGCCGCGCAATTCGAGATGTACGATGCGGGCGCCATCTGCACGAGATAGGAATAGCACATCTGGAGCGCGTGCCCGGGGAAACGCATCGGCGTGAAGAGCGCCGCGAGCGTGGCGCGCCACCCCGCGCTCGAACGCACGTCGTGTTCGCTCTCGGCGTAGCGGCCGAGTATGGCTTCCACGGCGGTTTCGTGCTGCGACTGGATCGCGACGTAGCGCCGGTACGTGAGCTGATCGGGATCGCGAAACGTGGACCAGTCCTCGATCTGCAACGGCGACCGGTCCCGGTACGTCAAGTACCAGAGGTTCATCGGCGAGGACGTGTTCTGTTCCAGCGCCGCGGCACGTCCCTTGCGCGCCGTGTAGTTCGCTTCGTGCGTGACGATCTCGTAGTCGCTCGGCATGCGGCGCAGGTCGCCGAACTGGCTCCACGTGCGGCGGCGCTTGTTCTCGGTCTGCATCGCTCACTCTCCCCCTTCCGGGCGCGCGGGGCGATCCCGCAACAGCTCCCAGACGACGTCGTCGCTCGTCGTGCGAATCCGGCCGGCGAACGCGGAGAGCATGCCTTGGAGCTCCCGCATCTCGAAGTCGCGGCCGAGCCGCCGCTCGAGCGAACCGCGCGTCACGCGCAAGTAATCCGGAGCCTGCACCCGCACGTAGGCGCCCCGGTCGATCACCTCGATCGGCGCGTTCGGGTTGTCGTCTTGAATCGCGGCGACGACCGACTCGATCTCGTCGCTCATGCGCAGGACCGGACCGACTGCGTTCTGCACGCTACGCCCCCGCGCTCGTATAATCGACGAAGAGATAATCGAGCGGCGCGATGCCGGCATCGGACACGAGCGTCGCGCCCGGGAGCGCCTTGCCCTTGTGGTGCACGGCCATCGCCGCGTCGCGCTTGGCGACGCGCCGCCCGACCACATGGTACGCGACCTTCTCCGCCACCTCGTCCATCGAGTCGGCCGTGCCGATCAGGACCAGTTGCGTGACGAAATCGGTTCCGAACTTCGCGTTGACGGGCAGCAGCGCGGCGTTGCTCATCGGTATGCCTCCTTACATCGAGCCGGCGGTAACGGGCTCGCGGTACTCCGCGGCCCAGCGGTAGGCGTAGGCGTCGTCGCCCATCACGTCGGGCGTCAGACCCATCCAGGCGAGGATACCGGGCACGTCGGGCGGCTGGATCTGGCCGGCCAAGAGCCGTTCGCCGACCGTCTTGAGATGTAGCGCGTCCTTGTCTTCCCACCAGATCTGGCGGCACGGTTTCGAGCAGAAGTGGTAGGTATAGCCGTTGTGGCTGAGCGGATAGTCGCGCACCGCCCACTCCCCGCTCGCCGAGCGTGAATACGTGCAGACCGGAAGGTGGCACATGTTGCACAGCCACGGCAGCGTCTCGGGCAGGGTCGCCTCCATGCGGCCCGCGTTGACGTTCTCGATGATCACGTCCCAGATCGGGCCGTAGAGGGTCTCCCAGAGCGGATACTTTTCGGACAGCCACTTCCGTTCGGCTCGCGACACGCCGGCTTGCGGCTTCCACCAGACCGTCGGCCGCCAGTACCAGACGCCGAGGTGGAGCGAGTGCTGCCAGATATCCAGACCCTCGACGAACTCGTCCCAGTACCACGGTTTCTTGAGGCCGTAGTCCGCGATCGTGCGCACGAACTGGTCGACGATCCACTCTTGCATGAACTCTTTATACGACTGGCGGCGGTGCGCGAGCGGCGTGTAGTAATCCATGGCCGGACCCGTCAAGATGGCGAAGAGCCGCGCCGTCAGCCAGAACGTCTTGTCGACCGTCCACTGCGCGCGCACGGGATCGTGTTCCATCAGGATCGCGAGCGTCGGGGCACCCTGTTGCGCGTGGCGCGACTCGTCGGTCTGGATCGAGGAAATCATGTTCGCGAAGTTGATGTCGCCCGACTCGAGCGCGTCGGCGGCCAGACCGACGAACTGCAAGTTCGTGAAGCCGGTCTCGAACGTCAGCGGCAGCTGGATCGCGAGGTCGACGACGTTGGGACCGAGCATCATGCCGTCGAACAGCGCGCGCGCGGAGACGATGCCCCACTCGTTGGTTTGGTAGGCCTTGAGCGCCCAGTCGAATTGCGGGTCCTTCGAGACGAACTCGTGGGCGAACATCAGGCTGATCTGCGTGTGCCGGATCTCGTCGAGCGTTCCGAGCACGGCCATGTTGCGCCACGCCGGCGCGAGCCCGAAGCGCGCCATGCGCGCCTCGGCGAGAACGGCGAGGTACTCGATCAGCGAAACCGCGCCGAAGTGGATCTTCGCGTTGGTTTTCCAACCCTCGTCGAGGTTTGCGAAGGTGCTGGAGCGCTGCAGCGCCGCCTTGACGGCGTAAGCGGCGGCTTCCTTTTCGTGCTGCGTGTGGACGTACTCGGCGTACGAGGTCTTGTAGCCTTCCTGCCACACGGACCACGCTTCGCGCGGGACTTTGCCCGTGCCGGACTGCCATTCGGGGAAGACGGCTTGGTCGTCCGTGTACGAGAGCGTCCATTCGACGTCCGATACCAGATCGTGCCACTCCTCGCGTTTCATCAGCTTCATCGCACAGCGCTCCTTGTCAATCGATCTCGACGCATCCGAGTTGCAGGTAATAGTCGGCGCCGTCCCAATACGCGGCGATGCGGTCGATCAGACCGTCGCCGTCGAGATGGAACAGGAAGAGGTGCGGCAGGTCGTAGTGCTTTCCGAGCGTTCCGATCGTACCCCAATCCTTCGCTTGCGTTCCGCTTATCGTCACTTCGACCGCGACGTTGCCTTCGTCGTCCTCGATCGTGTTGGTGACCCGGTTGGTCAGATCGGGAAACGCATCGATCAACCCCGTCCAGAGGACCTTTCCGATCGTGCGGACCTTCCCGTCGCCGCGGACGACGCGCTGGCGGCCCCAAAACTCGACCGGCACGTACCGGAAGTCCGCGTTGTCCGCGCATAGCTCGACCATTCGCTCGACGTCGTGCCGGCGATAGGCCGCAAAGAAATCGTGGACGACGCTGGCCGAACTCACGACGTTCATGCCGTTCACCCCGTTATCGATACGCTGTCGAGGCGCTTGACCGCGAGCCGCCGGTACAGCTGATTCTGACACCAGTAGGCGCGAATCGCGGTGATGCGGCCGGCCGGCGCGTCGAAGATCCACGCCTGGTCGACGTCTAGGTGCTTCTCTTGATTGTCGACGCCGAGGAACGGCCGTGCCTGCGTGCCTTCGAGCGTCACTTCCGCGACCGCCTGGGTGCTGGTGCCCATGAGGCTGCGCACGCGGACGCTCAGGTCGGGGAACGCCGCAACCAATTCGTCCAGGAAGCGGCGGCCTTCGCGCTCGGCGGAACCCTCGACGCCGGCCGGCACGACGTGCATGCGCGCGTCGGGGGCGACGAGCGCCAGCGCCGCGGGTGCATCGCGCCGGTCGAGCGCGTCCAAGAACTCGAGCGCGAGCGCGCGCGCCGGCTGCGCCGCGCTCACGCCGGCACCGGCAGCCGCTTGAGCACGGCTTCCGCGATCGCGTCCGACGACATCGGATTGGATCCGGTGATCAGGTTGCGGTCGACGACGACGTGCGACACCCACGCGAGGGGCGCGTCGTCGAAGACACCGCCCGCGCTCTTGAGCGCCGATTCGAGCAGCCACGCCATTCCGAGCCGGCCCGCTTCGGTGCCGTCCTCCTCCTCGTTGCTGAACGACGTCATCCGGTAACCGTCGAAGAGCCATTTTCCTTCGCCGTCTTCGCCCGCCGAGAGCAGCGCGGCCGGGCCGTGGCAGAGCGCCGCGATCGTGCGCCCGCGTTCGTGCAACGCACGCAGTACGCGTCCGACCCGCGGATCGTGCGCCATGTCGACCATCGGGCCGTGGCCGCCGGGAATGAAGACCGCGTCGAAGCTGCTCGACTCGCCTTCGATCTCGGCCAGACTGCGCGGGCGCCGGAACCCTTCGATCGATGCGAGCCGCTCCGCGATCCGGCGCGCTTCGGCGGCGCCGTCGCGCCGGACTCCGTCCGCCAGTTCCCGCAAACGCGCTTTGGAGAGGCGCCCGGCGACCGCGGCGTCCTCCGCAAGGACGTCGACGAAGTTGCGGTCTTGCGACCAGGCGATGCGCGCCGCCGCCCGGATCGCCGAGCGCGCCGCGCCGGCCGCGAGACCGCTCTCGCGCAGCGCCGCGTCGATCCGGCGCGCCGCTATCAAA
Source organism: uncultured Alphaproteobacteria bacterium (assembly GCA_963787965.1). Classification (GTDB taxonomy): domain Bacteria; phylum Vulcanimicrobiota; class Vulcanimicrobiia; order Vulcanimicrobiales; family Vulcanimicrobiaceae; genus CAWBES01. The sequence goes on from CAWBES010000018.1 coordinate 7,045, forward strand.
TCAAGTTCGGTCAAGTGCCGCAGCGTGACCCGGACGTCGTCGGGATCGGTCATGAACGAACGGCAAACTCCGGCCAGATAGTCTTCGTCCTCGTCGGGGTAGTGGAAGAACGGTTGCAAGCCGTACGGGTCGGGCACGGGCCGCGCACCGTCGGGGGTCGCGACGACGATCTCGAGGCCGGCTGCAGCGAATCGCTCGTACGGCTTTAGCGCCTCTTCGGCAAAGTAGCCGGTGACGTGTTTGCTTCCGTCGGCAAGCCGCATTTCGGTCGCGCTCGATACCAGAAACAGCAGGCGTGGCATTTTGCGATACCTCCGAACCGTCGTCCGCGCGGCGCGGGTGAAGCTGTTTAGTCGTCAGATTGTCGCTTAAACGAGCGACCGAGACTATTCGTCTTCCTGCAGTTTATGCGCCTAAAACTGCAACAGGAATCGGTACGGTTCCCATCTATTGACTGCCGTGGCGCGCTATGATAAGGGTGCGTACACGTTTAGATCGCGGCGTACCGCGATCTCGCGCAGGGTGTCGATTACGAAGCGTGCGAAATGCGGCGACGCGCGGTGCGCCTCGAGCGCGGCTTCGTCGCGGTATTGTTCGTAGAAGAAGAACGTGGACGGGTCGCCGGGTTTCTGATGGGCGACGTACATGAGGCAACCGGGCTCTCGGCGAGTGCTCTCCACGAGTTGCGGCAACACCGCCTTGGCTTCGTCGATCCGCTCCCGCGGAAACACGTAGGTCGCTGCGACGCAGATCATCGGTCGTCTCCGTTCAGTCGCGACGGTGGCTGGCCTGATGCGATAGCCCCGGATTTGTTTCCTGCCGAACTTTGCGAGCACTCCGGCGTCTAAAGCTTCGGTACCGTACCGAACGCACGGCTCCGTTCCCGGCGAGCGGCGACCCGCTCGGCCGCCTGCAACCTATTCCTACCTAATGACTGAAACGGATGAAGGAATCTTTCTTCCTAGCGCGATACCACGAGGGCCTGTCCCTAGTATGACCAACTGTGACCAGCTCTGAACCACGCCGTACCGCACCGCCCGCGAGTTTTCCAGCCGCACGAAGAGGCGGCCCGGCCGCACCGCCGGGCTCGCTCGAGTGACGAGCGTCGGGGCATCTACGAGGAGGGAACGGAATTGCTTATCCGCGATAACGAGGTCCTGATCCCAACCAGCATGGTCGGCAACTATCCGAATCCGAGGTGGTGGGACGCCGCATTCGCGCGCTACTGGACGGGCGATCAGGAGCCGCCGGACTCGATGACGCGCGAAGCGCTCGAGGACGCGGTGGCCGCAATAGCGCTCGATCAAGAGATCGCCGGGCTCGACATCATCAGCGACGGCCGGCTGCACGGCGACAATTACGCCGAGCAGGCCGTGTACTACTATCACAAACGGCTGGGCTACGATCTCAAGGGCGGCTACCTGGGTTTCCCGATCTACAGCCGCTTGCACGCGGCGACGCTCACGCACGAGGTGAGGCGGCGCGGCGCGATCATGCTCGAACAGGCAAAAGCGCTGAAGCGAGCCACGGACAAGCCGACCAAGATCCAATACACGGGCGTTCAAGTGCTGGCGCAGTGCACGAACGATCTGCATTACCCGTCGAGCCGCGAGCGCGCGTTGGACATCGCGAAGGCGATCAACGAGGACCTCCTGGAAGTCGAAGCCCTCGGCATCGATTTCATCCAGCTCGACGAGTTCACGTGGCCGTATTTCTACGAAGACTGGGCCATCGAAGCGTTCAACCGCGCGGTCGAGGGCGTGAAGCGGGCCAAGATCATCGTGCACGTTTGCTGGGGCAACTGGGGCGGCACGCCGGCCTACTTCCCCGACGACACCGCGTCCGCCGGCGACATCTTCGACCTCACCAAACGCAAGGGCGCGGCCCCGTCGGCGACGCGTTCGGTCGTTCCCAAGTCGTACGAAGCGCACATCGACGTGCTCAACCTCGAGAACTGCGGTCGCCGCTTCGACGATCTCAGCGGTCTCGACGTGCTCAAGGAACACCCGCTACCCGCGAACGTCACGTTCTGGGCGGGAGTCATCGACGTGAAAAGCACGATCACCGAGACGGCCGACCAGGTCGCTTCGCGTATCCGGCGGCTGCTCGAGATCGTTCCGGCGGAGCGCCTCGGCGTCACGACCGACTGCGGGCTGATCTTGTTGCAGCGTTACATCGCTCAGGAGAAGCTGCACGCGCTCGTCGCCGGCACCAACGTCGTTCGCGCGGAGCTCGCGAAGAAGCTCGTCAGCGCGTAACCGATCGCCGAATCCGTCCCGCGGCCGGTGCGGCCGGCCGCGGGATACACGCCCGGGAGCACGACGCGCGATGCCCGTTCTCACCCTCACCTGCCCGGATTGCGGGCACGTCTTCAAAGGCAGCGTGCTGGCCGGTACGAAGCCGCCCGAGCTTTGGGTTTGCTCGCGTTGTCTCGGCGCGGCCGGCGTCACGCTGGAAGAACCGCACCCTTGGGAAATCAGCCACGCCGGCTGCCGGTGTTGCGGTTGAAAGCCGCGACGATAAAGGAGTTTGCACGATGGAACTGATCGGCGCGATCGACGTCCGACCCTATCACTGGTCGGTGGAGGAGTGGTCGCACCGGATCGAGCGGCTCCTGGTCGACGAACCCGGCACCGCGATCTTCAACGTCGACGAGAGCGACGACCGCGAGTTCGACGCGATCTTTCTCGGCGGCGGCGCGGGCGGGCGTTTCGGTTCGGCCTATCTGCGCGCGATGGGCGGCCGCCAGCTGATCGTCGAAAAGTGGCCCTTTCTAGGCGGATCGTGTCCCCACAACGCCTGCGTACCGCATCACCTCTTCTCCGAATGCGCGGCCGAGTTGATGCTGCAGCGCACGTTCGGCGGGCAGTTCTGGTTCCAGGACATGGAAGGCGTCGTCACCTCGATCAAGGACGTGGTCGATCTCTTCCGGCGCGGGCGCGTCGGTCCGCACGCGATCATGAACTACCAAAGCAAAGAGCAGCTCGATCTCGAGTACGTGCTCAACGCGCCGGGCCGCATCGTCGACGCGCGCACGGTGGAGGTGGCGGGCCGGACGTTTCGCGCGAAGAATCTGATCCTGGGCACGGGGGCGCGCTCCCGGATCCTCGACGTTCCCGGTAAGGACCTCAAGGGTGTCTACACCTACGAGAACTTCGTCGAAACGCTCGACTACGAGCCGTCGGAGACCGTGGTCGTCATCGGCGGCGGGAAGACGGCGGTCGAGTACGGTTCGTTCTTCAGCGCGACCGGCCGGCGCACCGTCATGGTCGTGCGCTCGCAGGTGCTCAAGCTGATCCCCGATGCGGAGACCCGCAACTACACCGTCACCCGGATGAAAGAAGAGGGCGTCGAGGTCCTCGAGGGCTCGCGGGTCACGCGCATCGAGGGCGACCGTAACGGCAAGGTTCGCGCCGTCGCCATCGAGACGCCGAACGGCACCGAAGTCGTCGAAACCAATTTCGTCTTCATGGCCCTCGGCGAAGTTCCCAATTCGGAGATGTCGGCCAAAGCGCTCGGGCTCGCGATCGGACCGCGCAACGAAGTCGTCGTCAACTCTCGGCTCGAAACGTCCGTACCGGGCGTCTACGCGATCGGCGACTTGATCGGCGGCCCGATGGAGATGTTCAAGGCCCGCAAGAGCGGCACGTACGCCGCCCGCAACGTGATGGGTCTGGAATCCCACTACCACGCCAAGGACTACCCCGACTTCCTCCACACGCACTACGAAGTCACCTGGCTGGGTCTGGGCGAAGAGGAAGCGCGCGCGAAATATCGCGACGTCGTCATCATCAAGATGCCGCCCGACAATCCCGACGGCTGGAACATCGGGTTACCCGCCAGCGACCGCTCGATGCTGTACGCGTTCGCCGCGGCGCGCAAGTCCGGCTTTCAGAAGCTCGTCATCGACGGCGATTCGCGCCGCGTCGTCGGCGCGCACCACGTGGGGTTCGGGGCGAAGGACGGGTTCCAGTACCTGGCCGTGCTCGTGCGGCAAGGTCTCACGATCGACGCGCTGGGCGACATGGACGAACTGTTCCTCAACCCTTCGCACTTCATCCAACTGGCCCGGCTGCGCGCGGGCGGCCGGCATTTGATCGACCTGTGAGCCGCACCGTCCTGGTCACCGGAGCGGCTTCCGGCAACGGTCGCGCCATCGCGACGCGTTTCTTGGAAGGCGGCGACCGGGTCGCGGCCGTCGACCGCGCGGGCGAGGCGCTCGACGCGCTTCGCGACGACGACTGGAAGACGCATCGCGAGCGGCTCCTGTGCGTGACGGCCGACGTCTCGCGCGAGGCCGAGATCGATGCGGCGGTTTCGCGTACGCTCGAAGCGTTCGGGCGGATCGACGTCTTGGTCAACAACGCGGGCATTACCGGAGGCCCGCAGGCCACCGTCCTGCACGAGACGCCGGTCGACGCGTTCGACGGCGTGTTCGCGGTCAACGTGCGCGCGATCTTTCTCGGTTGCCGCGCGGTGATTCCCAAGATGCTCGACGGAGGCGGCGGTACGATCGTCAACATCGCGTCGATCGCCGGGCTCGCGGCCTTTCCGGGCAGGTTCGCGTACACGGCCTCGAAGGGCGCGGTCGTCGCGCTGACGCGTTCGATCACCGCCGATTACGCGCGCGCCGGCATCCGCTGCAACGCGCTGTGTCCGGGCATGATCGAAACGCCGATGACGCAGTGGCGGCTCGATCGACCCGACCTGCGGCGCGACGTCGAAGCGCACATCCCGCAAGGGACGATCGGCACCGTCGCGGACGTCGCCTCGGCGGTCTGGTTCTTATCGAGTCCCGAAGCGCAATACTTCAACGGTTCCGCCGTCGTGATGGACGGCGGCTATATGGCGGTGTGAACGTGGCGGGTAGATTGGACGGCAAGCGCGCGATCGTCACGGGAGGCGCTTCGGGGCTTGGGTTCGCGACGGCGCAGGCGTTCGCGCGCGAGGGCGCGCGCGTCGCGGTTTTCGACGTCGATCGAGGCGCGATCGACGAGGCGGTACGCCAACTCGGGGCCGGGTCCGCCGGTTTCTTCGCGAACGTGCGCGACGAGGCCGCGGTCGCGGACGCCGTCGCGAAGGCGGAGGCGCACATCGGGCCGGTCGACGTTCTGTTCAACAACGCCGGCGTCGCCGGGTTCGGCAGCGTCGACTCGACCGACCTGGCCGAGTGGGAGCGCATCTTCGGCGTCAACGTGGTGGGTACGTTCTTGGTATCGCGGGCGGTGCTGCCGGGCATGCTCGAACGCGGCCGCGGTGCGATCGTGAACGTCGGATCGGTCGCGGCCTTGGCCGGCGTTCCGAAGATGGCGGCGTACTGCGCTGCGAAAGGTGCGGTCGTCAGCTTGACGCGACAGATGGCGGCCGATTATTCGGGTCGCGGCGTGCGCGTCAACTGCGTGTGCCCGGGCACGGTTGCCGTCACGTCGATGGGCGAGCAGCTGATGGCCGTCGATACCAGTCCCGAAGCGACGGCGCGCCGCCTCTCGAAGTATCCGGTGGGCCGTTTCGGCTTGCCGCACGAGATCGCGGCCGCCGTCCTGTTCCTGGCCTCCGACGAGGCGAGCTTCGTGACCGGCGCGGCCTTTAGCGTCGACGGGGGGATGACGGCGATATGACGGGCGTTCACACCGCGGCCGACAAGCGCGTCGCGCTCGACGCGCTCGCGGAATTGGTCCGCGACGGCGACGTCGTCGCGCTGGGCGGCGGGCTGACGTGCCGCCTGCCGATGGCCGCCGTACGGGCGCTCGTGCGGCGCGGAGCGCGCGACCTCACGGTCGTCGGCTCCGCGCACGGCATCGACGTCGACCTGCTGTGCGGCGCCGGCGCCGTCGCGGCCAGCGCCGAGAGCTACGTCGGTTTCGAAGTGGATTTCGGTATGGCACCGAACTATCGGCGCGCCTGCGAATCGGGTGCGGTCGCGGTATCGGATAGCTGCTGTTACACGCTGGTGCAACAGCTGCGCGCGACGATCGCGGGGCTGCCGTTCATGCCGTTACGGTCGATTCGCGGTACGGACATGGGGCGCCTCAACCCCGGCTTCCGCACGATGACCTGTCCGTACACGGGCGACGAACTGATCCTGGCGCCGGCGCTGGCTCCGGACGTGGCGATCCTTCACGCGCAGTACGGCGACCGCCACGGCAACCTGCGCATCGAAGGGCCGCCCGTCGCGGACCTACTCTTCGCGCGCGCCTCGCGCACGGTGCTGGCGACCGTCGAACGCATCGTCGAGAACGAAGAACTCGCGGCCTTGGGCGGGGCCAACGTGCCGTATTTCTACGTGACCGCGCTCGCCGAAGCGGAGCTGGGCGCGCACCCGACGGCCTGTTATCCGAACTACGCCTACGACCGCGCGCACACCGCGCTGTACTACGAGGCGGCGAAGGCCGGCGCGGACGCGTTTCGAGCGCGTTACCTCGACCCGTACGTGCTGGAATGCCCGGACCACGCGGCCTACCTCGAACGAGCCGGCGGTTCCGAAATGCGCTCGCGCGTGCGCAGCTGGGGCGAGGGCGGCGAAGCGTGGCAGCGTCTGTACGCGGAGGTTCCGGGATGATCGAGTCCGGTACGATCGAAGCCTGTACGATGGGCGAGGCGATGATCTACGCCCTCGCCCGCACGATAGAAGACCGCACGCTCGTCTTTCACGGCTACGGCTCGCCGCTCGTGCAACTCGCGATGCACGTAGCCAAGCGCACGCACGCGCCCGACATGGTACTTGGTGGAGGGCGCCACGTACGGGATCAACCCGCAACCGGTCTTCCTCACGCCCGTTACCAACGATCGGGCGCTGGACCGGCAAGCCGAGTGCGCGCTTCAGATCGACGAGCTGTTCGACCTCGCCGCGAGCGGCCGGATGGGACGCATGTTCCTATCGGGAATTCAGATCGACCGCTACGGAAACGCGAACGTCACGCTGCTGGGCGGCGAGGAACGCGTGGCGGTGAAGCTACCGGGCGGCGGCGGCGGCTGCAACCTGTCGTGCGACGCGGAGTACGTGACGCTCTGGACGACCGGCCATCGCGCTCCGCCGGACTCGCACGGCCGGCGCCGCTACCGCGTGGTCGAGCGGTGCGATTTCGTCACCAGCTTCGGACACCGGACCGCGGACGGCCGCACCCGGCGCGAGCTCGGTTCGCGCGGTCGCGGCCCGCAGTGGCTGGTCACCGATCTCGGCGTCTTCGATTTCGACGCGAACGGCGAATTGCGGCTGCGCGAGCTCTATCCGGACACGACGGTCGAGGATATCTTGCAGAACACGGAGTTCGCGCCGGCGATCGCGGACGGCGTGCGCGCGATGCCGCTTCCGAGCGCGGAGATCGTTGCGACGATCCGCGCGCTCGACCCGCTCGAGGTGCATCGCAAGGAGCTGCGGCCCGGCGATCTCGAGCGGCGCTTCACGCTTGCGGAGCGCGCGGTCGGGGCCGCCCGGTGAAAGAACTGCGCAACCTCGTTCCGCTTCCGTACCGCAACGTCAGCGTGCAATCGTACGACGGCGCGCCGACCGAAGCGGCGATCGTCGCGCGGCTACTGGGCCGCGAAGCCTACCGGCGCACGGAATTCGTCGTGTTGCGCGGGCCGGGGAACGCGACCTCGGTCGCCGCGCTTCGCAAGCGCGATCCCGAGCCGTTCTTTTCGGAGATCGTCGGCGTCGAAGTGCTGGCGCTTCCGGAGCGCTGCACGTTCGTGGAAGCGCCGCAGACCGACGTCGCGAACCGTTCGGCGCTGGCGGAACTTGCGGCCGAACTCGGGGTCGGCGACGAGGGCACGCTGGTCGTCTGGGGCCGCTTCGACCACGTCAACTTCATTCACCGGCCCGATCCGCTCGTGCTGCGCGTCATCGAAGTCTCGCCGCCGGAACCCCCCAAGCTCTACGAAATGGTGCGCCACGTATTGACGTATGCGGATTTGCCCCCGATCCGGGTCGAGCTCGAACGCATCGACCTGCGCGCGCTGTGCGCGAGCGTGCAGCCCAAGGCGTATCTGTTGCCGTGCCGCTCGGGCGGGTTGGACGACCTCGGCGCGCCGGTCTACTTCTTGGACGAGCGTCCCCCTTCACGCGAGGACTGGACGCTGATCGGCTGCGAGCGCAGCCTGCAGTTTCACCGCTATTACTACGGCGACGAACCGCCGCGCGTGGAGATCTGCCCGCGCGTCATCGCGGCCGGCCGCCCGGAACGATGTCTCGTGAAGTGCTGCCTGCTCGAATTTCACACCGAGCGCGACGGTAACGTCGGCGTCGTGCCCTGGGGTTCCGATCTCCGCATGGTCGAGTCCGCGCTGGCCGATCTCGTACGAGTGCCCCAACGTGTCTGAGCTCGCATGGGCCGGGGTGATCGACCACGTTTGGAACGGCGAGATCGCGCGCGCGCGGCGCAAAGGCGTGACGATGATGCTCGACACCGGGCTCGGCCTCGCGGCGACGGCCGATCTGATCGAAACGGCCGGTCCCTACATCGATCATTGGAAGTTCGGCTTCGGAACCTCGGCGCTCGTGACGACGGCCGTACTCGAACGCAAACTCGCATTGCTCGCGGAACACGGCATCCTCGCGTTCCCCGGCGGCACGCTGCTCGAAGCCGCGATCGTTCAGCACCACTGCCGCGTGTACATGGATCGCGCGCGCGAGCTCGGGTTCCGCGCGGTCGAGATCTCGGACGGCACGATACCGCTGCCGCCTCAGCGCCGCCGCAACGTGATAAAGTGCGCGGCCGGCGCCGGTCTGCTGCCGATCACCGAGGTCGGAAAGAAGGACCGCCGCGCGCAGCCCTCGGCGGACGAACTCGCCGAGGAAGCGCTCCAGGATATCGAGTGGGGCGCCGCGTGGGTGGTCGTCGAGGCGCGCGAATCGGGCAAGGGCATCGGCATCTACGACGAGCGCGGGGACGTTCGCGAGGCGCTGCTGGAAGCGCTCGTGGCACGCATGGGCGACAAGATCGACCGCCTCGTGTGGGAAGCGCCGCTCAAGTCGCAACAGGCGGCGCTGATCGGGCGTTTCGGTCCCGGCGTCAGTCTCGGTAACGTCGCGCCCGATGCGGTGCTCGCGTTGCAAGCCCTGCGCATCGGCCTGCGCTTCGAGACCCTGCAGCCGATCGCCGAAGACCGGCGGCGGCGGGCCGCGTGGCAGCCCGACCTCATCGAACCCTCCGTGCCGCTCCTGGTCGAACCGTGCCCGCTGGCCGAGACGCGGTCCTCGGTATAGGCGGGCCGCTGGTCGCGGCGCCGTCGGACGAGCTGGTTCGCGAGGCGTTCGCCGCCGAGCTCGAGGCGCAGCGCGCGCTGCTCGGCGACATCGGTCTGGCCGATTTGGCGCACGCCGTCATGTTGGTCGAGATCGGTGCCGTGCCGGCGCGCGCGGGCGCCGAGCTCGTCGCCGGGCTGCTCGCATTGCAGTCGCTGCCGGAGGATTTCGCACTCGATCCGGCGCTGGGCGACGCGTACACGAACCGCGAAGCCTGGCTTTCGGCGCACGCCGGCGGGGCCGGCTGGCTCGGACTGGGGCGCGCGCGGCGCGAAGCGGTCACCACGGGATACACGCTTGCCGTGCGCAAACGCGTGCTCGCGCTGGTGCGCGCGCTGCTCGACGCGGGCGGCGCGTTGGCTGGAGCCGCCGAGCGCTATCGTCATTCGCCGATGCCGGACTACACGTACCTGCAGGCCGGCCAGCCGACGACGTTCGGTCATTACCTCTTGGGGTTCGCGTACGCGCTGCTGCGCGACGTCGAGCGCGCGCGCGCGCTGTTCGGTCGTTTCGACCGTTGCCCGGCGGGGTGCGGCAGTACGAACGGCTCGACCTTGACGCTCGACCGCGAGCGCGTGGCCGCGCTGCTCGGCTTTAGCGAACTGGTGGAACACGCGCGCGACGCGATGTGGCAGGCCGACAACGCGATCGAAGCGCTCGCGGTCGCGTGCGCGGCGAGCGTCAACCTCGACCGCTTAGCGGAAGATCTCGCGCTGTTCGCGACGGCGGAGTTCGGTTTCGTCACCCTGGCGGACGAGCATTCGCGCGCGAGCAAAGCGATGCCGCAGAAGAAGAACCCGTTCGCGCTCGCGTACGTGCGCGCGGTCGCGAACCGCACGATCGGCGTACAGGCCGGGGTGGCGGCCGCAGGCCGGACGCCCTCGGGGCAGATGGACAACCGGCTCGCAGCGTACGGCGACGTACCGGCGGCGCTGGCCGCCGTGGCGGGCGCCGCGAACCTGATGGCAAGCGTCGCGAACGGACTCGACTTCGATGCCGCCGCGGCGCGCGGGCGGCTCGAGCGCAGTTTCGCCTGCGCGTCGGATGTCGCCGAACTCGTGATGCGCGAAAGCGGCACGGACTACCGGACGGCACACGCGCTCGTGGGGCGCGTCGCCCGCGGCATCGAGCGCGGAACCGCTCCGGGCGCGCGCCCGCTGCTCGAGGCCATCGACGCCGAGGCCCGGGCGCTGCTGGGACGGCCGCTGCGGCTCGCGCAAGCGGATCTCGACGCGGCGCTCGATCCGGCGCTTGCGCTCGAGCGCCGGGGCGGCGTCGGCGGCGCGGCGCCGGCAAGCGTCGCGGCGATGCTCGCCGGCGTGCGCGAGCGCCTCGCCGAGGCGGCCGGGTGGCAGGCGCGCACGGCCGGCCGGCTGGCCGCGGCCGAACGCGCGCTGTTCGAGACCGCTCGCCGGACCGCGGAGAGGGTACCGTAGGTGTCGCTGCTCTTCGTCGATTCGCAGGTGTACGGAAACGCTTGGAGCACGCCCGAACTACGCGCCGTCTTCGACGAAGTGCCGCGCACGCGCGCCTGGCTCGAGATCCTGGCCGTTCTCGCGGAGACGCAAGCCGCGTTCGGCCTGATTCCGGCCGCGGCGGCTGCGGACGTCGCGCGCACGTGTCGCGAGATCGAACCCGACGGCGCGTTCCTCGAAGAGGTGCGGCTCGGTTTCGAGGCCAGCAACCACTCGACGGTCGGTCTGATCGCGGCGGTCGGGCGGCGCTGCCCGGGGGAGAGCGGCGAGTGGCTCTACTACGGCGCGACGGTTCAGGACCTAACCGATACGTGGACGATGGCGGCGCTGCGCGACGCGCGCGCGCTCTTCGCCCGCGACCTGGAAGCGATCGACGGTTCGCTGCGCGCGCTCGCGCGGCGTCACCGCGATACCGTGATGCCCGGGCGCACGCACGGCCAGCAAGGCCTGCCGATCACCTTCGGCTTCAAGGTCGCGGGCTGGGCGGCCGAAGTGCGCCGCCACCGCGAGCGCCTGGCCGAGATCGCGGCGCGTATGGATGTGGGCCAGCTGGCCGGCGGCGTCGGCAGCCTGTCGTCGCTGGGCCCGCGGGCGCTCGAACTGCAAGCGGAATTTCTGCGGCGGCTCGGCTTGCGGCCGCCGCAGATCTCGTGGACCGCTAGCCGCGACGTGCCGGCCGAGTGGTGCAACCTGCTGGTCCTGCTGACCGGAACCGCAGACCGCATCGGCCACGAAATCTACAATTTGCAGCGCTCGGAGATCGCGGAAGCCGGCGAACGCAGCGCGACCGGCACCGTCGGCAGCATCACGATGCCGCACAAACAGAACCCCGAGATCTCCGAACATCTGGGAACGCTCGCGCGCGTCGTGCGCCACAACGCGGCGATCGTGGCCGAAGGGCTGGTCGGCGACCACGAGCGCGACGGCCGTTCGTGGAAGGCGGAATGGCACGCCGTACCGCTGGTCACGCTGGCGGCCGGCAAGACCTTGGCGTTGCTGCGCGAGTTGACTGCGACCCTCGAGGTTCGCGCCGCGCGGATGCGCGCGAACCTCGACGCGACGCGCGGGTTCGTACTGTCGGAGTCGATCATGCTCGCGCTGGCCGAGAAGATCGGAAAGCAGAGCGCGCACCGGCTCGTGTACGAGTCGTCGCTGGCGGCCGTGCGCGACGATCGGACCTTCCGGGAGGCGGTGCTGGGCACGCCGGCGATCGTCGCGCATTTTTCCGAAGCCGAAATCGAGTCGCTGCTCGATTACCGGGGCGCCGCCGGCCACTGCGGGGCGATGGTCGACCGCGTCCTCGCGGACGCCGAAGCGTGAAGGCGTTCGCGTGCGCGACCGCCGGCTTAGCGGCACTTCCGCGCTGCCGCTTGGCGCCGCTTCCGACGCCCTTGACGCCGGCGCCCGAGTTGGGGCGGGCGATCGGGATCCCGAACCTGTACCTCAAGCGCGACGACCTCATCGCCTTCGGCTTCGGCGGGAACAAAGTGCGCGGGCTCGAGTTCCTGATCGCCGACGCGCTGGCCGAGCGCGCGGACGTCGTCGTCACCGGCGCCGGCGTGCAGTCGAACCACGTTCGCGCAACGGCGGCCGCGGCGGCGTGGGCGAAGCTCGACGCGATCGCGGTCTACTGGGGTACGCAACCGGCGCGCGCGGAGGGGAACTTCTTGCTCGCGCAGATCCTCGGCGCTCAGATACGTTTCACGGACGGCGAGGATCGCGCGTCGGTCGATCCGGCGCTGGAAACGGTCGCCGCCGAACTGCGTGCGGCCGGTCGGCGGCCGTACGTCATCCCGCGCGGCGGCGCCTGCGCGCTCGGCGTGGCCGGCCACATCCTCGCGGTCGAGGAACTCGCCGCGCAATGCCGGGCCGAGGCCATCGCTCCCGACGTTGTTTTCTTGGCAGCCGGCTCAGGCGGGACGTTCGCGGGTTGGCTCGTGGGGATCCGGGCGCTCGGCCTGTCCTGGCGGCTCGAGGGTTTCACGGTCAGCCGGCCCGCTGCCGAGGTGCGGCACCGTATCGTGATGCTGGCCGCCGAGGGCGCAGCGGTGGCCGGGCTCGACGGTCGCTTCACGGAGGAGGACGTCATCGTGCACGACGGCTTTCTGGGCGCCGGCTACGGCGTCCCGACCCCCGAGGGCGACGCCGCGATCGCGCTCGGCGCGCGCCTCGAGGGCGTGTTCTTCGACCCGACCTACACCGGGAAGGCCTTCGCGGGGCTCGTCGCGCGCGCGGCCGCCGGCTACGTGTCCGCTTCGCACACGGTCGCGTTCGTGCATACGGGCGGGCAGCCGGCGCTGTTCGCGGGCGGCCCGGCCCGGTGAGCGATTGGGGCCGAGCCCTGTTCCAGCCGCCCCGGCTGGCGCTGGTCGGCGCGTCGAGCAAGCCGGGTAAGCTCGGGTATCTGTTCATGCGAAACCTGCTCGAGGGCTACGCGGGCGAGCTGATTCCGATCCATCCGAGCGAGCCGGAAATCCTCGAGCGGCGGGCATATGCGGCGATTTCGGAGGTGAGCGGAACCGTCGATCTGGCGGTGATCGTCGCGCCCGAACAGGCGGTCTTGCCGGCCATCGAGGATTGCGCCGCCGCGCACGTGACCGCAGCCGTGATCGTGACCGGCGGCTTCGCCGAGGCGGGCGCGTCCGGCCGGGCGCTCCAAGACCGGATCGCCGCCACGGCGCGGGCCGGCAACGTCCGGCTGATCGGCCCCAACTGTTTCGGCGTCATCAACGTTCACGCGCGGCTGAACGCGTCGCTGGGCATGGGGCTGCCCGAGCCCGGCGGGGTTTCGCTGTTCACGCAGAGCGGCGCGTACGGGATGGCGGCGTTCTCGCGCTCGAAAGAAGGCGACGTCGGTTTCGCTAAGGTGATCGCGCCGGGCAATACGGTCGACCTCGACGAGACCGAGATCGTGGAATACCTGGGCGCCGATCCGGAGACGCGGGTCATCGCACTATTGCTCGAATCGACTCGCGACGGGGCCGCGTTCGTCGACGCAGTCCGCCGGGTCGCGCCCGCCAAACCGGTCGTTATCTTGAAGACCGGCCGCCACGGTGCCGCGCAGCGCGCCGCCGCCAGCCACACGGACGCGCTCGCCGGCGATTATCGGATCGCTGCGGCGGCGCTCCGCCAGGCCGGCGCGCGGCTGGTCGAGGACGGTCTGTCGCTGCTGGACGTCGCCGCCGCGCTCGACGCCCAGCCTGCTCCGGCGGGCCGACGCGTCGCGGTTATTACGAATTCGGGCGGGACCGGCGTCGAGTTAGCGGATCTCCTCGAAGAGGCAGGTCTTACGGTGCCGGCGCTTTCCGATCCGTTGCAGGCCCAGATCCGGACCTGGATTCCGGCCTACGGCAGCGCCGCGAATCCGGTGGACGTCACGACCGACTGGCCGCGCTTTGCCGATATGTACGGCAAGACGCTCGCGGCGTTGCTCGCGAGCGGGGAAGTCGATGCGGTCGTCCCGGTGCTCTTGCAGCGTTCGGCCTTGATGCCGGACGTGGCCGAGCGGCTCGTCGCGGAATACCGGGCGGCCCGCGAAACCGGCGCGGCGGCGCCGGTCCACGTGTGCTGGGTCGGTCCGGAAGGTTCCGAAGCGAACCGGCGCCGGCTGTTGGCGGCCGGCATCCCGTGCCATCCGTGGGCCGCGCGGACCGCACGCACGCTGGCCGCGTGCCGGCCCGTCGCGGTCCACGAGCGTCCGCCGGCCGGCCCGCCGCTGCCGTGCCCGCCGGGTGCCGGTCCCGACGGCTGGCTGCCGCCCGACGGCGCGTTTGCCGCGCTCGAGGGGGCGGGCCTGAGCTTCGCACCCTGGCGGCTCGCGCAAACGGCCGCGGCCGCGGCGAGCGCCGGCGCGGAACTCGGCTTTCCGGTCGCGCTCAAAGCGGTACGGCCCGGGCTGATCCACAAGAGCGACGCGGACGCGGTGCGCCTGGGCGTGGCGACCGAAGGCGACGCGCGCGAGATCGCATCCGACTTCGAGCGGCGCCTCGGGCCCGGACCGCTGCTGGTGCAAAAACACGTGCCGCCCGGCCTCGAGTTCGTGATCGGTGCGGTGCGCGATCCCCACTTCGGGCCGGTCGTCGTCGCCGGGCTGGGCGGCGTTTGGGTGGAAGTCCTCGACGACGTCGCGCTGCGGGTCGCGCCGTTCGGCGAGAGCGAAGCGCTCGCCATGCTCGCGGAACTACGCGCGGCGCCGTTGCTCGACGGCGCGCGCGGCCGGGCGCCCGTCGAACTCGCGGCGCTGGCACGGCTGCTCTCGACGCTTTCCGTTTGGGTCGCGCGGGCGCCGTGGCTGGCGTCGCTCGACGTCAATCCGGTCATCGCGGCCGGCGCGCAGCTGACGGCGGTCGACGCGCGCGTGCGGGTCGCACCCGGCGGCGGGCCATAGCGATGTCGGCAATCACGGAAACGGAACGCGGCGTCTCGCTGCCGGCGCGCCGGCGGGTCACGGCCGCGGCGGGCGTCGTGCTCGTGCTCGCGGGGCTCGGCTGGCTCTTCGATGCGATGGTGATCAACATCTATGCGTTGACGCTGCCCGGCATTTTGCAGACGTTTCACGGCACGCTCGCGCTCGGCGGCGCCATCGCTTCGACGTTCTTGGTCGGCTACACCGCCGGTTCGTTTCTGGGCGGGATTCTGGCCGACTACCTCGGGCGCAAGAAGACCCTCGGACTGTCGATCCTGTCGTATAGCCTCGGCATGGGGCTGAGCGCCTTTGCCCCCACCGCCTGGAGCTTCATGCTGCTGCGCTTCGTCACCGGCGTCGGCGGCGGCATGGAACTGCCGACGTCGGCCGTGTACGTGACCGAGACGTGGCCGCGGGATCTGCGCGCCCGGGCCATGGGTCTGATGCACTCGTTCTATTGCGTCGGCTTCATCGTCGCGATCGCCGTCGCGGCGGCACTCGTTCCGAGCTTCGGCTGGCGCTGGGCCTTTTTCGCCTGCGTGGTGCCGGGCGTCACGATCTTCCTCTTCCGGCTGAACCTGCAGGAATCGCCGCGCTTTCACGCGCTCGTCGAGGCGCTTCGGCAGAAGACGATGCGCCGCGAGCGCGTCACCGTGATCGAACTCTTGGGGTCGCGCTTCGGCGGCGCCGTCATCGTACACGGACTGATCTGGACGTCGGCGGCGTGGGGCTACTGGGCCATCGCCGTCTTCGCGCCGTATTACTTGGGCAAGGAACTGCATTTTCCGCAAAGCCAGGTGTATTGGTTTATCGCGGGTTTCAACGCGTTCGGAATTCTCGGCTCGTGGGTTACCGGTTTCGTGGCCGATACGGTCGGGCGTCGTATCCCGGGGATGATCTGCCCGATCGTCGCGATGCTCGCGATCGTGCCGTTCTCGACGGCCCGGTCGCCCGAGTTCGTCTTCGCGGCGGGCGCGCTCGAGTTCGCCGCGATCTCGGGCGC
The DNA here is from genome assembly GCA_963787965.1 of uncultured Alphaproteobacteria bacterium. GTDB lineage: Bacteria > Vulcanimicrobiota > Vulcanimicrobiia > Vulcanimicrobiales > Vulcanimicrobiaceae > CAWBES01. Next base: position 23,172 of record CAWBES010000018.1, read on the forward strand.
GTGGGTGGTCGGGGAAACGTTTACCTCCGAAGTTTTCCCGACCAAAGTGCGCGGAACGGCGTTCTCGACGGCGCTGACCATGGGACGGATCGTTTCCATCCTGGCGCCGCTGGCCGTCGGGCTGGTCGCCGCCAAGACATCGCTGGCGTTCGCGTACCAGATCAGCGTCGCGCCGTGGCTGCTGGCCGTCGTCGCATACGCGCTAAGCCGGGAGACCCGGGGCATGCAGCTGAGCGACGCCTGACGCGAGCGCGCCGGGGCTCGGTGGACCAGCAGGCAGCGCTGCGCCGCGTCCGAACGCTGTGCGCATGAAACCGGGATCGCCACAGCACAAACAGCTCTTCTGCAGGACCTTCATCGAGACGCACGAGCGCTACGAGCCGGCCGACCTTCCCTGGCCGGTCCTGGACGAGGTCCATCTGGCGCGCCTGCGCGCGATCCCGTTCTGGGGTACGGCCAGGGCCGTGGAAACGCGCGCCGGCAGCATGGTCGACGCGTTTGCGGGCACCCTCGAGGATCCGCTGATCCGCGAAGCGATGCAGGTTCAGGCGGCCGAGGAAGCCCGCCACGCGCGCCTGATGCAGCACCTGATCGAGCGTTATGCGATTCCCGCGAAAGACGTGGTCGTCGAGCATCGGGGAAACTCGCGCGACGAGTTCGTGATCTTCGGCTACGAGGAATGCGTCGATTCGTTCTTGGGCTTCGGCCTCTTTGCGCTCGCCCGCACGACCGAGTACTTCTCGAACGACTTCCTGGCGATCTTCGATCGCCTGTTGTACGAAGAGGCTCGGCACGTGACGTTCTTCGTCAACTGGATTCGCTACGAAGAAGTGCGCGAGGGCCGCGACGGATTGCTCGTTCGTTCGAAGGCGATGGTCGGAAATTACGGGCGCGCGCTCGGGCGGATGATCGACTCGTTCGCCGGCGACGTGCGGGCGACGGGCTTCGCCGCGACCGGTGCCAACTCGATCGTCGCCGACGTATCGCCGAAATCGTTCCTCGAGGCGGCGATCGCGGAGAACCGCCGGTACATGCACCGGCTCGACCCGCTGCTCATCAAGCCCGCCTTCTTACCGACGCTCGCGACGCTGGCGCTGCTGGGTCTGCGGGCGCTGCCGCCGCGCGAAGCCGTCGCGAGCGCGAACGGCGTCGCCCCGCACGCCCCGGACGTGCTGCTGCGAAATCGCTGACGCGGTCCGCTGCCTGCTGCGTTACTCTTGGTTCAGCACGAGGCCGTCGCTCGCTCGCCCGATTTTTGCCAATAGTGCGAACCTCGCCCGCGATTCGGCGTCGCGCGGCGCCAGCACGCGCACGATCAGGTTATTCCGGCGAACCGGTACGACGTCGTTGACGTCGAGCCGCAGTTCCCCGATCCCCACCACGGTGCGCACGATCGGTCCCGGCGGGGACAGATCGTCGGATACGCTGTTCTCGTTCCAAAGCTTCTCGAACAGCGGCTGCGCCATGCCGAATTCGTAAATGCGACGTGCGAGCGGCGTCGGCGCGGCGATCGTATAGGCGCGCCGAAAGAGCCCGATCATCCGGCGCGCGACCGGTTCGAAGTCGTCGCCGAAGAACGTTTGGTAATAGGGGTTCGTCAGCCCGGCCACGATGCCGTTGCGGCTGAACGCGTCCGGGTACGTCGACCACCGGAACAGCCCGTCCGCGCCGGCGTTCCAGCATAATGGCGAGCCGTACAGGTCCGTCATCATCGCGGCGGTGTTCGGCAGATCCAGCAGCGCGTGTTCGAGAGCGGCGAGCGACTCGGTCTCCGGGTGGAGCTCGACGTTAGGCACGGGCAGTCCCGCGAGCTCGAAAGCGTAGCGGGTATCCAACGGATTGAGTTCGAGCGCCCGGGCGATCGCATGGAGCGTGGGCACGGATGGAACGGCCCCGCTGCCGACCTCGATGCGGGCGTACCAATCGGCGCTGATGCCGGCCCGGGCCGCAACTTCCTCTCGGCGGAGACCTTCGGTTCGGCGCCGGGGCCTCGGCTCGACGTTCGAACGGTCGGGTGTCACCTGCGAGCGCCGGCTTCGGAGAAATTCTCCAAGCCGAACGAGAGCTGTCTCCTGACCGCCGGCTTCGCTCGCTGAGCTCATGTCTGCCGACGTCATAGCCCACGCTTTGCACGGAGTCCTTCTCCCGGATTGTGATTCCGGGTTCGCGTCTCGGCGGGTACGAGGTGGGGCTTCCGGCGTAGCCGTTCGTAGCGCGCCGCCGGCGCGACACAGACGATTTAACGTCGGAAACGACTTGATTGGACGATGCGGGTTGGACGATTGGTTCCGGCGCCGAGCGCCGTTTTAGCTGTGGGCCCGCGCTGTGGCCCGCATCACTTCAAAGCCCAAGGAGACCAGCGGACCCGTTACAAGAAGTGACGTACGAAGGGGGCCTCGCCTTATCGATTAGCGAAACTCCGGGTGCGCTATGAATTTATATCAGCAGCTGGTGCAAGAGAGGCAGGCGTGTTTAGAGCCTCCTCCCGCCGGTTTGCCGTTCGGCGAAAAACCCGACGCCGAGGCGATCGTCGTCGACGCGTTTTCGTCAAACGATGCCGGCGATCTCGAGAGGCTCTTCGACGGCGCGTCCGAGTGCATCCAGTTGACGCCGGGCCGCTTCAAGAGCGACGTGCGGTCGGTCAGGATCGGGTCGGTGGCGCTGAGCGAATGTACCGTGAATTGCGGTATTCTCTTGCGCGCTCACGTCGACGACGACACGGTTCTGATCTGCGTCCCGGATGCGGCCGAAGGCGTGCGGGTCATCGAAAACGGGAGGCCGTGCGCGCCGCACGAGCCGATCGTCGTCGCGCGCAGGGATCTGACGCTGTGTATTTTGGGCGCGGCGACGATCGCGTGGTTCGCCGTGGACCTCGCGCACGTTCCGCGCGCCCTGAGGCCCGAAGTCGACGTGCGGTCTGGGCGCGAGGCCGCAACTGCGGCCGGCGCCGCGGCGGCCGCAGCCCTGCGCGATTTCGTTCGCTGGCATCTGCTGCTGACGAAAGGCGAGCGATTCGCACTCTCGCTCATCGGCGAGAGCGATCGCGTCGATACGACCGCCATCGGCTTGCTGATCGCGATACTGCGCGGTTCCAATACCCTCGCTCAAACGAATGCTATGCACGCGCGCTCGGACCTCGTCCAGAGCGCCGAAGAGTTCATGTGGGAGAACATCGAAGGTCCACTGAGTCTGGACCAGATCTGCGCCGTGCGCGGCTGCAAGGTGCGGACGCTGATCTACGCCTTCAAGGCTCAGTTCGGCTTGAGTCCCATGAAATATTTCAAGGTTCGGCGCCTCAACGCGGCTCGGCGCAAGCTGCATGCTGCGACGGCTCGAGTCCGAGTATTCGACGTCGCGGCGGATTGCGGCTTCTGGCACATGGGTCACTTCGGGAAGGACTTCAAGGCGATGTTCGGCGTCACGCCCGAGAGCACGCGGCGACATCGCGCGCTCGACGAGGCGCGTTCCGGTTCATTCGGCGTGCGTTAGGACCATTCGAAAACGCGCCCGGCCCGACATCATTTTGTCGTACGCTTCTTGCGCGTCGGCAAGCGGCACGACCTCGATCGTGGGGCGCACGCCCTCGAGAACGCTGAAGCGCAGGGTATCTTCGGAATCGGTCGCCGTGCCCGAGGGCCAGCCCTTGACCGACTTCCGCCCGCCGATAAGCGCGAGTGCGCTGATCTCGATCGGTTCGAGCGCCGCGCCGACGATCAGCAGCGTTCCGTCGGTCGCGAGCCCGCCGACGGCGGCCGCCATCGCCGGTCCGCTCGTTACGGTCGCGAGCACGACTTTGGCGCCGCCGAGCTTCTGAAGCTCTTCCGAGACGTCGGTTGCGGAACTGTCGATATAGTGGTTCGCACCGAGCTCGCGCGCGAGCTTCTCCTTATCCGTGCCGCGTGCCACGGCCACGGTATCGAATCCCATCTTCGCGGCAAACTGCACGGCCAGATGGCCGAGGCCGCCGACTCCGAGAACGGCGACGAGGTCGCCCGCCCTCGCAGCGGTGTGGCGCAAGCTATTGTAGGTCGTGATGCCGGCGCACAGCAGCGGCGCGGCTTCGGCGAACGAAAGCTCCTCGGGCAGCGAGGCCAGCGCGTCGACCGGCACCACCACGTACTCGGAGTAGCCCCCGTCGTACGAGATGCCCGGGATCTGCAGGTTGGGGCACGAGATGAAGTCGCCGCGCCGGCAGGCTTCGCAGGTGCCATCCGAGCCGCCGAACCAGCCGACGCCGACTCGCCGGCCGACCGGCCAACCGTCGACGCCGGCCCCGATCTTTTCGATAACGCCCGCGATTTCATGACCGGGGCTGCGCGGCAGCGTGAGACCCCGGAACGCCGCATTGACCGTGAACGAATCGCTGTGGCAGATGCCGCATGCCTTCACGCGAATTCGAACGTGGCCGGGCCCGGGATCGGGGACGTCGATCTCCGTGAGTTCGAGCGGACCGCCCGCCCGACGGACTTGCATCGCTTGCGCTTTCACGCAACGGACAACACGCCGGGCTGCCGGGGCGTTTCAGGCCGTCACGGTCGCGCTCGACGGGATGCGCAGCTTGATTTCACCGAAGATCAGTTCGGGCTCGCCGGATAGCGAGGCCGCGATGTTCTCGTTTGCCCAGGCGAGCGTTCGTTCTTTAGCCGCGCTCGCGGATTGCGCGTCGGCGAAGACCAGCAGCCACACGGCGGTGCCGTGTCCGGCTTCGAGCGCGCCGTACGCCGCATAACCCGGCAGGCTGACGATCAGCGGGACCAGGCCGTCGCGAACTCGCTTCGCGGTCTCGCGCTCCTCGCCCGGCCGGCACGTGTAGCGCCACACGAAACCGTAGCCCGAGTGGACGTGCTCCCTGACGTCGCGAAAGGTGACCGGCCCTTCGGTGATTCTCGGGTGGCCGAGCGCGAGCGCGGCCTGGTTTTCCCGGACCCAGCCGCCGGCGACCTCGGCGCCGATCTCGTCGTCGAAGACGCATGCGGTCACAACGCCGTCGGGGCCCGCGTCGATCAACGTCCAGGAGACGAACCCCCATGCCTTGCTGATCGGGTGCATAAAACGCTCGCGGGTATGGCGCACGATCTCGTCGATCTGTCCCGGATCGGTCTCGTACTGCCGGATGACGCCGAACATGAAAGCCGCCTTTCCAGCCTCGTTCTCACTTCTCTGCCGCCGGCGCGGCCCCCCCGCCGATCGGCCGCCGGGCGACGACCACGCCGGCGTTGCGGGCCCGTTACTGCGATTCATAGGAGGAACGGAGAGATTGCCGGCGCCGCGTCCACGGCTTAAGATGGGTTCGGCACAGTCACCGAGAGAGAACGTGTATGCAATCCGGTAAACGCGTCGGCCGTTCCCGCGCGCAGCGGCGGCGTTCGGAACGGGAACGGCGATGACCGCACCGTTCGACCTTCAAAGCGCATGCGTTCTCGATAGCGACGAGGTGCTGCGTCGGCTCGACGCATCGCTCGCCGGGCTGTCCTCGGCCGAGGCCTCGCGGCGGCTCGTGAGCAGCGGACCGAACGAGATCGGTGAAAAGCAAGCCGGGGCGTGGGACATCTTCCTGCGGCAGCTCAAAAACCCGTTTCTGTTGTTGCTCGCCGGGACTGCGTTGTTGTCCGTCGTTCTCGGCGACCGCTCCGATGCGTATATCATTTTCGCGATCGTCGCGCTGAGCGTGGGGCTGGCCTTTTTCAACGAGTATCGCTCGGAGACTGCCATCGCGGATCTGCGAGCGCGCGTGCAGCGGAGCGCGACCGTCAAACGCGACGGCGTCATGAAACAGGTACCGGTCGCCGAATTGGTCCCGGGCGATCTCGTGGAACTCGCCGTCGGCGACATCGTGCCGGCGGATCTCCGCCTGCTCGACGAGCACGACCTGGAGTGTGATGAGTCCGCGCTCACCGGGGAATCCGTTCCCACGGCAAAGACGGCGCATCCGGTCGCCGTCGGGGCAACCCCGCTCGACCTCGATGACTGCGCGCTGATGGGGACCGTCGTGAAGAACGGCGCCGCCCACGGCGTCGTCGTCGCGACCGGGCGGCGCGCCGCGATCGGGAGCATCGCCACATCGCTCGCGACGACCGCTCCGGTCACGGCGTTCGAGAAGGGCCTCAACGACTTCTCGCGACTGCTGATCCAAGTCACGGCCGTGCTGACCGTCGCCATTTTCGGGTTGAACGCGCTACTGCACCACGGCTGGCTGGAGTCGCTGCTATTCGCACTTTCGATCGCGATCGGCATCACGCCGCAGCTCTTACCCGCGATCGTGACCGTCAGCCTCTCGGTGGGAGCGCGCGCTCTTGCAGAAAAGTCGGTCATCGTCAAGCGGCTGGTCAGCATCGAGGACCTAGGAAACGTGCAGGTGCTCTTTACGGACAAAACCGGTACCTTGACGGAAGGCCGCATCGTCTTCCGCGGTGCCTTCGGCGTCGACGGTAAACCGGACGATCGCGTCGCGACGCTCGGCCTCGCGTGTATCTCGGTCGTGACGGACGGCGGGCGGGTCGTGAGCGGAAACGCACTCGACGTGGCCTTGCTCGAGGGCGCTCCGGCAGAAGCGATCGCGCGGGCGCAGGGGCTCGAGCGGATCGGCATCGCTCCGTTCGATTACGAACGCCAGATGATGTCGACGCTGGTGGACTTCCCGGACGGACGGCGGCTCCTCATCTGCAAAGGCGCACCGGAAAGAGTCCTGAAGTGCTGTCGCGCGGGCGGCAGCGGGCTTGAAGAGTATTTCGCCGCTCAGTTCGAGTCGGGCGACCGGATCGTTGCGGTGGCGACTCGCGACGCCGCGAACCTGCACGAGATCCATCCGAGCGATGAAACGGAGCTCGAGTTGGCGGGTTGCCTGCATCTTGCGGACGAGCCGAAGGCCGACGCGGCGGCAAGCTTGGCCCGTTTGCGCAAGCTGGGCGTCGAGGTGAAAATCGTCACCGGCGACAACGACCAGACGGCGCGCGCCGTCTGTCGGCGGCTGGGGATGGAGCCCGGCGGCGTCCTGACGGGCGTGCAACTGGCCGCCATGACGGACGACGCCCTGGCCCACGCGCTCGACACGACGGCCATTTTCGCGCGCGTGACGCCCGAGCAGAAGACCCGCATCATCGAGGCGCAGCGCAAGCTCGGGAAGGACGTCGGGTTCCTGGGCGACGGCGTCAACGATGCGGGGGCTCTGCACGGCGCGGACGTGGGCATCTCGGTCGATTCCGCTAGCGATGTGGCCAAGGACGCGGCCGACATCGTTCTCCTCAAGAAAGACCTGGGCGTCCTGGCCGACGGCGTCGCCGAAGGCCGGCGCATTTTCTGCAACACCATCAAGTACGTGCTCATGGATGTTTCATCGAACTTCGGCAACATGTTCAGCGCGGCCGGCGCCTCGCTGATCCTCCCGTTCTTGCCCATGTTGCCCTCGCAGATCTTGCTGAACAACCTCTTGTACGATACGAGCGAAATGGCGATTCCCACCGATAACGTCGACGACGATCTGTTGCAGCGTCCGTCGCAGTGGGACACGAACTTCATCAAGCGCTTCATGATCGTCTTCGGGCCGGTTTCGTCCGCGTTCGACTTCATAACGTTCGGGGTGATGATCTGGTTCTTTCACGCCGGCGCACCGCTCTTCCACACCGGTTGGTTCGTCGAATCGTTATCGACGCAGTCGCTGGTCGTCTTCCTGATTCGGACCCGGCGCGTGCCGTTTTTCCGAAGCCGTCCGAGCAGCACGCTGATCGCGACCACGCTCGGTGTCGTCGCGCTGGGCCTGGTCTTGCCGTTCCTGCCCTTCGCGAGCGCGCTCGGCTTCGTCCCGCTTCCGCCGCTGTTCTTCGCGATCCTGACCGTCATGATCGTGACGTATCTCGGGTTGATAGAACTGTGCAAGATGTTCTTCTTCGGCCGGGAGGCGACGTCGCGTTCGTAACGGCGTTCGCTACAGCTACGTCCTAGTAGTTAGCCGGTACGATTCGGATTTGCGGCAGTATCCGCTTCCGGTACGGACGGCCGACAGGTCATGCCGCGGATCACCGTCAAACGATACGGGTGCTTGAAGGAGGAGGGCCTTCCCTCGACATCGCACCTTGCGGCCTCTCTGCAAGCTCCAAGAATTCAGGAGTTTTTCTAAGCTATGAGCAGTTATCAAGCACCACTTCGTGACTTCCAGTTTTTGCTCAAAGAGCTCGTCGACTTCGAGAGTCTCGTCGCGCTGCCGGGGTACGAGGAAGTCGGCGACATTGCCGATGCCGTTCTCGAGGAAGCCGGTAACTTTGCGAGCTCGTTGCTCGATCCGCTCAACGTCGTCGGCGATCGCGAGGGCTGCACATTCGTCGACGGCGAGGTCGCGACTCCGAAGGGCTTCAAAGAAGCCTATCACAAGTTCGCGGAAGCCGGCTGGGTCGGACTGGCGACGGAGCCGGAGTTCGGGGGCCAAGGGTTGCCGCAGCTTCTCTCGACCGCGGCGCTGGAGATTTGGAACGCGTCGAACATGGGCTTCGCGCTCGGGCCGCTCCTGAACCAGGGTGCGATCGAAGCGATCCTGCTGTGCGGAACCGAGGAGCAAAAGAAGCTCTACGTTCCCAATCTCGTTTCCGGCAAGTGGGCCGGGACGATGGACCTTACCGAGCCGCAGGCCGGCTCCGACCTCGCCGCCGTCAGCACCAAGGCCGTCCCGAGCGGCGACCACTACCTGCTGACCGGACAGAAGATCTTCATCACCTACGGCGATCACGACTACACCGAGAACATCATCCACTTGACGCTGGCTCGTACGCCGACCGCGCCGGAAGGCATCAAGGGGATCTCGCTGTTCATCACGCCCAAGTTCCTGGTCAATCCCGACGGGTCGCTCGGCGCGCGTAACGACATCTGGTGCAGCGGCATCGAGCACAAGCTCGGCATCAACGCTTCACCGACGTGCTCGCTCAATTACGGTGAGAAGAGCGGCGGCGCCATCGGCTACCTCGTCGGTGAAGAGAACGAAGGGCTCAAGTACATGTTCGTCATGATGAACTTGGCCCGCTTCTCCGTCGGCGTGCAGGGCTACGCGGCCGCCGATCGCGCCTTTCAAGCCGCCTTGCAGTACTCCAAGGAACGGGTGCAATCGAAGGACGTCGGCGTCAAGGATCCGGCGCCGGTTGCCATCCTCGCGCACCCCGACATTCGCCGTCTGCTGCTGAACGTCAAATCGCAGGTCGAGGCGGCGCGCGCGCTCGCGTTCTACGCGGCCGAGGCGATGGATCACGCGCACCTCAATCCCGATCCGGAAAAGAAGGCGGAGGCCGCGGCGCTCGTCGAGTTCTTCACGCCGATCGTCAAGGGCTGGTCGACGGAGATCGGGCCGCAGCTCACGTCGGACGCGCTGCAAGTGTTCGGCGGCAGCGGTTACGTCGAAGAGACGGGTGCGGCGCAGTTCTACCGGGACGTGCGCATCTGCTCGATCTACGAAGGCACGACCGCGATCCAGGCCAACGACCTGCTGGGCCGCAAGTTCCTGCGCGATTCCGGCAAGGTCGCAACGAAGGTCATCGGGCTGATCGAGGCGACGGTCAAGGAACTCGAGGCCAGCTCCAACGACGACGTCAAGGCGATCGGCGCCCAGTTGGCCAAAGGTGCGGCGGCGCTGACGCTCGCTTCGACGTGGCTGGGCGTCAACGCGCGCAAGGACGTACGCCAGACGTTTGCGGCCGCGGCCCCGTTCCTGATGCTCTGGGGCTACGTCGCGGGTGCGTGGCAGTTAGGGCGCGCGGCGCTGGTCGCCGAGAAGAAACTCGACGATCCGTTCTACGCGGCCAAGCTCGTGACGGCGCGCTATTTCGCCGACCACGTGCTGCCCAAGGGACTCGGCTACGCTCACGAAGTCGTCGCCGGCGGTCCGACGACGATGGGTCTCACGGACGAGCAGTTCGACGTCGATCGCAAGATCTTGGCGCCGGCCTAAGCGTCCCGCGCAAAAAAGAGAGCCGGCCGGGGGTGCACTCGGCCGGCTTTTCTTTCCCGCGGTAGCGAGTAGGATGCGAGCGACGCCGCCCGGGGACCCGTCCGGCTATCGGTGGGGCGCAGCAGTGCGGAGCGCTAGCGCAGCGCGTCGCTGCCAGGGGCGCATTTCTCGCGTGGTGAGCGTCGTGTCCCGGTTCTCTGTGTGCCACACTGGTGGCACGCGCAGCAGCTATCCTCAGGCAATGGCGCCGGCGATGAGTCGATTTGCGGGGCAACTGCGATGGCTGCACGAGGTGCGGCTGTATCCGACCTGCGCTCAAGAGCGAGCCCTGATCGAGATGCTCAAGACGACGCGCGAACTGTACAACGCGCTCTTGCAGCAGCGCCGCGACGCATGGACCTCTCGCCGGCACGCGTACCCGAGCAAGCAGCAATACGCCGAACTGACGGAGCTTCGAGCGGTTGACCCGCGTTTCGCGGCAGTTTACCGCGAGTGCGAGGACGCGGTGCTGCACCGGCTGGACCTGGCCTTTGCCGCCTTCTTCCGGCGGCTCGAGGCCGGTGACGAGCCGGGCTATCCGAGGTTCAAGCCTGCTCGGCGCTGGAATCAACTGGAGTTCCCGCACGGCGACCGTGCGACGAAGTTCGATGCGAAGCAGCAGCGCGTGCGCGTGCCCGGCGTCGGGGAGGTCCGGCTGCGCAAGGGGCGCACGGTACCGGAGAATTACGGCCGCGTCTTCATCGTGACGAAGAACGGCCGTTGGTACGCCGTCTTTGAAGCGCACCGCGAGCCGGCACCCCTGCCGGTTACGGGCAAGGCGGCCGGCGTCGATCGCGGGGTGCGCGTGCTGGCCGCGCTCTCGGACGGGACGAAAATCGCGAACCTGCGCCCAGGCTCGCAGCGCCAAGCGCTCGTCGAGCGGCACGCTCGGGCGCTGGATGCGGTCACGGTGAAAGATGCTGCGGGTCGACCGCTGAACGGCAAAGACCCGGCCCGGATCGCGGCGGTGCGGCGTTTGGCGCGCGCGAAGGAGCGCGAGGCGAATGCCCGCCGTGACTGGCTGCACAAGGTGAGCCGCGGGATCGTCGACCGCTTCGACACGATCGCGTTGGAGGACCTGAGGCTGCGCGGCATGACGCGCTCGGCGAAAGGCACGGTTGCCGCACCAGGAAGGCACGTCGCGGCGAAAGCGGGGCTCAATCGCGCCTTGCTGGACGCCGGCTTCGGGATATTGGCGACGCTGATCCGCGAGAAAGCCGCGCATGCTGCTCGCACGATCGTCGGCGTGGACCCACGGTATAGTTCGCAGACCTGCGCCGAGTGCGGCGCGGTCGCGAAAGCAAGTCGGGAGGGCGCGCAGTTTCGCTGCGTCGGTTGCGGTCACGTCGACGATGCCGACGTCAATGCCGCTCGTGTGATCCTCCTGCGGGCGGAGTCGCCGCCCACGAGAGCACCGGGACGAGCCCGGGGCACGCAGCAGGACGCTGCGTGACCACGCTCACGACGAATTCTCATCGATGGCGGATCGCTGCCGAGCGTGCTACCGCGAAAGACTTCGGCTGCTACCGGCGCTGAAAGCCTCCCGGCTCAACCAATCGACGCACTTCGCTTCGAGTGAGCCGCGACGCCGTCGCGACGACGCTCGCGCCGCGCGCAGATGGTGGGGAAATCCCTACTGCGCAAAGAGGGCGGCGGGACGTATCCTGGAGACGGTTCACGAGGAGGTCGTATGTTCCGTTTCCCGTTGCTCGGCGCGCTGGTCCCGGCCGTCTACGCGAGCGTCTGCGTGCCGGGCGCATTCGCCGCCAACCGCGTCATCGGCGTGCCGGCAGCGCGAGCGGTCTTGCCGGTCTGTGCCGGAACGTTTCAACGGGTGGCCCCGGGGGGCGGACGGCTCGGCGGGCCGGCGTGCGCCGGGGTCCTCGGGCTGTTCGACTACGGCCCGACCGGCGCTGCGCAGACCACGTTCGTCCGGGTGACGTCGTCGGCCGCCGTGCCGCCGAGTGCGATGCGTTTGGGCGGATTGCCGCGTCCGCCGCTCGGGACCTGGCCGCAAGCGTATTTCGAGGTCGTCGGGCTATCGTCGGCTCCCGCGGTCAGTTTCGGAGCACCGGTCGTGGACCACTCGCTCGTCGCTTCGCCGCTCATCGTGCGCGGCGCGCGATACGAGCTCATCGGGTACGCACCGACCGCATCGGGCCCGAACGCAGGTCTCAGCCTCGTCTACCGGAGCGGTATCTACACGGCTTCGGCTTCGGGCGTGCTGCCGCTGGATTCCCCGCTGGCGGGCCTCACGGTAGCGCAACCGGCGCAGTTGTATTTCGAGCTGCTCCGGACGCAGGCAGCCGGTCCGGTCGCCGGCGAACCGCTCGCGGCACCCGGGGCCGCATGGAGCACCACGACGCTCCACCACTTTACCGGGAAGACCGATGGGCAACTCGAGTGGGGCGGCCTGCTCTTGGGGAGCGGAGGCGTGCTGTACGGCACCGCGACGGCGGGCGGTTCCTATGGGTTCATCCACACCAAGACGGAGGTCGTTAACGGTTACGGAACGATCTTCGAGGTCATCCCGCCGGCAAAGGGGCAAACCGCCTATACCACCAGAGTGATTCACAGCTTCACCGGCGGTAGCGACGGTAAGTTTCCCTACGGCAGCCTGATCGCCGACAAGAACGGGCAACTGTACGGGATCACGACCGGCTCGTTCGCTTACGCGGGCTCGGTGTTCCGCTTATCGCCGCCCGCTAAAGGACAGACCCAATGGGTCCTGACGCCGCTGCACATCTTCACCGGGAAGAGCGACGGAAACTCGCCCCAGGGTGACTTGATCGTGGATCCGGCAGGCAACCTGTACGGCACGACGTATTTGGGCGGCTTCGGCTGCAACACGGTCGGATGCGGTGTGGTGTTCGAGCTGTCGCCGCCGGCTAAAGGGCAGACCAAATGGACCGAAAAGGTGTTGTACGCGTTCAGCCAGGGCGCGGACGGCGGCAACCCCGAGGGCGGTCTGGCGCGTAGTCCTACCACCGGTGCGCTCTACGGAATGACCTCGCTCGGCGGCAACCCGAACGCATTTGCCGGCACGGTGTTCGGACTCTCGCCGCCCGCCGCCGGAAAGAGCACCTGGGGCTTTCACTTGCTGCACACGTTCTCCGGCTTGACGGACGGCGGCAATCCCAACGCCGCACCGATCCTCGACGCTCGGGGCGCGCTCTACGGCACGACCGTGCTCGGCGGCTCGTTTTTCGAAGGAACCGCTTTCAAGCTCGAGCCGCCGAGCGGGAACCAGCACGCCTGGGCCGAGACGGTCCTGCACAACTTCGGCGAAGGCAAAGACGGCGTGGTTCCGCACGGCACGCTGATTTTCGATAAGGCGGGCGCGCTCTACGGCACGGCGTTGGCCGGGGGCACGACCGGGCTCGGGATGGCATTCAAGCTGTCGCCGCCGACCGCGGCACAGCACAGCTGGCTGGAAAGCGAACTCGCCGGCTTCGCAGGTGGTTTCGGCGGAGACGGTCCGAACGCAGGTCTGATCTTCGACAGCAGCGGCTTCATCTACGGGACGACGTCGGGCAGCCGTCTCGAAGACTACGGGACGGTCTTCAAGTTGATGCCGTAACGCCGCCATCTGCGCCAGGGACCGACTGTCCGTTCGCTCGGCGGGCAGAGGAAACGTGCGGATGGGAGTATGTGTCTCGTCGCACGTAGCAGGCGAGGGGTGCCCTTGCGTTGTATAGGGCGGCATGCACGAGTCAGTCCGATCGTTCCGCAGCGTGTCATGTAGACGGCGCAGCGCTTTCGGCGCTCGCGCGTGTGTTTTCTGTTAGGCGAAACGTCTTAGCGATTCGAGTTCTGCAAGCAAGAGCTCGAATCGGCCTGAGGCTTCTTGAGATGCGATTGAAAATCGCTTCACATTTTCGTTCGTTAGGAGAGTTGCAGTGATCCGTTCCAACGTTCTCGACGGCCGCGTTTCCGTCGGCGCGGCGGCGTTAAGCGCGCTGCTGGCGCTGACGGTTGCAAGCGCGGCGCAAGCTTCCGAAAAACCGGCGCCGTACAGCGTACCCCAAACCGCCACGACCTTCACCAGGATCGACAACCCGCTCGACCCGACCTTTAACCAGCTGCTCGGCATCAACAACGAGGGCGACATCAGCGGCTATTACGGAAGCGGGGCCGCCGGACATCCCAACAAGGGCTATTTTATCGCACCACCCTACACGACGTTCATACCGGACAATCTGCCCGCGTCCACGCAAACGCAGGCGACCGGCCTCAACAACAGCGGGGTGAGCACGGGCTTCTGGGCGCCGACGAATACCGGCACCGATCAGGACTACGGTTTTATCCGGTTGAACAACCACGGCACGCCGATCTGGCTGAGCGTTAACGACGTGCTGGTTAGCAGCACGCCCCTCGTCAACCAGGTCCTTGGGGTCAACGACAATAGCGTCGCGGTCGGGTTCTACAACGATTCCGCGGGCAATTCGCACGGCTTCGCCTACTCGGTTCCGGCCGCTACGTTCACGGCGTTCGACATCCGTGGCTCGGTTTCCAACGCGGCCACCGGCATTAACAATAAAGGCCTCGTGAGCGGTTTCTTCACCGTGCAGAGCACCGGTATCACGTTCGGCTACCTCAAATCGCTCAGCAAGAACGGCCTCCTCCAGAGCTTCCGCGTCCCCGGCTCCAAGACGACGCAATTCCTCGGCGTCAACAACAGTGGAGTCGCGGTCGGCTTCTACATCGGGAAGGACACGTTCCCGCACGGCGTCTTGTTCAACCCGGCAAGCGGCGCTTGGGTCGCGGTAAACGATCCGTTCGGCGCCCAGGGCACGACTCTGAACGGGATCAACGACAAAGGTCAAGTCGTGGGCTTCTACACGGATGCCGCCGGAAACACGCACGGCGTGCTGGTGGAGCACATTCACTAACCGCCGCCGTCTTCCGTGACGGTCGAAGGAGAGCCGGGTCGGTCCAACGCCCCGGCTCTTTTCATTCTATTGTTTCTTGCACGGACCGGACGGCGCTCGGGAATAGCTACCGAGGACTTGCTTGGAGGGCTTCGCTTGGATATCCCGACGCGACGAGCCGGCGCGCCTTTTTCCCCAGCGCGACCGCGGCCGCCCGAGCCGCTGAAGGTGTCGTCGCCGAAGCCAGGCCCGTCACAGGCGCCGACATCGACCAGTCGGCCTTCGATCCGAAGGCGATCGCCTTCGCACGCCGGACTCAGACGTCGCCTGAAGCGATCGTCAAGTCGAAGTACTTAGATTCGCGCGTCAGCCGCCCGATCGCCGCGATCGACTCACACGTCACAACACCGTACGGATTCAGTATCAGCGGGCCCGAGCCTCAGCATTGAGGGCCTCGCCCTTCTCCAAGACGGAACGTGCGGGTCGCACACGGAGGAGCGATCCCGATGCCGGGGCCTAGGATCGTCACGGTCCCCTTGACGTTGATTCCGCCCCGTCCGCCTTGGTTGCTCTGGCCGAACGTGAACGCACCGGTTCCGGAATGAGCGGTTAGGTTCGTGATCGTCAACGAGGTTATCGGGCCGAAATCGGCATAGGTTCTAGAGATCGTGAAAGGGTTCGCGTATCCGTTGCCATAGGCGTTCACCGACGCCGCTCGGGCGCGCCGGAGAAGGGCCGTTCCGACCCCTTCTGGATAACCGACGTACAGGGTGAAGGAGCCGGTGGTCGTCGCGGCCGTGTACCCGGGCGTTAACCCGGTGCCGCTAAACGAGGGCACGGTGTAGGTGCCGCAGAGCGCCTCCGGAGTCGGCGAGGCGCCGGGCTGCGTTGCCGTTGCGGTCGGCGTCGGCGTCGGAGCGAGCGACGCGCTCGGCGACGGACCGGGCGTCGGTGCAATAAAGTTGTCGACCTCCCAGTATCCGGACCCGGAATCGGTATACGTGTTGCCGACGACGGTTCCGGAACTATAGATCGACGTATAGGTGCCCGCGCCGTTGGTCGGTACCGGGCACACGAACGCGATCGAGGTCGGGGTGGAGGTCGGTGCCGCGGTCGGCACGCTCCCGGCGTTGATAGGAGCCACAGGCGTACCGCTGCCGTTGCAAGCGGCTAGCGCTCCTGCAAACAGGGTGCAGAGAGCGCATCTTAGACGCGCGTTCGAGCGCATGAGTCCCCGTCCTCTCGTAAAGTCCGACCGTGGATTGGCGAAGTCCCAACGCCGATCTTAGCCAGTTCTTCGGAAGGCGATGTGAACGTAGCTACGAGGTTCTTGGAATCGCGTAGGTCGTGCGAATTGCTGCGCTTTATCGGGTACCGCGCGTGGCGAAACAGGCTACCGTACGGTTATGTCTTCTTCCAGTCCGATCGGCGAGGGAACGTGCCGCCGTAGGCCGCCCCGGTATTGCCGGTGACGGCGCTTCGGAATTCTGAGCGGCCAGCGCGGTTACGCACGTGGTGCTCCTTCGCATTCGGTATGCAGCCGGCAGAACCGGGTCGGCAGAGGCGTTTCGAATTACCTACGGCCGATGCTCTTGGGGCGTCTCGGGGCGGCTGCGTGCTGCCGATGCGTTTCGAGCCGGGTTGCAGGAATCGGCAGGGCAGGGTAACTCCTACTCCCGGCGAACTGCGAGCGACCTAAACGCACGATTCTCCAACTGAACCCGGCGCGGCGGAGGCGCATGAATGATTGCTAAGGGCATAGCGAGCTGCAAGTATCGCTTTGCAGCGTGCGCCTTTCTTACCGCGGTGTGTTTCACCGCTCTAGCCGGGGCCGCGGGCGCCGCTCCGGTTTACAGCCGTCAAGGTCCGTGGTGGCCGAGGATCCCGCGCCCGTTGCTGTCGATAGCGTATACGCCCGAACCGGCCGATTACGGCGCCAAGTACGTGTGCGAGGGCTGCAAGTATTTCGACAGCGATTTCTACAACTCCGATTTTCCGCTGTTGTGGGGTTCCGCCGGGCGCAACGACCTCGGGACGCTGGCGGTGATTCACGTCAACAACCTGCGGCTGTACGATTGGAGTTCCTGCCGCAACCACCTGACGTTCTTGGATTACGCGCATCGCAATCGCATCACGGTGTCGCTACCGATCTCCAATTACAACGTGTCCAACGCGTTCACTCCCGCGATCGCGGCCAACGTCGAGGCGCTCTTCCGTGAGGTCTACGGCCTGGGTACGAACCTCCAAGGGCGCAAGACGCCGCACCCGGCGGTCGTCATGTGGTCGGTCGGCAACGAATACGATTACTTCAAGATCCCGGTTGCGAACGTGGTACAGATCGTTAAGATCATCGTCGGCCTCGAGAACAAGGCCGGTATCGCAAACGCCAATCGGCTGGTCTTTACCTCGCCCGTGTCGTTTGCCGTCTACAACGGCAAACCCGCGGCCGTCGCGCAGATCCAGGCGCTGCAGCAAGCCTTCATCAATGCCGGTTTGAGCGACGTGTGGTACGACCGCTTCATGGCCAGTGCCAACACGACCAACGACTCGCTTTTCATGCAACCCTACATCGCGAAGACCTTCCCGTCGTATTTCGGCGCCGGTCAGGGGCTGGCGCTGACGCTGAGCGAGTACGGCACCGACGGTCAAAGCGCGTGCCTCTACTATGGACCGAAGAACGCGACGTGCAAAGCTAACACCGCCGCGGGCCAGCAGCTGCGCGACAGGAGCCAGGCGCAGTACGACGACGCGGCGTTCAAAGTTGGGATCGACGCCGCGGCGCCGCGTTCGGCAACTCCATATTTCTACGGCTTCAGCGCGTTCCAGTTTCAGGATGCCTTCTGGAAGTGCCCGGGCACGATCTGCACCGAGTCGCAGTTCGGTTTTCAGAAGGTCGGCGTGCAGAAGATGACCGGCACGATCGCCGGCGGCGGTTCCTGTAACCTGCCGAAGAACACGTACCCGGTGGTCGACTTCATCAGGAAGGATGCGTATAACAGCGTCGTCGATGCGTTCAAGTAAGTGACTGGGCGCGTCGCGTCGAAGCTGCGCGCTGCGGCGATGCTGTGTTCGGCCCTGTCGAGCGGATGCGGCGGCAGCAGCGTGCCGGCCGCCGCGCCGCAACCGCCCCAACCGCCGCACGACTCCCTGCCCGCAGCGATCGTGGCGGTGATGCAGAAGCCCCGGTACGCGCACGCGACGTGGAGTCTGCTGGTCACCGACCTCGGCAGCGGCAAGACGGTGTACCAGTTGAATCCGGACCGGTTGGCATTTACCGGTTCGGTGCGCAAGCTGTTCTCGGTAGGCGTCGCGCTGAACGCGCTGGGCCCGGACTATCGCTTCAAGACGCCGGTGTATCGTACGGGTCCGGTCGATGCCGCCGGCAGCTTGAACGGCGACCTGGTTCTGGTGGCCGCCGGCGACTTGACCCTGGGGGGACGCCTCGAACCGAACGGCACGATCGCCTATACCGCCTTCGACCACAACGAAGCCGACAGTCTGGGTACGGCAATCCTGACTCCGCAGGACCCGCTACACGGCCTCGACGAGCTGGCGCGCCACGTTCGGGCGTCCGGCATCCGCTCCGTGAGCGGCGACGTCGTTATCGACGACCGGCTTTTCGACAGCTACCGCGTTCCCAACGGCAACTTGCTCGTCACGCCGATCGTGGTCAACGAGAACATGGTCGACGTCTGGCTCGCGCCCACGCAGGCCGGCCGGCCGGCGCCCGTCGACTGGCGGCCGAAAACGCCCGCCTTCGCCGTTGACGGGCGCGTGGACACCGTTGCGGCCGGACAGGAGGGCGGCATCGCGCTCTCCGGTGGCGGCCTGATGAACTGCAATTGGCCCGCCGCGTGCGTCGGAACGGTGACGGGAAAGATCCCGGTCGGATACCGGGCTCCGCTTTCGGGGAGCCCGACCTTCGTCGGTACCTTTAGGGTCGAGTCCCCGTCGTCGTTCGCGCGCATCGCGTTCGTCCAAGCCTTGCAGCGGGCCGGGGTGAGCGTGAACGCTCCCGTGCTCGAGCAAAACCCGGTCGGCAAGCTGCCGCCGAAGGGATCGTACGCGCCTGCGACGCAGGCCGCGCAATTCGTTTCGCCGCCGTATTCGCAATACTCCAAGCTGATCCTCAAAGTCAGCCTCAACGTGGGAGCAAATCTGAGCCTCTCCCTGTTCGGTCTCACCAAGAAACAAACGACGATCGCGGGCTCGCTCGCCGCCGAGCGCAAGACGCTCGTCGAGCGGATGGGCATCCTACCCGGCGACTTCGATTTTCCGACGAACGGCAGCGGCAGCCCCGACAGCCGTGCGGCGCCGCGGGCAACGGTAAAGATGCTCGCCGGTATGAGCCAAGGCAGCACCTACGCCGCTTATCGAGCGTCGCTGCCGATCCTCGGCGTCGACGGTTCGCTGACCGACACGGGCCGCTCGCTGCCGGCCAAGGGCCACGTCTTTGCCAAGACCGGGACGACGGTCGACAAGAGCGGCCTCAAGGCGCAGGTTCTGGCGGGGTACATCGACGCTCGGAGCGGCCGGCATCTCGTCTTCGCGCTCTACGTGAACGACGCGGGCCCGATCAAGGACATTGCCGACGTAGCTCAAGTGTTCGAAGACGAAGGGGAGATCTCGAACGCGATCTACCTCTCAAACTGACGGCGCTGTACGGGAGCCTCAAATGTCATGAAGACCCTTCGCCTGCTGGTCCTTGCCCTCGCCGCGAGCGGGTGCGGCGGAACGTCTTCCGTCCTCGCCGACGCGCCGACCGCTTCGCCCGCAAACCTCCCGCCGGACATCCGCGCCGTTCTCGACAAGCCGATTTATTCGAACGCAACGTGGGGGCTGCGAGTCCTCGACGGCGCCAAGGTGCTCCTCGATCTGAATTCGGAGCATCAGTTTCTGGTCGGATCGGTGCGCAAAGTGTTCAGCGTCGGCGAACTGCTCGATACCATCGGAGCCGGGCACACCTACGACACGCCGGTGTTCCGCACCGGGCCCGTCGAGAGCGGCGTCCTCCACGGCAATCTGATCCTGCTCGCGTCGGGCGATCTGACGATGGGCGGCCGCACGAATCCGGACGGTACGATTGCGGTCAGCGACTGGGATCATAACGAGGCCGAGAGTCTCGGTAACGCCATCTTGACCAAACCCGATCCGCTCGCCGGCTATCGTACGCTGGCGCGCGCGGTCAAGGCGTCGGGGATCGCGCGGATCGAGGGAAACGTCATCGTCGACGATCGTCTGTTCCCGCCTTTTCCGTTTAGGAACCAGTTCGACGTACGTCCGATCTTCGTTAACGACGATCTCGTCGATCTCTCGATCGTCCCCGGCCACACGCCCGGGGCGCCCACGGACGTCGCATCGCGGCCGATTTCCGCCGCATTGAAGATCGACAACCGGCTGCGCACCGGCGCTCCGGATTCTCGCGACACGCTGTCGATCGATCCCGAGCTGCCGGCCTGTATCGGGTCGCCGGACTGCACGTCGACGATCTCGGGCGAGTTGCCCAGCGGTTTCGTCCCGCCCCTGACGGGTCAGCCCACCCTCGTGCAGGCCGTGCGGATCGTCCAGCCCTCGAATTACGCGCGGACCGTGCTCGTCGAATCGTTGGAAGCCGCCGGCGTTTCCGTGAACGCGCCGGTCGTGGAAGCGAATCCCGTGGCGTTGCTGCCGGCCAAAGGCTCCTACCGTGGCGCCGATAAGGTCGCCCAGCTGACGGGGCTGCCGTATGGGGACGACGCGAAACTCATCTTGAAGATCAGCTATAATATCGGAGCCGACACGAGTTTAGTGCTCTTCGGACTGACGCATCACGTCGACACGATCGCCGGCGCGCTCGCAGTCGAACGGCAGACGCTCCAGTCACATTTCGGCATCCCCAGCGGCGACTACCGGTTCGTCGATGGAAGCGGGGGCGGCTACACGACCGCGACGAACGCGGCCGTGACGCGCATGCTCGAAGAGCTGGCGAAAAGTCCGGCCGCCGCCGCCTTTTACGACGCGCTTCCGATTCTGGGGGTCGACGGTTCCCTCGGCTTCGTGAAAGGGTACGAATCGGATCCCACCCTGGCGGGCGCCACCGGCAAGGTGCACGCCAAGACGGGGACGTTCGTCGCTCCCTCCGGCGCTGGGATCGTGCTCAAAGCCCAGGCCATCGGAGGCTACGTCACCACCAAGAGCGGCCGCCACCTCACCTTCGAGCTGGTCGTGAACGACGTCCCGATCAAAGGAATCTACGACGTCACGCAGGTCTTTCAGGACGAAGGCAAGGTCTCGGCGATCCTCTGGCGCGATTACTGAGGCTCGGCGGTGTCCGCAAGGTCTGCGACGGTGCGTGGCACGTTGCTCCTGATGGCCGTAACGATGGCAACCGCCGGCGCGGGCGTGGCTGCGAGTGCGCCGTCGGCCGTCGGGCACTGGGAAGGCATCATGCGGCGCGGTTCGGCCAGCTTATCCGTGCGGTTCGATTTCGAGGCCGGCCCCCCGGCCGGCGGGACGTTTTCCGCACCCGATCTGGGCGCGATCGGCGTTCCGCTCGCGCACCTCGCGCTCGGCTCGGAGCTTCACTGGGAGCTGGTCGGCGACCGCACCACGACCGCGTTCGACGCGGCGTGCCGACGTCGACCCGGCACGCCTCGGAATCTACGGGCATAGCCAGGGTGCGGAGCTGGCGCCGCAGATCGCAGCCGGCGACCCCGCGGTGAAGTGGCTCGCCGCCGCCGACGGCCCCATCGGGCCCGAATACCGCCAAGACCTCTTCCGCGTCGACACGCTGCTGGCCAAGACCTACTCGGGCCAAGAACTCAGCGACGCGGAAAAACTGTACGCCGAATTCGTCGACGTCGCGCGCAACGGCGCCCCGCACGACGCCCTGCGCACCCACATCGCGAAGGCGGGGAACGCCGCGTGGGTCGACGATCTCGGTATTCCGAGCGATTCGAGCTGGATTTGGAGTTGGTACCGCCACGTCGGAAACTACGATAATGCGGCCGCATGGGCGCGCGTCACCATGCCGGTGCTCCTGCTCTTCGGCGCCGATGACCGTCTCGTGCCGCCGCAGACGACGATCGCCGAGACGGTACGCATCTTGAAGAACGCCGGAAACGCTAACGTGACGGTCCTCGTTTTCCCGGGAGCCGACCACACCTTACGCGTGCCGCCGGCCTCAGCCGAGGGATGGCCGCACAACGCTCCGGGCCTGCTCGAAACCATCGACGCCTTTGCCGAACACGCGGGACACGACGTTCGCTAATTGCGTGATGGCCCGTGCTATTTCGGGCGGGCCGTTGCTACCGGCTTATCGCCGGCTGTGCGATGCAACTGCTGAGGGTCGCTTCGAGGAGAGAGCCGTCGATAGCATCGGGCCTGCCGATTGCTACGATCTTCGTGCACGGCATCCGCGCGCCCCAGTCGCCCCCGGCCGAAATGTCGATTCGCCTGCCGACGACGTGCAGAACGAGGCGTCTTTCCGGTGCATCGGCAGCGTACACGATGCCCTTGAGTCGATAGATATCTCCGGGTAAGGCGCGAAGGGTCGCCCGCAGAGCATCGAGGTTCAAGGGCTGATTCGTCTGATAACTCCACGTCGCGAAGAGCTTAGAGTGGTCTGCTGGATGGTTATGCCTATCGTCGCTCGAGCAGGTCTCACCGAACTGTGGGCCGGCCGCGCGTTCTGCGTCGAAGCGTCCCACCGATAAGAGAATCTCGAATGGGACATCGCAGTAGTCTGTTTCCACGATGCGCAGCCGCTTGAAGTGCTGGTCGAGCCAACCCCTCACCTCATGCAGACGCTCCGGGCCGGCTAGGCCGATCTTGTTGAGAATCGCCATATCGGCGAAGCCGACTTGGCGCAGCTTGAGTTCCATGAGCGGTGGATACTCGGGGTACGCAAAAACCTGATCGGCATCGAGCACGCAGATTACGCTGTCCAGTCTGATGCGGTCTCGAACGCTCGAGTCGCTGAAGGTCATGAAGATGCCGGCTGGGTCAGCGACCCCGCTGGCTTCGAGCACGATGTATTCGATGCGCTCGGTCCGGGCGAGCAGCGTTTCTACCGCCTCGACTAAATCGTCGCGTACTTGGCAGCACACGCAGCCGTTCGCGAGGCTGATCGTATTCGCATCGACGCCGACAACCAGTTCGGCGTCGATGTTGATCGAGCCGAAATCGTTGACGAGGACTCCGACACTCAGGCCGTGATTCCCGGTCAGGATGCGATTGAGCAGAGTCGTCTTCCCCGCGCCGAGAAACCCCGTTAGAATCGTGACCGGAACGGCATCGGGGTCGTTTTCGACAAAGCCCACTATTTCTTGAACTTACTCAGGTCGATGTTCAGCGCGCGGGCCATGGCCACCAGATCGACCTCTTCCGGATTGGAAAGCGTCGTGCGCGGTTCGCGATACACGTCGGGCGGATAGTACTTCTTCGGGTCGATCTCGAGGTCGCGCGTCTCTTGCTCCTGTTGTTGCTCCCGCGGCAACCTGGGCTGCGGAACGATCCCTTTGCCGGTTGCGACGGGGAGCGGGTCACCGAAGAGAAGGGTCGGGCTGGGCAAAGATGCGCCTGAGAATCCGGGCAGAGCGGCCATGCGGTGCCAGATCGCATCCTTCGTGACGTTGACGACGGCGACGTCGGGCGCACCGAAGAGGAACAGTCCATCCCAGTGAGCGCGAACGTCGGCGCTCGTTTCGTTGAGCGTGTCGTTGTCGAACGCGATATGCGTCGTCAGCGCGCAGCGCGGGTCCACTTGCTTGATGAGGTAGCCCGCGCCGTACGTCGGCGTATGATGGATATCGACGGTGTAGTTGTACAGGACCTCGGGCAAACCATATTTATAGAGGTTGAGCCGCGCCAAGTCGGGCTGGCTTTCGGTCACGAAGACGTCGACGCCTTTGGCGTACTTGGCCGTTAGTTCGTCAGGCCGGCCGTCCCCGGTCCACACGAACGATAAGCCGTTCCAGTCGAGACGGTACGCCGAGGCGCCGTCCTTCGCGTGCGATCGCCGCCAATGGCGGATCGTGACGCCGTTCTTGTCATAGCAGATCCCATTTTCGTCTTTCCAATCGAACTCGTTGACTTCCATCTCATAGCCGTCTCCAATCGGACACGCGTCGAAGGCTTCGAGGTGCCATCTGAGCATCTGTTTCATGCCCGCGACCATGGCTTTGGTTCCGAGATCCGGCGTGCGGCCGGAGGGGCCCGTCACCCGTAGCGGCATCTTCCATCGACCGCCCCACGCGGAGAACGGCAAGAGGTACGAAAGGTCGTGATAGTGGTCGACGTGCAGGTGAGTGATGAAGATGTCGTTGATCGACGGCAGCGGGACGCCCATCGCGAGGATGTTCTTGACGCAACCGGGGCCGAAATCGAAGAAGAAGCGATCGCCGTTGCCCAGCTCGACCATGATGCACGTGCCGGCTTGATCCCGCCGCGGCGGGTACGGACAACTGCCGACAAACGAGATACGCATCTCGTCGGGGCCGATAGCCTCGCTGCCGGGAAAGTAATTGTTCCGGCTCCTTACGGACGGCGTCGGCTTATAATATGGCGGAAACTGCAGTCCGGCGCTAGGACCCCCACCGTACGGGCTTGCCGGCTGGGCTCCGCCCGTCGGCTCGTCATTCATCGCCACGAGCATCCTCCTCATCCGCGGTTCGGTTTGACGAGGCAGTTTGCGTGGCGGCGGATACGTTCCCTTGGAGTCTGAGTGCACGGGAAACGCCGCTGGGGATGTGAGAGTTGGTAAGGCGTCGAACCCCGCCTGTGCCGGGCACGCACTCACCGCCGGCGCCCGCCGGCCTTACCGAACTGGGGGCCTTCATTCGTAGCCGCAGGGCTCGGCTGCTACCCGAAGAAGCCGGTTACGCTGGTACACGCGCGTCGAGTTGGGCACGGCAGGCACTCCGTCGCCTGCGACGCTCGTTGCGATCGCTCGGGCGCTATAGCTCGGAGAGGCCTTCGATCAGCGAGCGAGGCGCAGGCTGACGTAAACGGCTGCGAGCACTCCGAGCGTCAGCGCGGGCGCAAACGTGCCGATCGAATCCCCTGCCTTCACGTGCGTAGCGACGGCGCCGATCATGAGAAGACCGAGGCCGGACGCGGCTGCGATACCGATGCTCGCGTTTGAGAATCCGATCGCTACGCCTAGCGCGCCGGCGAGCTCGAGCGCCCCAAGTGCACGATACGTCGTGAATGGGACCCCGAGGTGAGTAGCGGATTCGCGCATAACCGCTGCGCCGGCGAGTTTTGCCCCGCCGGCACCGACAAAAGCTAGCGCGAGGGGCACTCCTATGACGCCGGGGGCTAAAGACATCGATGACGATTCCTTTGCAGAGGGTGACGGGACGCTTTACGCGGATGCCTCCGCGACGATGCGGTTG
The DNA here is from genome assembly GCA_963787965.1 of uncultured Alphaproteobacteria bacterium. Lineage (GTDB taxonomy): Bacteria > Vulcanimicrobiota > Vulcanimicrobiia > Vulcanimicrobiales > Vulcanimicrobiaceae > CAWBES01. Next base: position 48,383 of record CAWBES010000018.1, read on the forward strand.
CGTTGAACGCCGAGATCGATCGAACCGTCGGCGCTGCGAATGGCAGCCTCGACGAGGTCGCCGGGTTGTAGGTACTGAGGGCGCTGCGCTTGCGCGCGCAAAAAGATCGCCCATTTCGTCTTTTCCGGCAAGAGTGCGGCGAAGCGTTGTTTGAGCGGTGACGGTACGGCCAGCGCGCAGCCGGCCGGGGTTCCGGTGGCCAACAGATCGCCGGGCGCAAAGTCGTGGACGCCGGAGAGTTCGGTCAGCGTTTCGGCGGGCCCGTAGACGAGGTTTTTCGTGCTATCGCTCTGGCGGGTTTCGCCGTTCACCCTCAGCTCGAGCCGGAGATCCGACAGCAAGCCGATGTCCTCGGCTCCGAGCAAGCACAGGAACGGACCGACCGGGCCGAACGTCCGGAAACTCTTGCCCTTGTAGAACTGCATCTGCGGAATCTGGATGTCGCGCGCCGAATAGTCGTTGACGATCGCGGCGCCTGCGATGAACTCGGAGAGATTTCGAGCGGTAACCGTCTGCTTCGATGCGATCTCGCGCTTGATAACGAGGCCCAACTCGATCTCATAGTCGAGAAACGTGACGTCGTGCGGTTTCACGACGTCGCTGTCGGCCGGTACGATGCAGCTCGACGCCTTCGTGAAGATCATGTTGTACGACTTCGCGTCGGGATCCAGACCGGACTCGATCATGTGCCGGCGGTAGTTCGCGCCTTGGCAAATGAAGCGCTGATTCGCCGTGATCGGCGCAAGGATGCGCACCGAAGCGAGATCCAGCGGCGCGCCCTCGAGAGCGGAAAGTTCCGCGACGGTGACGTTGCTGACGAAGTCGCCGGTGGTCGGATAATCGCCCGGAATGGGGACGATCGAATCGTGCCGGACGACGCCCCACCCGGGACGGTCTTCGCGCGCGAAGCGGACGACGTTCAGTGCCATCGATAAGGCCGGCTACCCGAAGAGCCGCGCCAGCGTGGCCAGTTTCCCGAGCGAGAGATCGGGGCTGCGCCGCACGTTGCGGACCAGGGCGGCAAGGTTCGCCGGCGTCAGCTTCGGCTTGGTGAAACTCGGGGGCATCGCCTGTCCCCATTGCGCCATCGCCTCGCGGCTCACGGAATGAACGCCCATGGGAACGTCCGCGGTGAAGACGTCCCCGTCGCAGTAATGCTCGTGTTTCTCGCCCCACGGGTCTTGCCAATAATCGAAGATCTGGCTGCCGAGGATGTGGCGCCCGATGCCCCACGCGTGGTGCCAACCGCGCTCGCGCAGCACGCGCTGACCCATTCCGACGGCGTCCGCGTCGACGACCTCGTACGCGCTGTGGCCGTAGGCCGGCATGAAACCTTGCGCGATCGCGAGCGTGTGGTGGTCCGCCGGCGTTTCGCCGAGATCGAGGCGGAAAAACGTCACGGCGGGTGAGCCGTCCGGGAAAACCTGTACGTCGCTCGGGATAAGCCCGAAGTGCCGGGTGTACCAGGCGCTCGTCGCTTGGTAGTCCGCCACTTCGAGCACGACGTGGCCCAGACGCACCACGTCGGGCGGTGCCACGGGCGGCCGTTGGCTTGCATTCACGCGCGGCGTATGCTCCGCGAGGTTGAGAGCGAGCGCGGGCCTGCCCTGCAGCGGCTCGCCGAACTCTTGCCCGAAGACGGCCTCGACCCTGAAGCCCGAGGGATCCGTGAGAAGTACGACCTCGCCGCCGCCGGGCGCAGCGAGGGCACGAATGGCCGAGGCGCCCGGCAGTTGCGCGAGCTTGTCGAGATCCTCCCGCGTCGCGACGCGCAAGGCCAGACCGGCGAACCGCGGCTTGGCTGCGCGGTGTACGCGATAGCAATACGCGGCGGCCGCGGTCCCGCGCAGGAAGAGCGCCTCGGCGCTCTTGCTCGCGACGCGCAGGCCGAAGTCGGTCAGAAATTTCTCCGTCCGGTCGAGGTCCGGTCGCTCGAAGACCAGATGCGCGAGCGCCCTCGCTTTGACGGTCGGTGCCGGATGACGCGCCGGCTGCTGCGTTGCCAAGCGTGCGGCGGGTCTCTGCTGGCTCACGATCGCTTCCAGCTCAGGCCGCCGGAAGTGCCGGCAGCTCCGATGTTGCGATCGTACGGGCCTCGGCGACGGGGATGCCCAGACCGCGGAGCACGAGTTCCGCGGTGTCCGAAGCCGCCGCACGCCACGTGAGATGACCCTCGAGTACGAGGAACATCGCGGCCAGCACGCTTCCGGAGATCAGCGACACGACGCTCGGCAGTTGTTCCGGCTTCACGTCGTAACGGTGCCGGGTCATCCCCTCCAGCACGTCGCGCATCGGCGGGCCGTTCCAGAAGCCTTGCAGCGACCGCGTCGAGAAGGCGAAACGGTTCACGAAACGGCCCCAATGCGGCTCTTCGTGCGCGCGCCGGATGAAGAAGCGGATGCCGTTCGCCAAACGTTGGGCCGGATCGGGCACCGTTGCGAAGCTCGCGGAAACCCGGTCGTGCATTTCGGCGGCGAGCTGAGTGGCTACCAACTGGAACAGTTGCTCGGGCGAATCGACGTTGTTGTAAATCGTGCCTCTGGCGATTCCGGCGGCCTGGGCCAGCTCGCTGACCGTGATGTGCGACGTCCCTTTCTCGGCGAAGAGCCGGAGGGCGGCTTGGTGGATGCGGGCTTGGGCGGGACTCATGATGACGGCTCCAATGCGGTCCGGTTGGTCGAGGACAGATGAATTGAACACTATCGTTCAAAATAAGTCAATGAGGTGCGCCATTGAAATATTTTCGGTCGTCCTATTGACAAAATAGGACACTAGTGTTCAAATACGAGCACTTGAGTTCAGTCACGCAAAGGGGTGAGCCATGGAGCCGAATTCCTGTGACGTGGCCATCGTGGGGCTAGGCCCGACGGGAGCCGTCCTCGCCAACCTGCTCGGGAAGCTGGGCTGGTCGGTCGTCGGTCTGGAACGCGAAACGGACGTCTATTACGCGCCGCGGGCGGTCCATTTCGATGACGAAATCATGCGCGTTTTTCAGGCCGCCGGGCTCTCCGGCGAGATCGCGCAAAGCAGCGAGCCGTTCGATGCGATGGAGTTCGTCCTCAAGGCCGGCGGCGCACCGGTGCTGCGTACCAAAGTCGGCTCGCAGGACGCCCGCTACGGACATGCCGGCGCTTGGTGGTTTCACCAGCCGACTTTGGAGCGGCATCTCCGGGAAGGCCTGAACCGGTTCCCGACCGTGATGGCCCTCTACGGTGTGGACGTCACCGGCGTCGCGCAAGACGCTGCCGGCGCAACGCTCCGCTACAGGTGCGCAGACGGCGACGAACGGGTCGTTCGAGCGCGCTTCGTCATCGGCTGCGACGGCGGCCGCAGCTTCGTGCGCAAGGCGGCCGGCCTGGTGCTGGATTCGGCGAACTTCGACGAGCCCTGGGTGGTGGTCGACGCTAAGACGGTTTCGGGGACGAAGCACCCGGATTTGCCCGTGAAGCACCGGCAGGTGTGCGATCCCAAGGGGCCGGTCACGTACGTGCCGCTTGCGGGTCCGTACTACGAATGGCAGTTCAAGGTAAATGCCGGCAAGAGCGAACGCGAGGTCACCGATCCGGCGTTCGTGCGTAGCCGATTGAGCGCGTTCGTCGACTTGAGAACGATCGAGATCATACGGATCGCATATTATCGATTCCACGCTGTGTGGGCGCGCGCGTGGCGCAACGGCCGAATCGTTCTAGCCGGCGACTCCGCTCATCAGATGCCGCCGTTTCTCGGGCAGGGCATGTGCTCGGGCATTCGCGACGCGCAGAGTTTGAGCTGGCGTTTGGATCTACTGCTGGCGGGCAAGGCCGAGGAACGCATCCTCGACGACTACGAGATCGAACGCAGCGCCCACGTGCGGCACATCATCAAGGGAGCGATGTTTCTCGGGCACGTCATCCAGACGCGCAATCCGCTGATCGCCGCACTGCGCAACGCATTGCTCTTTCGGCCGGCCGACGCCGTCCCGGCCGCCAACGAGCTCTTCTACACGACGGCGAACCGGAAGCGCCCGCTGCGCGAAGGGTTCTTCGGCGGGTCCCATCGCCGGCTGTCCGGCCGTCTCGCTTTGCAGCCGAACGTGGAATTGCCGGACGGCCGCACGGCATTGCTCGACGAAGCGCTCGGCAGCGGCTTTGCGTTGCTCGCGCGTCGCGGAACCTCCGCAAAGCAAACCGCTCCGGTCGCGCGATTGCGTGAGGCGGTGGATCTCGAGGTCGTCGAGTTCGGCGCTATGGCGGACGCGCGGTGCGTCGGCGACATCGACGGGAAGCTGCAGGCTTGGTTCGATGCTGCCGGCGTGGATTTCGTTCTCGTGCGGCCGGATCGCTACATCTTCGACGGCGGCCGCGCGGGCACGCTCCGGCGCGTCGCCGAGCTCTTTCGCGAGCGCTTTCCCAGGCGTGCCCTCAACCTCGCTCGCGGAGAAGCGGCATGACGGACGTGCCGGTCCTCATCGTAGGCGGCGGCCCCGTCGGATTGACCCTCGCTTTGAACTTGAGCCGGCACGGGGTTCGCTGCCTCGTGGTCAACGATCGCAAAACGACGACGCAACATCCGAAGCTCGACGTCGTGAACTGCCGCTCCATGGAGATCTTTCGAGCCCTCGGGCTCGCGGATACGATACGGGCAGCGGGCAATCCGCTCGACGCAAATCAGAATTCGGCGCTCGCGGCTTCCGCCGCGGGCCCGTACTTCACGGTCATGTCGGACCGGCACCTCATCTATCAGCCCGTCGCGCGGGCGAAGGAAACGATCCGTGCCGCTTCGGACGGCAGCCTGCCGCTCGAATCGATGCAGCGCATCGCGCAGATGCACCTGGAGCCGGTGTTGCTGGAAGCAGCGCTGGCCGACCCGAACATCGAGGTCCGTTTCGGCTGGAGATTGTACGGCTTCGAGCAGGGGGCGACGGGCGTCACGGCGCTCGTCCAGGACGTCGATTCCGAAGAAAACGAGCAGGTACGTTCGGAGTTTCTCATCGGTTGCGACGGACCCAACAGCCGCGTGCGCAACTTCCTCAACATCGACTACGACGGCACGCGCGATCTGATCGGCGAGCTGTTCATCATCCACGTACGCTCGGACGACATCGCGAAGCTTTACCCGGGCGGGCAACCCTACTGGCACACCTGGATCTCGCGTCCGGGTTTCATGGGATTGCTCGTGTCGCCGGATGCCGGGAGGAACGATTACGTCGTGCACCGTCCGTTTGGGCCGCGCGCGGGAGAATCGCTGGAGAGTATCGTCGACGCGGCGCTCGGCACCAAGCTCGCGTACGAGATCGTGCAGAGCGGGCCGTGGCGTCCCCAGTTCCTGGTAGCCGAATCCTTCGGCCGGCAGCGGGTCTTCATCGCCGGCGATGCGACGCACCAGTACATGCCGACCGGGGGTCTCGGGATGAACACCGGCATCACGGAAGCGCACAACCTCGCCTGGAAACTCGCCGCGCGCCTGGCAGGATGGGGCGGGGACGCGCTGCTCGACAGCTACGAAGCGGAACGCCTTCCGATCGCGCGGCGCAACCGCGATCACGTGAAGAAATGCGCGGCAGCCGCGTTCGAATCGAACTTTGCCGTGACGGGCGAATTGCTCGACCCGACGCCCGCGGGCGAACGCAACCGTACCGAAATGGCGCGGTCGTTCGAGCGGAAAGTATCGCGGTTGTACGAATCGCTCGGCGTCGAGATCGGTTACCGCTACCATCGTTCGCCGGTCGTGTCCGAGGACGACGAGCCGGAACCCGCCTACGAAGAGATTGCATACACGTCGACGACGTGGAGCGGCGCTCGACTGCCGAGCGCGTTTCGCGACGATGGCCAGGCAGTCTTCGACCAACTCGACCCTAGCGGCTTCACGCTACTGGCGGCCGACGCCGCTGCGGACGAGTCGGAACCGCTCGTGCGAGCGGCCGCTTCTGCCGGCATGCCGCTGCGCGTGCTGCCTCTCCAGGAGCCGCACCTGGCGCAGCTCTACGAGAAGCGGTTCGTGCTCGTGCGGCCCGACCAGCACGTCGCGTGGCGCGGAGATGCGATCCCCGACGGCTGCCGGACCGTCGTCGATACCGTTCGCGGAGCGGCCTGAGCTATGGGAAACGCGATCGATGACGCGAAACTGTACGCGCTGCTGCTTGGAACGGAACTCCTGCTAAGAAGCGGCCGGCGCCGCTCCGAGCGGCTGAAACGACTCATGCAGTCCGACGACTTCGTCTTCCAGATTCAAACGGAGCGTGGTGCCGGCGGCCATTTCACCCTCCGCAACGGCAAGCTGACGCTACGGTTCGGGCATCACCCGCAGCCGGATTTTTCGCAGCGTTGGAAAAGCGGTGCCGATGCCTTCCGTGTGATGACGAGTTCCGACGAGAGCCAAGTCTTGCGCGCCCTCGAAGCAGGTGATTGCCACATGCAAGGTAACTTTCTGGTTGCGATGTGGTTCAGCGAAGCGGCAAAACTGTCGCGGCTTCGCGAGCCATCTCCACGGGCGCGGACAGCGTAGGTTACTATGGCTCATCGGCGTATCGACTCGAAGAAGCGCGCTACGCGTTCGACGAGCGCGGCCGTGCTCTTCCCTACGTTCGCGTAGCTCGCCTATCGAGCGCCGAGACCGATCAGGCTCCTCCGCAGAGGTGCTCGCCGTTGAAGAAGACGCCGGCGTTTTCGCCCTGCGGCTTCGATCTGTCGAAGACCAGGAATTCGCGTCCCCGGACGTCGGTCGCAGGATCGCAGTAGCCGGTCTTCTGCGGCACTTGAAGCAGGCAGACGCGTACGTGGTCGCCGGAATTGGCCACAGGATCGTAGCCCGGCGGCACGTAGAGCGTACGGATCGTCTGGCCGGCGGCCCCGTGGCCGGGGGCGATGTCGTCGCGGAACGCCAGTTCTCCGCCGTCGGCCATGGCGGAGCCTGTGGGGGCGAGCGACTTGGTGACGACCGTGTCGACGCAGCCCAGCGGCGCTTGGATCTCTTGCGGCACGCTCGCGGCGCGGGCCGTGCCGGCTAGCGGCCCGACCCAGAATGACGCAGTTGCGAGCGCGACTAGGGCGAGGTGTTGCGGGATAGCGGGGGTCCGCACGTTGGCGTCTCCATTCTGTGGGCGGGCAGAGTTGCGAATTACGGCAGCTTCGGAACGCGGATGCGATAGATGGCCGACGGCGCGTTGTCGTTTGGGTGGGATTCGAACGCGATGTAGCCGTCGCGCGACCACGACGAGGCACCGTCTTCGTTCGCGCTGCGCGTCACGCGCAGCGGCTTGCCGCCCGCGGCCGGTACGATGAAGATATTCGCGTTGACGAGCGTTCCATCGGCGTCCCCGGAGTAATCGACGTACTTTCCGTCCGGCGACCAGCTCGCGTCGGTGTTGCTGCCGCCGTGCGTCAGCCCGACGGCATGCGTGCCGTCGGGGTCGAGCGCGACGAGATCCCAGTGGTTCTGGTCGTGCGGTAACACGCGCTCCTGGAGTACGATGCGATTGCCGGCCGGCGACCAATTGGGTTCCCGGTCGTCTCTCCCGGTGCGCGGGCCGCCGCGCAGACGATGGAGGTCCGTTCCGTTCGAGCGTACGATAAAGACCGCGCTTTCCTCCGAAACGCTATCCGGATCGCCGTAGTCGACCTCGAACGCGATCCAGGCGCCGTCGGGCGAAAAGCTGGGCTCGACCGCGTGGTCGGCCGCCGGAACGTCGGTCACGCGCCGCAGGGCCTTGCCGTCGGCTGCGATCGTGTAGATGTCGTCGGTCGTCACGAAGTCGCCGGAAAACGCGATGCGTCCGGTCTTCGCATTCCAAGCGCTACCCGGCAGGTTTACCGCATCGTTACCGGCGACGTACAGGAGTCGCTCCGGACGGCCCGATGGCGGTAGGATCGCGAGTTCCGAATCGCCGTTATTGTAATCGTCGGCGAACTCCGTAAAGAGGAGCGTGCGCCCGTCGGGCGCGTACGCGGGGTTCTGCGCACTCAGGGGAGCCTTGGGCGCGAAGACTAGCTCCGCCCCGTCCGGGCGAACGGTCACGCCGGCCGACGACGCGCCCCCGGATATCGTTACGAGCGCAACGCAAGCCACGCCCACGCGCCACGTGCACGAATTCATCATGTCCGTACGGTTCGGTCCGCCGGCGGCGGTTCCCGGCAGTTCCCGCCCGGCCCTGACACGCAGCCCCCCTCGCCTCGGTGCAACGGGCGGAGACCCGATCGCCGCGAGCCGCCAGACGTGTGAGCGCAGACTCGACCGGCTCGACGATTATCTCACCAAGACCGAAGCGAAGCGGCGGCGAAGATTGCCCTTATCTCCTTCGTCCGAGCGACGCTACGGTACGTCAACCTGTCACGCGCGTGACGTATCTGGGAGCTCATGCCGATCGACCCGCGCCGAACTCCTTACGGTGAAAGGTCATGACCGTGGACACCACGCAAGTCACGTTTAGCCTATCTCTGTGTTCGAATTTATCACTAGGTCGCATAGGAGACGTAGCGTCGCTCGAGCAGCAGGCAAGGTCGGCTATCGACGCCGCGCTTCACGAACTGCAACCGACGATCGGCTCGTGGAAGGTGCTTTGGGGCCCCGCCATCTTCCACGTCCCCCTTTCGATCGTGCCGGACAACACGCTCGTCGTCTTCGGCGACTCACAGGGTCGGATGGTCATCGCTGTAGCGGCCACTAACCCTCCGTCGCTCGTTGATTGGCTTATCGAGGACGATTGGATCGGGACCGTCTCCCCGTGGCCCGTGGGGAAACCTGCGCCCTACCAACCAAACATCGCAACGGGTGCCCTCAACGCCTTGACTGTCCTCCTGGACCTTAGCTCGGGTGGCCTGAAGGTAGCGGAGTTCTTGGCCGGCCTCCGCGATGAGATGCCGCACAGCATTACGGTCACGGGACACAGCCTAGGGGGCATGGTCTCGCCGGCGCTTGCGCTCTGGTTATGCGACGAGCAGAGCAAATGGGATCCACATAAGAAGGCGACGATCTTCTGCGTTCCTAGCGCGGGATTCACGACCGGCGATGCCGACTTTGCCGCGTATTATGAGACTTCACTGAGTGCGCAAACGACTCCCCTGCGAAACAGCTTGGACATCGCTCCGCGCGCATGGGCGGCGGACAGCTTAGCCACGATTCCTAATCTGTACGTGCCGGCAATCCCCGTTTCGCCGGGTATCGAGGCTATCGTCGACCTCGCATCCGCGATCGCGGAAGCAAATCGTTACACCCAGATCCTTCCCGAAGCAAGGGACCTGGTGGGAACGGTAAACTCGTCTAAAATCCTTCCGATCGCGTTGCCGTCTGCGAACTTTATCATTCAGGCACAATATCAGCATGTCGCGGCCTATTTCGATCTGCTCGAGATTCCTAAGGAGCCGTTCGCGGATCTACTTGCAGCTTTGGGTGGATGAGCGACCGGTTGCGGGCGGCGCGGGTCGCGGCCCGGCGTTCGTTGCCGAAGAAGGCGACCTCCGCATCGTCCCACGCCCGACCTGGGAGAATGCCCAGCGCCGCCTAAAGGCCAGTCCCTGGGAGCGTACCGAGTTAGATGATGCGATTGGGTGACGCCGTGGCTTCGGTTCTCCCTCGAGGGCGCATCGCGCACCGCGCCCGCTCCGCCACGCTGCTCGGAGTGGTAGCCGTCAGTGCCCTATGCACTGCGAATTCCACGGTAGCGAGTAGGATGCGAGCGACGCCGCCCGGGGACCCGTCCGGCTATCGGTGGGGCGCAGCAGTGCGGAGCGCTAGCGCAGCGCGTCGCTGCCGGGGCGCATTTCTCACGGTGAGCGTCGTGTCCCGGTTCTCTGTGTGCCACACTGGTGGCACGCGCTGGAGCTATTCTCAGGCAATGGCGCCGCCGAAGAGTCGATTTGCGGGGCAACTGCGTTGGCTGCACAAGGTGCGGCTGTATCCGACCTGCGCTCAAGAGCGAGCCCTGATCGAGATGCTCAAGACGACGCGCGAGCTGTACAACGCGCTCTTGCAGCAACGGCGCGACGCGTGGACCTCTCGCCGGCAAACGTATCCGAGCAAGCAGCAATACACCGAACTGACGGAGCTTCGAGCGGTTGACCCGCGTTTTGCGGCGGTGTACCGCGAGAGCGAGGACGCGGTGCTGCACCGGCTGGACCTGGCCTTTGCCGCCTTCTTCCGGCGGCTCAAGGCCGGTGACGAGCCGGGCTATCCGAGGTTCAAGCCTGCTCGGCGCTGGAATCAACTAGAGTTCCCGCACGGCGACCGTGCGACGAAGTTCGATGCCGAGCAGCAGCGCGTGCGTGTGCCCGGCGTCGGGGAGGTCCGGCTGCGCAAGGGGCGCACGGTGCCGGAGAATTACGGCCGCGTCTTCATCGTGACGAAGAACGGCCGTTGGTACGCCGTCTTTGAAGCGCACCGCGAGCCGGCACCCCTGCCGCTTACGGGCAAGGCGGCCGGCGTCGATCGCGGGGTGCGCGTGCTGGCCGCGCTCTCGGATGGGACGACGATCGCGAACCTGCGGCCGGGCTCGCAGCGCCAGGCGCTCGTCGAGCGACACGCTCGGGCGCTGGATGCGGTCACGGTGAAAGATGCTGCGGGTCGGCCGGTGAACGGCAAAGACCCGGCCCGGATCGCGGCGGTGCGGCGCTTGGCGCGCGCGAAGGAGCGCGAGGCGAACGCCCGCCGTGACTGGCTGCACAAGGTGAGCCGCGGGATCGTCGCTCGCTTCGACACGATCGCGCTGGAGGACCTGAGGTTGCGCGGCATGACGCGCTCGGCGAAAGGCACGGTTGCCGCACCAGGAAGGCACGTCGCGGCGAAAGCGGGGCTCAATCGCGCCTTACTGGACGCCGGGTTCGGGATATTGGCGACGCTGATCCGCGAGAAAGCCGCGCATGCTGCTCGCACGATCGTCGGCGTGGACCCACGGTATAGTTCGCAGACCTGCGCCGAATGCGGCGCGGTCGCGAAAGCAAGTCGGGAGGGCGCGCAGTTTTGCTGCGTCGGTTGCGGTCACGTCGACGATGCCGACGTCAATGCCGCTCGCGTGATCCTCCTGCGGGCGGAGTCGCCGCCCACGAGAGCACCGGGACGAGCCCGGGGCGCGCAGCAGGACGCTGCGTGACCACGCTCACGACGAATTATCTATGCGGTTTTTCTCTTACCACTTCCGCGCGTCGGCGCGCCGCGCAGCCACGTGGCTGCCGGCGCGCACTAGCAGCCCTTTGGACGACTGGAGCGAGGGCAAGAGCCGGCCGGCGGAGCGCTCGATCGGGAATCGGAAAGACGCCCCGGCGGTTGATCCCCTCAATGCGGGTTGGTGCGATTCTGCCGATGAGGGCGGGTTGAATCTTGCTCGCGCCGACGGCTGTTCCAGCGGTCGGCCACGGCCTGCGTCTCGTCGTGGCGCCCGGCTTGGTGGGCGGCGACCCGACCCGTGTAGAGCATCCGCAGCAGTTCGCGTCGGAACGCGTCGTTGACGGCCCAGTTGGACTTCGGCTTCGCAGCTCGGGGACGCGCCACACGAGGAACCGGCCGCCACTCGCAGGCCAGCGCTAGCCGTCTTGTAATGGCGACGGGATTCGAGTGCCCACCGCTCATCAGGAATCAAGAGTTGCTTGCCGCTGCAGAAGTGCAAGCTGTGCATAATCCAGAGCGAACCGTTTCGACGCCACCCGCACGCCCAAGAAGGGCCGGAGGGGAGGATTGTTCTTGCGGGAAGGAGGGCTCCACGCATAATATTAACTCAGGCTTGAGCTAAGCTTTTTAGCAGCCGGAGGACAAGGCAGATGAAGAACGCGATCGTTCTGGCGGTCGCCGGGCTTGCCGTGGCGGGCATCATGGTCGCCCCGCCGGCAATGGCCCAGGACACCATCAAGATCGGCTATGTCGATCCGCTTTCGGGCAGCGGCGCGAGCGCCGGCGAGATCGGCCTCGATCAGCTCAATTACATCGCCGATCAGATCAACGCCAAGGGCGGCGTACTCGGCGCGAAAGTGCAGATCGTTCCCTACGACAACAAGCTGAACCCGCAAGAAAGCCTGGTTCAGGTCCAAAAGGCCATCGACGACGGCGTACGTATCATCACCCAGGGCAACGGCTCTTCGGTCGGCATCGCGATCGAGAATTTCGTCGTCAAGTACAACGAGCGCAATCCCGGCAAGGAAGTCGTCTATCTCAACTACGGCGCCATCGATCCGATCCTGACCAATGCGGATTGCACCTACTGGCACTTCTCCTTCGATGCCAACGTCGACATCAAGATGACGGCGCTCACCAATTTCATCAAGAAGAAGGCGGACGTCAAGAAGATCTATCTGATCGATCAGGACTACAGTTTTGGACATGCGGTCGCCGACGTGGCAACGAGCATGCTGAAGTCGAAGCGCCCCGACATCCAGATCGTCGGCAACGAGTTCGTCCCGCTTCTCAAGGTCACCGACTTCTCGCCATACGTTGCCAAGATCAAGGCGTCGGGTGCCGATTCGGTCATCACCGGCAACTGGGGACAGGATTTTGCTCTTCTGCTCAAAGCCGCCGGCGATGCCGGGTTGAAAGTCAATTGGTACACCTACTATGCCGGTGTCGCCGGCGGCCCGACGGCGATCAAGCAGGCAAATCTGCCGAACCGTGTCTTCCAGATCAACGAGGGCATCAATAACGTCGACAACGCCTCGTCACGCCGAATCGCCACCGCGTATCTCGCCGGCCACAAAGCCGATCCGTATTTCTATCCCAGGCTCTTCAACGAGACCGGGATGCTCTTCGAGGCGATCCGCGAAGCCAAATCGGCGGATCCGGCCAAGTTCGCATCAAAGCTCGAAGGCATGAAATACGCGACCTTCTCGAGCGGCGCGCAGGGCTTCATGCGCGCGAGCGACCACCAGTTCTTCCAACCGCTGTTCATCTCGAGTCTGGGGCCGGTCGGTGCGAACGAGCCGTTCACCGAGGAGAACACCGGCTGGGGCTGGACCGAGGTGGGAAGCGTCCCGACCGACGACACCCTCCTGCCAACCACCTGCCAGATGAAGCGTCCCTGACGACGGTCGAGGCGGCGTCACGGCGAATGCCGGGCGCCGCCCTCGCGGGGCGCTCCGGCGCCCGCAGCGATCGTTGACCGTCGCCGGCTCGCGCTGAGAGAACCGAGCATGCGCGAAATCATCCTGACATCGGCGTTGAACGGCGTGCTCTACGGCATGCTGTTGTTCATGATGGCCAGCGGCCTGACCGTCATCTTCAGCATGCTCGGCGTGCTCAACTTCGCCCATGCGAGCTTCTATATGCTCGGCGCCTTCTTCGGCTTCGAGATCAGCCGCCACATCGGCTTCTGGCCCGGGCTCGTTCTCGCGCCGCTGCTCGTTTGCGCTATCGGCATGTTGATCGAGCGTTACGGGCTGCGACGGGCGCACCCGCACGGACATGTGGCCGAGCTGCTGTTCACCTTCGGCCTCGCCTTCGTCATCCAGGAAGTCGTGGAGATGGTCTGGGGCAAGCTGCCGGTCGACTATCGCGTGCCGCCGTCGCTCGACTTTCCGGCCTTCACGATCTTCTCGACCAATTATCCGGCCTACAAGATGTTCGAGCTGGCCATTTCGATCGGCATCTTCGCGGCGTTGCTCGTCGTGGTGAAACGGTCGCGCATCGGCCTTGTCGTCCAGGCCGCACTCGGCCATCCCGGCATGGTTGGAATGCTCGGCCACAATGTCGATCGCGTGTTCACGCTCGTCTTTGGCGTCGGCGCGGGACTGGCGGCGGTGGCGGGCGTCATCGCCGGGCCGGCGCTGGTCACCCAGTCGAACATGGCCGAGCTCTTAGGCCCGATCCTGTTCGTGGTGGTGGTGATCGGTGGCCTCGGCTCGCTCGGCGGCGCGTTCGTCGCCTCGCTGTTGATCGGCCTGCTGCAGACGTTCGCCGTCTCGTCCAACGCGTCGCTCGCCGGCGTCTTCGGCACGCTTGGCCCCGATAGTCCGCTGACGCCGTATCTGGGCGACATCTGGAGCGTCACCGTGGCGCAGGTGGCGCCCATCCTTCCGTACCTGCTGATGGTCTTGGTGCTGGTCTTCCGACCGCGCGGGCTCATGGGAACCCGGGAGTGAATCTGGACCTGCCCGCTGCGCGCCGGCGCTTTTTCGGAACCTACGGAGTCTGGATCTCCGCGGCGGCCGTTCTCCTCGTACTGCCGCATGTTTTCGGCTCGGGGCTGGCGCTCACGACGATGAGCCTCACGGGCATCGCGATCGTTTTCGCGTTGTCCTACAACATGCTGCTCGGGCAGACGGGGCTGCTGTCGTTCGGGCACGCGGTATTCTTCGGACTTGGCGGCTTTTTCACGGTCCACATGATGAATGCGGTGGAGGGTCACGCGCTGCCGATTCCATTGGTTGTGTTTCCGCTGGTCGGCGGCGCCGGGGGTTTATTTTTTGGGCTCATTTTCGGAGCCGTCTCCACGCGGCGTGCCGGCACGGCGTTCGCGATGATAACGCTGGGTCTGTGCGAGTTGGTCGCGTCGAGCGCACTGATCCTCAAGCACTTCTTCGGTGGCGAGGAGGGCGTCAGTACCAATCGCACCAATCTCGCGCATCTCTTCGGCATCACCTTCGGCCCGCAGATCCAGGTCTATTATCTCATCGCCGGCTGGTGCCTCGCCTCGGCGGCGGCGATGTATGGGCTGACCCGCACGCCGTTCGGCCGCATCTGCAACGCCACTCGCGACAATCCCGAGCGCGCTCGCTTCATCGGCTACAACACGCAGACCGTCTACTTCATCTCGTTCAGCCTCGCAAGCTTCTTTGCCGGCATCGCCGGTGGCCTCAGCGCCATCAACTTCGAGCTCATGAGTTCATCCCAACTGGGGGTGGCGCAGTCGGGCACCGTCATCCTCATGACCTTTATCGGCGGCGTCGGCGAGTTCGGCGGCCCGATCCTCGGCGCCATCCTGCTCACGTATTTGCAAGTTATGCTGAGCGGCGTCACCGATGTCTGGCAACTCTATCTGGGACTGTTTTTCGTCGGCATGGTGATGTTTGCGCCCGGTGGCCTCGCCGGGCTGTTGGCGCGCCAGAGGCCGCTGCTGCAAGGGGGTCAGCTTCATCGGGTCGCGCCCTACTATCTTATGGCGCTGCTGCCGGGACTAGCGGCGGTCGCCGGGCTGAGCATGCTGATCGAGATGATCAACCATCTTACCGTGCACGCCGCCGACGGGCCGACGATGGTGCTCGGCAACGTGACGTTCGATGCGACGTCGCCGCTCCCGTGGCTCGTCGCCGCGGTCCTGCTGGCGGGCGGCACGTGGGCGTTCGTACGTGCCGCCGGCGCGGCTGGGCGAGCCTACGGCGACGCCATGGTGACGGCGCTCGCGCGACGGGGCACGTCGTGACGATTGAGGCCGTCACACCAGCGCTCGAACTCCGGGGTCTCTCCAAGCGGTTCGGCCGTATGGAGATCATTCGCGAAGTGGATCTCGTCGTTCCACCGGGCGAGCGCCATGCGCTGATCGGTCCGAACGGCGCTGGAAAATCGACGCTCTTCAATCTCATCAGCGGCCGGTACCGGCCCGATAGCGGCGTCGTCCGCCTGCATGGCGAGAACATCTCCGGCATGGCGCCGCAGTTGATCAATCGCCGCGGCCTCTCGCGCAGCTTCCAAATCACCAATATCTTCCCTCACCTGACCGTGTGGGAAAACGTACGTTGCGCCACGCTCTGGGCGATGGGCTACAAGTACCCCTTCTGGCGGAGCATCGATCGGCTCGCCGACGTGCGTGAACGCACCGAGGAAATCCTGACGAAGATCAACCTGCTCGGCCGCCGGCAGGTGCCGGCCGGCGTTCTCACCTATGGCGAACAGCGTGCCCTCGACATCGGGCTTGCCATCGCCGGAAAAGCCGACGTCCTGCTGCTCGACGAGCCGACGGCCGGCATGAGCCGCGCCGAGACGGATCACGTCGTGGCGCTGATCCGACGCATCAGCGAAGATCGGACGCTACTCGTGATCGAGCACGACATGGGAATCGTGTTTGATCTTGCCGATCGCATCTCCGTGCTCGTCTATGGCCAGATCATCGCCTCCGATACTCCCGAGCGGGTCAAGGCGAATGCCGAGGTGCAGCAAGCGTATCTCGGGGCCCAGATCGCCTGATGCTCGAAGTTCGCGACGTCCACGCCTATTACGGCAAGAGCCACATCCTGCAAGGCGTCGATTTCACCGTAGGCGACAACGAGATCGTCAGCATACTCGGGCGTAACGGGGTCGGCCGCTCGACGACGCTGAAGGCGATTATGGGCGATCCCGTTCCGAGCGGCGAGATCGTCTTCAAGGGGAGATCGATCGCCGGTCTCAAACCGTACGAGATCGCCCGCCTCGGCGTCGGCTATGTCCCCGAAGAGCGGGCGATCTTTCCCGCGTTGACGGTGACGCAAAACCTGCTGCTGGGAGTGAAGCCGGGCCAGAAGACGCGGCGCTGGGGCCTCGAGGAAACGTGGCGGTTGTTCCCGCAGTT
Source organism: uncultured Alphaproteobacteria bacterium (assembly GCA_963787965.1). Lineage (GTDB taxonomy): Bacteria > Vulcanimicrobiota > Vulcanimicrobiia > Vulcanimicrobiales > Vulcanimicrobiaceae > CAWBES01. The sequence goes on from CAWBES010000018.1 coordinate 64,815, forward strand.
GCGCGAACGAGCTGACGCGCCCGGCGGGGCGCTGTCGGGCGGGGAGCAGCAGATGCTGACAATCTGCCGCACGTTGATGGGTGATCCCGACCTCATCATGATCGACGAGCCGACGGAGGGGCTTGCTCCGCAGATGGTCGAGCGGATCGCCGATCTCCTCAAGGAGATCGCCCGGCGCGGCATCTCGATAGTGCTGGTCGAGCAGCGCCTTCTCATCGCTTTGGGCATCTCGCATCGAATCTATGTGATGGGACACGGACGCATGGTGTTCCACGGTACGCCGGACGAATTGATGGCCAATGCGGATGTCCGCCGCGAGTGGCTGGAGGTTTGATGCGCCGTTACGGCAAGATGCGCCGGCGCCAACCCCAATTCGTGTCACCAGCCGCCATTTGACGGTCTTGAGGCATCCGGCAAAGATACGAAACGGCCCCAGCTGCAAGCGCTGATGACGTGCGCTCGCCCCGGCGACACGGTCGTCGTTTACAGCATCGGCCGGCTTGCGCGAAATCTCGATGACCTTCGCCGCATCGTGCAGGCGGTCACCGGACGCGGCATCCGCATCGAGTTCGTGAAAGAACACGAATAGCGTTCGGTCCACTCGCGCTGCTCGGGAGCCGCCTCAGGAACGGGATTCGCGCCGCCGACGCCGTCGCCGGCGAATCGTCGGCCCTCGGGGCGTTCGCGCGCGCCGTCGACCACTGTCGCGGAAGATAGACGGTTTTGGGACGGCGCAACGCGTACGATCTACGAGTGTGGCTGACCATGCGTCTGAGTTCTCTTCGGTCGCTCTGAAACGAGGTGTTTGGTGGATTTCTTACGCCGCGCGGCGACGATAGCAACGCTCTCCATCGTAACCAGTGTTTGCGCCGTGCCGCAAGGCGCCGCGCACGCCGCGACGCTCGCCACGATCTACACGTTCCCGCAAGGGGTCGTGCCGCAGACAGGTTTGGTTCCGGGACCGGGCGGCGCGCTCTACGGCGCCACGAGTTCGTCCATTTACCAGCTCGTACAAGATGCCGCGGGCCGTTGGCATGAGAAGACGATTTTCGGTACCGGCGCGTTCACCATCGTCGGATCGGCCTCGGCGCTCTACGCCGCGACCAACACGGGCAACACGGTCTTCGAGCTGGATCCCCCAGCCAAGGGAAGCACGGTGTGGAAGGGTACCGTCCTCCATACATTCCTGGGCGGAAAGGACGGAACTCAACCGCTTGGCTTAGCTCTCGCGCCGGACGGGAGTCTTTTCGGCACGACGCAACTCGGTGGTGGAGCACCAGCATGCGGGTCGGACAACGGGGTCCCGACCGGTTGCGGAACGTTCTTTCAGCTTGTCGAAGTAAGGGGTCGGTGGGGCGAAAGGCTCATTCACGCGTTTGCGGGTGGCGCCGACGGCGCGATCCCAGTTGCATCGCCCTCGTTCGACGCTGCCGGAAATGTCTATTTCTCGACGAGTGAAGGCGGAACGATTGCCGGCAACGCGATCGCGACACCCTTTCAGGCATCGCCGTACCGGATGCCGCGGGGTGGGCCTAACGAGGGCTGCGGCGCAGTCTGGGGATATTTCCGGTATCTTCCCGGCAAAGGCTTTAACGGGAATAATCTGATCGACTTTTGCCGCTTGTACGGCCCGCTGTCGTTCTTTTTCCCTGAGTCGGCCGTCGACAGTCTGCCACCGGTAACGCCCAAGATCTCGAACGGCTTCCCGTTCGGGGGTACGGCCGCAAGCGAACTCATCTTTACCACGACCGGCGGGGGCGATCACAGTAAGTTCTGCGTGAATACGTCCTACGACGGCTGCGGCGTCGTCGGGCTGCTGACTAGGCCGTCCACTGGCAAGCCGCCCTGGGATTTCAAGATCCTGCACGAATTTACGGGGTCCGACGGGTTCTCGCCGATGGGGTTCCTGACTTCCGACGGCAGCCGTCGTGTATACGGCGTCGCGGGAAGTGCGCTTGGAAGTTGTCCGGATCAGGGATGCGGCGAGATATTCACCCTCGCGGAATCCGACAACGGGGGCTGGGCGTTCGGCGTCGTGTACCGCTTCACGACCGACGTCTTTCCGGTAACGCAGCTAACACTCTTCAAGGGCAAACTGCTCGGTACGACGTCCGGCTACACGTCCCGCGGAACGATTTACGAACTCTCGCCCTAGAAAACCGGCGCCGCATGCGACGGCGGGCGGCCGCGCCGTACGGCAACGTCGGCGCATCACCGACCGTCGGAATGTTAGCGCCTTGAGCGCTTCGGTGCGACAGTCGAGGAGGCGATGGCGAACGCGCGCGACGTCATCGAGTTCGAGGTCGCTCGGGATCGCGAAGAGGATAAGAGGAGATACCCGCAGCTAGACTGACACGGCGGCTGCCGATCCGCGCGCAAATCCGGATCGCCGCGGCCGCAGTACGCCGCCTGCTCGCGCTCTGAGGTCCGTCGCCTGCCCAACGCGCGCATCCGCTTTTCGGGTGTTAGTTCCCCGCGATCTTCTTGGCCATCTCGGCGCGGGCCTCGAGGATGGCGTTGCCGTCCTGCGACCAGACGTTGGTCTTGGCCGCGACCTTCTGCACAAGCGAGTCGACGAAGGCGTCTTGCCCCATCTTGTGCAGCAGCATCATGTACTCGTAGTCTTGCAACGCCGCACGCACTTCCTTGAGCCGGATGGAGTCGCACGGGATGGGGTGCGCGCCGCCGATCATCGACGTCGTCCCCGGATAGAAGAGCAGCCCGTCGCCGTTGTCGCCGAAGTTGTAGACGTTGGTCCACGGATTGACGTTGGGGTTACCGTAACCCTCGACGGTGCCGTAGTAGAGGAAGCCGTCGAGATGGTAGCGCCACGCCATCCACGTGAAGATGCGCGCGCTGTTCATGCCCGCGTCGACGAAGAAGCTCGGCCACGGGCCGCCGCTGTCGAGCGAATTGTTCGACGTGTAAAACCATACCTTGTCGCCCGCTTTCTGACGCGCGGCGTAAGCCGAGGGCGGCGGGAAGCCGGGACTGTCGAGCTCGTTGACGATCGGATCCCAGATGTCGATCTTGCCGATCAGTTCCTTGTGGATGGTCGTCGTTTCCATTACGCGCAGGCTCGCGTCGGCCTGGTGGACCAAGTCGGCCCGGTGCGCGGCCGTTTCGAAATCTTGGGCCGTCTGCGGTTCGTCGACGTCGTAGTAGAAGTTGCGCGACAGCCAGCCTTCTTGCCTATAGTACTTGCCCATCAACTGCCAGAACGCGACGGCCTGCGCGTCGTTCGGACCGGGCGTCGGACCGGGAGCCGTCGCGTTATCGTCGGGGACCTGTGCGACGGTTGCCTCCGCATGGTCGGGAAGCAGCGATCCGTCGAGATCCGGCACGTACGTTGCGTCGAAGAGCGTGTAGCTGACGTTCGTGATCTTGTGCGTTGAAGGGTTATACGTGTACTGCGGCGTTTCAACGTCGTTCTCGTAGAGCGAGATGCGATGACGCAGCGCCTCGGCCTGGTAGAGGTTGGAGAGTGTGACGATGCTATTCGTGTTCCACGCCTTGTAGTAGCCCAGGTACGCCTGATAGGTGTTGAAGCCGAACGCGGTCGTCAGCGACGAGGTCGCCGGCAAGGCGAAGTTCCATACCGTTACGGTCACCGGCACAGCCGCGAGCAGGCTCGAGCCGTCGGTCACGCGCGCGGAGCCGGTATAGACGCCGGACGCGGCGCCGGCGGGAATGTTGAAATCGACCCACACGGCCTGGTTCTTCCCGGCGGAGACCGCGAAGGGCGCGCCGTTACGCTGCTCGTGATAGTAGGCGTCCTTGCCAATCGGCACCAGGCCGTCGGGCCACTCTCCCGTGTGCCCGTACTGGCCGGACGGGTGCGTGAGATCGAGGTAGAATTCGCGGTAGAGTTGTACATCCGAGGACGCCGCGAGCGTGTGCCCGTGACCGTCGGAGAGATCGCCGAAGGCGACGTTGACGGCGCGCAGCGAGCCTCTCGTGGCCGAGACGACGATCTGATAGGCGACGCTTTCGCCGCGTGCCCCCGCTGCGGCGATGCTCCGATTCTTAGCGACCGGCCTGTCGCCCGGCAGAATCTTCTCCGCGTCGCTCTGCGTCCAGACGGTCGCGGCGGCGGCTGCATCAGCAGCCGGCCGGGCTGCAGTCCCGCTCGCGAATCTGGGCAGCTCGGCCGCGCCGCCGTGCTGCCCGCTGCCCACAGCGGCGGCGGCGAGTAGACAGGCTGCAGCGAGCAGACGGTGCGATGAAGACATGGTACCCCTCCGGTTACTGTGGGTGGCTGGATCGTCCCGGACGGACGTCCGTAAACGGATTCTCCATATGACTAAAGCCCAATGTCCGCTTGAGATTTCCGATGACAGGTTCGACCGTACACTTTCGCAAGGCGTAAGTCTCGCGGCCGCTTTCGTACGCAGTCGGTACAGCATTTGCATCACCGCGGAGGATCCGGGCTTGGGAGCTTTGGGAACGCGATCCGTGAAGCCGGGCAGGGGGCGAGGGCCGGCGTCAGGATGTCGATGAACTCCGGTATCACAACCTCGTTATCGGCTGGAAGTTGTAGCATGCCGAACGGCGGCCGCGGTTCGTGGTCGGGACGATTCTCCTAGCAGGAGCGTCCTGCAGACCCGGCGCGCGTACGTGACCGGAGGAAGAGTCCGTGTAGGGCAAACTGCCGCTTTCAGGGCGTCGCGATTGCGGCCCGTCATGACCACATCCACGGCAATATCGGCGTCGAGTTGCGCGTTGCTATCGGAACAAGTGCCCCTTGTACTTCGTTCCGTCGCCCGGCTGTAGATTGCCGCGGTGCGGTCACCGCCGGCATCACTGCTGGCGAACATCGATCTCGAGCGCCGAACCGTTACCGTGATTCGCCAACTCGCCCCGATCGCGACGGTCGCCACGTCCTCGGCGAGCTCAAGACCAAAGGATCCAGGCGCACCCTAGAGCTCCCGGAGCTGACCCATCGCGTCCTGACCGCCTGGCGCGCCCTCTTGCGCCGCTCGGGGCTGCCTAACGTCGATTTCCACTCGCTGCGGTATTCCTCTATTTCATTCTTGATCGAGTCCGCTTGCGAAGACTTACAGCACCGACATTTGTTTGTGCGTCCGATAGCACGATCTCGATGTTTTGTCCGAGTTGCAGTAAGACGTGAAAGAGGCGCTCTGTCGAGTAGTTGGACGCGCGTCCATTGAGGATGCGCGAGAGATCGGGTTGAGCGAGGCCCACCTTCTTGGCCGCCTTAACCTGTGTCAATCCCTGCCGCTTGATTTCCTGACCAATGGCGTACATGATCTGAGCTTTCAGCAGTCGCTCTTCGGGATTCGGCAGACCTATATCTGCAAAGACGTTCCCGCTGCCGACGTGGACGGTGTCGTCACTCTTAGTTGTCATTTGTTCTTCACCTTAGATGACGATTCTTGTATCGTGGCTGAGGCGACCGATGCTGCTCTATTCTTAGCGATCAGCAACCGCCTTCCGATCAGCTTGATATCGTTGGTCGACGTTGCTATGCCGTGCGTGGATTTTTTCTGAAACGCATGCAAGACGTAGATTGTGTCTCCAAGCTTGACCGTATACACGAGCCGATATGTCCCATCGGCGTCCTTGGCGATAATCTCGGTCACTTCGCGCAGTGCCCCCTTCATCGGCTTGGCGTTATCAGCCAAATCGCCGAGTTGTGCGACAAAGAGCGATTGCCCAAGTTCGTCCTTGACTTCTTGGGGATACGCGCTGACATCATCTTTCGAGGTTCCAATCCACTCGACGGACTTGAGGATGGGCTTTGGAACCTTCGCCACCGCTAGACCATAGCAGAAACGCTATACGACCGTCAATGTCGATCGGGATGCTGGAACTGCCGGCCTGCTGCCCTTGAAACCTGGCGCCAGCGGGGCATGGAGTTTCGAATCCAGCGGGCGCGCTTGAGGCGGTCGGCCGATTCGGGTTCGACGATCGCGGCCAGCGGGGCGATCAGCTCAGATGAAGGGTCGTGCAGCGCGTCGGTCATGGCCGAACAAGCCGGTGACACTGGCGGCGATCATCGTTGTCGCTGAATTCGTAAGGAGGCTGTCCCTGACGGCGGTGAAGGCGGCAGAGTGCGGCGTGAAGGGCCAGCGCGGCGTGGCTACGATCGCGGAAGGCGCTCGGCACGAACGTGTTCACATGAGGGCGACACTCGGATCCGCGGCAACCTTCGTCGCCGGCCTGCGGTGCCTGTGAATTGCACACGACAGCGGAACCTAGCGTCGCCGCAGCGACCGCAGCTCCAACTCTTGACGGGGGTCCGAGGATTCTCGCAGCAGGAGCGTCCTGCAGATGCGGGCCTTCTAAATCATGAAATTACGATCATATAACCCGAGCGGCACCCTCGCGATTAGTCAAGGGTCGGTGGCCACTTTGGCCCTTTGGCCGGTTTTGGCAGGATCAGCAGAAACAGCACGGCGGCGCCTCCGTAGCGGTGATCGGCGTCATCGTGTGTCCCTCGCGGTACAAACGCGGCAGCCGCGCTTTCGCGTTCGCCGCTTGTTAGCGGATGTGCAGAACGGCGCGTATTCGGCGAAGTTATTTGGCTGTAGAGAACGGCGTGTTGTTGACGGCCATGACGGAGGCTGACTGGCGGGCCGCCCAGGGGTGCAGAGGCGGCGCGCCGTCGCCCACGACGTCTACCTTGGCGCTTTGGGCGTACGGCGCCGGCGCTGATTCCGGTCCGCACGCTCTTCGGCTTCTTTGAGGCGGTACGACTTGCCCTCGATAGCAATGACTTCGGAGCGATGCACGAGTCGATCGACGAGCGATACAGACGCATCCTGCGCTTGGGAAGACCTCTTGCCTCTTGCCATTGGGCGAACGGCTTGTTGCTGGTAACGATGGTGCTCCATAGCGCAACTCTCCGTTAAGAGGGCTCATCCAGCCTTTCCAGCGCTCTGCGGCTGCGACTACAAGAAGAAATGCGGAAATTTTCAGTACGAATGAGACCACGTGTTGCACGTGATTTACTGCGCGGCTTCTTGATGTTAGCCGCGCTCGATTCGATTGTCAAGCGCTGCGTTCGAGTGGCCTGATCGTTGCGTCGATCTCCGATGCATTGTTGCGGTCGTAAGAATCGATTTGAAACGGCTTTGAAGGGATGGTTATCGTTTCTTGCGGTCTGTTGATATATGACGCGGTTGGGAGTTGAGGAACTCTGGGTGGACCTTTGACGAAGCGCTCGGGGTGCTTGGCATGCGCTTCGTCGAGTGTGATTTGGCGCTGTCTTAGAATCGCGTCAGAACGGCCATGATGGACGTCTGCTGGCGTTAGGAGCGCGAGCGAGCTGTGGCGATGCTGCGTATTATACCACTGGAGAAAGGCGCGGCAGAAGGCTCGCGCCTCGACGATATTGGCAAACGTCGTCGGAAACTCTGGCTGATATTTGACGGTCTTGAAAAGCGATTCGATGTGCGGGTTATCGTCGCTGACGTGAGGACGCGAATGGCTCTTCGTAACACCCAGATCGGCGAGCAGAAACGCAACAGGCTTCGAGGCCATCGAGCTTCCGTTATCGGAATGCACCGTCAGCTTGGCCGGATCCACGCCTTCTTTGCGAATCGTTTCGGACAGCAGGACGCGAGCCAACGCCGAGCTTTCGCGATCAGCGACCATCCAGCCGACGACGTAACGGCTGTAGATGTCGATGATCACGTACAGGTAAAAGTAGCTCCATTTCCGCGGTCCGTGCAACTTGGTGATATCCCAGGCAAACACCTGACGCGGACCCGTTGCGCAGAGCTCGGGCTTCACGTGCGCAGGTCGCGTTGCCTGATCACGCCGCTCGCCGACCTCACCGACGCTGTGCAGAACGCGGTACATCGTTGACGTCGAGCACGGATAGGTTCCCTCGTCCAAGAGGGTCGCATAGATGTGCGGCACGCTGCGATCCGCGAAGCGGGGCTGGTGAACGGCATCCAAGACCGCCTGCCGTTCATCCGCGCTCAGCGCCAGCGACGACGGACGGCGCGTGCGTTTCTCGCTCCGCTCTTGGCGCGCGAGCTGCCGCACCTGATACCGCCGCTGCTGCCGAGGCGATCGTGGAGATGGGACCACCACTTCACCCGTATCGCCAAGCGCGTGCGGCGCAAGCACGTGACGACGGCGAAAGCTCGCTCGTGTGTGCCCAACGTGCCGGCAAGCTCCGCGTTCGCCTAGCTCGACTGCAAGATCCATTACGACTTTTTCCACGGCGGCAAGTCCATCTGATCCGCGCTCTCGCCGACTACGGACCGCAAGAGCGCGTAAGCTTTTCCCTGGATGTCAATCACCCGTTCAGCCTTCGCCAGGCGTTCCGTCAAGGCGGTATTTTCCTTGCGAAGTCGTGTGTTCTCAACGGCTTCCGGATCGGGCTTACGTCCACGCTTGGCCTCGAGCGGTGCCCCCGCGGCGCGCTGCTTGCGCCACTGGGAAAGATGCGATGTGTAGATGCGCTCCCGGCGGCAGATCGCTGCTCGCTCGATCGCGGACGCGCGGTCATATTCGTCGAGAATGCGGGCCTTTTCGGCCGCAGAGAACCGCCGCCGCGTTGCCTTGGCGGGGACCTCGGGGTCAGGAGCTGGGCCGTTCCTTTGCATGCGTGAGACCTTTCACGCCCTCAGTAATTACATCCGTTCGGCTGGTCTCACTCGATACTGAAACAGAGGGATGGACGGCGGGAGTACATCGTCGCTGTTCTGCCTCGCCGCCAGATTCACGCGCTCTTCGACCTCCATCCACAGCTAAACCGAAGGAAACGAGTCGAGGAGTCGTGCCGGTTGAATCGCCACGACTGGCGTCCTCCACTCCTCCACCGCGATCCTGGAGCTAAGCGACCGCCGAGGGGATCGGCGCGTTGACGGGGTGATCGGTTATCGGCTGCATGCTGTGGCAGAGGTGAGATGATAATCGTCATCTTTGACGTCGGCTCACGCCGACGTGTCATCGAGCTATCCGGTCTTCAGAGGCCCGGCGACCTTATAAGTACTGACGATGATGCCGGACGGCATTGCATTCGTGCTGATGAGCTCGAATGAGCGTGACGGGGTTCCCTCCGCGAAGAAGCGCTTCCCCGTGCCCAACAGGACCGGATAGACGATCAGCAGGATCTCATCCGCAAGCCCATGTTCGAGTAGCATCGATGTCAGCGTGGAGCTGCCCCAAAGAATAAGGTCCGGGCCGTCCTCGGACTTGATGCGACGAATTCCCTCGACGATGTCCGGTCCAAGGCTCTCGACCGGGCCCCATTCAAGACTTTCCGGACGGTGCGTAGCAATATACTTTGTTGCCGCGTTGAGGCCGTCAGCCATCTGACTACTCGGCGCCTTTGGCCAGAAACACGACCAGATATCATAGGTGCGACGGCCAAGCAACAGATCGAAGCTCTCGCCTTGCGCGGCGATGATTGCCTCCCGGCCGGCGGGGGTCCGATAGGGCGCAGTCCAGTCGCCGTGAGGGAAATCGCCGTCTTCGCCGGAGGTCTGGATTACGCCGTCGAGCGAGATGTGTTCGAAGATCCTGATCGTTCTCATGGAAAACTCCCTACGGCTTTCGACGCTCGTCCGCCGAGAGGCGCGGACGAACAGCAGGCAAGTTCTACGTCAGTTTGAAGACGCTGCTACGCGGTGCTCAGGTTGCGAGGCCAGGATTGGGCGTCGGGGCGCTGCATCGTCAAGGAGCGCATGCCACCCTCGGTAGTATCCAGCTCGGGAATATAGATAACGAAGGGCCCCCTCCGGCGGGGTTGGCTCGCGTCAGCTAGCTCATCCCGCTCGTCTTCGAGAAACACCGAAACCGCGCGTGGGCCGAGTCTTAACCGTAAGGGACGTCCGGCTTGCTTTGCCCAACTTCGATGATGTAACCGTCAGGATCGCGTATGTAGCATCGCGTCTCGCCGTACTTGTCTTTGGGTTCGGTGAGAAACGTTGCGCCTCGACTCTTCCATAGCTCGTAGCATGCTTGAATGTCTGCGACGCGAATATTCATGAAGCTACTGATTTCATTAGGGTCGGGCGGCGGTCGTAGCGTCACCGTTGGTTTGTCCGGTGTTGGACCGCCCCCAACGTTGATAATGAGCCACGTATTGGCGATTTTGATGTACGGCGGTGCGTCTCCGTCGCCCATGCTCACAATTTCCCCGCCGAAGACCGTTTTGTAGAATTCGGCGGATCTCTTGAGATCGGCCACGGTGAGAAAGTGTGCGATGGTAAACCCCTCGCGAGGTGGCATCTCATAGCTGTTCTGCTTGACTTGTACTTTGTTCATTGACGACTCCAATTCGGACAGAGAGAGTATTTATCCACGTCTTCCAGGGTGGAGCTCACGGGACGAGCAAGCACCTTCCCGATACCGCCCTTCGTGACCGCTGCGCGGGGCTAGCGTTCCTGAGTTCCTCGCGGTGGTCGATCGGGATCGTCATCTCGTCGGCGTTTACGGCATCGGCGAAACGACGCGCACCTTAACCGTCTAAATCGGAATCCCATCCGGGCCGATCGGCTAACCATACATGAGGTCGGTGCTCTGTCCGACCTCGATAATATAGCCGTCGGGATCGCGGATGTAGCAGCGAATCTCGCCGTACTTTGGTATTGGCTCCGTGATAAACTCGGCTCCTCGCTCTCGCCATAGTTCATAGCACGCTTGAATATCCGCAACGCGGATATTCAAGAAGCTGCTGACCTTATCCGGGTCGGCGGGGACGCCGAGCGTTACCGACGGCTTGTCCGGCGTGGGCCCGCCTCCGACGTTGACAATCAGCCAAGTATTCGCGATCTGAATGTGCCCAGACGCACCCTTGCTGTCGCCTCTGCTCAGAACGCGGCCTCCGAAGACCTTTTCATAAAAAGCCGCCGATCGGTCGATGTCGGCGACGGTGATGAAATGTGTGACGGTAAATCCCTCCCGTGGCGGCATCTCATAGCACTGCTGCTCGACCTGTTCTTTGTTCATCGACGACTCCGATTCTGATAGAGAGTATTTACGGGATGAGTAGGACCTTCCCGATACCGCCCTTCGTGAACGCGGCCTGCGCGGCGCCCGCTTTCTCGAGCTTCTCGCGGTGGTCGATGGGGATCGTCATCTTGCCGGCGTTTACGGCATGGGCGATGAAGGCGATTAGCGCTCGGTCTTGCGTTGAGACGAACGAGCCGACGCGCACCTTCGGGTAGTCCTTGGTACCATCGGGCGCTCCCGTCACCGATACAAACGTCCCGCCGTCCTTCACCTTCGCGAGCAGATCCGTCGCCGTCTTCCCGCGGAGCGCGTTCGCCACGATGTCAACTTGCGGAATCGTCGCGAAGGCCGGGTCGTCGAGGGCGATCGTTGCGTCCGCGCCGATTGCTTCGGGAACGGTGCTGGGCATGTTCGTGTGGATTGCGATCACCTTCGCCGGGGCAAGGAATGCGAGTTCTTGCGTGACATTGGCGCCCCAGTCGCCGCGCTGCGCGACGAAGCGATCGTAACCCAGCCGTTCCATCAGTACGAGCCAGGCCTTTGCAATACGCACGGGATCCCAGCCCAAGGTTTCCGCTTCCGGCGAGAATTCGTGTCCGGGTATCGACGGGATCACGAGGTGAAATGCGTCATTCGCGTTCGCACCGTGCGCGGTGGGGTTGGTCAGCGGCTCGACGATCTTGAGTTGTTCGACGATCGAGCCCGGCCAACCGTGCGTGACGATGAGCGGCAAGGCGTTGACATCCTTCGAGCGCACGTGGATGAAATGGACCTGCTGACCGTCGATCTCGGTCAAGAACTGCGGTATAGCGTTAAGCTTTAACTCGCACTTGCGCCAGTCGTAGTCGGTGCTCCAGTATCGCGCCAACACTTGCGCCATCGCCAGTTGCGCTCCTTGCGACTGGTCCGGAACCAACTCGCGTGTCGGCCAGCGGGTCGCCGTAATACGCCGGCGCAAGTCTGCGAGTTCCGCATCGGAAACCTTGACCGGTGGAAAGGGTCGAATAGCGTTCGTGCTGACTGTCTGGTCCGCTATCAGATTCATGGCGCGAGCCCTTTATTGAAACGTGGGAACACTCAGCGGAATGCCCACCAATGTCCCGGTGGCGACCTCAGAAGGCGTCGACGTCAATGATGGCTTGCGCAAAGGCCTGCGGCGCTTCCTGAGGCAGGTTGTGTCCGACGCCGCCGGTGATCACCCGGTGCTCGTACTTGCCCGTAAACTTACTGCGGTAGGCGCTGGCGGGGGCGTGAGGTGCCCCGTTCGCGTCGCCTTCCATGGTGATCGTAGGCACAGCGATGACCGGTCCCGCATCGCATCGAGCCTCGAGCTCTTCGTACTTCTTTTCGGCGTTCACGAGGCCGAGCCGATAGCGGTAGTTATGAATGACGATCGCGACGTAGTCCGGATTGTTGAACGACGCTGCCGTCCGGTCGAAGGTGGCGTCGTCGAAGTCCCACTTCGGCGAAGCGATCTGCCAGATCAGCTTGCCAAAATCGTGCCGATACTTGTCGTAACCGAGTTCGCCGCGAGCTGTCGAGAAGTAAAATTGGTACCACCACTGGTACTCAGCTGCCGGTGGCAAGGGAAGCTCGTTTGAAGCGGGACTGCTCAGCAGGTAGCCGCTGACCGAGACCAGGGCCTTGCAGCGTTGCGGCCAGATCGCGGCGACGATGTCAGCGGTACGGCCGCCCCAATCGTAGCCACCGATGACCGCCTTCTCGATCTTGAGAGCGTCCATCAGGTCGATCAAGTCAACTGCGACCGCACCCGGCTCGCCATTGCGAAACGTCGCGTTCGACAGAAACGTCGTGGTCCCGCAGCCGCGCACATAGGGGACGATCACTCGATAGCCTTGCGCGGCCAACAACGGTGCGACTTCGACGAAGCTGTGAATGTCGTATGGCCAGCCGTGGAGGAGGATGACCGCCTTGCCATTCTCGCGTCCCAATTCCGCGTATCCGTTACTTAGAACGCCGGCGTTGACTTGCTTCATGGACTCAAATGACGTGTGCGTCCCCATGGCGCGTGCCCCGGCGGGGCTTGCACCCGACGTTTGCGCCTCCGCCTCGGCTGCCGGGCCAAGCTGAGACACCGCCGCCGCCGCCGCCGCCGCGTGGAGGAAGCGAAGGCGCGGGATGCTAGGGATCTCGAGCGTGTCGCTCATGACGATTCTCCTTGCCTATGCGGTGCGCGCCGTCGCAATCAACCGCAGGATGTCTGCCAATAAGCGGCGCGGGAAGAACGCGAGATCGCTCTGGAACCCTTGCAGGCAGGGCCGCAACGCGCTCGACGTTCAGGAGCGTAGGTCACCGGTTGCGCGAACGCCGGGAAGATTCGTCGAGCAACAGGCAGCTACTCCTTGCCCGGATGGGGTTCCTTCAGGAGATGCGGCGAACGAGGGAGCGACGAGCCGCATCCTCCGACGTCCTCCGAGCCGCCCGGTCTTGATGAAGCGGCGCTCCCCGAGCGCAACGCTCGCACTCAGCCAGGCCGTGTTCGGTGCGAGCCGCGCGATCGACGACTGCTCGCGTTATCGGTCCGCGGCGCGCACTCTCCAAAGCGGATCCTGCGATGCCTCGACTCCGCCTACCCCGCGGCAACCGTGCACGCGGGCGAAGCCCCTGTCTGCCCCCGCGCTCGTCGCATGCGCGGCTGCGACATTCCCTTGGAGTTTTTGTGCGAGACAACGAGAAGGTTAAAGCCGGTCGTGGCCAGCCATGCATCGAACGACAACTCGGCAGGCAACCTCGTGGAGCTGGGAGACTTCCTGCGCAGCCGTCGGAACCATCTCTCTCCCGACGCGGGCGGCTTCGCCTTGTCTCCTCGGCGCAAGGCGCCCGGCCTGCGCCGCGCCGAAGTTGCGGACCTCGCCGGAATCAGCGAAAGTTGGTACACGCGAATCGAGCTCGGTACGGCGGGCGTACCCTCGCTTGCTACGCTCTATGCCGTCGCTCAGGCCCTCCGTCTGGACCAATCCGACAGGCGCTACGTCTTTGAACTCGCCGGCTTTACCGTTCCGGCGGCAGCACGCGCGCCGGACGCCCTGCTTTCGCCCGCAATGAACCACGTTGCGATGACGGTGCCGGGTGCGGCGACGATGATCATGGACCGTTATTGCACGCCACATTGTTGGAACGCCGTCGCCGACGGTATTTTTCGCTGGTCGAGGCACGAAGACGACTTCGACCGGAACGTGATCGTCGGCGCCTTGACCGATCCGTACTACCGGAGTCTGTGCGGTACCGACGAGGAGTACCAGAAGGTCGCGCGGAGCTTCATCGGGACGTTCCGGCGCGCATTCACGACCTTCGGCCCGACGCCACTTTCGCAACGAGTCTTCGAGTTCGCGATGGGCCATCCGTTCTTCCGCACCATCTGGAATGAGTCGCCCGTCGCCGAAACGTTCACCGACCCGGGGCCGATCGATCGACACGTACCCGACCTTGGCGCCCTGCGGTTCGACGTCGTCGATCTCGTGCCGGTCGGGCAAACGAACCTGATCATCCGCGTACTCACGCCGCGCGATGAAGATACCCGAATCAAGCTAATGCATCTGGAGTCGATCGGCACTGCACGGAGCATCGTACCGTGGCTTATCCTTTCTTGCTCACACGGCGAGTTAGCCGATGCTTGATTTGTTCGGGACGGGCGCGCAGACGGCGGCTGGTCGTCGCGATCGTTTCGTGACCCCGGGTGTCACGAACGGTCGCCGATTCCCGGCAGCCCCCTGCGCTAAACCCTGCCTTCTCAGCCGTAAGCCCCCGTTACCCACTCAGTTCTCAAAAGGGCCCCCAAAAGAGAACGAACGGCTTTCCGTTCGTTCGGGTCCGGGTCGCCTCGCACGCGGATCCCGATCAGCACTTCCGGCGCCACCGTGACGTGGGTCGGGGCGATTCTCGTAGCAGGAGCGTCTTGCAGCCCCGGCACGTCTACGGTATGAAATTACGACTTGGTGATTTAGCAGGTGCAACCGGGAGCTCAATTTGCAAGCTCCCCGAAAATCCGAACGTGACAGCAAACTGGCGACGCGGAGCGGACAGCACCAACGGGCAGTGAGGAGGCACGCCACGCCGCCGAGCTGCGTCGTGGACGTCCTCCCCGCGGTTCTCCCCAGTTTGACCGGTGGAAGACGAAGAAAGACGAGGCTAGACGGCCTCGTCATTTCTCCGGAGCTTTCGGGCGAAACGCCCGCAGCGTGGGCGTTCCGCGTGATTTCAATGGTGGAGATGAGGAGACTCGAACTCCTGACCCCTTACATGCGAAGCAAGTGCTCTACCAGCTGAGCTACATCCCCACGAGTCGGCAGAGCGCGGCTCGGCCCGACCGACGATAGTACCCTACCGGGCGCGCCCGGCCCTGCGTCAGACCGGTGGGGCCAGGTAGGGGAACGTTCGGCTCGTGAAGCCCTTGGTCGCGCAGGAGACGTGCTGGTTCGAGAGGTTGGCCGTGCCGTTCTGGCCGTTGTGGTCGTGGCCGTCGTCGGGGGGGATCGGGGTCACGCCGCCGCCGCTCAGGCTGACGACGTTGGGCGTCGGCTTCTTGAGCGTCGTGGACGTGGCCAGGGTGCTGAACGAAAGGCCGAGCATCGCGCTGACGAGGTCGTCGTTGAGGCTGCGGCCCCCGAACGTGGCGCCCGGGAGGCCGGTGCAGTCGGTCGCGATCTGGCCGCCGGTCTCCCAGCCCAGGTAGCTCGCCCGCGGTGAGGTGTCGTAGACGTTCGCGATCAAGGCGTCGGGCAGCAGCAGGTCCTCGACGTACGTGCCGATTCCGGCGCTGCGGCCGGCGGTGGCGGTAACGAAGCCGGAAATCGACGGGCCGTAGTTCGCGCCGTCGTTCTGCGGCGAGTTCCGGTTGTACGGATCGTGCTGCGAGTACGTCAGGTAGAGGACCTTGATGCCGGATTTTCCCTCGCGGTCGATTTGGTGGAACGTGAGGTTCGCACCGTTGGTGTTCTGCGTGCCGTTGACCGTCGGGTCGTTGCTGCACGCCGACAGGGTGGCGAACGCGACGGCGGCGGCGCAGGCGAGCGTGAGAATGCGCTTCATATCGATGACCCTACTGGCCCGAGACCGTGCTCGTCGTCGCCCAATACGCGACGATACCGGTACCGACGTTAGCGATCAGCACGCGCGGCATTTCCACGACGATCGCGAGCACGTCGGTCGAGTTGAACGAATCGGGGTTTGGGCCGGTGCCGAAGCCCTGCGGACACGAGCTTGGAAAGCACGACGGTCCGGAGCCGTTGGTGCTCGCGGGGAAGATGCTCTTGAAAAGCGTGTAGTCGAAGAACGCCGGGTCGCGGCGCGCCCCTGCATACACCTGGATCTGTCCGGAGTCGAACGAGAAGGGGCGGTTGATATAACCCGAGCCGCTCGCCACGGCGCCGTTGACCAGCTTCGTCGTCGGTCCGGTTTGCACGGGCGCCGACGGGCCGTATGCGATGACTTGCTGGGTCTGGCCGCCGGTCGGGCCGCTCGGCGTCGTGAACGCGAACTGCAGCACCAGATTCTCGACCGGACGGCCGCCGTTCGCGGCCTCGTTCGCATAATTGGTGTCGAACTTCATCGTGTAGAGAACGGCGTTGCTGAAGAACGTGTTCAGCGCCGTCGTGGCTTTCGAGCTCGCGGGAATCAGCGGGTTGACGTCCATGACGAACACGACGTTGCCCGGGTTGGTGGGGCTCGGAAAGAAATACGTGTCGTTGATGTCGGCGGACGGGAGCGAGGTCAATACAGGTGAATCCTGCAGGTCCACGCCGCTGCGGGCCGGCGCACCCATGTACAGGAACGCGGCGAGGCCGAACGTGCACAGCACGGCCACCCCGCCGACGAGACGAGCCATCTTCATACGCCCCCGTTACGCCCGAGCGGCCTGCAAAGCCTCGCTACGACGCGCGGGCGCGACCGCGCGAGGGCGTCGTTCGGCTTGCTTCGCTTAGCTTACCGTGCCGGGCGGAGGCGCGGCCAGCGGTCTCTCGCTCCGCGTCCGCGCGAACACGTACGCGAAGACCAGCACGAGCGAAGCCACGATCGCCGCGCTAACGAAGATGTCCGGAACCGGCGACTGCCAGCCGAGTACCTGCGCCAGTTCGTACGCAGCTACGACCAGCGCGACGAGCGTGACCGACCAGATCCAAAACCGCATCGTCGAGAACTGGAAGTTGGAGCGGTCCGATACGAGCCGGTGCACGAGCACGCTGTCGAGCGTGTCCGTGCAGAGCATGCCCAAACAGAACATCGCGCCGACCAATAGCGCGCCGAACACGCCGGAATTCACGCCGAACGCGACCGCCCACGCCGCCACTTGACTCGAGGTCTCGAAACCGAAACCAAATAACAGGCCGACGGGAACCGCCAGCCACGGGCTCGACCCGTCGCGCAGGCAGCGCGGCAGCAGCCGCGTCTTGACGCCGGCGAGCCGCGTCGAGCCGGTCCGCAGCTGGCGCAGGTTCAGCGCGGCGATCAGCACGAGCACGACGATGCTGATCCACGTCCCGGCCGTCTCGATCGTCGAACCGTAGCGCCCGAGCTGTGTGCCGAGCCACCCGACCAGCGCCGCAATCGCCAGCACCATGATGGAATGGCCGCCGGCGAACAGCGAGCCGCAGAAGCGGCTGAGCCAGGGCCGGTCGTCGACGGAGTTGCGCGTCAGGTTATCGATTGCGGCCAAATGATCCGGGTCCGCGCCGTGGCGCAAGCCGAGTGCGAAGACGGTGAACGCGCCGAGCCCGATCATGCGATCTCCACCGCCTCCTCTCGTTAAGCCGCAAATTGTATACAACGATGACGTATTGCGCGGCGTCGCTCGCGCGCAAACGCAGTACTCGTCGGGTGTTGATCCTACCCGGGTTGGGCCTCGCCGCGCAAGACCAGGTAACGATCGCCGGCGGAGCGCTCGAGAAACCCCGCCTCGGTCAGCGCCTCGAGGACCTCGTGCGTCAACGTCCGCTCGTTCTTGTTCGGCATGCCCGCCCAGCGCATGGCCACATCTCCGAGTTCGAGCTCCGCGCCGGCCTCGAGCAAGCCGCGGACGAACTCCGCGCGCAGGTTCAGCTTGTGCATCCTCGCGCCGAGCGGTGCCAGCGCGGCCTCGAACGGCGGCAGGGCCGGCGCCGGTTCGGCAGCCGCGGGGGGCGGCGCGGGCGCGGCTTCGAGCGGAAGGGGTTCCGGCTGCGGCCTCGAGCCGCCCACCAGGCCCGGCGCGCGCTGCAGCAGCGCGTCGGTCAGGGCCGGCAGCGCCTCGCCGATCGCCACGAAGAACGTCTGCCACGGCACGGCGTTCACGACCGGCGCGCGGGTCTCGAACGCGGCGAAGATCTTGCGGGCGACGTCGTAGGGCGACGCGGCCAGCATCGGCGGCGGCCCCGCGAACCCGGCCCGCGTCATGAACTCCGTGGCGACCGCTCCGGGATCGACGTAGGTGACGGCGATGCCGTCGCCCTTGAGTTCGTTGCGCACGATCCGGGCCAAGCTGCGCACGGCGGCCTTGGCGGCGGGGTACGCGCCGAGCGAGCCGACCGGAATCCGCGCCACGCCGCTGCCGACGTACACGATCTGGCCCTTGCTCGCGCGCAGCGCCGGCAGGGCCTCGCGGGTCAGCGCGAGCGGGACGATCGCGTGCGTCTCCAGCTGCTCGTAGAGCGCGCCGTCCGTTTGCTCCGAAATCGGCCCGACCGCGACGCCGCCCGCGTTGTTGACCAACACGTCGATCCGGCCGAAGCGTTCGAGGGCTTCCCGCACGATGCGGGCGGCGGCACGCGGCGAGCGCAGGTCGAGCGCGAGCGTCGCGATCGTTCCCGTCGCGCCGCCGACCCGCTCCGCGAGGTCGGCGAGGCGCTCGGCACGGCGGCCGACCGCGAAGACGTCCCAGCCCGCGCGGACGGCCCGCTCGGCCAGCGCCAGCCCGATGCCCGACGAGGCGCCCGTGACGACGGCGACCCGGCGCGCGCTCACCCGACCTCCTGCGAGAGGTTATGCGCTTCGACGTACGCCTCGAACGCGCGCGTCAGCGAATCGGGCAAACCCGCGTAGTACGCCCCTTCCTCGACGATGGGCGGCGGTGGTTCCGCGACGGTCCGGCCTTCGCGCGCGAAGGCCGCGAGCGCCGCGGCCACCGGCTTCGCGCTGCCGTCGCCGCGCACCAGTCCGAAGGTCAGCTCGTGCGGGGCGCGGTCGAACGGCGGCGTCTGCGCGAGTTCGGCCGCGTAGTCGGCCCAGCACCACCAGAACGCCCCGAGCGCGCCGCGGTGCTGCAGGCGGTCGAGCACGCGCCACGCGTACTCGGCCATCTCCCGCTCCGACAGGCACGCGAACCCGCCCACGTCGTGCGCGTCCGGCGGGCACGTCGGGTTGCCGAACTCCGAGAACAGCACGCGTTGCTGCGCGCACGCCGCGGTCAGCTCGGCCAGGAAGGGAACGACTTCCGGGTCGCTGCGGCCGCGCGCGAAATCGCTGTAGACCGGATACCCGTGCATCGTGGCAAACGTCCACGGCGCGGCGATGGAGCTGGGCCGGATGTTGCGATCGAGCGTCACGTCTTCGCCGTGCAGGCCGCCGGTCACGCCGACGTTCGAGCTCTCGAAGAGGTCGTGGGTCAGCGCGGCGCTCCAGTGCTCGGCGTCGCTCTGCGAATCCGGCTCGCGCAGGTTGGAGAACTCGTTGCCGAGGTCCCACGCCAGCAGCGCGGGGTGGTCGCGCGCGCGCTCGCCGACGACGCGCGCGAGCAGCCGCTGCGCCTCGAGCAGGTCGCCCGTGTAGAAATCGCCGATGCCGTACGGCGAGACGCCGCCGTGCGTGAAGGTCCGGAAACGGCCGCTCGCGCGCGCCGGGTCGAGCGTCCAATCCGGCAGCCAGTTCACGCCGCTCATGTGCCCGCAAAACAGCGTCGGCATGGCGAGCAAGCCGTGCTCGCCGGCGCAGTCGAGCACCGCTGCGAAACGTTCCAGCGCTACCGGCGAGATCGTATCGGGAGCGGGCTGAAATTCTTCCCACAGCAGAAAGAAGCGTACGACGTCGAGCCCGAGCCCTTTGATGCGCGCGAAGTCCTCGTCGATCTCGCCGCCGTCGAAGCGCGACCACATCGCCATCGCGCGCGTGCGCGGCCAGTAGTTGACTCCCAGCAGAAAGCGGGTCATGAGGAACGCTTTGCCGTGCCGTCGAGGTCGCCCCTGCGCGGCGGGCGAAGCCCGCGCGCATGGACAAACCCCGCGTGGGCATCATCATGGGCAGCGTCTCCGACCTCGAGACGATGCGCGCCGCGTCGACGACCCTCGCCGAACTGGGCGTTGCCCACGAAATGCGCGTGGTGTCCGCGCACCGGACGCCCGACCTGCTGTTCGAGTACGCCGAAACCGCCGCCGCACGCGGGATCTCCGTCCTCATCGCGGGGGCCGGCGGCGCCGCGCACCTGCCGGGCATGACCGCTGCCAAGACGCAGCTGCCGGTGATCGGGGTTCCCGTCCGCAGTTCCACCCTCGACGGCTTGGACTCGCTGCTTTCGATCGCCCAGATGCCCGCCGGCGTGCCGGTCGCGACGATGGCGATCGGGAACGCGACCAACGCCGCCCTCTTCGCCGCGCGGATCCTGGCGCTGACCGATCCCGAGCTGGCGCGCCGGCTCGCCCAACGCAGCGCGGCCGCGGCGGCCGCGGTCGAGGCGACGCGCCTTTGAACGGCATCGAGACGATCGGGATCCTCGGCGGCGG
The DNA here is from genome assembly GCA_963787965.1 of uncultured Alphaproteobacteria bacterium. Classification (GTDB taxonomy): domain Bacteria; phylum Vulcanimicrobiota; class Vulcanimicrobiia; order Vulcanimicrobiales; family Vulcanimicrobiaceae; genus CAWBES01. The sequence continues at coordinate 85,457 of CAWBES010000018.1, forward strand.
ACAGCTCGGCCGGATGCTGACGCTCGAAGCCAAACGGATGGGCTATCGCGTCGTGACCCTCGAGCCCTTGCCGAACTCGCCCTGCGGCCAAGTGGCCGACGAGCAGATCGTCGCCGCCTACGACGATCCGCGCGGGATCGGCGAACTCGGCGCCCGCAGCGACGTGGTGACCTACGAGTTCGAGAACATCCCGCTCGCATCGGTGCGCGCGCTCGAACGCGATGGACGGCTGGTACGGCCCAGCGGCGACGTGCTGCGCGTGACCCAGGACCGCATCCTGGAAAAAGCCTTCGCCCGCGAGGCCGGCTGTAACGTGGCGCCGTTCGCCGCGGTCGACGTGGCGGACGACCTCGACGTCGCGATGCGCGGCATCGGCTTTCCGGCGGTGATCAAGAGCGCGCGCGGCGGATACGACGGCAAGGGCCAGTGGGTCGTGCGCAACGAGAGCGAAGCGCGCGCGGCGTTCGCGGCGGCGCGCGGCGCCGGGTTGATCTTCGAGAGCTTCGTGCCCTTCGAGCTCGAGGTCTCGGTCATTTGCGCGCGCGGGATCGACGGTCGCAGCGTCTGCTTCCCGGTCACGGAGAACCAGCACGATCACGGCGTGCTGGCCACGACGATCGTACCGGCGCGGATTCCGGGCGAACTGGCGGAACGCGCTCGCGCGACGACCGGGCGCATCGGCGAGCTGCTCGAGATCGTGGGCACCTTCTGCGTCGAGTATTTCGTGTTCGACGGCGACATCTACGTCAACGAGATCGCGCCGCGCGTGCACAACAGCGGCCACTATTCGCTCGACGCGATGCAGATCTCGCAGTACGAAGCGCACGTTCGCGCGATCTGCGGCCTGCCGCTGGTCGAGCCGAAACTGTTCGAGCCCGCCGTGATGGTCAACGTGCTGGGCGCCGGCCGCGGCGACGTGCTCGGGGGCGTGGCGGAACTGCTAACCGATCCCGATCTGAAGCTGCACGTCTACGGCAAACGTCACTCGGCCCTGCGGCGCAAGATGGGCCACTTCACGGTCCTCGCGCCGAGCCTCGACGAAGCGCTCGCGAAGGCCGAAGCCGGGCGCAATAAACTGCACTGGCTTCAGCGCAACCCCGGCCCCGAGCGCAGCGTCGCGGGCTTGGGCGGGCTGTCGGTGAACCCCATCGGCCGGTCCCAGTAGTCGCGGTCCCGGACCGCGCGAGTCGCTTCGCTCGGCGGCGGCGGCGTGCCGAGTTCGACCGCCTTGCGGTACGCGTCCAGGTACGCGTCGATCATGCAGTCGAGCGAAAACGTGGACTCGACGCGCGCGCGACAGGCCCGGCGCTCGAGGCTCGCGAGCTGCGGGACTCGCGCGACCGCGGCCTCCACGCTATCGCAGAGGAAGCCGGTCTCGCCGTCGACGACGATCTCGGGAATCGAGCCCATGCGCGCGCCGAGCACGGGCGTGCCGCACGCCATCGCCTCGATCATCGTCAGCCCGAAACGTTCGGGCCGCGTCGTCATGTGCACGAGCGCCAGCGCCCCGCCCAATAATTCGTTGCGCGCCGCGCGTTCGACGGAACCGAGAAACTGCACGCGGTCGCCGTCGATATGAGGTTCGACGCACTCGCGAAAATAGGCTTCGTCCTGCGGGATCGCGGCGATCTTCAGACGCACCCCGGCCCGGCGCGCGATCTCGATCGCCAGATGCGTCCCCTTCTCGGGGTGGAAGCGGCCGAGGAACACCAGATACTCGCCCGGGCGCTCGACGAACGTGAACTCGTGCGGGTCGATGCCGTTATAGGTCGTGGCCAGATAGTCGAGCCCGGGATCGCGGTCGGAGTTGCTGATCGAACAGTAAAAGCTGCGCGAGGCGGCGGCATAATAGGCCGCGAGAATCGGGGGCGACGAAAATCCGTGGATCGTCGTGACCAGCGGCGGCGCCTGGGTCGCGAGCGCGTACATCAGCGGCTTCCAATCGAAGTTGTTGTGGATCAGGTCGAAGTCGCGCGCGCGCCGGAAGAGATTGGCGGTATGCAGCGCGCCGTAGACGTCGCCGTTGAGCGCCGGGTCCTCGTTGATGCCGACCGGCACGACGTAATCGAGTTTGGCCGTGGTCTTCGAGTTCTGCGTCGCGAATAACGTAACGTCGAGCCCGCGTGCCGTCATGCCCTCGGCGAGGTTGGACGCGATCTGTTCCCAGGGCCCGTAGCCGGGCGGCGGCGTGGGCCACGAGATCGGCGCGAGCACGGCGACCCGCAGACCTGCGAGCGAGCGATCCACACCCCACCGTTTGGCGCCCGCCGTTCCGACTCCGCCCGGCACGTCTTGCCGCTCCGCTCGGCGTCGGAAGTTGGGCGACCGGCCGGTATCGAAGGGATCCGCCGCGAGTTACGCGGGAGCGAAGGCATGGAACTTCTCGAAACGCCCCATCTCCTCACGGTCGCGGAGTACGCGACCTTGGAGATCGACGGCAGAACCGAGCTGATCGAAGGAATCATCTACGACGTGTCGCCGCGAAACGCCCCGCATCGCAATGCCGTCAACGTGCTCGGTAAGATCTTGGAGCGAGCGCTGGGCGAGCGGTTCACCATCCAGCACCAAGACGCCGTAGCGATCCCGAAATGGAAAGGCGTCAGCGCACCGGAGCCCGACATCGCCGTGATCGCGCCCGGGTATATCGATCCGATGCCGAGCGCGGATGAAACGTTCGCAATCGTCGAAGTCTCCGATACGACCTACGCGCGCGACCGAAAGAAAACGGCACTCTACGTTGCCGCCGGCGTGCCGAGCTATATCGTGAATCTCGAAGAACGGCACGTCGAGGTGTACGAAACCGCCGGCGACCTCGAGCGCGCGCGCGGACGCGTCGTTCCGTTCGGCGAGTCGTTCGCGATACTCGGCGTGCGAATCGACGTCGCGGATCTGTTCGAGCCGCAATAGCCGCTGCTACGGCGCCGTCGTTACGCGCGCGCGTCGGCGGCTTCGAGGGCGCGGTACGCGCGCGACGGGAGTTCGCGTCCGAGCACGGCGGCGATGAAGCGCGAGGCCGCGCGGACCTTCGCGAGGTCGACGCCGGTTTGGATGCCCATGCCGTGCAGCATGTAGAGCAGGTCTTCGGTCGCGAGGTTGCCGGTCGCACCGGGAGCGTACGGGCAGCCGCCCAGGCCGCCGCTCGAGCTGTCGAAGACCTCGACCTTCATCTGCAGCGCGGCGACCACGTTCGCAAGCGCGGTGCCGCGCGTGTCGTGGAAGTGCATCGCGAGCCGCTCGACCGGCATCTGCGCCTGCAGCGCGGCCGCGAGCTCGACGACCGCATTGGGCGTACCGACGCCGATCGTATCGCCGATCGAGATCTCGTCGACGCCCATGTCGGCCAAGGCGCTCGCGACGCGCACGACGTTTTCCGGCGGCACGTCGCCTTCGTAGGGGCAGCCGAAGGCCGTCGATACGTAGCCGCGGACCCACATGCCGTCGGCGCGCGCGGCGCGTACGACCTCGCGAAACGCCGTTAGCGATTCGTCGATCGACGCGTTGATGTTGCGGCGCGCGAACGATTCGGAGGCGGCCGTGAACACGGCGACCGCGCGCACGCCGGCGGCGCGGGCGCGCTCGAAGCCGCGCAGGTTGGGCACCAGGCACAGGTACGTGACGCCCGGCCGCCGCTCGATTCCGGCCACGACCTCTTCGGCGTCGTCGAGCTGCGGGATCGCGCTCGGGCGCACGAACGAGGTCGCTTCGACCAGCGGCAGCCCGGCCTCGGAAAGCAAGTCGATGTAGCGGATCTTGTCCAGCGTCGCGACGACGCCCGGCTCGTTCTGCAGCCCGTCGCGCGGACCCACTTCGCACACCTTGACGCGCGCGGGCAGCGTTGCGAGCGAAAGGGCGGTCATCAGACGTTCACCGTGCTTTCGGGTTCGGATTCGGATGCGGTTCGCAGTTCCAGCTCGACCAGCGTCGCGCCGCCGGCCACGAGCGCGCCCGGGGCCACCGCGACGCTCTTGACGATGCCGTCGTGCGTGGCTTCGATGCGGTGCTCCATCTTCATGGCTTCGAGCACGATCAACAGATCGCGTTCGGCCACGGCGTCGCCTGGAGCGACGGCGATTTTGACGATCTTGCCCGGCATGGGCGATACGATCGCACCCACGCCCGCATTCGTTCCCGACGCAAGATGCCCGAGCACGGGCGGGGGCGTGAAGCGCAACCGGTACGGCCGGCCGCCGTACGCGACCTCGACCCCGCACTCGTCGACGCGCACGCGTCCGGCCAGCCGGGCGCCGCCGCCGTGGAGCGTGATACGGCCGTCGGAGACGTCGGCCCGAATCCCGTCGCGAGCGAGGTCCCCCTCGATGCGCAGGCGCCCGTCGCCGCCCGTCCGCGAGACGCCGACCGCGATCCGCCGGCCCTCGGCCTCGAGCCGGACCGGGATGCCCACGCCGCCGATCCGCCACGCGCGCACGTCGGCGGCGACCGCGCAGATCGCGAGCAGCAGCACCTCGTCCGGCACCCCGAGCGCCGCCGCCAGCGCGTTCGCGCGCTCCTCCAGGAACGCCGTGGTCGTGTCGCCGGCGCGGAACGCGTCGTCGCGGGCGATCGCTCGCAGCAGCGCCAGATTCGTCGGCAGCCCCTCGATCGCGAACGCGTCCAGCGCGGCGGTCAAGCGGCCGATCGCTCCGGCGCGGTCAGCTCCGTACGCGATCAGCTTCGCCAGCATCGAATCGTAGTAGATCGAGATCTCGCTGCCCGCGCCGACGCCGCTGTCGATCCGGATTCCCGGCCCCGAGGGCGCATCGTAGCGCACGATCTTGCCGGTGGCGGGCAGGTAGCCGTGCGCCGGGTCTTCGGCGTTGATACGCGCCTCGATCGCCCAGCCGCGCGCCGCCACGTCGCTTTGGCGCAGCGCGAGCGGGGCGCCCCCGGCGATTGCGAGCTGCCACGCCACCAGATCGATTCCGTGAACGAGCTCGGTTACCGGGTGCTCGACTTGCAAACGCGCGTTCATCTCGAGGAAATAGAAATCGCGGTTTTCGTCGAGCAGGAACTCGACGGTTCCGGCACTGGCGTAGCCGACGGACTGCGCGGCGCGCACCGCCGCCAGGCCCATTCGCTCGCGCAGCGCGTCGTCGAGCGCGACGGACGGCGCCTCTTCCACGACCTTCTGATGGCGGCGCTGAATCGAGCACTCGCGCTCGCCCAGGTGGATCGTCGTCCCGTGGAGGTCGGCCAGGATCTGGAATTCGATGTGGCGCGGCCGCACGATGAAGCGCTCCAGCAGCACCCGGGCGTCGCCGAAGGCTGCCAAGGCTTCGCGCCGCGCGGCCTCGAGCGCCGCGTCGAAGTCCGCCAGGTCCGGCACCACGCGCATGCCGCGCCCGCCGCCGCCCGCGCTGGCTTTGATCAAGAGCGGCGTGCCGATCCGGGCCGCCTCGGCGCGCAGCCGCTCCGGGTCCTGCTCGTCGCCGTCGTAGCCGGGCACGACCGGCACGCCGTGCTCGCGCGCGCGGCGCTTCGCCTCGGTCTTGTCGCCCATCGCGGCGATGGCGTCCGGCGGCGGGCCGACGAAGACCAGACCCGCGTCGAGCACCGCGCGCGCGAACGGCGCGCGCTCGGAGAGGAAGCCGTAGCCCGGGTGCACGGCGTCCGCGCGCAGGTCCTTGGCCGCCGCGAGCAAGCGCGCCGCGTCGAGGTAGGACTCGCTTGCCGGCGCCGGCCCGATGCACGCGGCGTCGTCCATGGCGGCCACGTGCAGCGCTTGCGCGTCGGCTTCGGAATAAACGCCGAGCGCGGCGATGCCGGCCTCGTGCGCGGCGCGCGCGATGCGAATCGCGATTTCGCCGCGGTTGGCGATCAGCAAGCGGCGGATCGGGCGAGCGGTGGGACGGTTCGGCTCCATTAGCGCAGCATTCGCGCGGCATAGTCGGCCACCTTACGGGTACGGCCGAGCCGCCGTGTTAGGATGTCCGCATGCAAGCCACGGCCGGCCCCACGCGGCAGATCGTCCGAACGGAGGACGTTCAGGAGCGGATCGTCTACCGGCACTCCGTCGTCACGCGGGTCACGCACTGGACCGCCTTCGTCGCGATCGTGGTGCTCGCGATGAGCGGCCTGCAGATCTTCAACGCGGCGCCCTACCTCGACGCATCCGACAAGAGCGACCCCGGCCGGCGCGTGCTCGCGATCGGTGCGGACCAGGTGCCGGGCGGCGCTCCGGCCGGCTTTCTCAAGCTCGGCGCCGTGAAGTTCCCGGCCGGGCACGTGCTCGGCTACACGGACGACGGTGCGGGCGGCATGGCGGAGCGCGCGTTCCCGGGCTGGATCACCTTTCCCGGTTACCAAGATTTGGCCGACGGCCGGCGCTGGCATCTGTTCTTCGCGTGGGTGATGGTCGCGTGCGGCGCCGCGTACCTGATCGGCGGGGCGCTGCGCAAGGACCTGGGGCTGATCGTGTTGCGCCCGTCGGACCTGCCGAAGATGCTGCCGATGCAGCTGTACTACCTTCGCTTGCGCGAAGAGCCGCCCGAGCACGGAAAGTACAATCCCTTACAAAAAGCCGGTTACACGTTCGTGCTGTTCGTGCTCTCGCCGTTTCTGGTCGTGACGGGATTGGCGCTCTCGCCGGGCGTCGACGCATTCGCGCACCCGCTCACCGTGCTGCTGGGCGGCAGGCAGTTCGCGCGCCTGTGGCACTTCGCGGCGATGCTGGCGCTCGTCGCGTTCTTCTTCGGGCACGTGTTCCTGGTCGCCACGACGGGCGTTGCGAACAACATGCGGAGCATGACCCTCGGGACCTACCGGCTCGGCAAGCACGAAGGGACCGGCGTGTGAAGCGCGGGCTGTTCGTCGCCTCGAGCATCGCGGCGCTGGCGGGCTGCGCGCGCGTCACCAACGGTCTCAACGACTGGCGCCCGGCCCACGATATCGTCAAGAGCGCCGAGCAGCTCGACCACGCGGTGATCGGCACGCGCGGTTCCGCACGCCTCTATTCGGAAACGGAGATCACGCACGATTTTCCGGTCAACGGCCTGCCGACGCCCGCGCAAGACGCGTACCGGCGCATCGTGCGCGACGGCTTCGCGAGTTACCGGCTTCCGGTCACGGGCCTAGTGGAACGGCCGCAAACGTTCGACCTGCGGCAACTGCGCGCGCTCGCAACGGTCAGTCAGATCACGCGGCACGATTGCGTCGAAGGCTGGAGCGTCGTCGGCAAGTGGGGCGGCGTGCCGCTGGGCGACTTCCTCACGCTCGTGCGGCCCACGCGCGATGCGCGCTACGTCGTGTTTTATTCGTTCGACCGCGACCAGGACGGCACGCCCTTCTACGGCAGCCTCGACCTGGTGCAAGCCGCGCACCCGCAGACGCAGCTCGCGCTCGACCTCAACGGCAAGCCGCTCGACCCCGACCACGGCGCGCCCGTGCGTCTGCGCGTCCCGACCCAGCTCGCCTACAAGAGCACGAAGTGGGTCCAACGCATCGAAGTCGTCTCCTCGCTAAAACCCATCTTCGGCGGCCAAGGCGGCTATTGGGAAGACAACGGCTACGAATGGTACGCTGGGATTTAAGAGGCTCTGGTATCGCGCCTAGCGTCGTTGGCGGGAGGCTCATGTGCGTTCGCACACTTCGCCTCCCGCCGCCTCGCTAGGCACGATACCAGAGCCTCCATCGGGCGGGGTGGAGGCTGGGCGGGGGCGCTCGTCCTGCGGACTTCGCTCCTGAAGGCGAGCGCGGCGGCGCTCGGCGTTTTTGGACGGTTCATCAGGTCTTCTTAGGGTGGGGGTACGATACTGTGTTGCCGGCGGTGGGGCGTTTGGGGCTGCCGGCGGGGGAAGCGATCGTGGCCGATACCGATTCCGAGCGCGACATCCGCGAGCGGCGTTTCAGGGATCGCCGCCAGGCGGGGCGTTTGCTCGCCGCATCGTTACGCCGCTATAGCGGCGTTCCTGAGGTCCTGGTGCTGGCGCTGCCGCGCGGCGGCGTGCCCGTCGGGTACGAGGTGGCGCTTGCCCTCGGCGCGCCGCTCGACGTGTTCGGGGTGCGCAAGCTCGGCGTTCCCAGGTGCGAAGAATATGCGATGGGCGCCATCGGCAGCGGCGGCGCGTACGTTCTCAACGAAGGCGCGATCGAGGCGCTGCACATCTCGCAGGCGGAAGTCGCCCGCGTTGCGGAGTGCGAGAGCCGCGAACTCGAACGGCGCGAACGGCTCTATCGCGGCAGCCGCCCCTATCCGCAGCTCGAGGGCAAGACCGTCATCCTCGTGGACGACGGGCTGGCCACCGGCGCGTCGATGCTGGTCGCGGTGAACGCCTTGCGGCAGAAGCGCCCGGCCAAGATCGTCGTCGCGATCCCGGTCGCGCCCGCCTTCACGTGCGCGATGCTCCGCCGGCGCGCGGACGACGTCGTCTGCACCTTCACGCCGGAGCGCTTCGGCGGCGTCGGCGCGTGGTACGACGACTTCTCGCAAGTCACCGATGAGGAAGTCCGCGCGCTGCTGCAGCAAGCCTCGCTGCGCCACGCGTCGTAGCGGCGCTCACGCGCCGGGCCCGGCCAGCCGTTCGCGCAGCACGTGATAGAGCGTCGCCTGCGTTTCCTGAATGCGCGGGATGTCGGCGCTGCGGACGACGACCGCGAAATCCGCCAGGCCGCGGCGCACGACCTCGCCGCCGTCGTACCCGAGGAACGCGACCGACAGCAGCCCGCGCACGCGCGTCTCTTCGAGCGCGGCGATGACGTTTTTCGAGCCGCCGCTCGTGGACAGCGCGAACGCGACGTCGTCCGGCCGCGCGCGCGCGATCAGCTGGCGCGCGAACGTCAGTTCCATGCCGACGTCGTTGCCGACCGCCGTGAGCAGCGCGGGCTCCGACGCGAGCGACAGCGCGGGAACCGCCGCCATCCCCGTCGCCGGGACCGTGCAGTCGAGGACGAAATCCGTTGCGTCGGTGGCTGAACCGCCGTTGCCGAAGGCGAGGATGCGCCCGCCCCGCGCCAGTCGCGCGTCGATCGCGCCGGCCGCGTCCGCGAGCGTTTCGGCCTGGGTCGCGGCGGCCTCCTCGCGCAGCGCTTCGCCGTCGGCGACCTTCTGCAGGATCGAGGCGGTAAGGCTCGCGGCATCGGTCCTGGGATCGGCACCGGCGGCCAAGAACGGATACAAGAAGCTGGAGGGGCCGGTGCCTCGGCCGCGGGCGCGCTGCTCGAGAAAGACGTGGACGCTTTCGTAGAGCGTGTGGCCGAGCAGCTCGAAGATCTCCTGGTGGACGTGTTCGTCGGCGCACGGTGCCGCGAAGGCGAAGCTCGCATCTGCGCCGGGCAGCGCCAGCGTGAGCGCGCCGCGCCGCGCCGCGAGCGCCAGCACGTACGCGAGTGCGGGATCGCCGTCCGGCGGCCCGAGCGCCACCGCGATGTCGTCGGGCCCCACGAGGGTCTCGGCGAACGCCGCGGGCGCCGCGCTGAGGTCGAAGGCCGGGAGCGCGCGCTTGCCGACGATGACCGGGTGCGCGAATTCGACGGACAGGTGCGCTGCGTCGGTGGCGTACGCTCCGCGGCCGAACGCGTATAGGCAGCCGCCGCGCGCGAAGCGTTCGGCCAGCGACCGCGCGGCCTCCGCGATCCGCGGGGCCGCGCGCTCGAAGTAGGCGCGCGCGAGCGGCGTTCGCGCGCGGATGCGCGCGGCGATCGCCTGCGCCGCCGCTGCGCCGGCGGGCTCCGCGCGCTCGCGCATCAAACGCCGGCCGGCTCGGCCTGCGCCGCGCGTTCGGCGTAACGGTAGTGGGCCGCGCACGCACCCTCGCTCGAGACCATCAGCGCGCCGGCGGGGTGCTCGGGGTTGCACTGCGTGCCGAAGAGCTTGCACTGCGTGGGTTTGAGCACGCCCTTGAGCACTTCGCCGCATTGCGCCGCGGTCGGGTCGGTCACGCGCACGCCGGGAACGGCGAACCGCCGCTCCGCATCCCAGGCCGCGAATTCGGGGCGCAGCTCGAGCGCCGATTGCGAGATGAAGCCGAGGCCTCGCCACTCGAAGAAGGGCCGCAGGGCGAAGACCGTCTCGAGCGCGGCCAGCGCGACCCGGTTGCCCTCCCACGGAACGAAGCGGGAATACTCGTTTTCGACCCGCGCCGCGCCGGCCCGCAGCTGGCGCACGATCATCAGGATCGCCTGAAGGATGTCGAGCGGTTCGAACCCGGCGACCACGACCGGCTTTCCGTACTCGCGCGCGACGAACTCGTACGGCGCGCAACCGGAAATCGTCGCGACGTGTCCCGGCCCGACGAAGCCGTCGAGCCGCATGCCCGGCGAGTCGAGGATCGCGCGGATCGCTGGCACGATCGTGACGTGGTTGCAGAAGACCGAAAAGTTCTCGATACCGAGCGCGCGGGCGCGCAGGATCGTCAGCGCGGTCGACGGTGCGGTCGTCTCGAAGCCGATCGCGTAGAAGCACACGTGTTTGGCCGGATTCTGCTGCGCGAGCTTGAGCGCGTCCAGCGGCGAGTAGACCATGCGGATGTCCGCTCCGCGCGCTTTGTACTGGAGCGGCGTCCCGCGCGTCCCGGGCACGCGCAGCATGTCGCCGAAACAGGTCAGAATCGCGCCGTCGCGGTCGGCGATCGAGAGCCCGTCGTCGACGCGGCCGGTCGGGAGCACGCACACCGGGCAACCCGGCCCGTGGACGAGGTCGACGTTCGCGGGCAGCACGTCGCGCAAGCCGTACCGGTAGATCGAATGGGTGTGGCCGCCGCACACTTCCATGATCCGGTATTGCCGGGCGGGATCGGCGACGCGCGCGATCTCGCGCGCGACGTGCTCGATCAGCACCGGATCGCGGTACTCGTCGACATATTTCATCGCGGCGCTTCGTCGGCGAAGGTGTAGCCGCGCACTTCCTCGATCGCGAGTTCGTCCTCACCCATCGCCCGCAGCATCCGCAGCTGGTCGCGCGCCTCGCGCTCGCCGATCTTTCCGAGCGCGAAGCCGACGTGGATCAGCAGCCAGTCGCCGGGCGCGACCGGGTCCTCCAGCAGCCCCACGTTGACGTTGCGGCGCACGCCGCCGACGTCCACCCTGGCGAGCATCGGCTCGTCCCCGATCTCGACGACCTGGCCGGGAATGGCAAGACACATTGACCGGTTCTCACCCCTTCGTTTCGGCAAGCAGCCGCAAGCGGACGTTGACGGTCGGTTCGACCTTGAGCATCAGGAAGCGCGGCGGCTGCAAACCGAAATCGCGGATGTCGACCGTCACTTCGCCTTCGATGCGCACGTGCGTGCCGTCGTGTAAGACGGTCAGGCTGCCGTTGTAGCGCCGTTGCCTGCCGGCCAGCGTGATGTCGCCGCCGGCCTTGTAGTGCCCGGGCGCGCCGTCGTTCTCGAGGGCTCGCAGATCCGCGGCGATCGTGGGAAAACGCCGCGAGTCGATAAGCTTCCACATCTCGCGGTCCTGCAGCGGGTTGCCGGAGCGCAGCTGCTCGACCGGAAACTCGACGTGCATCTTCGGCAGCGGGTCGGTCTCGAGCGTCTCGCCCTGAAAATCGGCCTCGACGTAGCCGGTGATGTTCGAAGCCGCGCCGTGCACGCCGTGCAGGCTCGATTTGGCCTCGAAGTTCAGCACCGTAGCGCTCGTGGAAACGGCGTAGCGTGCGATCTTACATGTCCCTCATCATCGCGTAGCGCACGACGTCGCGCGTCAAGCTGGCAACGAAGTCGCTGGTCTCGCCCTGCGTCCTGGCACCGAAATCCGCGATCATGGCGGTCAGCGTCTTCACGATCTGGCTCACGAACGTCGAGTCGCCCGACATCGCGCGCATCGCGTCGTACCGGTTCACGTCCTTGCCGAGCGCCGCGTATTGGCGTTCGGCGGCGAAGACGGCGCCGAACGCGAGCGCGCCGAGTATCAAACCTCTGACCATGTCGTCTCTCTTTCCCGGCGCGGGGGCGCCGATAACGCCCGGGCCATCAGTTTTCGGACGAGCGCGAGCGCGGGTTCGACCGCGGCGGCGACCGGCGCCGAAAGGCCGATGCCTTCGTCGACGCAGTGCGGTTCGCAGCCGACGATTTCGAGCGGCGGCGGCGTGCCGCCGAGCGTGCGAACGAAGGCGAAGACGTTCTGCAGATCCATACCGTGCGCGTCGGCCGGAGGTCCGGGCGCGAGCACGTCGGGTTCGATCACGTACAGCGTCCCCGGGGCGCCGCCGCGCGGCGTCAGATCCACCACGATCGCGCGTTCGTACCCGGCCAGCAGTTCGTACGCCAGGTGCAGGCCGGCGATGCCGAAGTCTTCGACCCTGGCGCCGTCGGTGCGTTCGGCCTGGAGCGCCCGCGCCACCTCGCACCCGAAGCCGTCGTCGCCGAAGAAGATGTTGCCGACCCCGGCCACCAGCACCCGCGCGCTCACAGCGGTTCGATCTCGTTCGGCGAGAAGAAGAACGAACGGCCGTACCACTGGTGCAGGTCGCTGGCGGGATCGTCGTCGACCGTCACCGCCACGTACGTCTTGTCCTCGAAATCCTGATGGACGGCGCGCACCGTGGCGACCCTGCCCTCCAGCACCACGTCCCAAATGTCGGCCCGGCCCTGGGGGTGCAGCCGCACGCTGGATCCGCGCGCCACTTTCTTTCCGCCGACGAACGTGCAGTCGATGGCCGGCACGTCGAGCGCCGCCACCGGATCGCCGGAGAAGCCGGGCGGCGGTCCCGCGTCGGCAAAGGGGTCGGCTAGCCGCAAGGCGCCGGCGTGGAGCCTGGCGATCGCTTCGGGACCGAAGCGTTCGGCGCGATCGACGATCGCCCGCGCGCGCGGGTCGGTGGCGCGCGCCTCGGCCCGTTCGCGGTCGGAAAGCGAGAGCACGCTCAGCGTGAGCAGCTCGTCGATTTCGGTTGCATCGAACGCATCGGCGTCGGTTTGGGCTCCCAGCGCCGGAAAGTCGTAGAGGATGATCGGCGACGACAGCACGAGCGCCGCGCGCTGGGCGTCGGCCCGCTGATCGCCGACGAGCACCGGAAACGTCTGCCGGTTCGACAGCGCCGCGGTCGCCGCCGCGGCGTACGGCGGCGGGTCGAGGACCGAGAGAAAGCGTCCCGCGTCGATCGCCAGCAGCGCGTGCGACGAGACCAGCGACGAGCGCAGGGCCGCGCCGCGCCCACCCGCTTCGGTCTCGGAGTGGTTCGCTACGCGCACGCGCAGCTTGGAAACGCGCGCGCCGTCGCTCGCAAGCGGCTCGACGTCGATCTCGAGCGACCCCCGGAGCGGCCGGCGCGCGCGGACGATGCGCCCCCGAACGGCGCCGTCGCGGTCCCGCAGGTAGACGACGTCGCAGCCGCCGTCGACGTGCAGCGGGACCCGGCGGCGCAGCGCGCCCTGCGGGCAAAGGTTCACGAGCAGTTCCCGCTCGACGGCCTCCTCGAACGTCAGGTGCGTCGTGCCTTCGAGCTCGAGCGACGCCACCGGCTCGTAGCGGTCGCCGCGGGCCGCCTCGACCGTGCGCGTCTCGACCTGCAGGAAACGCAGCAAGACGTCGACGTCCGGCGCGCCCTCGTGCTCGAACAGTACCTCGGTCTGCTGTTCGGCGTGTTCGCCGGTCTTGGCCGCGAGGTACGCCTCCGGCACCACGACCCCGAATTGCCAGCGCACGCGGTTCTTGGTGGTCGACACGGTGTACGGAAAGAGCAAGTACCCCTCGTACAGTACCGCGTTCGCGACGCCGAGCGCCGTCCCGAAGTCCTTCATCGTTTCGCTCCCGCGGCATCGATCAGCCGCAGCAGCGCCGCATCCCACGTCGGGTGCATGCAGGCGGCCTTGTAACGCGCTAATTCGTCGAACGTCTCCCGCCCCACCCGGATCCACGCCGCGTTTGGGAAGTGCGCGTCCATCGTTTCGCGCCATACGGCGACCGGCAGCCGGAAGCTCGCCTCGCACGTCCACGGCACGAACCCGGAGGCGACGCCCGTTTCGCCGCGCTCGATCACCGTACCGCCGAACAGCACGTTGAGCGGAATATCGCCGTCTTCGAGCGCGCTGACGTACTTGTTGGCCGCGAGCTCGAAATCGTAACTGCACGGCAGCGTCAGCTCGAACGCGGACGCTCCGCGGAACGCCGTCACCATCTGTGCCGCGTGGGTCCACAGCAGCGGGCGCAGCGTCTCGCCGTAGCGTTCCGGCGTACCGAACAGGTCGAGCAGCCGCTCCGCTTCGGCGCCGCCGTAGCGCCGGCGCTGCGGCTCGATCATGACCTGCGCGCGCAGCGCGATCGCATAGACGTCCGCGCCGCTCGCTTCTTCGACGAGGACCCGCAGCGACAGCTGCGGCGCGAGCGCGAACGGCTCGGCGCGCGCCCCGGCGATCGAGAACGACAGGCGGCTCACCAGGGCCTCACGGGCGAATGACCGTCGCAACGCTCCTCGATCGTCGCGAAGAACGCCTCGATCCGGTTCCACACGTCTTCGCCGCCGTCGAATCCGCGCCAATTCGCGCGCATGATTCCGACCAGCTGGTACGCGGCGTCGATCGGCACGATCGCGCAGCGCGCGGGCGCGGCCGTGCGGCGGTGGATCAGGACCGCCTCGACGTCGGGTGAAAGGGTCGCGAGCGCCGGATAGCCCGCGGCGATCGCGTCCCAGGTCTCCAGCGGCAGCAGCGACTCGGTTGCGCCGGCCGGCCCGGGGTAGAAGGCGGCGATCTTCCGTTCGACGGAGTTGTAGAAGAAAAACGCCAGCGAGATCGGGATCGCGAGCGCGTCCCACTGCGCGTCCTCGACGGCGAAGCCGGCCACGCGCCGGTAGCGGGTGGGCACGGTCTTGTAGCGGCCTTGCGCCGCGCCCTCGGGTTCGAACACCAAATAACAGGGACGGCAACTGCACAGGATGCGCCGCGCTTTGAGATCGACCAGGTGGCCGTGCTCGGGCGCGAGCGGAACCGCACAGTAGTCGCAGCGTTCGCCGGGCGCGGCGGCCGGACGTTTCCGCAGCAGCTTTTGGAGTTCGGTGAAGCTGCTCGACGTGCGTTCCACGTTCACGCGCCGACCGGGATCGCGACGCGCACCCGCCCGTTTTCGCAAGTGAGGGGAAACGGTTCGGCCGCCGGGCCGGTTTCGCCGGCCGGGCGGCCGGCGTGGACGACGTCGAAGGTGCCGCCGCAGGCGGCGCACGTCAGCAGCGGGCGCGCGAGCCGCGCCCCCTGCAGCGGTTGCGAACAGCTCGGACAGGAGTTGCGGTACGCGTACACGGTTTCGCCGAAGCGCACGAACAGGATCGGCGAGCCGCTCAGGTCGCGCGCGTCCACGCCGCAGTCGGGGGTTGCGGCCAATCCGGCCAGTTCGTCCAGCGCGATCCACTCGCTTTCCAGCTTGAGCGTCGCGCGGCCGGCCGGGGCCGGTGCGGCCGCGCCCGTCGCGCGCACTTCGCGGATCTCCGGCACCCGCTCGAGGATCGCTCGTTCGACGGCCAGCTTCACGGTCGCGGCCGACGATGGGCAGCCGTCGCAGCTTCCTTCGAGCCGCAACAGCACGACGCCGTCCTCGATGCCCGCGATCTCGACGCCGCCTTCGTGCGATTTCAGGTACGGCCGCACCGCATCGAGCGCCGCGCGCACGCGGTCCTCGAGGGCGACCGGGTGCAGCCCGTGCAAACACAGCAAGCTCTCGACGAACGGGTCGGCGGCGAGCCGCTCGAACACCTCGTCCGAGCGCTCGCGGGCCGTCTCGTGGACGATCTCGAGCACGCGTTCGAGCCCGCTCCCGTATAGGGTCACGATCGTTTGCACGAGCGCTTCCGCGCCTTCGCGCGCCTGGCGCGGCGTCGAAACGCTGTCGAATCCGGCGAGCAGCGTTGCGACGCGGTTCGCCATCTGCCGTACGTCCTGGGCGCCTGAAACCAACGCCGTATTCGCCCCGCAGCTAACCGAAGGGCGCGAGCGGCGAGTGGACGGTTTCGATGGTCCTGCCGGCGCCGACGTACATATGCACGCCGCACGGCAGGCACGGATCGAAGCTGCGCACGGTGCGCATGATGTCGATGCCCTTGAAGCTGTCGGGTCCGTTCTCTTCGAAGATCGGGCAGTCTTGAACCGCATCCTCGTAGGGCCCGGGCGTTCCGTACTCGTCGCGCGGGTTACCGTTCCAGGGCGTCGGCGGCCACGGATGGTAGTTCGCGATCTTACCGTCCTCGATGACGAGATGGTGCGAGAGCACGCCGCGCACCGCCTCGGTGAAGCCGCAGCCGATGGCTTCCTTGGGCACGGTGAACGGCTCCCACGAGCGCGTGCGGCCGCCGCGCAGCTCTTCGAACGCCTTGTCGAGGAAGTGCAGGGCCGCGGCGGCGGCGTACGCCTGGAAGTAGCTGCGCGCGCGGTTGCGTTCGATCGTGTTGGACCACTTCGGGATCTTCCACTCGAAGCTGACCGGCCCCGAAAGGGCGCTCTTCGGTAACTCGATCCGGACGCTGTTGCCGGTGGCCTTCACGTAGCCGATGTCGACCAGGCCCGAGAGCGCCGTCGACCACAGGCGCGCGAGCGGGCCGCCGCCGGTGTCGAGCGCGAGGTAGTCCTTGCCGTCGAACCAGCGCGGCGACATCACCCAGCTGTACTGCCCTTTGAAGTCGCGCTTTTTGGGCGTCGGCTTGGTGTGCATGTTCCAGGGATGGCGGCGGTCGACCGGGTTGCCGAGCGGGTCGTTCGGCACGAACGTGCGCTCGTTATCCCAATCGTCGTAGAACGAGTGGCCGAGCAGGATCCGGATACCGAGATTGATCTGCACCAGATCGTTCGTGACGAGCTTGCCGTCGACGACGACGCCCGGCGTGACGAACATCTTGCGGCCCCAGTTCGTCATGTTCTTATAGGTGAAATCGCAATAATCGGGATCCTGGAACGCGCCCCAACAGCCCAGCAGGATGCGCCGTTCGCCGACGCGTTCGTAGCCCGGCAGCGCCTCGTAGAAGAAATCGAACAGGTCGTCGTGCAGCGGCACGCAGACCTTCATGTACTCGATGTAGCGCATCAGCCGCGAGTAGTAGTCGGTGAACAGCTGCGTCGTGGCTACGGTGCCGACGCCGCCCGGATAGAGCGTCGAGGGGTGCACGTGTTTGCCTTCCATCAGGCAGAACATCTCGCGCGTATACCGGCTGATGACCAGCGCCTGGCGGTAGAAGTCGCCCGTGAACGGGTTGAGCGCCGTCATGATGTCGGCGATCGTCGCGTACCCGTGGATGTGGGCGTTCGGCGCGGCCTTCCGCGTGGCTTTCTCCCAGACCGACGGGTTCGTCTCGCGCACCATCCGCTCGCAGAAGTCGACGCCGACTAGGTTCTCCTGGAAGATGTTGTGGTCGAACATGTACTCGGCGGCCTCGCCGAGGTTCATGATCCATTCGCCGATGTGGGGCGGCCGCACGCCGTACGCCATGTTCTGCGCGTACACGCTGCAGACGCAATGGTTGTCGCCGCAGATCCCGCAGATGCGCGACGTTATGAAGTGCGCGTCGCGCGGATCCTTGTCCCGCATGAAGATGCTGTAACCGCGGAAGATCGACGAGGTCGCGTGGCATTCGGCGACCCGCTTCTGCTGGAAATCGATCTTCGTGTAGATACCGAGACTGCCGACGATCCGGGTGATCGGGTCCCACGACATTTCGACCAGACGCGACTGCGGTGCCGAGGCCGTCTGGCCGGGCAGATCTTGGATTGCCATGTCCGTCCCTCGTTTCTAGCGCCGGTAGCCGGTCGTCAGTTGCGAGCCTTTGTGGCGCCACTTCGGTTCCTTGTCGACCGTCTCGGTCGTGAAGCCGCGCAGCGACTTGATCAACGTGCCGTAGGCCGCCACCACCGTCGATGAGAATTTGCCGCCCGGCGGTTCGTCCATGAAGGGCATGAATTTATCGGGAAAGCCCGGCATCGTGCAGCCGATGCAAATGCCGCCGACGTTCGGGCAACCGCCCACGCCGCCGGTCCAGCCGCGCTTGGGCACGTTGCACTTGACGACCGGACCCCAGCAGCCCAGTTTGACCAGGCACGTCGGCGAGTCGTACTCGGTTGCGAATTCGCCCTGCTCGTAGTACCCGCCGCGATCGCAGCCTTCGTGCACGGTGGCCCCGAACAACCATGTCGGCCGGCCCGCTTCGTCGAGCGGAATCATCGGTGCCACGCCCGCCGCCTGCCAGAGCAGATAGAGGATCGTCTCCGAGAGATTGTCCGGCTGGATCGGACAGCCGGGTACGCACACGATCGGAACGCCGGCACTGGATTTCCAGTCCCAGCCGAGGTAATCGAGAATGCCCATCGCGCCGGTCGGATTGCCCGCCATCGCGTGGATGCCGCCGTAGGTCGCGCACGTGCCGACGGCGAGCACCGCCCAGGCCTTGGGGGCGAGCAGATCGATCCAGTCGCTGAAGGTCATCGGCTGATCGGAATTCGGCTTGTTGCCGAAGCCCGTCCAGTAGCCTTCTTTCTTGATTGCTTCGTTGGCAATCGAGCCTTCGACGACCAACACGAACGGATCGAGTTCCCCGCGCCCGGCCTTGAAGAACGCCTCCAGGAACTCTTTACCGCCTAAGCTGTATTCGATCAGCGGCCAATGGAATTTCACCGGCGGCAAGCCCGGTAGCGCGCCGAGGGCGATCTCCTCGATCGCCGGCTGCGACGCATTCGTCAGTGCGACGGAATCGCCGTCGCAACTCAAGCCGGCCGGAATCCACAGGACGTTGACGACCGTCTCGGTCGGCGGAGCAGTGGCCATGTCGGGGCGCTCCTCTCGCATGCGGGCGCGCGGAATGAGCTCGCTCTTCCGGTGGCCGCGGCACGGCCACGTCGACTACAGGGCTGGAGAATAGCCCAAAAAATCCGGCCGCGCAATATATGGTAATTGCTAAGGAGCTGTTCTGACAGTCATTCCCGCGCCGCGTTGCCGGCGTGCGCTTGTGCCTCGGGCGGACGAGCGGGGTCGCTAGTGTTTGTTTTTGCGGCGCCGCGGCGCCGCCCGCGCGGCGTCGGCTGCGTAGGCTCCGGGCCCGAGCAGCATCAGCGCGAGCGCGATGACCAGATACGCGAGCGGCTTCTCGTACGTTAGCGCGCCGGGCGCGTCGCTGACGAACGTCGCGCCGTGCGGGACGAGCACGAACAGGATCGCGACGACCATGTTGCACGCGATCAGGAACGCGAAGACCGGCGTTGCGAAACCGGCGGCTACCGCGATGCCGCCGCCGAATTCGCTGAAGGCCGCGACGGCGGCGAGCCACGGCGGCAAGCCCGGCATGACGCGCGCGGCCCAGGTGGCGGGGTGCACGATCTTGGGAAGGCCGTGCAGCACGAAGACGGCCCCAAGGAAGAGCCGCAGAACCAGCAAAGCCAGATCGGAGCGTCGGTTCACGCGATCAGATGCGGTTCCGCTTCGAGTTCGACCTGCGCTCGCGAGCGGTCGGTCGAGAGGGCCAGCCACACGCCGCCTACGACCAGCAACGCACCCGCGACGTCACGCGGGCCGAACACTTCGCCGCCGAAAAGCGCGCCGGCGGCGACCGCGATCACGGGAATCATCAAGGCCGACAATCCCATCGTGCCCGAATCGATGCGCTTGAGCAGCCAGTGGTTGAGGTAGAACGCGACCGCGCTGCCGCAGACGGCGAGGTACGCGAGCGCGGCGAGCGGAGCGGGCTGCAGGGCGCTGTGCCAGTCGACGCGCTCCGTTGCGAATCCGAACGCGCCGACGCCGATTCCCGCCGCCAGCATCGCGGGCGGCAAGGTCGCGAACGGTTCGGCGACGGCGTGGCGTTTCAGGTACACGGTCGCATAGCCCGAGCACGCCGCCGCAGCGAGGGCGGCGAGCACGTAGGGCAGATCGCCCCGCACGTCGCCGACCAGCGAGATCAGCGCGACGCCCGCGAACGCCACTGCGGCGCCGGCGACCGTCGCCCGCGCGGCGCGTTCGCCGATCATGGCGTGCGCGAACGCGAAGATGAAGAACGGCATCGTCCCGAAGAGCACGGCCACGAGCCCCGAAGCCAGGTGCGTCTCGGCGACGTACGTCAGCGCGTAGTTGATGCCGAACATCGTGATCGCCAGCACCGCGACCAGGTGCAACGGCGGCGCGTTGCGGCGGAAATCGACGCGCATGGCGGCCCCCAGCGCGTACAGGACGAGCCCGGCCAGGATGAAGCGCGTGCCCGCGCCGGCCAGCGGCGGTAAACCGCGCAACGAGAATTTGATCGCGAGCCAGGTCGTCCCCCAGATCGCCACGCACGCAGCGTACGCAAGCAGCGTGCCGAGCTTGGCCCCTTTCACCTTGCACACGACCCGCCCGGATGTCGTGGTGTTGCATCCCTCGGCCGGCGTTCGCCGCGGGCCGTTAGGCGCCGAACAAATAGCTGAGCGGGGTCACGCGGCCGCCGAAGAAGGCGGTTACGTCGCAGCCGTAGCGCTCGGCGAGCGCGGCCAGCTCGCGCTCGTCGAGCGCGAGCTCGCCCGCTTCGGCCTCGGCGAGCCGTTCGGGGTCCAGACCCGCGGCGCGGGCTGCGGCTTCGAGATCGATGCCGAGGTGCGCGCGGATCACCACCAGCCGTTCGGCGAGGTCGGCCAGGACCGTGTCGCGCCGCTCCATCACATCCGGAACACGCCGAAGCGCGTGGCCTTCGGCGGCGCGTAGGCGGCCGCTTCGAGGCCGAGCGCGAGCGCCCGGCGGGTGTCGAGCGGGTCGATCACGCCGTCGTCCCAGAGCCGCGCGCTCGAATAGTACGGGCTGCCCTCGCGTTCGTACTTTTCGAGAATCGGAGCTTTGAAGCGCTCTTGCTCCTGGGCGTCGAGCGTGCGCCCGCGCTGCTTCTCGCCTTCGAGGCGCACGGTCAGCAGCGTCGAGGCGGCCTGTGCGCCGCCCATCACCGAGATGCGCGCGTTGGGCCACATCCAGAGCTGGCGCGGCGAATACGCGCGCCCGCACATGCCGTAGTTGCCGGCGCCGAAGCTGCCGCCGATCACGACCGTGAACTTGGGCACCTCCGCGCACGCGACGGCCATGACCAGCTTCGCACCGTCTTTGGCGATGCCGCGGTTCTCGTACTCCTTACCGATCATGAAGCCCGTGATGTTCTGCAAGAAGATCAGCGGCGTGCCGCGTTGCGCGCAAAGTTCGATGAAGTGCGCGCCTTTGAGCGCGCTCTCGCTGAAGAGGATGCCGTTGTTGGCGAGGATGCCGACCGGATGGCCTTCGATCCGCGCGAAGCCGCAGACGAGCGTCGACCCGTAGAGCGGCTTGAACTCGTGGAACAGCGAGGCGTCGATCAGGCGCGCGATCACCTCGCGCACGTCGTAACCGATGCGCGGGTCGCGCGGAATGACGCCGTAGAGCTCGGCCGGATCGAGCGCGGGCGGTTCGGGTTCGGTTTCGTCGCGGCGGCGTTCGGGCGGTGGGGCGAGGTTCGCGACGATCGAGCGCACCAGTGCGAGCGCGTGCTCGTCGTCGTTTGCGAAGTGGTCGGCCACGCCGCTGATACGCGTGTGGACGTCCGCGCCGCCAAGTTCCTCCGCGGTCACGATTTCACCGGTGGCCGCCTGCACGAGCGGCGGACCGCCGAGAAAGATCGTGCCGTAACCCGCCACGATGATCGTCTCGTCCGACATCGCGGGAACGTACGCGCCGCCCGCCGTGCAAGAACCCATAACGGCCGCAATCTGCGGGATCCCTTCCGACGACATGCGCGCCTGGTTGAAGAAGATGCGGCCGAAGTGGTCGCGGTCGGGAAAGACCTCGTCCTGTTTCGGTAAGAACGCGCCCCCGGAATCGACCAGGTAGATGCACGGCAAGTGGTTCTGTTGCGCGATCTCCTGGGCACGCAAATGCTTCTTCACCGTCAGCGGGAGGTACGAGCCTCCCTTGACCGTGGCGTCGTTGGCGATCACGACGCAGTGCCGGGCTTCGACGGTCACGATGCCGGTCACGATGCCGGCCGAGGGCGCCGGCGTTTCGTAGACGCCGTCGGCCGCCAGTGCCGAGAATTCGAGAAACGGCGTCAGCGGATCGGCCAAGCGGTCGATGCGCTCGCGCGCGGTCAGCTTGCCGCGCTCGCGGTGCCGGGTGACGGCTCCGGGCCCCCCGCCTTCCCGGACGCCGGCGAGCCGCTCGCGCAATTCGCCGACGAGCCGCCGCAACTGCGCGTCGTTCGCACGGAAATCCTCGCCGGCGGTATCGACCCGCGTTTCCAGGCGTCTCATCGTTCACCGCTCCGTTTTTCGCCGGGCGCTTCCCAGCTCGGTCTCTTTTCCAAGCAATCCTGACTTTTGTCGTCTGGACGACGGATTTTCGGGCTCCTATAAAGAAGATACGCAGATATGGGGGAAAGCGTTGACCTATGCGTCGGCCAGTCGGCGTCGCTCCAGCGGACCGTGACCGCGGCCGACATCGATACCTTCGCGCAAGCGACGGGCGATTTCAATCCGCTCCACATGGACGATGCTTTTGCGGCCAAATCCCGTTTCGGACAGCGCATCGCGCACGGCATGCTGGCCGCATCGTACGTGTCTGCCCTCATAGCGACCAAGCTGCCGGGTCCCGGCGCGGTGTACTTGCGACAATCGTTGAAATTCACCTCACCCGTCTTTATCGGAGACACGCTCACCGTCTCCGCTAAGATCCTGGCGTTCCGCCCCGAGAGGGGCATCGTGACGCTCGAGACCGTGGTTTCGAACCAGCGCGACCAAACGGTCTTGACGGGCGAGGCCGAGTGCCTGATGAGTCCCGACCCACGCCCGGCAGCCGCTCCTCCTGAGCCCACAGCCGGTTGAAAGACTTGACGAAGGAACCACTTATGTGTAGAATGCACCTATCGGGATGAAAAACGCTGTGGACAACCGGGGGCTCGCTCCGGACGACGACGATCGAGATCGCGCCGAGTCGACTCACGGCAAAGCTGACGCGGGGTTGCCCCCGCGTGGCACGCCCAAGAATTACCTGATGGCATGGCTGCTCGTGATGCTGAAGGACCTCAACCTCCACGGTTACGAGATCATGAAGGCACTCAAAGAGAACTTTGCCGTCGTATCGGATCCCGGCACCGTCTATCGTGCCCTCCGGCAATTGGAACGCGACGGTTACATCACCTCGTGGTGGGATCCCAAAGAGCAAGGTCCGGCCCGGCGCATCTACACGCTGACACATGCGGGCAGTGACGCCCTCAAGTTGTGGAGCTTGGCGCTGGAACAGTACCGGACCAATCTGGATGCGTTCTTCAGTCTCTACACGGGTACGTGGGTCAAGGACACGCGTACCAAAAAGGATGAGGAGTCTTAGAATGCCCTCTCGGGTACGCGGAACAAAGAAGCACGTTGCTGAGAAGCACGTTGCCGACGCATCCGTCGCGGAGGCATCCGCCGAAGAGGCGCCGCTCGAAGAAGTGCCCGTCGATGAGACCCCGATCGCAGAGGCGCCCGCAGCGGAGCCGCTCGTTGCAGAGTCACCCATTGCAGAGTTGCCCGTCGAAGAAGCGCCCGTAGCGGAGGCGCCCGTCGAAGAAGAGCCCGTAGCGGAGGCGCCCCTAGCGGAGGCGCCCGTAGCGGAGCCGCCGGCGGCGGAACCACTCGTCGCAGAGCCGCCACTTTCAGAGTTGCCCGTTCCAGAGTCGCCCGTTCCAGAGTTGCCCGTTCCAGCATTGCACGCAGCGGAAACACACGTTCCGCAAAATAAGAGGAGTCTCACCAAGATGTCTACCCAAGAAACGACGCCGAGCTACGCCGAACTCACGACCGAAGGCATTACCTTGTTCGTCGACGCCGTCGCAGCGGCCAACCAGCGCGCCCTCGATTACACGAAGTCGATCTGGCAGATCCTGTCCAAACCGTACTCGGCGAAGGCCGTCGACGGGGCGGTTCGCGAGAACTTCGACCGCCTGAACCAGCTCGTCTCGCTGACGATCGGCGAACTGCAGGCCAACGGTCAGAAGACGGCCGACTTTGCCGAGAAGCTCGTCGCGCACGGTGCCAAGGTCCAAGAGTCCTACGTTCATGCCTTGCGCGGCATCGTCGACACCAGCGTGTCGAACTTGACCTACGTCAAGGACGTCGCCGAGAAGCAGCTCGAAGATGCCGGCAAGCGTTTCGAGGAACTCCGCCCGCAAACCAAAGAAGAGGTCAGCGTCAACTAGGGCGCTTCCGCCTGAGGGCGACACGGGACCGGCGCGAGCCGGTCCCGTGTTTGTTTTCGTGCCATTCGCCCGAAGGAGCGTCGCGCGCGGGGTGCGGTTCCCTGCCGTCGAAGGCGATGGCATGACGGGGCCGATCGCCGCAGGTCAACGGCGTCTACCTGGGGCGGCAAGCCCCGCCGGATGATCTCCGTACGGTTTCTGGGCACGGGCGGTGCCCGTTTCGTGGTGGCCAAGCAGATCCGCGCCTCGGGCGGCATGTGGTTCCGGTTCGAGCCCGCTCCCGGCGAGCCGGCCGGTCCCGTGACGCAGATTCACGTCGACCCGGGGCCCGGCGCACTCGTGCGCGCGACCTCGGCCATGCCGCCCTGCGATCCCGCGCGGCTGGACGCGATCGCGCTGTCGCACAAGCATCTCGATCATGCCGGCGACGTCAACGTCATGATCGAGGCGATGACCAGCGGCGGATTCCGCCGGCGCGGCGCGCTGCTCGCACCGCGCGATGCGTTCGAGGGCGAGCCCGTGATCTTTCCCTACGCGGCTCGTTTCGTCGCCGCGCGGCACTACCTGGAAGAGCGCAGCGGACCGTACGCCGTCAACGACGTCGAGCTGCGCACCTCGATCAAACACCGGCACGGGGTCGAGACGTACGGCATGCACTTTTCCTACCGCGGCGCGAAGGTGTCGTACATGCCCTGCGGACGTTTCTTCGACGAGCTGGCGCCCGATTACGCCGCCCACGCGCCCGACGCTTTGATCGTCAACGTGCTGCGTTACCGCGATACGCTCAAGGTCGATCACATCAACTTCGACGAGGCGCGCAGCATCCTCGCGTACGTGCGGCCGAAGGTCGCGGTGCTGACGCACTTCAGTACGGCGATGCTCGAAGCGCGTCCCGAGCGTTTGGCCGCGGAGCTGGAAGACGAGTTGGGGTTCCGCATCTTCGCGGCGTACGACGGCTGGTCGTTCGATGCAACGACGGAAATCGCCGCGGCGGCAGGCGCGCGTGGCTGACCCGGCCGCGCCGCCGCCGGTCGAAATCGAAGACGTCCGCCCCGAACGCACGCGCGCGTTCCGCCACACGCACGAGCGCGAGGCGCGTTCGACCGAGTGGAATTTTCGCGTCGTCTGGCACGAACAGCACCACGAGATCGCGGCGACGTCAGGCGGCGAGATCGTCGGCGTGCTGGGGCTGCGCATTGCGGCGTCGCTCGCGCACGTCGAGTCGGTGATCGTCGCGCCCGAGTACCGCCGGACCGGCATCGGCCGCCGGTTGCTCGAGCGCGCCGAAATCCTCGCGAACTATTACAACTGCCACAAGATGACGCTCGAGGCGCCGGCGGATTTGCCGGCGCGCAGCTTCTTCGAGGCGTGCACGTACAAAGTCGAAGCGATCTTACCGCAGCACACCTGGAAGCTCGACGTCGCCGTGATGAGGAAGTTCCTGCTCTAGACCTCATGCGGCGTCCGCCGGCGGCCCTCGGGTCTGGGTGCCGCCGGGGCGCGTTGCTGCTCGAACGGTGGCGGGCTGCCGGCGTGGGGCGGAGGCCCGAAGCGCGGCGGCGCCGTTCGCGAGATGTGGTTCGTCTCGACGGCCGGGCGCGTCAAGGTGCCCAGCGGCGCGCGCCACTCGCCGTGTAACCGGCGTCCTCGCAGCGAGCCGTCGTACAGGAAGACGTTCCCAGCCTGCGTGGTCGCCGTGACGACGGGGCCGCCGCTGCCGATCGCGGCTTGGGCGGCGTTGACGTTGCCGTTCTCGACGTGCGCGCCGTGGGTGAAGCTCGTGAAGACGCGGCCTTCGGGCGCGGCACGGGCGCCGAACTGAACCGGCCCGTCGGAGCCGATCGCGACGTTTCCGCGCTCGGACTCGAAACGGGCGAGGCCGGGCGAGAACGAACCGCCGTCGTAGACGATCGATCCGGCACCGGCCGTCACTTCGATCTGGCGCACCCGGCAGCGCTCGAAGGTGATGTTCCCGAGCAGCGAACGCGCCCGAACCCGGTCGAAGGTCGAATCCAGGACCGTGATCGGACCGCGTCCCGTCTGCGCGAACACCGTACCGCCCACCGAGGCCAGCGTCATCCGGCCCGCCAGAGCGAAGCCGACGAGCGTGCCGGCCCGGTAGTCGCGAACGTCGAGATTACCGCGCCCGGTGCGGGCGAACACGAAGGCCGCGTCGTTCGGAACGGTCACGACCACGCCCGCCGGCGGGGCGCCGGGTTCGCTGCCGGGCGAGTCGGCGACGACGACCACTTCGCGCGGACCGCTCGCAATCGGCCCGGCCACGAAATTCTCGGGCGGCAGCTCGAGCGAATCGTCGCCGAGCCGCGCGCCTGGAATCAGCAGGAACTGCGGGTTGCCCGACAGGTCACTCGTGTGCCGCTCGATCGTCAGCGACGGGTCGCCGTCGACCTGCACCGCATCCCGGTCCCACGTGCGAATCGTGATGTCGCCTTGCCTGAGGCTGACCCGCACGATCGGGGAACTCGTGCCGTTCAGCGTCGTGGTGTCGGCTGCCGCCGGCCGCGACCAGAGCGCCAAGCCGGCAGCGACGAACGCCACGAGTACGCCGCGCCGCGCCGCCGCGACGGCTCCGCGGACGGAACCGGGCCGGGTCAACGTCACCAGCTAACCGTAGCGCGCCCGGGCGGCGGCGTCATGAAAGCTAGGTGAGCGTGGGCAGCGTGACCCGGAAGACGCTGCCGCCTTCGCTGCGCCGGCCGGCGGTGACGGTGCCGTCGTGAACGCGGGCGATACTCCGGACGATCGCGAGGCCGAGCCCGGTACCGGGCACCGTGCGGTTGCGCGAGACGTCGGTCCGGTAGAACCGGTCGAAGACGCGCTCGAGCGCCTCGTCGTCGATACCCGGACCCGTGTCGAGCACGGAAACCTCGGCTCGCCCGCCGCCCGCCACGAGTTCGACCGCGACCCCGCCTCGCTCGGTGAACTTGATCGCGTTGTCGATCAGGTTGGTGAAGAGCTGCCGGAGCAGGTTGGCGTCGCCGAGCACCAGAGGGTGCGCGCCGCCGGCCGGCGGCCGGAATTGCAGCGAGAGGCCCTTTTCCTCGGCTCGCGGCAGCCCGATGCGGACGGCTTCCGCGATGACCGCCTCGAGCTCCACCGGTTCGCGCGGGATGTCGTCGCCGGATTCCGCCTTCGCCAGCAGCAGCATGCCGTTGACCATCGCGGCCAGCGACGCGCTCTCTTCGGAGATCGCGCGCAAACTCTCGGAGCGGATCTCGGGGTCGCGGTCGGCCCAGCGTTCCAGCATCTGCGCGTTTGCGTTGATGACGGTCAGCGGCGTTTTCAATTCGTGGGAGGCATCGGAGATGAACTGGCGCTCGCGGGCGAAGCCCTCCTCGAGACGGTCGAGCATGGCGTCGAAACTCTGCGCGAGCTTTCCCAGTTCGTCGTCACGGCTCGACCAGCCCAGGCGGCGGCTGAGGCGGTCGCTGCGAATCTCGCCCATCGCGGCGATCAGTCGGTTGATCGGACCGACGGCGCTCGAAGCGACGGCGTAGGAGCCTCCGACGACGACGAGCGCGGCCAGCACGACGACCAGGACCAGCAGCACCTGGATGCGGCGCACCGTCCGGTCGTAGATCGTGAGGCTTTCCCCGACCTCGACGATCAGCGCCGCGCTCGGGGTGCGGACGAACTCGTCGCGTACGAGCACGAGCCCCAGCCCCTTCACGTTCTCGGCGCGGTACGCGACGGGAGCGGAGCGCTCGGCATCGGTTTGCTCGAACGTCCCGCTTCCCATGTTCGAGCTCTTCCCTTCCGGGTAGCCCGCCGGGGTATCGATCTGGACGTACGTGGTCGGGCCCGACCAGTGGTCGAGATAGCCGGGATTCGTCAGCGCGTCTTGGATCGGCAGCGTATCGCCGAAGGCGCTGAGTCCCGACGAGTTGCCCACGAACTCCGAGATGTTGCTGCCGACGCTGTCCACTTTCGCGCGCGCTTCATCGAGCAGGATCGCCTTGAGCTGGACCGTGAGCACGAGCGCGACGACGCTGATGACGCCGAGCAACAGAATCGCGTAGAAGCTCGCAATCCGCCATCGTAGCGAGCGAAACCTCACTCGCGCAGCGTGTACCCGACGCCGCGTACGGTGGCGATCAGTTTGTGCTCGAAGCCGTCGTCGATCTTACCGCGCAGATAGCGAATGTACACGTCGATCAAGTTGGAGTCGCCCAGAAAGTCGCTGCCCCAGACGCCGTTGAAAAGCTCGTCGCGCGTGTGGACCTTGTTGCGGTGCAGTAACAAGTATTCGAGCAGCGCGTACTCTTTGGCGGTCAACGTAATCGCGCGGCCGCCGCGAACGACCTCGTGGCGGTCGCGGTCCATGGTCAGATCGAGCGCGCTCAGGACGTTGGGCTGCGGGTTGCGCTCGCGCAACCGGGCGCGCACGCGCGCCAGCAATTCCTCGATGGAAAAGGGCTTGGTCAGATAGTCGTCGGCCCCGAGGTCGAGGCCGCTCACGCGGTCGGGGATGCGGTCCTTCGCCGTCAGCATGATGATCGGAACCTTGCTTTTCGCTCGGACGCGCGTGCACACTTCGAGGCCGTCCATCTTGGGCAGCATCAGATCCAAGATCACGAGATCGGGTTCCTTGAGCGCTTTTTCGAGTCCGGCCAAACCGTCGCCGGCCGTGTCGACCGCGTAACCCTCGTGCTCGAGTTCGAGGCGCAGCACGCGCAGGATTTGCGCGTCGTCCTCGATGACGAGCACCTTGAAGCGCCGTTCCCGAGCGTCGCCCGGGCTACGGCCGTCCGTGGCGCACCGGCAGGCGCAGCGGTGCCGCCCCCGCGACCGACAGCCACGTTGCGATTCCGGCTCCGACGGCGACCCACGCGAGCATCGCCGGATCGGCGAAGGACCGGCCCAGTGCCGCCGCGTTCGCGACGAGCGTCGCGCCGAACAGGCGGTCGCTCACCAGGACGATCGCCAGCCACACCGCGACTGCGACCGCGGCGCCGATTCCGGCGATTTCCCAGGGGCGAAATACGGGCTCCGCTTGCGGTGCGTAGATGGTGGCGCGCAGGATCGACTCGCGCAGCCCTATCGGCGGGAGTTCGAGCGGCAGCGCGAACAGCGCGCGGTCCAGGTCGTCGAAATCGTCGTTCATCGGGTCACCAGGGCTTTCCGTAGGAGCTCCTTCGCGCGGAAGAGGTGCGTTTTGACGGTTCCCATCGGCAGCTTGAGCACGTGCGCGATCTCTTCGTATTGTCGTCCTTGCAGATGATACAGCGTAATGACCGTCCGGTACTTCTCGGGCAGCGCTTCGATCGCCGCGCGCAGCGCTTGGGCCTCCTCGTTGCGCTCGGCGACCGCCGCCGGCCCCGGGGCGGGGTCCGCGCGTTCCGGTAGCTCGTCGCTCGAGAAGCGCTTGCGCCGGCCCAAACGGTCGCAGCAGGCGTGGTAGGCGATAGAGAAGATCCAGGTCGAGAACTTGCCGCCCGGCTTGAACGTCGCCAAGCTGCGAAAGGCTTTGAAGAAGGCTTCCTGAGCGCACTCGGCGGCTTCTTCGGGGTCGCGCATCGTCCGCAGGCAGAGGTGGTAGACGGCCCGCTCGTAACGCTCGACGAGGGTTCCGAAGGCTTCGGAACGGCCCGCCAACGCCGCGGCCACGAGAACGCCGTCGTCGTTCGCCTGGCTCGACGCGTTCACGAACCGAGGCGTTTCCGCAAGTGCGACTGCCACGCAATCACGTACGGGCCAAGGCCCGGCAAGGTTTCACGAAACAAGAAGGCCGCCGGAACGTATGTCTGGGGCGCACCGGAAGCCGCATGCCGGTGCAGAGGAGCTGACATTGGACGACAATTCCGCCGCCACCGCCGTATTAGTGCCCCTGATCGGAATGTTCTTCGTGTTCGGGCTTCCCATCACGGCTTGGATCGTGTTCCGTTGGCTGGCGCACCGCGAGCGCATGGAGATGATTCGGGCCGGCATGGTGCCGCCCGTTCGCGGTTCCGCCCGGGATTGGCGCCAGGCCACGGTGCCGGCGCCGGCCCCCGCGGCCGCCGGCTCGGACCAGTACACGCCCGAGTCTGCCCAGCGGCAGCTGCGCAAGGGTATCACGCTGACGTTCATCGGCATCGCACTGACGATCGGGCTGTCGCTGATCGGTCACCATGACGGCGGCTGGCGGCTGGGCCCATGGCTGCTCGGCGGCTTGATACCGACGTTCGTGGGGATCGCGCAGGTGGTCAACGCCCTGCTCTTCGGCGCCACCTTCGGGCCGGCGGCCCAGTTCGGCGCGCAGCAGGTACCGCAGGCACCCGCGGCGCCGGGCACGTCCCCGGGCGCGGGTCCGACACCCACCACGTACGACGGCTCGTACACCTACCGTCCCGGTGGTGCGCAGGAATTGCAGCCCCCGTACTCCCCCCCCGAACGCAGGCCGTAGCGTGCTGCGGCACCGGAAAAAGCGAACGGGACGCCTGGGCGTCCCGTCCGTTTTCGGCGGGTTTTAGTTATCGAGCTCGCTATTTCTTACAGGAAACGACCGCCATCGCCCAACCGTTCGCGGTGCGCGTCCGAACGAGATACCCGTCTGAAGTGCGATCGTAAATCTGGAAGCCCGCTCTCAGTGCGTCGGCTAACGATTTGAAGACCATGAGACCAGCCATGTTGTCGGACCCTCCTTTCCGGTGATTTATGCTCCTGCTCCATAGTAACGACAAAAATGGAGAAAGGTTCTACTCCTAGGGCTTACAGTACCGTAAAATTCCGTGGGGATTTGTAGCCCGAGTCGTGAACCAATCGTACTCATGCCCGCTCTCGAGACGTCGCAAGCAGTCCACCAGACTGTCGTATGCGACCGTTACGAGCCGGTTTCCGGAATCGTGGTCCTCGGTTGCCGCGCGCCGCAACTGGCGCGCGGCGTCCGGCCCGGACAGTTCGTGATGGCGGTTCCCCCAGGCGGCCAGTGCGTTTCGACGGCGCTCGGCGTGTACGAAGCGGCCGGCGACCGGATCTCGCTGATGCTCGTGGTCGTGGGTCCGCGTACCCGCGCGCTCGCGGCGTTGGACGTGGGCGCCGAACTCGCGCTGTTCGGTCCGCTCGGAAACGGCTTCGATCTCGACGCGCTGGGCGGCGATGTCGCGCTGGTCGCGGGTGGAGTCGGCATCGCGCCCCTGCTGCTGCTCGCGCAGCGCTTGCTCGCCGCTGGTTCGAGCGTGCACCTGTACTACGGCGCGCGCACGGAACGGGCGCTGGTCGGCGCGGATCGCTTTGCCGCGCTCGGCGCCGGCGTGTCGGTGGCGACCGACGACGGTTCGGCTGGTTTCAACGGTTACGCGAGCGAACTCTTGCTGCACGAAGGGCGCGCGCACGGCGCGCTCGCGGCCTGCGGGCCGTCGCCGATGCTACGGGCCGTGGGAGCCGCCGCGCGCCTGCTCGGCATACGCGCGCAGCTCTCGCTCGAGGAGACCTTCGCGTGCGGCGTCGGCGCGTGTTGGGGCTGCGTCGTGCCGCTCGACCGCACGAGCGCTCAAGCACCAAAGTTTCCGCCGCCGGCGCCCGGCGAGACGCGCGACTACGTCCACGCGCGAATCTGCAAGGAAGGCCCGGTCTTCTGGTCGGACGAGTTGCGATGGTAAGCGCGCCCGTCGACCTTTCCGCGAGGCTCGGAAAACTGCACCTGCGCGTGCCGACGCTGATGGCGAGCGGCTGCTACGGGTCGGGCGAGGAGTACGCGCCGTTCGTCGATCCGGCGGAACTCGGCGGCGTCGTGCTCAAGAGCGTGACCCGGTATCCGCGTTTGGGGAACGACGCACCGCGCCTGGTGCCGGTCGCAAGCGGCTTGCTCAACGCGATCGGGCTGCAGAATCCCGGTATCGACGCCTATCTGGAACACGACGTCGCGACATTCGCGGACCGGCCTTGCGCGGTCGTGGGAAGCGTCGCGGGGTTCTCGGTGGACGACTACGCATACGTCACCGAGCGCCTAGCCGCACGCGACGAGATCGATGCGATCGAACTCAACATCTCGTGTCCGAACGTCGCGCACGAGGGCGAAACGTTCGCGTGCGATCCCGGCCTCGCCGAGCGCGCGACGCGCGCCGCTCGCGAGGCGACCGGCAAGACGCTGATCGTCAAGCTCTCGCCCAACGTCACCGATATCGCGGCGATCGCGCGCGTCGTCGAGGCGGCCGGCGCCGACGCCCTGGCCGTCATCAACACCGTGCGCGGGATGTCGATCGACGTCGAACGTGCCGCGCCGCGACTGGGCAACGTCACGGGCGGCCTCTCCGGCGCCGCGATCCGGCCGATCGCCGTGCTGGCGGTCTGGGAGGTCGCGCGCGCGGTGCGCGTTCCGATTCTCGGGCAAGGCGGGATCGAAACCGCGCGCGACGCGCTGGAGTTCATCCTCGCGGGCGCGACGGCCGTGTCGATCGGAACGGGGAACTTCACGGATCCGCGCGCGCCGCTGCGCGTCGTGGACGGCATTCGCGCGTACCTCGCCGAACGGGGTCACGGCGCGCTGACCGATATCGTGGGCAAGGCCAACCCGGGATTTCTTGGAGGGAGTTGACCGGTTTCTACTAACGCAAAGCTGATCGTCGCACTGGACCTCGAGAATTTCGCGGCCGCGTCCGACCTCGTCGAACGGCTCGCACCGCTCGGCGTCTGGTTCAAGGTCGGCTACGAAGCGCTCTTCGGTTACGGCGCGGCGATCGGGGCCAAGCTCGAGGCGCTGGGTGCCGGCGTCTTCTTGGATGCAAAACTGCACGACATCCCCCGCACCGTCGAGGCTGCCGTGCGCGCGCTCGTTCGGCCCGGCGTGCGCATTCTCTCCGTCCACGCGCTGGGCGGAAACGAAATGCTGGTCGCCGCGGTCGAAGCCGCCCGCGCGCGTGCCGGCGAACTCGCGATCGAGTCGCCGAAGATCTTCGCGGTGACGCTGCTGACGAGCCTCGCGCCCGAGGATTTGAACGAACTCGGATTGCACGGCGGTCCCGGCGAAAACGTGATACGGTTGGCGGCGCTGGCGCGCGACGCGCGCTGCGCGGGCGTCGTCTGCAGCCCGCACGAGGTGCGCGACCTCAAGGACTACTTCGGCAGCGGCTTCGAGGCGCTGTGTCCGGGCATTCGTCCCAGCGGCAGCGCGCACGGCGACCAGAAGCGAGTGGCGACGCCGGAGAGCGCGCTCGCGGCCGGCGCCGATTACCTCGTGGTCGGGCGGCCGATCGTGCAGGCGTCCGACCCGGTCGCAGCCGCGCGCGCTATCTTGCTTGCGATGGAGGCCGCCCGTGCGCGCTGAACCGCTCGCCGCGTCGCTCGAAGCGCGCGGTGCCCTGCTCGACGGACATTTCCGCCTCTCGTCGGGGCGGCACAGCAACCGTTTCATCCAGAAGTTCCGCATCCTCGAAGATCCCGCGACCGTCTCGGCGATTGCGGCGGAGTTCGTGCGGCAGGCCGCCCCCTTCGAGCCCACCGTCGTGGTCAGCGCGGCCGTCGGCGGGATCGTGCTCGGCTACGAAGTCGCACGACAGTTAGGTACCAAAGCAATTTTCGTCGAGAAGGAGAACGGCGTTCCGGCGCTGAGGCGCGGGTTCGCGCTCGGCCCGGGCGATCGCGCCTTCGTCGTAGAGGACGTCGTGACGACCGGCGGTTCCGTCCGCGAGGTGCTCGAGGTCGTGCGGGCGCGCGGCGCGCAAACCGTTGCGGTCGGCGTCATCGTGCGGCGCCAGCCCATCGAGTTCGGTCCCCCGACGATCGTCCTGCTGGAACTTCCGGTCGTCTCCTACGACCCCGCGGACTGTCCGCAGTGCATGGAAGGCGAACCGCTGACGGAGCCGGGTTCGCGTTTCCTCGGTAGCGAGTAGGATGCGAGCGACGCCGCCCGGGGACCCGTCCGGCTATCGGTGGGGCGCAGCAGTGCGGAACGATAGTGCAGTGCGTCGCTGCCAGGGGCGCATTTCTCACGTGGTGAGCGTCGTGTCCCGGTTCTCTGTGTGCCACACTGGTGGCACGCGCTGGAGCTATCCTCAGGCAATGGCGCCGGCGAGGAGTCGATTTGCGGGACAACTGCGATGGCTGCACGAGGTGCGGCTGTATCCGACCTGCGCTCAAGAGCGAGCCCTGATCGAGATGCTGAAGACGACGCGCGAACTGTACAACGCGCTCTTGCAGCAACGGCGCGACGCGTGGACCTCTCGCCGGCACGCATATCCGAGCAAGCAGCAATACGCCGAACTGACGGAGCTTCGAGCGGTTGACCCGCGTTTTGCGGCGGTGTACCGCGAGAGCGAGGACGCGGTGCTGCACCGGCTGGACCTGGCCTTTGCGGCCTTCTTCCGGCGGCTCAAGGCCGGTGACGAGCCGGGCTATCCGAGGTTCAAGCCTGCTCGGCGCTGGAATCAACTGGAGTTCCCGCACGGCGACCGTGCGACGAAGT
This sequence comes from uncultured Alphaproteobacteria bacterium, assembly GCA_963787965.1. Classification (GTDB taxonomy): domain Bacteria; phylum Vulcanimicrobiota; class Vulcanimicrobiia; order Vulcanimicrobiales; family Vulcanimicrobiaceae; genus CAWBES01. Next base: position 119,920 of record CAWBES010000018.1, read on the forward strand.
TCGATGCCGAGCAGCAGCGCGTGCGCGTACCCGGCGTCGGGGAGGTCCGGCTGCGCAAGGGGCGCGCGGTACCGGAGAACTACGGCCGCGTCTTCATCGTGACGAAGACCGGCCGTTGGTACGCCGTCTTTGAAGGGCACCGCGAGCCGGCACCCCTGCCGCTTACGGGCAAGGCGGCCGGCGTCGATCGCGGGGTGCGCGTGCTGGCCGCGCTCTCGGACGGGACGAAAATCGCGAACCTGCGCCCAGGCTCGCAGCGCCAAGCGCTCGTCGAGCGACACGCTCGGGCGCTGGATGCGGTCACGGTGAAAGATGCTGCGGGTCGACCGCTGAACGGCAAAGACCCGGCCCGGATCGCGGCGGTGCGGCGCTTGGCGCGCGCGAAGGAGCGCGAGGCGAACGCCCGCCGTGACTGGCTGCATAAGGTGAGCCGCGGGATCGTCGCTCGCTTCGACACGATCGCGCTGGAGGACTTGAGGCTGCGCGGCATGACGCGCTCGGCGAAAGGCACGGTTGAAGCACCAGGAAGGCACGTCGCGGCGAAAGCGGGGCTCAATCGCGCGTTGCTCGACGCCGGCTTCGGGATATTGGCGACGCTGATCCGCGAGAAAGCAGAATACGCTGCTCGCACGATCGTCGGCGTGGACCCACGGTATAGTTCGCAGACCTGCGCCGAGTGCGGTGCGGTCGCGAAAGCAAGTCGGGAGGGCGCGCAGTTTTGCTGCGTCGGTTGCGGTCACGTCGACGATGCCGACGTCAATGCCGCTCGCGTGATCCTCCTGCGGGCGGAGTCGCCGCCTACGAGAGCACCGGGACGAGCCCGGGGCGCGCAGCAGGACGCTGCGTGACCACGCTCACGACGAAAACGCGGAGACTCGCTAAGGCCTGATTAGGGCAGGCGCCCGAAGACGTTGTAGATGCGCGCATACGTCCGCACGCCGTCGGAGAACTCGACGAACAGGCGGCGGGCGGTCGTGGCGACGTTGAGCTCTTCGAACGTGCTCGCGCCGTTTCCGGTCGCGATCGGCGGTCCCAGCGGCTCGGCCGAGATGCGGATCGCGGGAAACGTCTGCGCGTCCCATACGAAGAGCAGGTCGCCGTCGTCGACGCTCACGGCTTCGGCGTGCGGCTCGACGAGCGGTTTCGTGACCCGCTCCGCGACGACGCCGTTGAACGAGAGGGTAAGGCGTGCGAGGGCCTCCTCCGACGGCTGCTCTAGGGGAATGTAGACGTGAAAGGGCCCGCCGGATACGAGCGGTTGGACGAAGATCGGGCGGCCGTCGGCGGCGAAGCCGCTCAACATCGCGTCGCCGTGGCCGAAGCGCATCAGTTCGCTCGGCGGGACCATCGTGGTGAAAGCGGGATCCAGGGTGACACCGTCGGCGTCGATCGATCCCGAGACCTCGAGCGCCGGACAGCTCCGCGCGGTCGACACGATCGTCGCCTCCGGCCCTTCCGGACACGCAATATGAAGGGCGGGGGAGAGCGCCGGTTTCGGGGTCATGGCGAGCACGGTCAGCATCGTCACGAGGGTGAGCATGGGCGTTCTCCGGCTTGAGCGAACTTAACGCGAGATGCAACCGTCGCTCGACCGCCTCCTTCGCGCTTCGCTCGTACACTTTACTCCCTACAAGCCCGGGACCTCGGTCGACGAAGTGCGCCGGCGCTTCGGCTTCGAGCGGCCGGTGAAGCTCTCGCAAAACGAAAACCCGCTCGGGACCTCGCCGCGCGCCCTGGCCGCGCTCCGCGCGATCGAGTCGCTCGGCGACTACGTGGAGGACGATCACGCCGTTCTTCGGGCGCGCCTCGGGCGTCCGTACGGACTGGGCCCCGAGAGCGTCGTGCTGGGCCACGGGAGCAACGAACTTCTCGCGCTGGCGTTCCTCGCGTTCGTCGACCCCGGGGACCAAGTCGTGATGGGGGTGCCGACGTTTTCGCTCTTTCGTAAGGACGCGCAGGTCGCCGGCGCGGAAGCGCTCGAGGTTCCGTTGCGCGAGGGGGTCCACGACCTCGACGCGATGCTGCGCGCGGTGACGCCGCGAACGAAGCTCGTCTTCGTGTGCGACCCGAACAACCCGACGGGGACGCGGGTCGAGCGCGACGCGCTGTTCGCGTTCGCGGCCGCCTTGCCGCCGGACGTGCTGCTGGTGCTCGATCAGGCATACCGCGAATTCATGGACGCGGAGGGCGTTGAAGGCGTCGACGTCGTACGCCGGCGGCCGGCCACGCTCGTGTTGCGGACCGCCTCGAAAATCTACGGTTTGGCCGCGGTGCGCTTCGGTTACGGATACTCTTCGCCTGCGGTCGTCTCGTGGCTCGACCGGGTGCGGTTGCCGTTCAACGTCGCGCGCCCGGCGGCGGTCGCAGTCTCGGCCGCGCTCGAGGACCGCGAGTTCATCGCGCGCAGCGTTGCGAATAACGAGCGCGGTAAGGCGCAGCTGGCGGCCGCATTCGCGCGGCTGGGACTGCACGCCTATCCGAGCGCGGCGAACTTCATCGCCGTCGAAGTGCCGTGCGAGGCCGATGCGGCCTACGCAGCGTTACTCGAGCGCGGGGTGATCGTGCGTTCGGGCGACGGGTTGGGAATGCCGCGCCGACTGCGCGTCTCGATCGGCACGCGGGAGGAGAACGCGGCCTTCATCGCCGCGCTGGAAGAGCTGCTGCCGCAGTGGCGCCCGCGCGCCGCCCGGGTGGGCTCGAGTCCCGCCTCGTGACCGGCACGAACGGTACCGTCGTGTTGCGGCGCGGTGCGGCGAGCGACCGCGCTTTCGTGCTCGATCTGGGCCGCCGCACGTCGCTCGACAGCATGTCGGCGTTGCGCGAGGTGCCGCCCGCGATGCTGCAGGCCAGCTTCGAGCAGTTGGTCGAGTTCGCGTTCGACCGCCAGTACGTGCTCTTGATCGCGGAACGCGATCTCGAAGGTCCCGTCGGCTTCCTCTTGATGCTCGACGATCTGCCCGACGAGGTGACGGCCCTGCCGCAAGGCTTCATCGCGTATATGGCGGTCGAGCCCGAAGCGCGGCGGCGCGGCGTCGCCGAGCAGCTGCTCGCGGCAGCCGAAGATGCGGCGCGCGTGCGCGGTCTGCCGCACATGGCCTTGATGGTGACCGAAGACAACGATGCGGCGCGCGAACTCTACGCGCATGCCGGCTACGTCACCGAGCGGCGCTTGCTTTGCAAGCCGCTCTGAACTCGCCGGCACTCCGGCGGCGCGCGCTGCAGACGCTCGGCGCGCTCGCGCTCGCACTTGCGGCGCTGTGGTTCGCCTCGCGCATTCCGCGCACGCTGGCGGTCTTCATCATCGCCGCCTTCATCGCGTTCGGCGTCGCCCCGATCGTCGCGTACTTGGAACGCTACGTCGCGCGGCCGGCGGCCATCGCCATCGTGTACTTGGGTCTGGTCGTCACCACGATCGTCCTGGCGGTTCTCGTCGTGCCGGCGACGCTCGTGCAAATTCAAATCATCGGGCTGAACGTGCCCTCGTACATCGAAGCCATGCAGAGTTGGGTCGACGCCGCCCAGAAATTCCTCGGCGATCATTTCGGCAAGGCCTACTTGCCGCCGGGCTACGCCGATCTGCGCGGTTTCATCGGTTCGCGCATCTCGCTCGCGGCCACCAACACCATTTCCTCGTTCACCGACATCTTGATCGGCACGTTCACGGCCGCCATCGTCGGCGTGTCGGCGCTCGTGCTCTCGGCGTTTTTCCTCTTGCGCGGCGAGACCGTCGCGGACTCGCTGTACGCACTCTTGCCCGCACCGCGGCGCGCAACCGCGCGCGAGCTGGGCTTCGAGCTCGCGCACGTGTTCGGCAGTTACGTTTCAGGTCAGGCGGCGCTGTGCGCGATCACGGGAGCCTTGATCTTCGCGTGCACGCTCGCGACCGGGTTCAAGTTCGCGCTGCTGCTCGGCATCGTGGCGGGCCTCGCGTACGCGGTGCCGTTCGTGGGCATGATCGTCGCGCACGTGGTGGCGCTCGTGCTCGCCGCGCCGCAGGGCGCGCAGACCGTTATTTGGGTGCAGGTCATCGTGTTCGCGATCGCGCGCATTTCCGATAACCTGCTGGTGCCGAAGATCATGTCCGAAAGCGTCGGCGTCTCGCCGATCGTCGTCATGTTCGCGGTCTTCGCGGGGGGCGAACTCTTCGGTCTGCCCGGCTTGCTGCTCGGCATTCCGGCCGCGGCGCTGGCCAAGGTCGCGTGGCGCTTCTTCCGCGTCCGCATGCAGGCCGACGACCCCGTCCCGCGATCGACGGGCGAGTTCGCGACTGCGCCGAGCGAGCCGGTCGAGCCTCCGCCGGTCGGCGCCGTTCCGGCTGCCTAGGCGTAGGCTCATCGAGCGGCGCTCAGGCAGAGTCGAGCTTCTCCATGCGCTCGGGTGCGCTGACGCCGAGCAGGCCGAGCGTCGTCGCCAGCACCTGCTTGGCCGCGACGCACAGCCCGAGCCGGGCCGTCGAGAGCTCGTCGTCGCCGGTCAGGACTTTGCTGGCGACGTAGAACTGCGTGAAGTCGCTTGCGACGGTCTGCGCGTAGCGTGCCAGCAGGTGCGGCGCCAGCGCGTCCGCGACCGAGCGGAGGACCGCGGGGAATTCCGTGAGCCGGCGCGCCAGGGCGATCTCGGCGGGTTCGACGAGGCGTTCGAGCGCTTCGCCGCGCCGCGCGCGGTCGACGAGCGCCTGCGGCGCGCGCGCCAGGATCGAGGCGATGCGCGCGTGCCCGTACTGCACGTAATAGACCGGGTTGTCGCTGCTCTGTTCCTTCGCGAGCGTCAGGTCGAACGTCATCGGCGAGTCCGGGCGCATCATCACGAAGAAGAAGCGCGCCGCATCGACCCCGACTTCGTCGAGCACTTCGTCCAGCGTTAAAACGTCGCCGTGGCGTTTGCTCAGGCTGACGATCTCGCCGTCTCGAATCGTCGTCATCTGTTGGGCGATCATCACCTCGATCGCACCCGGCCGCCCGAAGGCGCTCGCGAGCGCGGCCAGACGCGCGATGTAGCCGTGGTGGTCGGGACCGAGGATCAGGATCGCCCGGTCCGTGCGTTGCAGTTTGTCGTAGTGGTAGGCGACGTCGGCGCCGTAGTACGTCGGCCGCCCGTCGCTGCGCACGACGACGCGGTCCTTGTCGTCGCCGAACTGCGAAGCGCGCATCCAGATCGCGTCGTCGAGCGGAAAGATCAAGCCGCGTTCGCGCAAGGCCGCGATGCCGGCGTCGATCGCGCCGCTCTCGTGCAGTTCTTTCTCGCTCTGCCACACGTCGTAGCGCACGCCGAAACGCCGGCACGTCGCCTGCTGATCGGCCACCAGGGCGTCGCGTCCGGCGCGGGCCAGCACCGGTAGCCACTCGGTTTCCGGCACGTGCTCGTAGCGGTCCCCGTCGCGCTCGCGGAGCGCGCGCGCGATCGGAATCAGATACTCGCCCGGATAGCCGTCCTCGGGAAACGGATACGACGGGTCGGTCACCTGCCGGTAGCGCGCGTAGAGCGAACGGCCCAGCGTGTCGAGTTGCGAGCCCGCGTCGTTGACGATCCATTCCGTCGTAACGTCGACGCCGCCGAAGCGCAGCACGTTGGCGAGCGAATCGCCGAGGGAGAGCGTCCGGCCTTGGACGACGACCAGCGGCCCGGTCGGGTTGGCGCTGCCGAATTCGAGCGACACGCGTGCGCCGGCCGCCGGGCGGCGTCCGTAGCCGTCGCCCGCGCGCAGGATCGCACCGACCGCGCGCTGCCAGAACGCCGGCGCGAGCCGCAGGTTGATGAAGCCCCCGAGCGGCGTCGCCTCGACGACCTCGTGCAGGCTCGGGTCGTCGGCGAAGATCCGGTCGACGAGTTCCGACGCGAGTTGCTGCGGCGAACGGCGCGCGCGTTTCGCGAGCTGGAAGGCGACGTTGGATGCGAAGTCGCCGAAATCGGGATTGCGTGGGGATTCGAACGTCACGCGCGGCGGCGTTTCGCCGGGCACGAGCTCTGCGGCGGCTTTCGAGAAAGCGGCGGCGAGCCGTTCGAGTTCTCCCACGTCAGTGATGGTACGGCTCATTGCGCGAAATCTTCGCTGCGCGATAGAGCTGTTCCACCACGAGCGCGCGCGCCCACTCGTGCAGCAACGTCAGCGCGGAGAGCGACCACCGGAAATCGGCTCGCGCCAGCAGGCCGGGCGCCGCACCGTACGTGCCCGCGATCGCGATCGCGAGACGCGGGGTGCCGCCGTCGGCCAGCGCCTTGAGCTTGGCAGCGAGCTCGACGCTCGAGAGTGCGACGCCCGTGCGCTCCAGCAACCACAGCGTCTCGCCCGGTGCCAGCGCCCGCAGAATGCGCTCGCCCTCCTCGCGCATCGCGCGTTCGGGAGTGCCGCCGAACGCTGCGGGCACCTCGATCTCTTCGAAGGACTCGTAGCGCTGCAAGCGCGCTCGAAAGTCCGCGACCGCGTCGGCGAGGTAGCGTTCGCGCAGCTTTCCGACCGCGATCAGGCGCAGTTTCATCGAAGCGCCGCGAAGGTCGCGGCATCGCGCCGTTCGACCGCACCGTCCAGCTCGAGCCGCACGAGCGTCGCCAGGACGGCGCCCGCGGGCGCGTTCGCGGCGGCCGCCAGCGCGTCAACGTCCTGCGGCGCCTCCGCGAGCAGCTCGAGCACCGTTCGCCCCAACGGATCCCCATCGGCCGCGGCGGCGCGGGCCCGGGCGGCCGGCAGCGGCCGGGCCGCGATCCCGAGCGCGTCCAGCACGTCGCCGGCGTGGCGCGCCAGCGTCGCGCCGTCCCGGATCAGCGCGTTGCAGCCGGCGGCTTTGGGCCGGTCGACGTCGCCGGGAAAGGCCAGCACGTCGACGCCCAGCGACGCCGCCCAGCCGGCGGTGTTGAGTGCGCCGCTGCGTTCGGCGGCTTCGACCACGACCACCAGGTCGACCAGCGCCGCGACGACCGCGTTGCGCTGCAGGAACTGCGGCGGCCGGGCCGGTTCGTCGGGTGGGTAAGGGGAGAGCACGGCGCCTCCGGCGGCGAGCATCGCCTCCGCGAGTTCCCGGTTCCGCTTCGGAAAGAAGCGGCGGTGGCCGCCGCCGAGCACGCCCAGGGTCGGACCTCCGCCGGCCAGCGCCCCCGCGTGCGCGCTGCCGTCGATTCCGAGCGCCAGGCCCGAGACGACGCAGACGCCCGCGCGTGCGAGCGCCGTTGCCAGCTCGCGCGCCCGCGCGCGGCCGGCGTCCGACGGGGCCCGCGAGCCCACGATCGCGACGGCCGGCCGCTGCAGCCCGGCCAGCGTCCCCGCGACCCACAGGCCCGTGAAGCGCACCGAACCGGCGCGGTGCGGGCGGGCGGCGAACACCTCCGCACGCGCGACTGGAGCGGGCTCGGCGAGTTCCATCGGGTCTCTATCGCGCCCGGGGGCCGGGCCCGCAAGGACTTCCCGGCAAGAATCCTCCGAGGAAACCGACCGTCGTCTGAGAATGGACGGCGGGATTGCGCGGGGCCACCCCCACGGCTTCGTCGGGGACGCCCGCGGCAGACTGAAGGAAAGATTCAACATGGCAGCACCCCAAGCGTATTGCGTCAAGTGTAAGGCCAAGCGCGAAATGGAGAACGCGACGCAGATCCAGATGAAGAACGGACGCCCGGCAACCGAGGGCAAGTGCCCGGTGTGCGGGACCAAGATGTTCAAGATCGGCGCCGCATAGCGAGCGGTTTGCGGCGCGAGCCCTTGTGGCTTATACTTCAGAAGGCCCCATATCTTGTGGGGCCTCATTCTGGAGGCTCGAGCGCCAACTGATCTGTCCCAGCTGCCGGAAGAGCGAGACCCGCGTCGTCGATTCTCGCGATGACGAGAGCGTCGTGCGCCGCCGCCGCGAGTGCTTGGACTGCAAGCACCGCTTCACGACCTACGAACGCATGGAAGCGCCGAGGCTTTTCGTCGTGAAAAAGGACGGGCGGCGCGAGCAGTACAACCGCGACAAGGTCCTGACGGGTTTGCGGCGCTCGTGCGAAAAACGTCCGGTTTCCGAGGCGCAGATGGAAGAGATCGTCGCCGGCCTCGAGCGCGAGCTGTTTTCGCGCGGAGAGAACGAGGTGCCGACGACCATGATCGGCGAGAAGCTGATGGAGGCGCTCAAACGCCTCGACAAGGTGGCCTACATCCGTTTCGCCAGCGTCTACCGCTCGTTCGACGATATCGGCAGCTTCCAAGCCGAGTTGGCCGAGCTTGCAAAATGAGGTGCCGGTCCGCGTCGGTTTCCGGCGTTTGGCCGAAGGCGAAGGGCTTCCGCTTCCCGCGTACATGACGGAGGGCTCCGCAGGGGCCGACGTGTTCGCGGCCGTGAGGGCCGATCTGATCCTGGCGCCGGGGGGGCGCGCGCTCGTGCCCGCCGGTTTCAGTCTGTCGATCCCGCCCGGCTACGAGATCCAGGTCCGGCCCCGCAGCGGCCTGGCGCTGCGCGCCGGCGTCACCCTGCTCAACAGCCCCGGAACGATCGATTCGGATTACCGCGGCCCGGTGGGCGTCATCCTCGCGAACTTCGGCACCGAGACCTTCGTCGTGCGCCGCGGCGACCGCATCGCGCAGCTCGTGCTGGCGCCCGTCGCCCGGGCCGCGTTCGACGAGTCGCTGGATCACGACCCAACCGCGCGCGCGGCGGGCGGCTTCGGCAGTACCGGCTCGTGAAGGTCTACGTCGTCGGCGCCGGCGCCGTCGGGACGTTCCTGGGTGAAGCGCTGCGCGCGACCTCCGCCGAGGTCGCGTACGCGCCGCGCCGGCTCGAGGACGTCGTGCCGTACGACGCCGACCTCGCGCTCGTGGCCGTGAAATCGTACGATACCGGCGACGCGATCGCGACCCTGCGGCGCGCGCTCGGGCCCGCATCGCACGCGACGATCTTGACGCCGCAAAACGGCGTCGGGAACGAAGAACGGCTGGCGGCTGCGTTCGGCGCGGACCGCATCGTGTCGGGCGCCTTGACGGTTCCGGTCGAGCGGCGCCCCGACGGGCACGTGGTGCCGTCGCACCGCGGCGGTATCGCGCTGGCGCCGGTGGGCTCCGTTTCGCACAATTGGCTCGTGGCCGCTTTCGAGCGCACGCCGATCCCGGTCAAGGTCTGCGCGGATTACCGCGCGCTCAAGTGGTCGAAGCTGGCGCTCAACACGGTCGCCAACGCCTCGTGCGCGATCCTCAACGTCCTGCCGGAGCGCCTGGTGAAGCTCGAGCACATGTTCTTACTCGAGATTCGCGCCATCCGCGAGACGCGCGCCGTGATGGCGGCGATGAATCTCTCTTCGGTCGATTTGCCGCGCTATCCGGTTCGCGCGCTGCAGACGGTGGGCGCGCTGCCCGCGCCGTTTGCCAAGCTCTTGCTGGCGAGCCGCATCGCGGGCGCGCGCGGACGCAAGCCGCCTTCGCTGTTATTGGATTTACGTTCGGGCAAGGGCCGCACGGAAGTCGACGTGCTCAACGGCGCGGTGGCCGCGACCGGCCGCTCGCTCGGCATCCCCGTGCCGGTGAACGCGGCGTTCGCGCGCGTCCTGTCCGACATCGCGTACATGCCGCAGCTGTGGGCGAAGTACCGCGAGCGGCCGGCGGCGCTGCAGGCTGAAGTCGCGGCCGAGGAGCGCCGCGCGCAGGGAGCACCGGCCGCGCAAGCCTGAACCGGGGCGCGCGCCGGCGTCGTCGAACAGGCAGCGATGCGACATCCCGACGTTCCCGAATCGCTGGACAGCTGGCACATCCTGCACCGGATGTTCCGTTTGCGCCGCCGCGCGTTCGACGCGCTGCCGTACGGGCGCCGCGCCGAGATCGCGCGCGCCGTGCAAGAGCTCCTCGAGCCCTTGGCGGCCTCGCCCGACGGCGACGCCTCGCTCGCACAGCTGCTCGGCCACAAGAGCGACCTGATGCTGACCCATTACGCCAAGAGCTTCGACGAGCTGGGCGCCCTGCAGACGCGCTTCGACAAGCTGGCGTTAGCGGATTTTCTCGAACCGCAAGCGTCGTACGTCTCGATTCTGGAACTGGGGCTGTACGAAGCCAGCGGGCGCATCCACGCCGACTTGCGCGACCGCGGGCTCAAAGCGCACTCGCCGGAATGGACCGAAGCGTTCGATGCGGCGTTGGCGGAACAAGCGAGGCAGCCGCGCAACGCCGCCCGCCTGTGGGCGAAGATCCCGCCGCGGCGGTACGTATGCTTCTACCCGATGGACAAGAAGCGCGGCGAAGACGTCAACTGGTACGCGTTGCCGTACGACGAGCGCGCGCGCTTGATGCTCGACCACGGCAAGATCGGCCGGTCGTTTCACGGGCTCGTGACCCAAGTGATCTCGGGCTCGATCGGCTTCGACGATTGGGAATGGGGCGTCGATCTCTACGCCGACGACCCGCTGGTGTTCAAGAAGCTGATCTACGAGATGCGCTTCGACGAGGCCAGCGCCAAGTACGCCGCCTTCGGTCAATTCTGGACCGGCATGCAATTCTCGATCGCCGAGCTGCCGCACTACCTCGAAGGCGACGCGATTCCCGTACTGCTTCCGGCCCGGGAGCCCGCGCTCTCGACGTAGCCGCTTCAGCCGCTGCCGGCCGCCATATCGAAGACGCGGCTCTTGCGCACGTCGCTTTCCTCGATCGTCTTGAGGTCTTCGGCGCTGACGATGCCGCCGCGCTCGAAGAGCCGCGTGGCCTGGCGCATGCGAGCGCGGTCGATCGCGTTACGGATGCTGCGCGCGTTGGCGAACTGCGGCTGAGCCATGCGCAAGCGGATATATTCGTCCAAGGCGACGGCGGCGTTCGCGGATAGCTCGTAGTTCAACTTCTCGAGCATCAGCTTGGCGATCGACATCAGCTCTTCGGGCGAATAATCCGGGAAGTCGATGTGGTTGGCGACGCGCGAACTCAAGCCCGGGTTGCTCGAGAAGAACGTGTCCATACGGTCTTTGTAGCCGGCGAAGATGACGACCAGATCGTCGCGCTGGTTCTCCATCACCTGTAAGAGGATCTCGATCGCCTCGGCGCCGTAGTCGCGCTCGTTCTCGGGCTTGTATAAGTAGTAGGCTTCGTCGATGAGCAGGACGCCGCCCATCGCGCGCTTGAGCACTTCTTTGGTCTTGGGCGCCGTGTGGCCGATGTATTGGCCGACCAGGTCGTCGCGGGTCGCGACGACCAGATGCCCTTTGCGGATGTAGCCCAGCCGGTGCAGGATCTCCGCCATCCGCACCGCGACCGTCGTCTTGCCGGTCCCGGGGCGGCCGGTGAACGACATGTGCAGCGGCGGCGGCTCGGCCGCGAGGCCGATCTGCTTGCGCAGCTTATCGATCAGCAGCAGGTGCGCGAGCTGGCGGATGCGCGTCTTCACGGGAGCGAGGCCGACCAGCTCGCGGTCGAGCTTGTCCAGCACCTCGCCCACGCGCGAAGACGCGAAGGCCTCGTCGAGGTCGAGCCGCAACTCCGCGGCCGCAAGCGGAGCGTCGCTCATTTATTCCCGGTAACGCTCCCCGTGCGGCTCGTCCGCAGCGTACGCGTGCAGCGAATAGGAGATCTGCCGGTCCTTCCCGGTCGTGCGGTCCAGCCGGAAGCCCTTCTCGTTGGGAGGCCGGTGCACGATGAACGACAGCGCCGTCGTCTGCCGCCCCAGCCGCGCATCGTACGCGTTGACCTTGACGTAGTCGTTCGGATGTTCCGCGATCGCGCGCTTCACGTCCGCCAGGATCCCGACCGCGTCCTTGACGTCGAACTTCGGCAACCCGTACATCTCCCAATACGAATTACGCGGATGCGGATCGTCCGTAAATTCGATCGAGATCGGCCAATTATGATCCAGCGCGTACTGAATCTGCTTGCCTATCTGCTCCTCCGTCAAATCCGGCAAGAACGAAAACGCCCCCTGAGTAACCCTCACGACAAAACTCCTTCAACCCCAAAACACACAAAATTCAAACTGCTACCCCTCGATGCCGCCGTAAGACCCAACCCCGCTACGCGGGCAGGGTCGCGCGCGCGGTCCGCGGCGGCTCCGACCGACGAGCGGAGCCAGGATGGCGGGAGCGAGGAGGCGGAGCAGTAGGAGCCGCCCCCGGACGGGGCGGCGACGAACGGCGCCGCGGACCGCGCGCGCGACCCTGCCCGCGGGACGGCAAGCAGACTAAAACGACGGCGTCGCCACAACATCCGGCGAGTCCGTCGAAGCGTAATCGAACGTAATATCCTTCCAGATGTCGAGCGCGCGCGCCAGCGCATGGCTGTGCTGCGCCGCATCTTCGAGGATCTGCGGACCTTCGTTGACGTAGTCGCGGCCCTCGTTGCGTGCCAGCACCATCGCCTCGAGCGCGATGCGGTTGGCTTCCGCGCCTTGCGCGATGCCGTCGGGGTGGCCGATCGTGCCGCCGCCGAACTGCAGGACGACGTCCTCACCCAGCAGATCCAGCAGCTGGTGCATCTGGCCGGCGTGGATGCCGCCGGACGCCACCGGCATAACCGGCGCGAGCGAGGCCCAGTGCTGGTCGAAGAAGACGCCGTGCAAGGGATTGGCGGGGATGAAATCCTCGCGCAGGATGTCGTAGAAGCCCTTGGTCGTGTTCGGATCGCCCTCGAGCTTGCCGACCACGGTGCCGGCATGGATGTGGTCGACGCCGAGCAGCCGGCACCACTTCGCGAGGACGCGGAAGCTGACGCCGTGCGTCTTTTGGCGCGTGTACGTGCCGTGGCCCGCGCGGTGCAGGTGCAGCAGCACGCCGTTGCGGCGCGCCCACTTCGAGATCGACTGCATCGCGGTGAAGCCGATCGTCAGGTCGATCATGATGATGACCGAGCCCAGCTCTTTCGCGAACTCGGCGCGCTCGTAGATCGCTTCCATGTCCGCCGCGGTCACGTTGAGGTAGTGGCCCTTGATCTCGCCGCTGGCGGCTTCCGCACGGTTGACCGCCTCCATGCAGAACAGGAAGCGGTCGCGCCAGCGCATGAACGGCTGCGAGTTGATGTTCTCGTCGTCCTTGGTGAAGTCCAGGCCGCCGCGCAGCGCTTCGTAGACGACCCGGCCGTAGTTCTTCGCCGAGAGTCCGAGCTTGGGTTTGACCGTCGCGCCGAGCAGCGGGCGGCCGAACTTGTTGAGGTACTCGCGCTCCATGACGATACCGTGCGGCGGACCCTGGAAGGTCTTCACGTAGGCGACCGGGATGCGCATGTCTTCCAGCCGCAGCGCCTTGAGCGCTTTGAACCCGAAGACGTTGCCGATGATCGAGGAGGTGAGGTTCGCGATCGAGCCTTCCTCGAAGAGATCGATATCGTAGGCGATGTACGCGATGTACTGCTCGGGGTTACCCGGCACCGGATCGACGCGATAGGCGCGAGCCTGGTAGTGCTCGTAGGCCGTCAGGCGGTCCGTCCACACCACGGTCCACGTGGCCGTCGACGATTCCCCCGCGACGGCGGCCGCGGCTTCGACCGCGTCGACGCCCGGCTGCGGGGTGATCCGGAACGCGCACAGCACGTCCGTCTCCTTGGGCTCGTAGTCGGGCTGCCAGTAGCCCATTTCGGCGTACGGCGTCACGCCGGCTTCGAGCCGGCTGTTCTTCTTGCCGTTCGCGGCGTTTTCAGTAATCACGGAACCATCTCCAAGAGCTCGTTCTCGATCAGGACGACGCGCCGTGCGATCAGCAGTTGCGCGAGGGCCAGCGAGTAACTAGTTTTCGTATCGCCGTGCGCGTCCTTGAATTCGCCCAGGCGTGGGGGGCGCAGATGCGCGTGACTGTCCATATGTGCCCAGATTTTGTCTTCGACAGCCTCCGCCACCGCGGTTTCGATCGAGCCCTCTAGTTCGATGACCGTCGCCGGGAAACCGCCGGTCCGATCCTGCAGTTGGCGGATCGAGGTGGAAGTACTAGCGAACTCGGAATAATCCAGCGGCCGGAAGCGGCCGCCCTTGCGGATCCGGGCCGAGAGCCGCGCGGGGTCTTTGTGCTCGTCCCAGCCGGACGGGCGGTAGAAGGTCACGGTCAGATCGGCGTGCTTTGCCTGCGGCTGGATGTACTTCTCGACGTCGGGCTTGCGCTTTTGCATCTCGGCGAGCACCTCGGCCTCCGAGTAGCCGCGCTGGAGCGTGTCGCGCTGGATCTTCCAGCCGGCCTTGATTTCCGTTTCCGGATCCAGCCAGACCGTCACGTCGAAGAGGCCGCGCAGCGCCCGCGTGTAGAGCGGGAAGAGGCCCTGAACGACGACGATCTCCTTGGGCTCGATATGCTCCGGGGCCGCGAACGTGCCGTCGGAGTGGTCGTAGACCGGCTTGTCGATCGCCCGGCCCTCGCGCAGCGCCCACAGATCTTCCTCCATCGCGGCGAAGTTGTTGGCGCGCGGGTCGAGGGCGGTCAGGTTGACGGCCTTTCGCTGGGCGCGGTCGAGCGCGTGGTAGTCGTCGAGGCAGATCGTTTCGATTCGGTCGCTGCCGAAAATGAGGTCCAGGCCGCGACACAGCGTCGTCTTGCCGGTACCGGAATCGCCGCCGACGGCGATCATGATGGGTCTGCTAGGCATGGTTGGCGGGACTTTCCTCTCGAGCGCCGCGCCGGGCGCGAAAGCGGGGGGCTAGGGCAGGGTCCACGTATGGACGGGAAGCAGATAGTACCGCCGAGCACATTGGATGACCTCCCAACGATCTTTGGATTACCTAATTTGCTGTCGCCGGGAGGCCAAAGGCTAAGAGTGCGTGCCTGGGCATCCGACACATAGGTCATATGCCGGTCCTCCCTTCGGCAAACGTCCTGCCTCTCGTAGAGAAGGGCTTCGCTTTCCTGATCGAGCGCTACGGCTTCGAGCTCGCGCAGACGACCGAAATACCGTCGTGCGCGTGGTACCGGGCGGACCAGCGGACCGTCATCGTACGCTACGATTTCATCGGCGATGCCGCAGTCGACGTGGAACTCGAGATCGAGCCGACCGGCGAGCGCCATCCCCTGGCGGACGTGGTGGCCTTTGCCCAGCCGGTCGGCGCCCGGCTGCAGGGCGTGCGCGAACGCAAGCTGGTCGCGGCCGAGATCGAACGGACGGCCCTGATGCTGGCCGAGCACTGCGACGACTTCTTAGCGGGCCGGCTCGACGCGTTCCGGCGGCGCTACCGCGAGGCCTTGCTGGTCAAGGGAGTCCGCGGGCTCGCGCAGAGGGAATTCTACGAAGGCGACCCGCGGCGCGCGCTGACGCTCTACGAAGCGCTGCGCCCCTATTGGAACGAGCACGACGCCGAGTACCACGCGCGCTTGCGTTCGGGCGACGCGTCGCTCGCATACCTGCGCCGCCGCGTCTGACGGTGAAGGGGTAAAGCGCGCCGAACTCCGGCGCGCATGAACGGTCAACGGCTCTCGGGTAAGGTCGCGCTGATTTCCGGCGGCGCGAGCGGAATCGGCCTCGCGACGGCCCGGCGTTTCGTCGAGCAGGGCGCGCACGCGGTCATCGCCGACGTCGATCTGGCGGGAGCGCGGGCGGCAGCGCGCGGGAACGACGGCCTGACCGCCGTCGAGCTCGACGTGACCGACGACGCCCGCTGGGCCGCGGTCGTCGACGAGACGGTCGCGCGCTTCGGCAAGCTCGACGTGCTGGTCAACAACGCCGGTATCGGGACGATGCGCGACATCGAAACCGAAACGGTCGAAGGCTGGCACCGCACGATGGCGGTCAACGCGGACGGCGTGTTCTTCGGCTGCCGCCACGGCGTGCGCGTCATGAAAGCGCACGGCGGCTCGATCGTGAACATCTCCTCGGTCTCGGGATTGATCGGCGGGCGCAACACCGCGGCGTACAACGCCTCGAAGGGTGCCGTGCGGCTGCTGACCAAATCGGTCGCGCTGCACTGCGCGCACCGGCGCTACGGCATCCGCTGTAACTCCGTCCACCCGACCTTCATCGAAACGCCGATGGTCGAGGGCATGCTCGCGCTTTTCCCCGACCCCGAGCGCACGCGCGACGCGCTGATCGCGAGCGTTCCGCTGGGGCGTCTGGGGCGCGCCGAGGAAGTCGCCGACTTACTGGTCTACTTGGCCTCCGACGAATCCCAGTTCGTCACGGGCGCCGAGTTCGTGATCGACGGCGGCCTGACCGCGGCGTAACCGGTACACCGCGCCGGCCGGCGACTCCGCGGTCAGCTCGAACGCCGGATGCGCTTCGACGACGGCGCGCTCGACCGGCGTGTGATAGACGAGCGCCACGTCGCCGGCCGGCCTCGCCGCCAGCCGGTCCAGAACCGTTCCGAGGACTGCCCCGTCGAACGGGTTGTACAGGTAGACGACCAGGTCGCCGCGCGGAAAGCGGTACGCGGCCGCGTCCGCGCGTACGATGCGAACGTCGCGGCAGCGCAAGCTCTCGCGCGGGATCTTCCCGACGTTCTCGCGCGCGATCTCGCAGAGCGCGGGCGAGATCTCGACGCCGATCGCCTGGCGGAACGGGTGGCGCGCGGCCAGGAACAACGCGCGTCCCATGCCCGCGCCCAGATCGACGAAGGCCGCACGTTCGAGCGACAGCGGAACCAGCGCGAGTAGTCGTTCGAGGTCGCCGACCGGCGTCGGCTCGTAGTGCGTCGCGTGGACGATGTTCGGCCCGATCGCTTCGGGATCGAGATCTCCGAGAAAGAGCAGCGCCTCCGTCGAAACGCCGTGCTGCGCGTCGAAGCGCTGGCCCGCGCGGCGTCCCGAAACGCGTGCCCCGAGGTTCGACGGCCGATCGTTCACCGTCGCACCCTACCACGCGCGGCGTGCGAAAGCCCCGCACTCGCTAAAATGTAGCGGCGAACACGCAGGACGGCGCGCGTCCGCAGCGGCCCGGCGTAACGACGCGCACGATTCTCTCGCGCTCGGTAAAGATCGCAAGACAATGGTTTTTCGGGGTCGATTGAAGCGGCCATGAATACACGCATTCGCGCCGCGATCGTAACGGCCGCGGCTTTCGGTTTTCTTTCGGCGTCCGTTCCGGTACGTGCAGAGACGACGGAACCTGACGCCGCCCCGGTCGTCGCGAGTTCGGCGCACTGCGCGCCCGCCGACGAGGATTTCGGCAAGCTGAGGCTCAGCATACTCGGCGTTCGCAATAACATCTCCGATACGGCGACGCGCCTGGACCGCGGCGCCGTCGACGTCCAAAGCACGCTCGAGCATCTGGCGCTGGTCGAGGATTCGCTTCGCGACTTGGAAGCGAAGTATCCGCAGGACGGCTGGCTGCCGCGCATGGTGCTCGATCTGCACCGCGTGTATCGCCGGATCGGAACCGAAGAAGCGGTGCTGCGCTCCGTGGACGTCGCGTCGTGGTTGCTGCGCGCGTATCCCGGGAGCCGCGAAGCGCAAGCGCTGCGCGGCGATCTCGCCCGGGCGCTGCAGGATCCGGCGGCGCCCGCCGCCGGTACGGCGGTTCGGGAGGGGACGGTCGCGGACAAGCCCTGAACGAGCGGACCGGCGGCGCAGCGCGTCGTACATGCGCGCGTGCAGCAATTACGCGTCGCCGTCGGTTCGGACGCTCGCGGACCGCTGATGGACGCGGTGCTCGAGGCGCTCGATACGCGCGGCTGCGCGGTTACCCTCTTCGGCGCAGTGGCCGGCGGCAGCCTCGCGTGGGCATCGATCGGACGTGACGTGGGCTGGGCGGTCGCGAGCGGTGAGGCCGATGTCGGCATCGTGGCGTGCTGGACCGGCACCGGCATTTCGATTGCCGCCAACAAGGTCGCGGGCGTTCGGGCGGCGCTCTGCGCCGATGCCGTCACCGCCGCGGGCGCGCGCACCTGGAACGACGCCAACGTGCTGGCGCTCAGTTTGCGGGCCACGGCGCCGGCCGTGGGCCTCGAGATCTTGGAGGCGTTCCTGTCGACGCCGGTCAGCGAGGATACGGACGACCGCGCGCAGATCGAGCTGATCGAGGCACGCTAGCGTCCGAAACCTTCGGGTCCAAGCGGCCGGCGCACGTCAGCCGGTACGCGTCCAAGCTGACGTCCTTGTAGCTCATGTCGTAATGGTAGTGGAGCGCGTCGGCCGGGCAGTCGACGTGCAGGAACGTCTTGACGGTCGTGTCTTGCAAGTACTCGACGTTGAAGACCGCTTTGCCGGCCTTCACGTACGGAAGCATCTCGTCGCAGAACTGGCCGTAGAAGCATTCCTCGGTCAGCGCCCAATCGAAGGACCGGTACAGGATATACGCCTGATCGGGATCGTTCTTCTGGCCGATCGAAAGGCCGCGCCGGTGCGCCTGCGCGATCAACCAGGCGTCGAATCTGCGCGCGTCAGCCGCCGTTAGCGGAAACCCGGTGTCGGCCTGGTAGGAATCGATGTTATCGGGCTCGATGCCGTCGAACCCCTTGGACTTGCACATGTCGAAGCGGCGCTCGAGAATCGGGCCCAGCAGGTCGATCCGGCGGATGTCGACGTAGCGCTCGTCGGGGTAGCCCGGATAGACCTTGCCGAGGATGATCTTGGGATACTCGCCGGCGTCGGGCCGGTAGTTTTCCCAACTGCCGACGTCGATATAGCAGATCGCGTGCTTCTTGTACTGGTGAAGTTTGGCGATGAGACTCGCCGGGTTATCGAAGTCGTCGACGTCGTAGACGGAGGCGCTCGAATCGAGCGGGACCGGCGCTTCGAGATCCCACTGCAGCGTGTCGTGAAGCGTCGGCGACCAATATGCCGGCGATGCGAAAACGATCGCAGCTAGGAAGAGCGAAAACGCAAACGCCATGCGGCCTTTTTTCCTGCGGCGACCGCCATTCCTCGTGCAACCGATTGCCGGGCGCGCGAGTCTGCGATTGCGGCATGCTGCAAACGACGACGCGCTCGGTGGACGCTCTCTTCCGCCCGTTTACGCTCAACGGCCTGACGCTTCCCAACCGGATCGTCATGGCGCCGATGACCCGCTCGAAATCACCGGGCGGCGTCCCGGGTCCCGATGTGGCGGCGTATTACCGGCGCCGGGCCGAGAACGAGTGCGGCCTCATCATCACCGAGGGCACGACGGTCGACCATCCCGTCTCGTCGATGGACGCGAACGTCCCGAATTTCTTCGGCGAGTCGCTTGCGGGCTGGCGGCGGGTCGTGCGCGAAGTGCACGCCGCCGGCGGCCGCATCATGCCGCAGTTGTGGCACGTGGGCAGCGCGCGCAACCCAAAAGGCAACGTCAGGTCGCCGGAACTCCCCAGTGCGAGCCCGTCCGGGCTGCTGAGGCCCGGCAAGCGCTACGGCGAACCGATGGAGGATGCCGACGTTCGCGCCGTCATTCGCGCCTTCGCCTCCGCTGCGCGCGACGCGCGCGAGCTCGGCTTCGACGGCGTCGAGATCCACGGCGCCCACGGCTATCTGATCGATCAGTTCTTTTGGGAAGGCCTCAACCTGCGCGAGGACGAGTGGGGCGGCGATCTCGAGGGCCGCACGCGCTTCGCGGTGGCGATCGTCGAGGCGATCCGTGCCGAGACCGGTCCCGACTTTCCGCTCATCCTGCGGTTTTCGCAGTGGAAGCAGCAAGATTACGGCGCGAAGGTGGCGCGCACGCCCGAGGAACTGGAGCGCTTCCTGCGGCCGCTCTCGGCGGCCGGCGTCGACGCCTTTCATTGCTCGCAGCGGCGTTTTTGGGAACCGGAGTTCGCGGGATCGGAGCTCAACCTCGCGGGCTGGGCGAAGAAGTTGACCGGTAAACCAACCATTACGGTCGGCAGCGTCGGGCTATCCGGCGAGTTCATCGCGGCATTCGCGGGCGAGTCGTCGGAGGCGGTCGGCGTCGACGAGTTGCTCGACCGCCTCGAGCGCGCGGAGTTCGATCTGGTCGCCGTCGGCCGCGCGCTGCTGGTCGACCCCGCCTGGGCGCGCAAGATCCACGAGGGCCGTTTCGGCGAACTCCAGCCGTTTACGCGCGAGGCGCTGGCGACGCTCTCGTAGCTTACCGGCCGACCATTGCCATCAGGGCCGGTCCGTAGCGCGCGCCGGAGGTGTGGGCGGCCAGCGTCCCGAGCTTATCGAGGTCTGCGTTCGTTAACGTCACGGCGGTCGCGCCGGCGTTTTCCTCGAGATAGCGCACGCGCTTCGTGCCCGGAATCGGCACGACGTCGTCGCCTTGCGCGAGCACCCACGCGAGCGCGATCTGCGCGGGCGTGGCGCCGTGCGCGCTCGCGATCTCCTTGACTGCGGCCACGATCGCCGCGTTCGCCCGCGCGTTTTCGGCGGCGAAGCGCGGATCGCTGTGGCGGTAATCGCCTTCGCCGAGCCCGCTCGTACCGGTCACGGCGCCCGTCAGAAAGCCGCGGCCGAGCGGGCTGTAGGGGACGAGTCCGATGCGCAGCTCGCGCAGCACCGGCAGGATCGTTGCTTCCAGGCTCCGCTCCCAGAGCGAGTACTCGTTTTGCAACGCGCTGATCGGGTGCACCGCGTGGGCGCGCCGCAACCGCTCCGGGCTCACTTCGGAGAGCCCGAGATAGCGCACTTTGCCTTCGTCGACGAGCTCTTTGAGCGCGCCGACGGTCTCCTCGATCGGCACCTTCGGATCGGCGCGGTGCTGGTAGAAGAGGTCGATCGTCTCGATACCTAGGCGCTTGAGCGACGCCTCGGCCGCCCGCTTGACGTTCGCGGGGCTCCCGTCGACGCCCGAAACGGGCCGCGGCAAGCTCGGGTCGATCGCGAAACCGAACTTCGTCGCCACGATGACGCCGTCGCGCTTGCCGCGCAGCGCGCGTCCGAGCAGTTCCTCGTTGGCGTACGGCCCGTAGACCTCGGCCGTATCGAAGAAGTTCACGCCGAGGTCGAGGGCGCGATGGATCGTCGCGACCGCTTCGCCTTCGTCGGCGCTCCCATAGGCGAAGCTCATGCCCATGCAGCCCAGACCGAGTTCGGAGACCGTGAGACCTTGCGTTCCGAGCGTGCGCTGTTTCATGCTCTCTGGTACCCGCTTCGCTCGCGCAAGGCCTTGCCGCAGCGGTTATTGCGTCGGCAGCGGGGGCGAATCGAGTGCCGGCTCGCCGCGGTCGAACGCTTCGAGATCGGGCGGACGCAGGCGCACGCCCGCGACGCGAAAGACGCCTTCCATCGCGACCATTCCGACGATGACGAAGATGACCGCATACCCGAGCGCCTGACTGATGCCCGCGGCGAGCGCATCTTTGAGCCGCGCGACGGGGAGGGCGGCGGCGTAGGGTTGCCCGGCGACGTAGGCCCCGATGCCCGCGGCGATATCGAGGCCGTTCGCGTGATGCACGACGTTGTAGTGATGAAGCGCGCGCGACGCCACCGCGTTCTCGATCCCCGGACCCGTAATGAAGCCGAACGTGAGGCGGGAGAGGTTGAGCAGCGCGATCCCGCGGGCGACGAGCGCGCGCGGAAACGATAACGTGATGAGGAACAGCCCGGGCGTCACCGTCAAGCCGGCGCCGAACGCGGCCAGAGCCCCGACGATCGAAGCCGTGACGACGTCGACCGGCGCTAGCGAGAGCGTCAGGGCGGCCGCGATTCCGCTGAGCGCGAGACCGAACAAGCCGACCAGAACGACCCATTTCGTGGTCAAGAACCGCGAAAAGACATATCCCGCCGCGACCGCCGCCGCGAATTCCGGTAACAGCGCGAGACCCATCGTCCGTTCGCTTTCGCCGGCGATGCGTACGAGCGAGAGCTCGAGACACGTCTGCGTGGCGGCGAAAGCCGCGCTGCCGACGACGGCGGCCACCGCGCCCGCCAACGCGAGCGAACCGGCCAGGTGCCGCACGGGAACGAGCGGTTCGCGCCGCAGCGCCGAACCCACGAGCATCGCGACGTAGGTGCCGCCGGCAAGTACGACCGGCAACCAAGCGTACGGCGACATCCAGGAATACCGCGTCAAATTGAAGGCGCCGATGAAGATCAGCGCGGTCGCAAGGGCGGAGAGCGCGTTGGCGTACCAATCGATCCTCGGATGCGGGAGCGCGGCCGGGCGCGGCAGCAAGACGAAGAAGGCGAACAGGTTGGTGCCGAACGCCGTCACGACCTCGATCGCGAAGAGGTAGCGCCAGGCACCCGGACCGTCGGCGAACGAACCGACGACCGGTCCCAGCGTCGCGGCACCGAACAAGCTGGGAACCAGGACCATGGCCGCGAGCGGCAAGCGCGTGTGGTCGAAGTTCACCAGCAGCGGCGGCAGGGCCGAGACGAACAGCATACCGGCGACCAGACCGTGCACGACGTGAGCGGCGACGAAGACGGGGAAGCTGTGCGTCGTCGCGCAGGCCAGCGACGCGAAGAGCGAGACGCCGATGTAGATGTGGAAGAGCAGCCGTCCGTCGAAGCGCCTCGAGAACTCGGCCGCGACGAGGCACCCGAAGGCCAGCGCCGCATCGCTCATCAGCGGCGTCGCGTAGGCCAGGACGGCCGATCCGTGCAGATCGCCGGCGACCGCCGAAGCGATCACCGGGACGGCGCTCGTGTTGATCAGACCCGGAAAAAGGGCGAGCACCACGAGCACGACGTTCGCAGGATACGATCTTGCGAAGGGTGGGTTCGGCACGGGGCGAGCGTTCGACGGGCGCGCGGAACGTACTGCGCGAACCCGGCATCCGGCACACGCTCGGCGATTGAGGCCGGCACGATTACCTGCTGTCGACGAACGCCCTATGCGGATTATCGTGATACGGCGTGCCGGTTAGCGCGAGCGCTGCAAGGTTCGCGCAGCCTCGACGCGCGCGCGCCGCGGACGGCGACGAGGCTTTTCAGACTTCGCTAGCTAGCGTCATCGCTCTTCCAGCGATGACACCCGCCGCTCGGTCTCCCCACGGAACGCGCGGGACTCCGTCTCGATTCCCTCGACGCCGGCATGCGTCGCACCGACCTGAACGGAAAGCTCGTCGAGGAGCGCAAAGCGACTCCGGAGCGGATCGTCGTCGGCCACCCGCGCGGCTTCGACTACCCCGCGTCCTCCTCCGCCCCGAGCGAACACCTTGGCGCGATGGTGCGCTACGCGGCAAGTCCGCGCCGTTCCAGCGAGCGGTATCCGATCGCTTCGGCGACGTGGGCCGGAGCGATCGTTTCGGTTCCGGCCAGGTCGGCGATCGTGCGCGCGACGCGGGCGATGCGATCGAGGGCGCGAGCGGACAAGCGGCCGCGCGCCGAAGCGGTGCGCAACAGCTCGGTCGCGCGGTCGTCGAGCGCGCAGTAGCGGCGCAGGTCGGCGCCCGCCACGGCGGCGTTGTCGTGATACGGCGTGCCGGCGTAGCGCACGCGCTGCAAGGCCCGCGCGGTTTCGACGCGCGTGCGGATCGCCGCGGACGGCTCGCCCGGCACGCGCGCCACCATCTCGTCGAAGGGGACGCGCGCGATATCGACGTGCAGGTCGATGCGGTCGAGCAACGGTCCCGAGAGCTTCGCAACGTACTTGGCGACGGCCGCGTCGTCGCAGCGGCAATCGTTGCTGCGCACGCCCCGAAATCCGCACGGGCAGGGGTTCATCGACGCGATCAGCGTGAACCGCGCGGGATACACGAACGTTCCCGCCGCCCGGGCGATCGCGATCGTGCCCTCTTCGAGGGGCTGGCGCATCACCTCGAGTGCGCTGCGCGAGAATTCAGGTAACTCGTCGAGAAAGAGCACGCCGTGCTGCGCGAGCGAGATCTCGCCCGGGCGCGGCGACGAGCCGCCGCCGCAGAGCGCGATCTGCGAGATCGTGTGATGCGGCGCGCGAAACGGCCGCGCGGCGACGATACCGGCGTCGTCGTCGAGCAGGCCCGCGACGCTGTAGATCTTCGTGACTTCGAGCGCTTCCGCGGCCGACATCGCCGGCAGGATCGACGGCAACCGGCGCGCGAGCATCGTCTTCCCGCAACCGGGCGGTCCGACCAGCACGACGTTGTGGCCGCCCGAGGCGGCGATCTCGAGCGCGCGCTTGGCGGCGCTCTGCCCGCGGACGTCGGCGAAATCGCCGTGGGCGTTCGGCTGCGGCCGGAACTCGGGCGCCCCGCGCGGCCGCCGGAACTTGCCGCCGTGGCCGAGGGCGATCGCGACCGCGTCGTGCAGGCTCGAGATTGCGTATACGGCGATGCCGTCGACCAAGGCGGCCTCGCGCGCGTTCGATTGCGGCACGACGAGCGTATCGAAGCCGGCGTTGCGCGCGCCGATCGTCATCGGCAGGATCCCGCGCGTCGGGCGCACGGTGCCGTCGAGCGCGAGCTCGCCCAGGGCCACGAAACGCTGCAGCGCGAGCGTGTCCACCTGCTCGTCGATCGCGAGCAGCGCGAGTGCGATGGCCACATCGAATCCTGGCCCGACCTTGCGAACGTCCGCCGGCGCCAGGTTCACGAGCACGCGTCCCGCGGGAAAGCGGTAGCCGGAGTTGACGATCGCCGCGCGCACGCGGTCGCGCGCCTCGGCCAGCGCGCGATCGGGCAAACCGATGATCGCGAAGCCGGGCGTGCCCGGCGCGCTGTCGGCTTCGACACGCACGACGTAGCCGTCGATGCCCAGCATCGCGGCGGAATGGGCCAGAGCCAGCACCGAAATCCTCCGCGATGCCTATCGCGACCGGCCGCGGCACCGGAAAGCGCTCGCGAGCGCGGAGCGAAGGGCAGTCCGGCTCAGCGCAGAACCGCCGCCGAACCGAAGGCGAGGTCGCAGTGAAGCCAGGTCGAGTCTGTCTGCCGTTGCTCTTAGCGTGTGCAACCGCGCGCGCGTTCGCGTCGGAGGCGCCTGCGAGCGCCAAGCCGCTGCCTGCGGGACGCGAATGCATCACGACCACGGTTATGAGAATCACGACCCGGCTAACGTCGGAAGATCCGGAAACCGGTAAGGAAGTGCAGGATCCGGGCTCCGGTTCCCAGATCTTCATGCGCGGTCGGCTGCCCGACAAATACGGCGGCTGGGTCTACCCGACCGTGGTCTTCTATCAGGAAGCGCCCGAGAACGCGCTGGTAGCGCGCGAGCGCGCGGGCGATAAGGTGCAGGTGTGCGTTATCGCGTTTCCCGATGCCGACGACCCGGAGTGCGATCCGAAGGTCGACCGCCGCGGCCGGACGCTGAGGGTCTACGATTACGCTCGACGGTTCGCATACGAAGGCCCGACTTCCGAGCACATGTGCGGCGGCGCCTGACGACCACAGCGAGGCAACACAGCGAGCCTTCGCTTGCAAGGGTACGACAAACGTAGAACCCCCGGGGCCGCTTCTCTCCACACGTTGCACAGGCGGCCGTCATCCGAATGTGGATAAAGCGGGGGACGGCCCGTCGAACCGACGGCGCTTCGGCGGCTCGGCGGCACGCGCGCCCGCCGCGACGTTTGCCTGCACCGAAGCGTCCGATCCACGCCCGTTCGGGGGTCGCCGTACCGGCTCGACGAGCGCGGCGAAGTGGAGACGGCGCCCATCGAAACGCCGGGTCCGGGCCGCCATGTGGGGCTATAGCGACCCCGATACTGACAAATCCTAGGCTACCGTGGCCGAATAGGAGAACCCCGGCGGGCGGACTCGCGCCGTCGTGCGGCCGGGCGGTGCCACGGGGGTTCGGGGACGGCCGGAACCCCTTTGAAGTTCGCTACTGCTCTTAACTAAGCTGTACCCGGGATGGACGCTCTAGTTGAGAACCGTTACCGCGAACGGGCGTCGCGACGACGGTGCGCCTGGCGCATCGCCTCCCGCCGGCTCGAGCGCGCGGGTTTTCCCCGCTCGGCTTGCGCTACGAGGCCTGCGAGCCGTTGCGGCCGAGGTCGCCGGTTTTCCTCGAGCGTGTCGGCGGCCCCCTCGAATCCCGGTGGGAGGGGTCGCGCGGGAGAGCCGTAGCCGCTCTCGCGGACGGCCTTCGCAGGGCTCGGCCAGCGCGTACGCGCATGAACCGCGGCGGACCCGTTTTGGAGGTATGGACCTTTGGTGCCATTTCGTTTCGTCGCCGCTGCCGCGCTGGTCGCATCGCTCGCCGCCTGCGGCGGAAATTCAAATACGACGTCGACGTCGTCGTCGTCGACGAGCACCGGCACCGAGGCGGCCGCATCCGCCGCCCCGAGCGGCGGAGGTCGCACGATCGGCGTTTCGATTCAGAATCGCGAAGCCCAGTTCTACCAGGACATGGAAGGCGGCATGAAATCGGAAGCTGCAAAGTACGGCTACACCGTGACGGTCGTCGACGCGAGCCGCGATAACTCCAAGCAGCAGAGCCAAGTCGAGGACTTCATCTCGCAAAAGGTGGCGGCGATCGTGCTGACGCCCTACGACTCCCAAGCGATCGGGAGCGCGATCCTCGAAGCCAATAAGGCGGGCGTCCCGGTCTTCACGGCGGATATCGCCAACGGTTCGAAGCAGGGCGTGGTGGTCGCGCACATCGCAAGCGATAACGTGCAAGGCGGCGGTCAGGCCGGCAAACTGATGTGCCGCGCGCTCGGCAGTGCGGGCGGCAGCGTCGCGATCCTCGACGAACCGGAAGTCACGAGCGTGCAGGATCGCGTCAAGGGCTTCAAGGCCGCACTTGCCTCCGGCTGCCCGAACGTCAAAGTCGTCGCCGATATCGACGGCGGCGGCGAACGGGCCAAGGCCAGCTCCGCCACCGAAGACATCTTGCAGTCGCACAAGGATCTCAAAGGCATCTTCGGCATCAACGACGACTCCGCACTGGGCGCCGCGCGCGCGATCGACGCCGCCGGCGAGTCGGGCAAAGTGATCGTGATCGGCTACGACGCGACCCCCGAGGCCCGTACGGCGATCAAGAACGGCTCGATGTACGGCGACGCGATCCAGCACCCGGACCAAATCGGTTCCCAGACGATCGATGCGATCCACGATTACTTCACCGGCAAGAAGCCGGCCGCCAAGATCGCCGTTCCGGTCGGCACGTACACGAAATCCGACGCCGGGTAGCTCGCGCCGCTTAGTGCCTGAGGATTCGATCTTCCTGCGCATGAGCGGGATCGTGAAGACCTTTCCGGGCGTGCGGGCGCTGGACGGAGTGTCGTTCGACGTGCGGCCGGGCGAGGTGCACGCGCTGGTCGGCGAGAACGGCGCCGGCAAGTCGACCCTGATGAAGGTCTTGGCGGGGGCCTACCGTGCCGATGCGGGGACCATCGAGGTCGACGGCGCGGTCGCGGTCGTCGACGGTCCGCGCGCGGCGGAAGCGCTCGGCATCGGGATGATCTACCAGGAGTTCAATCTCGTTCCCGACCTGCGCGTCGTCGATAACATCGTGCTGGGGCACGAACCGGTGCGCGGCGCGCTGCTGGACTCGAAGGCGGCGCTCGCACGCGCCGCCGCCGTCGTAGCGGAGCTCGGAATCGAGTTGCCGCTGGAACTCCCGGCGCGGCGGCTGTCGGTCGCGCAGCAGCAGATGACGGAGATCGCCAAGGCCCTGGTGCGCAACGCGCGGCTGATCGTGATGGACGAACCGACCGCCGCGCTGACGGAACGCGAGATCGACGCGCTCTTCGCGCTGATCGGAAAACTGAAGGCGCAGGGTGTGGCGTTCGTCTACATCTCGCACCGGCTGGAGGAACTGCCCCGCATTTCCGATCGGATCACGGTCATCCGCGACGGCAAGACGATCGAAACGCGGGCGACGCGCGACCTGCCGCAGGACGAGCTGATTCGCCTGATGGTCGGCCGTCCGGTCGACGCGCATTTCCCGGACCTGCCCGCCGTGCGGCCCGACGCTCCGGTCGTGCTGCGCGTCAGCGGGCTCTTCTCGGCGGGCAGCGTCGAGGTCAACGGCGTGTCGTTCGAGGTGCGGGCCGGCGAGATCGTCGGGCTGGCGGGTCTGGTCGGGGCCGGGCGGACCGACATCGTGCGGGCGATCGCCGGTGCCGACGTGCCGGCCGCGGGCGAGATCGACGTCGCGGGCCGGCGCGTGACGGTTCGCAGCCCGCACGACGCGATCGAAGCCGGCATCGCGCTGATCACCGAAGACCGTAAAGGCCAAGGGCTGGTACTGGGGATGAGCGTGCGCGAGAACACCACGCTCGCGCACCTGGATCGCTTCGCGCCGCGCGGGTTCGTCGACCGCACGGCGGAAGAAGGCGCCACGAACGAAGAGATCGCGGAGCTGAGGATTCGCACGCCGAATTCCGAACAGATCGTGCGCAATCTCTCGGGCGGCAACCAGCAGAAGGTCGTGCTGGCGAAGTGGCTGATCGGCGATGCGAAAGTGTACCTCTTCGACGAACCGACGCGCGGCATCGACGTCGGCGCGAAGGCAGAGATCTACGCGCTGATGCTGGCGCTGCTGGAACGCGGCGTCGGCATCGTGATGGTCTCGAGCGAACTGCCGGAAGTCCTGGGCATGTCGCACCGCGTGCTGGTGGTTCGCGAGGGCCGCGTGCGGGCCGAATTCGCGCGCGGCGAGGCCACGCCGGACAAGGTCATCGCGGTAGCCACGGGCGTCGCGGCGTAGTGGCGGGCGACGCGAGCCGCGTGAAGGCGGCCCTCGAGGCGAGCGCCGGCGACGCGAAGGCGAAGCACAACCGCGCGCTGGCGCTGCGCACGGGCGGCGCGATCGCGGCGTTCGCGGTCGTGGTCATCGCGATCAACGTCTTCTCGCACGGCTCGTTCCTGACCGCGGTCAACCTGACCAACGTCCTCCGGCAAATAACGTATAACGCCATCCTCGCGGTCGGGCAGACGTTCGTGATCATCACGGCCGGCATCGATCTTTCGGTCGGATCGCTGATCGAGCTGACCGGCGTGGTGATGGCGGGCTTCGCCAATGCGGTGCCGCTGCAGGGTGCCGCGCTGGTGGTCGCGACCCTCGTCGTCGGGCTCGCCGTCGGCTGTTTCGCGGGTCTGATCAACGCGTTGCCGGTCGTGAAGCTGAATCTGCCGCCCTTCATCACCACCCTCGCGATGATGCTGATGGCGCGCGGGCTGGCGTTCAAGCTCGCTCACGGGCGCCCGATCGCCGTCAACTCGACGGCCTTCGACGCGATGGGCACGGGCTTTCTCTTCGAGGGGCTGTTGCGGCCGCTCGGCCTGCCGGGCATTCCCATCGCGGTCCTGTGGATGGCCGCGATCGTCGCGGTGTTTGCGATCGTGTTGAATCGGACGCGCTTCGGCCGCTACGTGTTCGCGATCGGCGGGAACGAAGAAGCGGCGCGGCTCGCCGGCATCAACGTCGGCCTGGTCAAGACCATGGTCTACGTGATCTCGGGCGGGTGCGCGGCCGTCGCGGGGCTGCTGCTGATGGCGCGCTTTCAGTCCGGCTCGCCCAACACCGGCATCGGCAGCGAGTTGCAGTCGATCGCGGCGGTCGTGGTGGGCGGCACGAGCCTGATGGGCGGCCGCGGCAGCGTCGTCTCCTCGTTCTTCGGCGCGCTCTTGATCGGCTTGCTCAACAACGTGATGAACCTGCTGGGCATCGAATCCTACACGCAGGACATCGTGCTGGGCGCGGTGATCCTGATCGCCGTGATCGTCGACGAACTGCGCAAGCGCTACCTGCGCACCTGAGCCCGGCCCCGCGCTATCAGGCTCTAGGCCTTCGTCGCGGCGCCCGTGCCCTTGCCCCGGGCCGCGCCGGCGGGCGGCGTCATGATCTTGCCGCGATTCCCTTGGATGCCGATCAGCACGTCGCAGGTCGCTTGCGCGGCGATCAGTTCGATCGCGCGGGCCATCGGCGCGCCCGCGTACCGGCCTTCGCGATAGGCGCCGAGCACGATCAGGTGCGCGTCCTTGCGTTTGGCCAACTCGAGGACGCCCTGGGCGACGCTGCGCGCCGGCGAAATGTCGGTCTTGATCTCGACGTTGTTCTTGCGGCCGATCGACTCCGCCACTTGCAAGACGCCGAGCGCTTCGCGGTGTTCGCGTTCCATTTCCGCGTCCAGCGGCAACGTGTGCGGAACCTCGATGATGTACGCCGCGAGCAGCTCCGCCCGCTCGCGGCGCGCCACGCGGACCGCGAGCGACATCATGTGTTCGGAGTGGATCTCCTGCGAGAACACGACGATGACGCTGCCGATGAGCTCGTCCACTTCGCGTTCCGTCTCGGACGCTACGCGTTCGGCCGTCGTCGTCGGCGGATGGAGCATCCAGTACAGCGTCGCCGAGATGGCGAAGAGCACGCCGAAGGCGATCAGCACCCCTACCGGCGAGGGTGCCGCGTGCACGATCACCGCCGGCCTCGCGCGGCAGCGTAATCGCGAAAGCGGAGGGCTCCCAAGGCGATCATCGCGCCGCCGAGCACGTACGCGGGCACGGCGGCGAACGAAAATCCCACGAGCGCGAGCGTCCGCACGGCGATCGCGCCGCCGAAGACGATGAAGAACGCCGCGCTGACCAGGCGCAGGCGCGCGTACCCTTCGCTGCGCACGAAACGTCTCACGGCGACTTCTTCGCGGCCGCGCGCCGGTCGTCCAGCCGCTTGACGTTCATCACGTACTCGTCCATCATCTCGAGCTCGCCCGCTTGCTGTAGGATGTTGATCTGCGCCCGGCGCCAATCGTGGGGCTGCGAGCCGAAGACCGGCAGCCCTTTGCGGCGCCGGTAGATCAGGTAGCCGATCAAGCCGAGCAGGATCCAGGACGGCCCCGCGATGCGGCCGATCTCGTGCGTGATCATCGTAAACGCCAGGATCGATACGATACCCGCGAAACCGATGACCGCCACCACCGGGAACTCGACCCGGTTGCCCTTGTACGTGAACGGGATGTTGAACGGCATCTTGAAGCGTCGCGGGCTTTGCGAGTCGTTCAAACGCAGCGCGATCAGCGCGACGAACACGAACGAGTAGCTGGCCGCCGCACCGAAGGCGTACAGATCTCCCAGGAACGTGATGCCGTCCTCACCCCGAAAGAGCCGGACGTAGGTGTGGCGGACCTGCGGCGAGAGGCTCGGCAGCGCCGCGAAGATCAGCTCCACGATCGCAAAACTGCAGAACATGACGATCGACACCGCGGGCGTGCGGAAGCGCCGGTGCACCCGCTGGAACGCGCTCGGCAAGAGGTGGGTTCCGCTCATGGCATAGGCGATGCGCGAGCTGCCGAACACGCCCGAGTTGCTCGAGATCAGGAGCAGGATCGCGCCCAGCACCGGAACGTACAGCGCCGCGACGGCCCCGAAGTACGGAACGTACGACGCCAGCACCGCGACGGCGGCCCCGTTGTTGTCCTCGTTGCCGAGGAAACGCCACAGCGGCTGCGCGTT
The DNA here is from genome assembly GCA_963787965.1 of uncultured Alphaproteobacteria bacterium. Classification (GTDB taxonomy): domain Bacteria; phylum Vulcanimicrobiota; class Vulcanimicrobiia; order Vulcanimicrobiales; family Vulcanimicrobiaceae; genus CAWBES01. The sequence continues at coordinate 150,942 of CAWBES010000018.1, forward strand.
CCCGTGCGCGTCGAGGGGAATCGCGTGCCACGGCTGCATGCCGAGTGCCAGGTTCGAGTAGGCCAGCGCGAAGATCAAGATCGTGAGGATCAGGCTGATCGACGTCCGCGGAATCACGGAGGCCGGCCGCTGCGTCTCCTGCGCGGCTTGCGAGATCGACTCGAGCCCCACGAACGAGATGATCGCGAGCGACACGCCGTTCATCAAGTTGAACGACGTCGGCCAGGACAGCTGCATCGTGTGGATCAGCAGCTGGGGCTGGAACGCGAACAGAAAGCCGAAGAAGAGGATCGAGGTCTCGCTGACGACGTCGAGCCCGCTGACGAGCTCGTTGAACGCCGAGCTCTCGCGAACGCCGATGATGTTGAGGATCGCCAGCCCCACGATCACGCAGAAGACGACGACGAAGTGCACCCACGGGTGCGCGGTGAAACTCAGGATCGGCACGAGCTTGCTCAGGTAGTCGATGCAGCTCCAGGCGAAGAGCACGATGTCGATCGTGAAATCCAGCAGCACGGCCCAGCCGGCGATGAAGCCGAAGATATCCCCGAGACCGCGGAACACGAAGTACTGGCCGCCGCCGGCCACGGGGTAGGCCGCCGCGAGTTCCGTATAGGCGAGCCCGATACAGACGTACACGAGCCCGGCGAACAGGAACGCGACGTTGGACGCTCCCGCCGCGGCGCCGAGCACGAGGCCCAAGCCCACGAAGATGTCCGCACCGACGTCGGAATAGCCCCACGAAAACGAACCCCACGGCGTTACGGAACGCCGTAGCGTCGGTTCCTCGGGGGCCTTAGCGCTGACGCCGGCTGCCACGGTCGAGATCGATGGCTTTCAACTCGGGCCTGACCTTCGCGCCGACGGGCGGCGTCCCCGTCAAGGACGGATCGGGCCTCAACGGAACGCGTCGCGGTGGAGGCGCAGCGACGTCCCGTCGATCGCGAGGACGTCGAAGCGCGCGAAGGCGTGCGGCGCGACGAACTGCAGATAGTCCGCCGCGACCGCCCGGATCCGGGCGCGCTTGCGCGCGTCGACCGCGCCCAGCGCAGTTCCGAACGCGTGCGAATCGCGTCGCTTGACCTCGATGAAGACGATGGTCCCGCCGTCCTCGGCCACGATGTCGATTTCGCCGCCCGGGCCGCGCAGGTTACGCTCCAAGATCCGGAATCCCAGCGATGCCAAGTAGGCTGCGGCCGCGTCTTCGCCGGCCCGGCCCAGGGCCGCAGTGGTCCGCGAACGGCGCGTCATACCGGTTCGACGTCGAACAGCGTCAGGGCGTCACGAACGCGCACGAACTGCCGCCGGTGGTGCTCGCAGGGACCGTGTTCGCGCAGTGCCGCGATGTGCTGCGGGGTGGCGTAGCCCTTGTGTTCCGCGAAGCCGTACTGAGGGAAGAGGCGGTCGAGCTCGACCAGCAGCGCGTCGCGGTGCACCTTCGCCAGGATCGAAGCGGCGGCGACGGTGGCGCACTTCGCGTCCCCCTTGATGACGGGAAGCTGTTCGCCGGCGAACGAGCGGATGCGCACGGCGTCGGTCAGGAGGAATTCCGGCGCCACCGCAAGGGCGGCCAGCGCCCGTTCCATCGCCAAGATCGAGGCCCAGTAGATGTTGTAGCGTTCGATCTCTCCGACCGTGGCCTCGCCGATGGCCCAGGCGACCGCTTTGGCGCGGATCTCGACGGCCAGATCGATGCGCCGCTCAGGCGCCACCTTCTTGGAATCGTCGAGGCCGGGCAGCATCAGCGGCCCGCTCGCCACGACGCAGGCGGCCACGACCGGGCCCGCCAGCGGCCCGCGGCCGACCTCGTCGATGCCGCCGACCAGCGTGAAGCCGCGGCCCAGCGCCTCGTCTTCGTAGCGGTGCAGGCGCTGCAGCCTCCGCCGTTCGCGTTCGCGCGCCAAGCGGCGCTTGCGTACCGCCTCCGTTATTCCGATGGCGGTTCCTCCAGCGTCATGCGGCCGAACTTTCCCTCGTTCCAGTCCTTGAGATAGGCCCACGCGGCGTTGTGCGTATCGAGGATCGTACCGCGCCGTACGAAGCCGCGCGATTGCGCGAAGGTGTCCAAATCCGGAACGCCGTCCGCGTGGCCGGTCGCGACGAGCCGGCGGTGAAAGCGTGCGACGACGTCTTCGGCGTCGAAACGGGCGCGCGGCACCGCCCCCACCATCGCGAGCTTCCACTGGGCCTCCGCGGTGTCGATCTTGGGCACGAGGATGCCCGCCGTGTCCATGATCTCGAGCGAGTCGCCGACCCGGAACCACTGGCGCGCGCGGGTGACGCCCGCGCGGTCTTCCGCCCGGGCCACGTTGCGCCCCGCGATCGCGTTGATGACCGTCGATTTGCCCGCGTTGGGAATACCCAGGACGATCGCACGGGCGTTCCGGCGGCCGCTCGCCAGCGCTTCGACCGCGCCGCGCAGGGCGGCGGCGCCGCCGCGCTGCTTGGCATCGACCGCGATCGCGGTCCGGCCCCGCGCCGCGAACGCGTCCAGCCACTCCCGGGTCGCGGCCGCGGACGCGAGCTGCGCCCGCGAGAGCACGAGCAAACGCGGGCGGCTGCCCGCGAGGGCCGCCAGCGCCGGGTTGGCACCCGACGCCGGGACGCGCGCGTCGACGACTTCGACGACGACGTCGATCGCGCGCAGGTCCTCGCCGAGCCGCCGCATGGCCCGCGCCATGTGGCCCGGATACCATTGGATCGTCGCTTCGTCGGCGAGCGCGCGCGGCATTACTTCAGGATGCCGAGGCGCGACGGCGGCCACACCCCGAACACCGCGCGCCCGATGACGTCGGTCGCAGCGACGAATCCCCACGAACGCGAGTCGTCGCTGCGGGCGCGGTTGTCGCCGAGGACGTAGTACGCATCGGGCGGGACGACGACTGCCGGGAAGCTGCGCGCGTCTCGAAAGGCCACGTACGGCTCGTCGAGCGGCGTCCCGTTGAGCGAGACGACCCCGCGGTCGATGGCGATCCGGTCGCCCGGCAGCCCGATCACGCGCTTGAGATACACCGACGGCGCCGTGCGTTCGTGCCGGAAGGCGATGATATCACCCCGTTTCGGCGGACCGAGCCGGTACGCGAGCGCGTTGATCAACACGTACTCGTCCGAATCGATCCGCGGTTCCATCGAGAAGCCGCTCACCTGGCCCGGGCGCATGCCGATCACCGCGAAGACGATGACCACGAGAAGCGCCGCTTGCCACGCGAGATTTGCGGCCGATCTCAGGTGCACTCGTGACAGCACGCAGCGACTGGTTCGCGAGCGGCCCGGACGCTCCCGCGCCGGCCGGAACTAGTGCAGGATGCCGATCCGGTTGAGCGGCCAGAAGAGCAGGAACGCGTGGCCGGTGAAGCCGGCCTTTTGCCCGGCTTCGGGCCCGGTGGCGAACGTGCCGCCGAGTTGCGCGAAGCCCCAAATGTGCGAATCTTCCGAGTTGTTCCGGTTGTCGCCCATCATGAAATAACACCCGGCGGGAATTCTATCGGGCGCCTGCCACTTGTCGCGCGGCGGAATGTTCGCTTGCTGCGGGTCGATCGGCACGCCGTCGACGTACACGCCGTAGTCCTTGATCTCCATTTCATACGCGGGCTTTTGGGCTTCGTACGGTTCGTCCAGGGCCTTCCCGTTACGGTACACGATGCCGTCGTGGACGCGCAGCGTCTCGCCGGGGCTTCCGATCAGGCGCTTGATGAAATCGTTCGTCGTAGCGATCGGCGGGGGAAACACGACGATGTCGCCGTCGTGCGGCTTGCTGACGCGGTACTCGAATTCGTTGACCAGTAAAACGTCGTGGATCTGCAGCGTCGGTTCCATCGAACCCGACGGGATGAAGAAGGTCCGCACCACGAACGTGATGAGAAAGAGCGCGACTAAGCCCGCGACGATGAAGGCGTCGAGGTACTCCTTGACGACGTCGCTCGGCGAGGGTTGAACCGCGGTGGCCGAGTCGCCCAGCGGGGCGGGGATTCCGGCCGCCTGGCCTTGGACCGAAGCGGGCCGCAGCGTCATCGCGACGCGCACGACGGCGAGTACGCAGATCAGCCCGAAGAGTTCGAGTGGGGTCACGGAACCTCGCGAACCGCGACTAGCGCGATGCCTTCTTCTCTTTGATGCGCGCGCCCTTACCGATCTTCTCGGAGAGGTAGTAGAGCCGGCTGCGGCGGACGATTCCGCGCTTACTCACTTCGATCTTCTCGACGCGCGGGCTGTGGACCAGAAACGACTTCTCGACTCCGACGCCGTGGGACATCCGGCGCACGGTGATCGTCTCGCCGATCGCCCCGCCCTTGCGGACCGTCACGACGCCCTCGAACATCTGCGTCCGCTCTTTGCCGCCCTCGACGATTTTTGAATAGACCTTGACGGTATCGCCCGGCCGGAAATCCGGCACGTCGGCCTTGAGCTGTTCTCTTTCGAGCAGATCGATGACGTTCATGGCTTCCTTAGCACCCACACAGTTCGATACGGGAGGCGATGCGCCCCGATCCCTACCGGCGGCGCGCGTTCGGCGCGCCCGCCAGGACAACCCCGGAATCATAGCACGGCGAGCGCCTCGAAGCAACGCATGCTGCCGGGCCGGACGGGTCCTATATACTCGCGGGACCGGGACCACCGGCCCCGCTGCAGCGGCTCGCCGGACGCGTATGCTAGCGGTATGTGCACCCGTTCTGCGGCCGTCGCGTTCCTTGCCGCACTCGCCCTCATCGTACCGTTCTGCGCGCCGCGCTCCGCCCAGGCAGCGGCGCCGGCTGCCGCTTTCGCGGTTCCGGGCGCTCCGCTCGCGGTCGCCGTCACTCCCGACGGCGCCATCTGGTACGCGACCAACCCGGCCCCGAACGCGCCGGCCGCGGGCATCGTCCGCCTCGCGCCCGGCCGGCTGACGGCGCGCGGCGCAACGGTCTACCCGGTCGCGCTGCCCTACCTGGCGGGGCCGTTGACGCCGTGCGGCGGGCGCCTCTACTACGTTGCGGTCAACTACACGGGCGGCCAGAGCCTGGCATGGCTCGGCGCGGCGGCGCCGGCCGCGGGCGCCGCGCGGCAGCCCCGGACGTATTATGCCGCCTTCGTCCAGGACGTCGCCTGCGCGGCCGGCGGACACGTCGCGGCGATCGAGTCCAGCGTCGACGATTGCGGCTGCCCGCGCGGAACGATCGTGACGCCTCCGACCCTGGAGCCCTACGGCTTCAAGGTTCCGCAGGCACCGGCGCTCGACGCGACCTTGCCGGTCCTGCCCAGTCTCTTCACGTTCACCCCCGGCGCCATCTGGACCGCGGGCGGCTCGGCACTTTCGGCGCTCGATCCCGCCACGGGACGGGTGCTTGCTCGCTTCCGTGCCGATACGCTCGCGCTCGCGAGCGCGCCCGGCGCGCGCGTCTGGTTCCTGACGAAGGGCGCGCTCGAGTTCGTCGATACGGCGCTGCGGCTGCATGCCTTGCCGCTGCCGCGCGGTCTCACGGCGCGCGCGGGAGTCTCGACGTCGCTCGTGTACGGCGACGACGGCGCCTTCTGGTTTCCGGTCCAGTCCGGCAACTCGAGCGGTGTGGGCCGCATGCTGCCGGACGGCCGCTTTTCGCTGCCCGTGCCGCTTTCCGGCGCCGATATCGTGGCGGTCGCCAAAGGTCCGAACGACGTCATCTTCGCGGACGAGAACGGCCGCATCGGGGTGCTGCCCGCCGTCAAACGGTAGGAGCCTCAGCCGTCGAGCAGGTCGCGGCGCCGCGCCAGCGTGCGCGCGCGCGACTGCGCGCGGCGCCAGGCCGCGATCTTGGCATGGTCGCCTGAAAGCAGCACGTCGGGAACGCTCGCGCCCCGAAAGCTGGCCGGCCGCGTGTAGGCGGGAGCGTCGAGCGCGTTCCCGCTGAAGGATTCGCACTCGAGCGAGCTCGGGTTGATGGCGCCCGCGACCAGCCGCACGGTCGCGTCGATGAAGGCCAGCGCCGGAATCTCGCCGCCGGTCAGCACGAAGTCGCCGAGCGAGAACTCCTCGGCGCCGTACAGGCCGATGAAACGCTCGTCGATCCCTTCGTAGTGCCCGCAGACCACGATCAAGCGGTCCAGGCACGCGAAACGCTCGGCGTCGCGCTGCCCGAACGGGGCTCCCGCGGCGGCGGTTACGACGATCGCGCGCCGTTCGTCCGCGGGGGCGCCGGCCAGGATTGCGTCGAGCACGCGTGCCAGGGGTTCGACCCGCAGCACCATTCCCGGGCCGCCCCCGAAGGGCCGGTCGTCGGCCCGCTCGCCGTCGCCGAGCGCGTCGAGCAGGTGGTGCAGCCCGATGTGGACGAGGCCGCGCTCCTGCGCCCGCCCGAGGATCGAAAGACCGATGGCCGGGGCGAAGAGTTCCGGGAAGAGCGTGACGACGTCGATGTGTAACACGTAACGGCCTCGATGTTCGACGTCCGCTCGCTGTTTGCCGCGTTACGCCCGAAGCCCGCCGCCGCGGGCGCGTTCGAGCGCGGGGTGGCGGCGTTCGAGGCGGGCCGTCTCGACGAGGCCCTGCGCGAACTCGAGTCGGCTCCGGCGACGGCGCCGGTGCTGAACAAGCGCGGCGTCGTCCTGGTGGCGCTGGGACGCCGCTCGGCGGCGCTGACCGCGTTCTGCGACGCGCTCGCCGCCGACGAAAGCTGCGCGCCGGCGCTGGTCAACATCGGCAACGTGCTGTTCGAGGACGGCCACGCGGCGGACGCGGTCGACTACTATGAGGCCGCCATCCGGGCCGACGAGCGGTACCACGTCGCGTACCGCAACCTCGGGGTCGCACTCAAGCGGCTCGGGCGCCGCGGTGAAGCCGTCAGAGCGCTGCGAACGGCGGCTCGACTCGAGTCCCGCCAACGCCTTGAACGTGCGTGAGTTCTTCGATGTACTCGAACAGCTGCGGTAGCGAGATCTTCTCGAGTTCGCATTTTTCGACGATTCCGTCGCTCTCGTCGCCCTCGTCGCGCAGGTAACATCGCGACTCGACGTCGCCGGGCGATTCGCTCAGGAACGAAACCGCAAAGCCCTTGCCCATCGTCTCATCGTAGATGCGCAGCGCCGACGGATTCAGGATTTCGATGCTGTGCGTGGAATTGTGCGCATCGAAGATCGTGATGGTCAGGTAGTCGCGGTTGACGACTTCGATCGATCCGACGACGAACGTGTTTTTCGTCGAGAAGAATTCATGACCGCGCTTGTTACGCGAGGAGACCTCGTAGAAAACGCGATGGCGGACGAAGCGTCCCAGGATCTTGCGCAACGTCGAAATCGATGCAAGCGTTTCGGTGCGGTTGCCGCGCGTGTAGATGATCTTCAAGCGCTCGCTGCCCGTCCTTATGGTGGGGTGGTGCTGCTCGGGTTGGTCGGACGCGAATCGTTGTACGGCCGGGGGAAGGAACCCTTTGCTCTCACCTGCTGATATGCTCCTGATCGGTGCTGCCGCGCTCATTTTTTTCGGCCCGGATCAGCTCCCCAAGGTTGCTCGGCGAGCCGGCAAGGTCGTCCGGGACGTCCAAAGTACGTCGCAATCGTTCATCCGGGAGATGGAGCGAGCCGCGGACGAGGCCGAATTCAAAGAGCATGCCGCGGCCGCTGCGACCCAGCCGACGAAAAGCGAGGCGGCTTCCGGAGAACCCGGACCCGCGCCCGAGCCCCCCGAGCGGACTCCCTAGATGTTGAAGCGGCCGCGGAGTTCGTTGACGCGGCTTTCGACCAACTGCCGGACCTGCGCGTGCAATCTATCCTTCTGCTCGTCCGGAAGGCGGGAGTACACGAGATAGCTGGCCGCCGAAAGCACCCCGCCGAGCACGCCGACCAGCAGCGTCCGGCCGGTTTCGTTCGGCGGCTCGGGGGCCGGCGGGAGCGGTTCGTACACCGGCGCTTGGGCGTTGTTGCCTTCGCCGTTGATCGGCTTGAAAATATCGGTCATGGTGCCGCTTTCTTCGCTAAGGTGGTCGGTCTTTACCCGTCGTCCCGCTCGTGAATCACGCGCACGTGGGCGGGGTATTGCGTGGCAATTCGCTCCACGGATAGGGCGGCCGTCGCCACGATCGCTTGCGCGGCCGCGTCGTCGCGCGCCCGCTCGGGCCACGCCAGCTCCAACCGGCCGTCCCGGCGCGAACCGGTCACCTCGAAACCTGCGACTTCGGTCAGGCCGAGCCAGGCGGCCTGAAGCAGCGCCGAGACGGCCGCGCAGACGACGTCCTCCCCGTTATCGGCCCAACCGGCGTGACCGCCGGCAAAAAAGAAGACAGCCGGTCGCGGCTGTCCTTCCGGATGCGAATTTCTACCAAGTGCCTACGCGGGCAGCTCGATCTTGTCGATCCGCACTTCGGCGAAGCGCTGGCGGTGCCCGACGAGTTTGCGAACGCGCTTCTTGGGCTTGTACTTGAAGACCAGGATCTTCTTGTCTTTGGCTTGCCGCAGGACGGTGCCGCGTACGGTCGCGCCCTCGATGAGGGGGCGGCCGACGCTCACGGCCGAGCCGCCGGAGCTTGCCAGGACCACGCGATCGAAGGCGATTTCCGAACCGGCTTCGAGCCCGATCGCATCGCAACGGATCGTGTCGCCCTCACTGACGCGGTACTGCTTGCCGTCCGCCTCGATGATCGCGTACATAACTTCGGTACTCTATCAGAGCCCGCAACCGCTGTCAAACGCCGGAAGGGCCGTCCGTGCCCGAAGGTTCAGGCCGCCGCCTCCGCGCACGCCGGGCCGTCGTTCAGCCGCAGCGTCAAGCATTTGGCCGAGCCGCCGGCCTTGTGAAAGTCGGAAAGGTCGGTCGCGAAGACCCGGTAGCCGGCGGCGTTCAGCCTGGCGCGCAGCCGCGGCGTCGCGCCGTGCATGACGATCGAGTCGCCGATCTCGACCGCGTTGCAAGCGAAATCGAGGGCGTCCTCGAGCCCGACCTCGATCAGGTAGTCGGGTTCGATGGTACGCCGTAGAGTCGTCTGCGCGTGGCTCGAGAACGCGTCCATATACGCCATGACGTGGCCGCTGGCCAGCGGACACAGGCACGTGTCCAAGTGATAGAACCGTTCGTCGACGAGCAGCAGCGGAACCGTACGCACGGCGAGCGTTTCCGCGATTTGCGTGGCGGCGGTGCGCTCGCTGCGCCAGCCGTATCCGGCGTAGAGCACCGGCCGCACGCGGTCGAACAGCGCGTCGCCCGCGCCCTCGAAGTACGTCGATTGCAAGAACGTCGTGGCGAAGCCGTTCTTAGCGAGAAACGTGCGATAAACGCTCTGTTCGCGCCGCCGCTCGGGATGACGGAACGAACTCAAGATAGCGAGTCCGTTACTGATGAGCGCAGCGTTGGCGGTGAAGACCAAGTCCGGAACGCCGGCGCGCGGCTCGACGAACTCGATGCGGGCGTCGCCCGCGCACTGCAGCGTTTCGACGAGCCGGTCCCACTGCCGTATCGCGTCCGGCGTCGCTCGTCCGACGTTACGCGTCATCCACGGGTTGATGTCGTATGCGACCGCGTAGTTCGTCGGCGGGCACATGAGCAATCTCGTCATGTCGAAAAAGAGCGTAACCGAACGGCCCGCGCTTGGAATCCGCCAAACGTGACGCTTGCAGGCACGTGCGTTCACCCCTCGACGAAGACGTCGTCTCCCTCGACGCGCACGGGAAAGGTGCGCACGGGCAGAATAGCGGGCAGCGTTAGTGCCTGTCCGGTCTTCACGTCGAAGTACGCCCCGTGCCGCGGGCACATGATCCGGCACTCTTCGAGTTCGCCTTGATCGAGTTCGCCGCCGTCGTGGGTGCAAACGTCTTGGATCGCGTAGATCTCGCCGCCGACGTTGCAGAGCAAGACCGGCTCGCCCGCGACCTCGACGCGGCGCGTCGTGCCGGGAGCGATGTCGGAGCGGCGGGCGACGGGTTTCGGAATCGATGCCATGCTGCGCTCTTCGCGTACCGTGGCGGGTGCCCCCGGAACCCGCCGCGAGCTTCGGCTGAAGGAGACGGCGTCCCGGCGCGGCGCACAGAACGCGATGCCGTCCGCGTTTCCCGCTCGTCCGCTCGCCCTCTTATCGGTTCTCGCGTTCGCTTTCGTGGCTGCGAGCGAGCCCGGCGCCGCGCCGGCGCCGCCGAACGGGACCTATGTGTACTCGCTTTCCCGTAATGGAACCCAGCAGGGAGTGACCACGGTCACCGTGTTCCGGCGCGCCGGCCAAGATACGATCGAGACCGACGAGGCGGGTTCGATCGGTGCGGCCCGCGCGCACGTTATCGCCGCCTACAGCGCGCGCGACCTCGCGACCCAATCCTACGTTGCAACGTATCAAGCGCCGTTCTTGCGCACCTCTCCCTTCGGCCGCGTCGCGCGCTTTCGCCCGGGGGCGGCCTTCACCGACCAAACGACCGTGCGCTATCACGTCGACGACAAGCGCGCGTTCGATACGATCGACGGGGTCGCGGGCGAGCGGGTTTTCAGCTTGCCGGGCGTACGCGGACCGCTGCACGACGCTTGGATCTTCGACGCGCCGTTCATGACCGGCGCACTGCTCCTGCCGGGATTCCGGCAGCGCACGCACGATGCGACGTTCGTGACGCTCGGCGATGCGTTCGGCGACGGTGCCCAAGCCGCGACCGCGCGTATCGAGCGGGGCGCCCCGCGGTTCCCCAAGACGCCCAAGGGCGATCTGGTCCTCGACGTCGCCGGGGTGGCGCAGCTCTGGTTCGACCCGGCCACCCTGGTGCTGCACGAAGCGCATTTCGACGCGCTGAACCTCGACGCGCGGCTGGTTTCGTATGCGAAGGCCGCCGTACCGGCACCCTTCGTTGCGGCGCCCGCGGCGTCGGCGACGCCCGCGCCCGCCGGCGTCGCCGTCTCGTTCGCCGGCGCGGACGGCACCAAGCTCGCGGGCGAGATCGCCGTTCCGGCGGGCGTGAGCCGGGCCGCGCCGGCCATCGTCTTCGTGCCGCCCGGACCGAACGCGAGCCGCAACTTCGGCGGTGACGGCCCCGACCCCATGTTTCCGGGGCTGGCGGCGTCGTTCGTAAAGCGCGGCTACGCCGTGTTGCGCTACGACACGCGCGGGGTCGGCAAGAGCGGCGGCTCGAGCGCCGCGCAAACGTGGGACCAGGCGCGCGCCGACGCCGTCGCCGCCGTCGGCGCGGCGCGCGCCGCCGCCGGCATCGACCCCAATCGCGTCTTCCTGCTCGGCTACGGGAACGGCGCGGACCTGGCTTTGGCGGCGGCGCTCCAGCCCGGCGTTCGGCCGGCGGGTGTCGTCGCGCTGGCGCCCACGGTGACGTCGTATGCTGCCTGCGCGCCCGCCGGCGGCGGCGCTGCCGCGCCGGGCGAGAGCTGGCGTAAGAGCGCGAGCGGACACGATCCGGCCGCCTTGGCGGCGCGTGCGAACGTTCCGGTCTTCGTCCTGCAGCCGGGCATTCCGATCTGCGGGGAAACGTCCGCGCAGCGCGAGGCGTACGACGAAAAGCTGCGGGCAAACGACCCGGCGGCCACGATCGTGGTCGCGAGCGATCTCACCGAGCGTTTCGGCGGCCGCTACGACGCGGATTCGCCCGCGAATACCGAGGCGCTGTTTCCGTACCGTTTCGACGCCTCGACGGCCGGCGCCGTCGGCGACTGGCTGGACGGCCCAAAGACCGCGGGCACGGCAAAGCAGCCGCCGGCCGCGGCGCAGCCGCGTCCGCGGGCGCTTCCGCCGCCGCCTCCGCCCGCTCCCTTACCGGAGGCGAGCGGCGCGCCGGCCACCCCGGAGGCTCCGGCCCCGCCGGCCGGTCCGACGCAGCCCGCGGAACCCGGCGTCGTGCTGCCGTCGGGGATGACGCCGCCGCCTCAGTGAGACGGCCGGCCGGTCAGCCGACCGCGCCTTCCATTTCCATCTTGACCAGGCGGTTGAGTTCGACCGCGTATTCCATCGGCAGTTCCTTGACGAAGAAGTCGAAGAAGCCGTTAACGATCATCGCGGTTGCGTCGGCTTCGTTCAGGCCGCGCGACATCGCGTAGAAGAGTTGCTCCTCGCCGATCTTCGAGACGCTGGCCTCGTGTTCGACCGTCGCTCTCGCTTCGTCGATCTTCATCGTCGGCTTGGTGTCGCTGGACGACTGCGCGTCCATGATCAGCGCGTCGCACTTGACGCGCGTCTTGGCACCGACCGCGCCGGGGAATATTTCGACTAAGCCGCGATACGTCGTCTTGCCGCCGTGCGCGGAAACCGATTTGTTCGTGACGACCGAGGTCGTGTGCGGCGCGGCGTGGATCACCTTCGCGCCGGCATCCTGGTGCTGGCCTTCGCCGGCGAACGCCATCGAGAGTATCTCGCCGCGCGCGCCTTCTCCCATCAGGTAGATGGCGGGGTACTTCATCGTCAGGCGCGAGCCGATGTTGCCGTCGACCCACTCGACGGTCGCGTTCTTGTAGGCGACCGCTCGCTTCGTGACCAGGTTGAAGATGTTCCGGTACCAGTTCTGGATCGTCGTGTAGCGGATCGAGGCCCCTTCCATCGCGATCAGCTCGACGACGGCGCTGTGCAGCGACGCGGTCGAGAACTGCGGCGCGGTACAGCCCTCGATGTAGTGGACCTTCGAGCCCTTGTCCGCGATGATCAGCGTGCGCTCGAACTGGCCCATATTCTCGGTGTTGATCCGGAAGTAGGCCTGAAGGGGCGTCTTGACTTCCACGCCCGGCGGCACGTAGACGAACGATCCGCCCGACCAGACCGACGAGTTCAGGGCCGCGAACTTGTTGTCGCCCGGTGGAATGACGGTGGCGAAGTACTTCTTGACCATCTCCGGGTGCTCTCGCAACGCCGTGTCCATGTCGCAGAAGATGACGCCCTGTTTCTCGAGATCCTCGCGGACCGAGTGGTAGACGACCTCGGATTCGTACTGGGCGGAGACGCCGGAGAGAAACTTGCGTTCGGCCTCCGGGATGCCCAAACGGTCGAACGTCCGTTTGATGTCGTCGGGGACGTCGTCCCACGAGCGTTCGGTCTTCTCACCGGCCCGCACGAAATAGTGGATGTCGTCGAAGTTGATCTCTTCGAGCAGGGCCTTGTCGCCCCACTCCGGCATCGGCTTGGCGCGAAAGAGCTCGTACGCTTTGAGCCGGAACGCCCGCATCCACTCCGGCTCCCCCTTCATCGACGAGATCCGCTCGACGATCTCGCGGTTGAGCCCCTTCGCGGACTTGAAAACGTAGGCGTCTTCGGCATCGTGGAAGCCGTGCCGGTAGTCCTCGACGAGCGCCTCGGGCGCCCCGGGCTTGATCTCGGTTGCCATACCCTCCCTACGCTACGCTTCGGCCGGACGATAGTCAAGATACTTCAGGTGTTTGTTGCAAATCTATCGGTAGACGAAAGCGGAGCGGGCTCCATTTCCTCGCCGGAAGGGCACGTTAGCGCTTTACAAGCGGGACATGGGGGCGTATCATGTGCGTCGGACCCGGGTGCTTCCTTAAGCGATCCTTAAGGTGACTCGGGTCTTACGCCGTGAAAGCGGTCAGAGGGACGGCACGCCCTACGTGCCTTCGCGGAGCGACGCCCGAACGTCCGTTCGATCGGCGTGCCGGTAAGATCGCTCCGATAGGTCGGGGTCGCAAGTGCACCGCACGCGCCAGCCGACGCAGCCTGGAGGTGGGATTTCCCAACCAAACCCGAGGAGAAAAATTGGAATCACGCGGGACCCATATCATCTGCGAGCTTTCGGGATGCGCCCCCGACTTGCTGACCGACGTCGACGCCGTCCGTACGATCATGACGAACGCGGCGCGCGAAGCCAACGCCGAAATCTTGAAGGTTGCCTTTCACCGCTTCCAGCCGCACGGCGTGTCCGGCGTCGTCGTGATCGCCGAGTCGCACCTGTCGATCCACACCTGGCCTGAATCCGGTTACGCAGCCGTCGATTTCTACACGTGTGGCGACCACACCGACCCGTGGCGGGCGTGCGAGTACGCCGCCCGGAAGCTGGGTGCCTCGACGATGCTCACGACCGAGGTGAAGCGCGGCATCGCGTCGACCAACGGTCAGTACACCCACGTCGTTCACGAGCACGCCGGACGGTCGATGGCGAAGCGCTCGGCGTAACGCAGGGGGGGCTTGCCCCCCCGTAGGCGGGAAGAATCCGGCGGGCGCGCCGGAGCGGCGCGGCGTTTTGCGGATATAAGGGGACTCTCCACGTTGGCACGACTCAACCTGATGCGACCCGCGGCCGTCGGATTCGGCCTCGCGGTCGTAGCGTTTTCGTTTGCCGCCTGCGGCGGTCACTCGACCACGCCTGCCCCCGGTCCCACTCCGACCGTCGGGCCACCCGTCTCGCCCGGACCTTCGGCGGCGGCTTGCACCCTGACGCTCGGCCTTGCGTACCAGCCCGACGGCGGAAACGGCAAGGGCTTCCGCGGCGTCCAGGTGACGCACTTCCAGGCCAACGACGAGAACCTGTGCGCGGCGCCATCCGTGAAAGCGACCCCGCTCCCGATCGCGTTCCAATCGTCGGTCGCCGGGCTGACCTTCTCGCCGCAGCTGACCGAGGGCGTGGCGCTCTTGCGATCCCCCTCCGGCGGCTACTCGCTCGTGCAGGCGGTTTTCGGCGCGCTCGTCGGGCAGTTGGTGCCTTCGGGCCAGCCGTACGACGTCGGCCGGCAGCCGACGCCGGCGCCGCCGGTGGGCGGCAGCCCGACGCCGAGCCCGCAACCGGCTCCGGTGATCGGGGAGGCCGACTCGGTCTCCATTCTCGACCAATCCGCCATCGGCAACACCGGCGTGGCGCTGGTCTTGGGCGAGGACGCGTCGCCGGCCGCGATCGTGGCGCTGACCTCCCTGCAGAACGCGCCGCCGCAGTATGCCAACGCGGTTCCGTTCGCGGGCTCCAATTATACGGATAAGAGCGTTCCGCCCGGGCCGTACTCGATCGTGCGCGTTTCGCCCGATCAGACCAACGTGCTCGCGCGCGGGCCCGGTGCGCTGGTTGCTTTCGGGATCAGCATCGTGGCGTCCGGCTATCAGTTCAATGCCGAGTCGCACGATACGACGCTCGGCTTCGGCAGCGGTGCCGTGCTGCGCGGGAACGGCAACATCGCGTACGACCCGGCCGACTCGTCGCGCGCTCTGATCGGCGGCGACAGCAGCGGTCGCGCCAACGTGCTATACCTGGTCACGGGGATTCCCAGCGGGATCACGCGGACGGCGGAGCTGACGCTGCAGGGCAACATCAACTCGATCACGATCGCGAGCAACGGCACCTTTGCGATGATCGGCACCGGTGCCGGGATCGAGGTCGTCACCGGCGTCAACGGGTCGCAGCTGAGCCTCGTCACGCCGTTCGATCGGCTGGCAGGGTACGCCAGCGCCATCCATTACGTCGACTGCAACGGCACGCCGCGGCGGATGTCCGAGGTCTATTCGATCGGATTGTCGGCGGGTTTGCAGCCGAACACCTCCAACAACTTCCTGGTCGCGCTCGGGACCGCGCCGGGGGTCGCGTGCTCGAGCGGCTACAACGCCGCGATCGCCGCGCTGCCGTTCGACACCAACACCGGCAGCACGCCGGCGCCCTCGGCGAGCCCGACGCCCGTGCCGACCGTATCGCCCAGCCCGGGCCATTCGCCGGCCCCCACCCCGTCGCCGATCCCCACGCTGTTCTACCAGAACAACGTGATCGCGCCGCCGGCGGGCGCCGACTATATGATCGTCCGTTAGCGCACTTCACAACCGTGCCGAAAACCGAACACTGGCAGTGGTACGTCGAGCGGTTCTCCGAGACGGAACTGCATCACCACGCCGTCGAGGAAACGTACTACGCGGGGCGCACGCCGTTCCAGGACGTTGCGGTCATCCGTACGGCCGCGTTCGGGAAGATGCTCGTCCTCGACGGCGACACCCAGAGTTCGCAAGCCGACGAGAAGATCTATCACGAGAGCCTCGTGCACCCCGCGCTCGCGGCGGCCGGCGACCGCAGCGAAATCCTGATTCTCGGCGGCGGCGAGGGTGCGACGCTGCGCGAAGTGCTGCGCCGGCGCGACGTGCGGCGCTGTACGATGGTCGACATCGACGGCGACGTCGTCGACCTCTCCAAGCGCTATCTGCCCGAATGGTCGGCGGGTGCGTTCGAGGACGCCCGGGCGCGCGTCATCATCGGCGACGCGCTGGCGTTCTTGCGCGAGGATCGCGACTCGTACGGCGCGATCGTTTCCGACTTGACCGAACCGCTCGAGGACTCGCCGTCCAACCCGCTGTTTTGCGACGCGGTGTTCGCGGACATCAAAGCGCGGCTGGCGCCCGGCGGCGTGTACGTGCTGCAAGCCAGTACGGCGGGCTTCCATAACATGCGCCTGCACGCCAAGATGGCGCGCACGCTGCGCCGCCGCTATCGCTTCGTGCGCTCGTATTTCACGCACGTTCCCGCCTTCGACAACGACTGGGCGTTCATCGCGTGCAGCGACGCGGTCGACGTCGCGGCGCTGCCTTCCGAACGGATCGACGCCTACACGGCCGGCCTGCGCGGCGAGAGCTACTTCTACGACGCCGAGACCCACCGGCGGATCTTCAGCCTCCCGCTGTACTTGCGCCGCGAGCTCGCGAAGGATGGTGACGTGTTTTGAACCCTTCGGACGTGAAGATGGATCGCGAAGCCGCGACCAGGATGTGGGACCTCCAGAAGCGCTACTACATCGCTACGCTCGACCTGCAGCTCGAAGACGTCGGCCGCGGCGAGGCGCGCATGCGCATGCCCTTTCGCGAAGCGGTCATGAACAACGCGGGCAACGTGCACGGCGGCGCCATCATGAGCCTGTGCGACTCGTGCTTCTGGGTCGCGCTCGCGACGCTGTACGGTCCGCTGCAGCCCACCGCGACGGCGTCGCTCACCTGCAACTTCCTGCGGCCCGCGCGGCCGCCTCACGACCTGATCGCTCACGCCCACGTCCTCAAGGCCGGCTCGCGCGTCGTCTACGGCGTCGTCTACGTCTACAGCGGCGAAAAGCTGGCGGCTCACGCGACGGCGAATTTCATCAACACGCCGATCGAAGAGTACCGCCGCTCCGCAACCGAAGACGCGCAGGTCGGGCACGTGCGGTTGTGAGCGTCCCTCCCGGCTCGCTCCGGCGCACGCCGCTGTACGACGAACACGTCGCGCTCGGAGCACGCCTGGTCCCGTTCGGCGGTTTCGAGATGCCGGTGCAGTACGCCGGCATCCTGAAGGAACACGACGCCGTGCGCAAGCGCGCCGGCATCTTCGACCTCTCGCACATGGCGCAGTACGAATTGCGCGGCGAAGGCGTCGCCCGCTGGGCGGACGCGCTGACCGTCAACGCGGTCGGCACGATGAAACCGCTGCAGGCACGGTACAACATCTTCACCAACCCGCAGGGCGGTTGCCGCGACGACGTGCTCTTCTATCGCTTGGCGGATCGCTGGCTGCTGGTCGTCAACGCGGCCAACGCGCCGAAGATGTGGCCGTACCTGCAGGCCGCGGCCGAGGGGCACGGCGGCGTCGCGCTCGCGAGCAAACACGGCTCGCGCGCGTTGATCGCCGTGCAGGGGCCGCGCGCGGTCGAACTCGTCGCGCCGCTGTGCGACGTCGATGCCGCATCGATAAAGTACTACTTTTGTCGCGAAGGTCGTGTTGACGGAGCGCCGGCAGTGATCGCGCGGACCGGCTATACCGGCGAAGACGGGTTCGAGATCTTCGTCGAAGGCGCCGATGCGCCGCGGTTGTGGCAAACGCTGCTGGCGCGCGGCGCCGCGCTCGGCGCCGAGCCCGCCGGCTTGGGCGCGCGCGACGTGCTGCGGCTGGAAGCGGGCATGCCGCTGTACGGCTTCGAGCTCGCCGAAGACATCTCGCCGATCGCCGGCGGGCAAGGGTGGGCCGTCAAACCGGGCAAGGGCGATTTCGTGGGCCGCGACGCGCTCGTCGCGCAACTCGAGCGCGACGATTTCGATCGGATCGCCGGCATCGTGCTCGAGGGTCGCGTGCCCGCTCGCACCGGCTACCCGGTGTTTCTCGGGGGCGAGCTCGCCGGCGAAGTACGTAGTGCGTCGATCGCGCCCTCGGCCGGGAACAAGAACGTCGCGACGGTGCTCGTACGAAAGGACGCCGCCGCAGTTGGCACGACGCTCGACGTCGAAATTCGGGGCGCGAAGTACGCCGCGCGCGTCGTGCCGCTTCCATTCTACAAACGAGCGTAGCCGCACCTCAAACGACCGTAGAGGAGAGATCGTATAATGGCGCAGCCCGACGGACTGCTGTATAGCAAGGAGCACGAGTGGCTGAAGGTGGACGGCGACACCGGGATCGTCGGGATCACCGATTACGCGCAGAATTCGCTCGGCGACATCGTCTACGTCGAGCTTCCGCGCGTCGGTCAGTCGATCGTTCAGTTCGCGAGCATCGGCGTCGTGGAATCGGTCAAGGCCGTTTCCGATCTCTTCACGCCGGTCGGCGGCGAGATCGTCGAGGTCAACCCGGCACTCGAAGCGGATCCCGCGCTGGTCAACCGCGACGCCTTCGGCGAAGGCTGGCTGTATAAGGTCAAGCTGACCGATCCGGGCGAGCGCGCCAACCTCCTTACGCCGGCCGAATACGATTCGTTCGTTTCCGAGAGCGCATAAGAGTTTGTACGCTCCGCATACCGAGTCCGATATCCAGGCGATGCTGCGCGTCGTCGGCGCGGCGTCGCTCGAGGAACTCGTACGGGTTCCGGACGCGGTCGCGCTCAAGCACCCGCTCGACGTGCCCGCCGCGCTGCCCGAAGCCGAGTTGGCGGCGAAGCTCGGCGCATACGCGAAGCGTAACGCGGCGGTCGACTACGTTTCGTTCCTGGGAGCGGGCGCGTACCGGCACTACTGCCCGCCGGTCGTGATGTCGCTCGCGATGCGGGGCGAATTTCTGACCGCATACACGCCCTACCAAGCCGAAGTGTCGCAAGGGTATTTGCAGGCGATCTACGAGTGGCAGACCTATATCTGCCTGCTGACCGGGCTCGACCTCGCAAACGCGTCGGTGTACGACGGCGCGACGGCTCTGGCCGAGAGTGCGATCATGGCCGTCAACGCGACCGGCCGGCGCGCGATCCTGGTTTCCGGGGCGGTCCATCCCAATTACCGCACCGTGCTGCGCACGTACGCGCGCGGCCTCGAGCTCGACGTCGTCGAGTTACCGCTCGCGGCGGACGGGCGCACCGACTTCTCGAACGTCGGCGCGCGCCTGGCCGACAAGCGCTTCGCGGCGGTCGTGGTGCAGTCGCCGAACTTCTTCGGTTGCATCGACGCACCGGACGCGAAGGTACAGGCCGCTGTGAAAGGGACCGGCACGCTGCTGATCGGCGTGGTCGCGGAAGCGATGTCGCTCGGTGCGCTCGCCCCGCCCGCGGCTTGGGGCGCGGACATCGCGGCGGGCGAAGGCCAGTCGTTCGGTAACCCGCTTGCCTACGGCGGTCCCTACGTCGGGTTCATCGCGACGACCAAGGAGCACATGCGGCGCATTCCGGGGCGCCTCGTCGGCCGCACCGTGGACAATCGCGGCAATACGGCCTACGTGCTGACGTTGCAGGCGCGCGAACAGCACATCCGGCGCGAAAAGGCCACGTCCAACATCTGCACCAACCAGGCCCACTGCGCGCTGGTGGCCACGATCTACCTGGCGGCGCTGGGCGCGACGGGGTTGGGCCGGGCCGCGGCGCTCAACCTCGAGCGCAGCGCGGCGCTCGCCGCCCGGGTCGAGGCGGTCGAAGGGTTCTCGCGCGCGTTCGCCGCGCCGTTCTTCAACGAAATCGTCGTCCGCGTGCCGGCGAACACGACGGCCGCGCGCGTGCTCGAAGCGCTGCGAGCGGAGAATATTCTCGGCGGGGTCGATCTCGGGCGCTGGTATCCGCACTTCGCCGATTGCATTCTGATGAACGCGACCGAGGTGACGAGCCCGGCCGACATCGAGGCGCTGGGCGCCGCGCTCGAACGCGTCGCGGCCGGCGCGAAAGAGAAGGTCGCGGTCCATGCCGCAATCCGCTAACGTTAGCGCCGCGCGCGGCGAGAAGCTGATCTTCGAGCAGGGGCAGCCCGGGCGAGCTACCGCGTACTTTCCGGACGGGCCGGCGGCCGGCGAGTTCCTCCCGGCCGGGTACCTGCGCGGCGACCTGCCGCTGCCCGACAACAGCGAGCTCGACGTCGTGCGCCACTTCACGCGTCTGTCGCACCGCACGTTCGCCATCGACGTCGGTTTCTATCCGCTCGGGTCGTGCACGATGAAGTACAACCCGCGCATCAACGAAGCGACGGCGGCGCTGCCGGGGTTCGCGCAGCTTCACCCGTACGCTCCCGACGAGCTCGCGCAGGGCGCGCTGCAGGTCATGTACGAGCTCGAACGGTCGCTCGCGGGCATCTTCGGCATGGCGGCCTTCTCGCTGAGCCCCGCGGCCGGGGCCCACGCCGAACTGACGGCGCTCTTGATCGCGAAGGCCTGCTTCGAGAAGCGCGGCGAGGGGAAGACGCGCACGACGGTGATCGTGCCCGATACGGCGCACGGCACGAACCCCGCGTCGGCCGCGATGGTCGGTTATCGCGTCGTCTCGCTCAAGAGCGACGAACGCGGACGGGTCGGAGTCGACGCGCTGCGGGCGGTGCTGGGCGACGATACCGCAGTTTGCATGATGACCAACCCCAACACGCTGGGGCTCTTCGAGGACCACATCGACGAGATCGCCGCCGCGGTGCACGCGGCGGGCGGCCTGATGTACTACGACGGCGCCAACGCGAACGCGCTGATGGGGAACGCCCGTCCGGGCGACATGGGCTTCGACCTCATGCACTTGAACCTGCACAAGACGTTCTCGATCC
Organism: uncultured Alphaproteobacteria bacterium; assembly: GCA_963787965.1. GTDB lineage: Bacteria > Vulcanimicrobiota > Vulcanimicrobiia > Vulcanimicrobiales > Vulcanimicrobiaceae > CAWBES01. The sequence continues at coordinate 171,719 of CAWBES010000018.1, forward strand.
CGCACGGGGGCGGCGGTGCGGGGCACGGCCCGGTCGGAGTGGCGGAACACCTGGTGCCCTTCCTGCCGGTGCCGGCCGTGGTTCGCAGCGACGCGGGAGCGTTCCGGCTCGATTTCGAGCGCCCCGATTCGATCGGCATGATGCGCTCGTTCTGGTCCAATTTCTCGCACGCGGTGCGCGCGCTGACGTACATCTACGCCAACGGAGGCGAGGGGCTGACGCGGGTGTCCCAGCTGGCGGTGCTCAACGCGAACTACGTGCGGGCCCAGGTCAAGGAGTTCTTACCGACCCCCTACGACGAAACGTGCCGCCACGAGTTCGTGGCCAGCGCGCAGGAACTCAAGCGCGAGACCGGCGTCAAGGCGCTGGATCTTGCGAAGGCGCTCCTGGACCGCGGCTACCACGCCCCGACCGTGTACTTTCCGCTACTGGTTCCCGAGTGCCTGATGATCGAGCCGACGGAGACCGAGTCCAAGGAAACGCTCGACGGTTTCGTTGCGGCGCTTCGCGAGATCGTGGCGACGGCCAAGGCCGACCCGCATGCGATCCTCGCCGCCCCCGTCAACACCGTCGTCGGGCGGATCGACGAAACCCGGGCTGCCCGTCAGCCCGACCTGCGCTTCTAGAGCCCGCTAGGGTTTCTTCGTCGCGGCCGCCGACGGCGCGGGCGACGGACACTTCGTATACTTGCCCTTGGCGTCGCGGCACTGCTTGGTCGCAGCCGCCGACGGCGCGGGCGACGGACACTTCGTGAACTTGCCTTGGGCATCGCGGCACTGCTTCGAGGTTCCCGCCGAGGCGGCGCTGCCGAGCGAGGCCACGAGCGAAAGGGTCAGGAGCGCGGAAAAAAGACGGGAAATCAAAAGAGGATTCCTCCAGCTGAAAAGGTGGGTGGTGGGCGATTCTCGGCTGCCTCCCGGCCGACCCTTGCCGCCGAACCCGTTTCTTCTTGGCCCGGGTTGATAAAATAAAGGCAGATGCGCCTGGCGACGGGCCGACTGGAAAGCGACGGATGCGGATCAAGTACGAGGTCTCGGCGGGTGGACTCGTCTTACGCAAAAATGGGGCGTCGATCGACGCCCTTCTGATCGGTCGTGGCGTTCCGCGGGTCTGGTCGCTGCCCAAGGGCCACGTCGAGGCCCGTGAGACCCACGAGATGGCCGCCCTGCGGGAGGTTCGCGAGGAGACGGGCTGCTGGGCGGAGATTTTCGTCAAGCTCTCCGAGATCTCGTACTGGTTCTACCTCAACGGGACCAAGCACAAGAAATCCGTCCATTTCTATCTGATGCGCTACCTCTCGGGCGACACGGCCAACCACGACCACGAGGTCGACGAGGCCGCCTGGTTCGAGGTCAGGGCGGCGAAGAAAGCGCTCAAGTACGTCAACGAGAAGCGCCTGATCGATCTTGGCCTCGAGGAACTCGCGAAACTCGAAGGCGATCCGTTCGAGCAGGCGCCCGGGCAGCCGGCGCCGGCGGCCGAGCGGGCGGTGCGGGAATCGGCGACCCGGTAGCGGTCGCGGCGGAGGGCGAGAGCCGGCCGCTGCGCGTGTTGCTCGACGTCTTCGACGGACCGCTCGACCTGTTGCTCCACCTGGTGCGCGAGCACCGGCTCGACATCGCGACCGTTCCGCTGGCTACCGTGGCGCAGCAGTACTTCGACTATATCGCCGTGATGGAGGCCCTGGACGTCGAGGTGGCGGCCGAGTACCTCGTCATCGCCGCCACCTTGGTCTACTTGAAGTCGAAATCGCTGCTACCGGCGATCCCGGCAGAATTCCAGGCCGAGGGCGACGAGTCGGCCGAGGAGGTCGAGGAACGGCTGCGGCGGCGGCTGATCGCGTATTCGCGCTACAAGGGCGCCTCCGAGGACCTCCGCGCGCGACTGGCCGAGGCGGAGTCCTACTACTTTCGCGACGGCGGCGACTCGACCACCGAACTGAAACAGCGCTACCGGATCGTACCGGACAAGCTGGCGCGGGCGCTGCTGGCCGCGCTGCGCGCCGCCAAGCCCGAGAAGCGCAGGATCGCCCGCGACCGGTTTTCGATCGCCCGCCAGATGGAATTCGTCGTGCGCGTAGTGAGCGACCGAGGTTCCGTCGAATTCGTGGCGCTGTGCCGTGATTTGGATCGAGGGGCCGTCATCGCGACGTTCCTGGCGATCCTGGAGCTGATCCGCCAACGGCGCTTGGCCTACGAACAACCGTCGCCCGAGGAACCCTTGCTGTTGCTGCCCTTCGCGCCCCTGGAAGCATATGCAAACTGAGCTGATCGACACCGGGGCGCTCGAGCGGTCGCTCGAGGCGCTCCTGTTCGTGGCTGCGGAGAGCCTCTCGATCGACGCGTTCGTCAAACTGACCGGTGCGTCGCACGTCGAGGTCGCGGCCACGCTGCAACGGATCGCCGAAGACTACGCCCAGCGAGGCGTGGTCCTGCGCGAGGTTGCGGGCGGGTACCGCTTCGCGACCTCGCCGGCCGCGCGTGAGGTCGTCGAGGCGTACCTCCTTCCGGCCAAGACCAACCTGTCGCCCGCCGCGATGGAAACGCTCGCCATCGTGGCGTATCTCCAACCGGTGACGAAGGCCGAAATCGAAGCGGTGCGCGGGGTCAACGTCGACAGCGTGGTCGGCACGCTGCTCGACAAACGCTTCATCGTCGAGGCCGGCCGGCGCGATACGGCCGGACGGCCCATGGAATACAAGACGACCGCCGAATTCCTCGAGTCGTTCGGTCTGCGGTCGCTCGCGGAGTTGCCGCCGGTCGATTTGGAGGCCGAGGCGTTCGAGTTGCCGCTGCCGATCCCCACCGAGCCGGCCGCGACGGCAGAACAGGAAGTACCCTTATCCAGTACGAGCAGTTAGACGAGCCGGCGCGGTCGATCTGGGCCCGCATCCTCGAAAACGAAAACGCGGTCGCGCACGCGCACGAGCTGATCCAGCCCGGCGAGACGTTCACCCTAACCGAGGACCAGACCAGGGCCGTCGATACGATCGAGCGCAAGTTGGCGGCCGGTGAGTTCGAGTTTCTCCTCAAGGCGCCGACCGGTTCCGGCAAGACGGAGGTGATGTTCCGCGTCGCGGTGGCCGAAGTGCTGCGCAGCGGCGGATACGCCTGTCTCGTCGCGCCGACTCGGGATCTCGTGCGCCAGGACTGCACGTACTTCCGCGACCGCCTCGAAGGCACGGGGCTGGAGGTCGGGGAGGTGCACGGCGGGATCTCGCCGGGCGAACGCCGTCTGATGCTCGACCGGCTCGAGCGCGGACACGTTCGCTTCATCGTAGGCAGCGCGATCATGATCGCGAACGATCCGCTCTGGGACGTCCTGGATCGCAGCGCCTTGACGATCGTCGACGACGTCAACGCGTTCGACGAGCGCGAACACCTGCGGCTGCTCGAAGACCTGGACTGCCCGCTGCTCTTCGCGTCGGCGACGCCGAACGAGCTCGAGCGCTTCCTCGACCGCGTCGGCGCCTTCAAGAACACCGTCAGCATGCGGGCCATGCCCTTCGACGTGCTGCCGACGAAAATCCACAAAGTGACCGGCGTTTGGGGCGAGCCCGCCTCCGAGCAACTGGCCCGCGCCGACTCGCTGATCCGCGACCACTTGCAACGCAAGTCCCGTATCTTCGTGATCGCCCGAACGCGCGGCGACGTGCCGAAGCTGGCGGCGCGGCTGGAAGATACGTACGGCATCCCGGTGCAGCAGCTGCGCGGCGATATGGCCGACAGTTCCGAGCATCGCAAGCGTAACCGGCGCAGCGGCGTCAGCGTCTACGGCGCGTCGACCCGGGTCGAGGAGATGCGCGCGTTCCGCGAAGGAGCGCCGGCCATTCTGGCGGCGACCAATCTGGTCGGCAGCGGGCTGGACATCCCGGCGGCGGACCTGATCGTGATCACGGACTCGGACGCCTTCGGCGAGAGCGAAATCGAACAGCTGATCGGGCGGGTGGGCCGGCGCGAGCGACCCTCCGACGCGGTGCTGCTGACGGAGACGACGTTCGAGAAGAACCCGTCGCGGGCGATGTCTCCGGGCGGGCGCGCGATGACCTTCATGCCGCCCGGCATGCGTTCCAACTCGCTGAAGTTCCGCCGGCGCTAGCGTGCGGCGAGCGCCGGCTCGCGCCTTCGACGGGCTCGCATACGGCGCCCGCTCGGACGAGTGCCTCGGACGGATCCCGGGCGGCGCCTGATGTATCTCGGGATGCACGTCGGCGGCGGCTTCGACCAGGCGGTCGATCGCGCTCGGAGGCTAGGGTGTTCGTCGATCCAGGTCTTTTCGGGCAACCCCAAGACCTATCGGACCGGCGCGCTCGACGTGCCGGCGCTCGAGCGCTTTCGCGCGCGCCGGGAGGAAGCGCGCATCCTCACGAGCGCGATCCACACGTCGTATCTGATCAACCTGGCGAGCGAAGATCCCAAGATCGCGAACGGTTCCTTGCGGCTGCTGCGCGGTGACCTCGCGGCCGCCGCCGCGGGCGGCATCGATTTCGTCAACACCCACCTGGGTTCGTACGGCACGCGTCCGCGCGCCGAGGGTTTCGCAGCGGTTACGGCTCTGCTCGAGCGCGCGCTCGAGGATATCGCGCCCGGCGTGTTTCTCGTGCTGGAGAACTCGGCCGGGGCAGGCCGGCTCTGCGGCGGGACGCTCGAGGAACTCGGCGATTTCGTGCGCGCGCTGGGGCACCCGCAGCTCGGGGTCTGCCTCGATACGGCCCATTCCTGGGCGGCAGGCTACCGGATCGATTCGCGTGAAGGCGTCGAGCGGTTCGTCGCGCTGGCAGACGAGACGATTTCGCTCGAGCGCGTGAAGATGTTCCATTTCAACGACACGCAGATCCCGTTGGGCGGGCATAAAGACCGGCACTGGCACATCGGCGAAGGCAACATCGGCTTCGGCGGTTTTCGCGCGCTCGCCGCCCACGCGGAACTGCTGGGCAAGACCGCGATCCTCGAGACGCCCGGTGACGAATCCGACGACGCGCGCAACATGCAGTCGATCCGGCTGATCTTCGAGGGCGCGCGCACGGAGGTCGATTCCCGCCGCGCGACGTGATCGCCCATTTCGATCTGGACGCTTTCTATGCGAGCGTCGCGCAACGCGACGATCCGAGCTTACGGGGCAAGCCCGTCGCGGTGGCCGGGAGCAGCCGCCGGGCCGTCGTCTTGACCGCCTCGTACGAAGCGCGTCCCTACGGCGTGCGCTCCGCGATGCCGCTGTTCAAAGCGCGTTCGCTCTGCCCGGAGCTGGTCGTGGTCGCGCCGGACTTCGAGCGCTACCGCGAGCTCTCGCATGCCGTCTTCGAGATCTTCGAGCGCGGCGCGACCGCGGTCGAGGGCCTTTCGCTCGACGAGGCGTTCGTGGCGCTGGCGGCGGCCGAACTGCCGGAAGCGGTCGCGTTCGCGCACGAGGTACGGCGCCGGGTCCGCGAGGAGGTGGGCCTGGCCGTCAGCGCCGGGGTCTCGGCGCGGAAGATGGTCGCTAAGATCGCCTGCGACGCGGCCAAACCCGACGGTTGTGCGGCCGTCGAGCCGGGTACGGAAGCGGCCTATCTCGCGCCGCTGCCGGCCGGGCGCTTGTGGGGCATCGGACCGAAAACGCAGGCGCGGCTGGCCGAGCGATCGGTCGCGACGATCGGCCAGATCGCGGCGCTCTCGGACGAGGAGGCGTTCGCGCTGTTCGGGCGCGGCGGGCGTGCTGTCCGCGAGCTGGCGCGCGGCAACGACGAGCGCACGGTTTCGGCCGACCGCGAGACGCGCTCGGTCTCGAGCGAAGAGACCTTCGAGTACGACGTCGCGGACGAGGCCGAACTGCGGCGCGCCGTGCGCGAGCTCGCGGCCGACGTGGCGCGGCGCCTACGCGCGCACGGCTTGCGCGGCAGCACGGTCGGCGTGAAGATCAAACTGGCCGGCTTCACGGTGCTCGGCCGGCAAACGAGCCTGGCGGTCCCGACCGATAACGCCGCGACGATCGCCGCCGCGGCGCTCTATTGCCTGCAGCGCGCCGGACTGGACGGCGCGCACGTGCGCCTGCTGGGCGTGCGGGTCGCGTCGATCACCGAAGAACCCGTCCGCCAGATATCGCTCTTCGCGCCCGGTCCGCCCGTTCGGTGACGGCCCGCCGCACCGCCCTGGCGCTTGCGTTCTGCGCGATCGCGCTCGGCATCGTCGCGCGGTTCGATTCCCTCGGCCACAAGCTCTTGTGGCAGGACGAAGCGTTTTCGCTGCTGCGCGTCTCGGGCCACACGAACGCCGACCTCGACGCGCTCTTCGACGGCCGCACCCACCGCGCGGCCGAGGTGTTCGCGTTACAGCAAATAACGCCCGAGCGCGGCGTGCCGGCGCTGCTGGCCTCGATCGCGCGCGAAGAACCGCAGCGCGGGCCGCTCTATTACGTGCTCGCGCGGTTGTGGATCGGCGCCGCGGGCAACGGCACCGCGGCCGTCCGCGGCCTTTCGGTGCTGCTGGGCATCGCGGGCATCGGCTTGGCCTTCGCGCTGGGCCGGCGCGCCGCGGGTTCGCTCGAAGGCGGCGCGCTGGCGGGCGCGCTCTGCGCGTTGGCGCCGCTGCAGATCAGGCTCGCGCAACAGGTCCGCGAGTACGTGCTGGTCGCCGACGTGACGCTGCTTTCCGCATGGCTCGTGCTGCGCGCGTTCGAGCGGCCCACCTGGGGCCGCTGGCTCGCGTACGCGCTGTGCGCGGCGGCCGGCCTCTATACCAACGTCGAGTTCGCGTTCGTGCTCGGGTTCGAAGGCCTCGCCGTAGCCGCCTTCGCGCTGCGCGAGCCGAGCGAGCCGCGGCGCGCGCGTCTGACCGGGTTGGCGGGGGCGGCCGGCGTGGCCGCGCTCGCGTACGCACCGTGGCTGCGGACGATTTCCGGCGTCGCCGGCCGGGGGGCCGGCGACGTGTCCTGGGCCGCCACCGCGTACACGGTGCGATCGTCGCTCGTCAAGTGGGCCTTCAACGTCGGCGCGTCGTTCTTCGACGCCGAATTCGCGCGGGTCGCGCTCGGCGTCGTGCTGCTGCCCGTGGCGGCGCTGGTGGCGTACGCGCTCTACCGGCTGGTGAAAGGGCCGGGCGACGGCTTCGTGCGGGCGCTGGCGCTGGCGCTGGTCGCATCGACGGCGTTGCCGCTGACGCTGATCGACGCGGTCCGGCACGCGCACTACGCGCTCGTGACCCGCTACGCGATGTCGAGCTGGACCGGCCTCGAATTCGCGGTGGCGCTGGCGCTCGCGTGGCAACTCGCTTCCGCCGACGTGCGCGCGCGTCGCTTCGCGGTATGGGCGTTCGCATTCGCCGTCGCGCTCGGCGCGAGCGCGGTCGTGCTCGACCGCCCGTACGTCGAGTGGTGGGACGACAACGAACATCTCTCCGAACGTGCGGTCGCCGACGCGGTCGCCGCGAATCCCGGCATCCCGATCGTGGCCGGGGCGGATACCTCGGCTTACGTTCTGGTGCTCAGCCGTTACCTCGCTCCCGACCGGGCGCTCGTCCTGGTTCGAGGTGCCCCGCTCGATCTGCCGGCCGGACCGGCGGCGTACCTGTTCTTGCCAAGCGAGCGCTTGCGCCGCGACGCGCTCGCGGCGGCCGGTTCCGGCGCGTCGCTCAAGAACGTTTCGCCTTCGATCGGCTTGACGATTCCGGATCTACGCGAGCGAGGGGACGCCCAGATCGCGGCCGCGAACGCGCTGTGGCTGCTTCAGCGCGCCAGCAGCCGCAGGTAGACGCGCGGGCCGAAGCCGGCGTCGCCGTCCACGCGCCGGAACGTCTCGAAGCGCACTTGCGAGGCGAGGGCGCGCTTGTGCTCGAGCGCCTCGCCGAGTTCGCGATAGGCCGTTTCCAGTTCGGCGCCGTCCAGCTCGGCGAGCGCACGCTTCAGATGCGCGATCCGTTCGTCGACCTGCGAGGCGAGGTCGCGTTGGACCTCCGACTCGATCTCGCGGATGCGGGCGATGAGCCGCTCCATCTCGTCGACGGTCGGCAGGCCGCGCTGCGCCGGCGGGGCGGCGGCCCTGACCCGTCCGTTGGCCGAGCCCGGCGAAGAACGTGGCGGGGCATCGAAGCCCGGGTAGATCCGCACGATCGAGGCGATCTTCTGAGGCCCCTTCGGCGACTGCAAGCCTTCCGCGATACGCGCATCGACCAGTTTGGTGCGCAGGGCCGTATCGTCGATGCGTTTGAGCAACGCCGGATCGGCGTCGGCCGGGGGACGCCGGCCGCCGAAGAAGTCCGATTCGCGCGCGCCGGGAAGCGCGAGCGCGCGTTCGAGCAAACGTTGACGGTCGCTAGCTGCCATACGGGCGAACGTTCGGCGGACCGCAACGCTCGCCCCACCGGACCCCAAGCCGGCGCGCTATCTGATCGACGCCAGCAGTTCGCGTACCGCGGCCGCGTCGAAGTCGCCGCCCGTGCCGACCGCCGACAGGCTGGCGGATGCGGTGTTGCCCGGGAAGCTGACGAACTCGGCCTGCGTCGCGATGCCGTCCTTCGTCACGCAGCGCATCACGTGCAGCTGCTCGCGAGCCCCGTGCACCGTGACCGGAATCGAGGCCGTGTGGCCGGGCGTGCAGCCCACCAGCCGTTCTGCGACCGCTAGCCCCATCTCCGCGCCGCTCGCCTGCGACGCCGCACTCGACGGGAAGGGCGAGCCCTCGAGCGTTATGCGGAAAGAGGAGTCGCCGGCGGCGGGCTGCACCGTCGCCGAGACGGAGATGCCGAGGTCGGCGGCGGACGAGACCACGTACCCGTGCGGCACGTCGAAGGTCGCGATTTTGCGGGCCGTGCGCAAGAGCGCCGCGGGGTCTCGAGGCTGCGACGCGACGTGCTTCGCGAAAACGGTAAACGCGATCGCCACGCCGACGAAACCGAGCACGACCAGGCCCGCCAGGACGCCGAAGACGATCGCGAGCGCGCGCAGTTCCTTGCTCATACGTGATCGGCGCTCCAGCACGGATCGGCCCGGCCGGTCAAGGTCGCCTCCTTGTTCTCGTTCCACCAGGTGCGCGCGAGCGGCGAAAGCGGGACGAGCATCAGGACCGCGCTCTTGCGCGCGCGCACGGAACCGCGCGGCAAGATGTCGCGCGCGAACGGCGGCGGAAGCCAGCCGCCGACGCGGCGCAGGTCGCCGGCCGCCGCGCGCAACAGCGCCGGCAGCAGCGCGCGGCCTTCGTCGCCCTCGAATGCGAAGTCGTCGACCACGAACGTGTCCTCGCGCGGCACGCGCCGTCCGAGCGCGTACGCGACCGTCGCGCGGCCGCGTTTGACGGCGAGCTGCACGGGTTGCGCGCCGCCGTCCGGCGGGGCGTTCCAGCGCGTGCGCATCCAGTCCCAGACCAGCGGCGTGCGCCGGAAGCTCCACGCGCGCTCGCGGTCCACGGCCTCGAAGCAGCGCCGCACGGCCGCCCAATCCGAGGGTTCCAGCGGCGTCGCACCTGCGTGCGAGCCGTCGAGCGATGAAGCGCGCAGCGTGAACAGCCGTGACGGCAGCGCGATGAAGCCGAGCCGTTCGTAGAACGCGGGATGGATGTCGGCGAACAGAAAGGCGACGTCGCGGCCGGCCTGACGCTCGGCGTCGAGCAGCGCGCCCAGCAGCAGGCTCGCATAGCCGCGGCCGCGCATCGAGCCGGGCGTGAACACCGCGCCGATGCCGGTCGCGCGCAGCGAGATGCCGTTCCAGCGAAGTTCGCGGTCGTAGTTCTTGCACGACGACACGATGCGCCCGTCGTCGTGGAGGCCGACCGTAAACGGCCGCCGCTTGCCGTACGTCGAGCCGGCGATGGCGCGAAAGTCCGCTACGTACCGCTCGAAGCTGCGGCCGTTGCCCCACAGCGGAAACGTCTCCGGCAGCACCTCGCGCGCGTACGCGGCCGCGGAGATCGGCTCGACGTTCGCGAGCGCGCGCAGCCCGGTCTTCTCAGGGCCACGGGATTCGGATGGCACGTCTCACAACTCCGCCGCCGCGCCGCGAAGCGCCTGTCAGACGAACGCCACGCGTTGGTAGGAGCCGTCGATGACGCGCGCGGGGTCGCGGCCGAGCCAGCGCTCGAGCACGGTCGCGTATACGGCGCGAAAGTCGGTCGCGAACGTGAGATCGCCGTTATCGAGATCGGTCAGCGACGGATGGGCGCCGTACACGCCGCCTTTGACTTTGCCGCCCACGATGAAGAGCGGCATTGCGGTGCCGTGGTCGGTGCCGTTCGACGCGTTCTGTGCGACCCGCCGCCCGAATTCGGAGAAGGTCATCGCGAGCACGCGGTCTTGCAAGCCGTGCGCGGCCAGGTCGGCGTAAAACGCGCGCAAGCCGCCGGCGAGGTAACCGAGGAGGCGATCCTGTTGCGCGCGCTGCCCCGCATGCGTATCGAAGGAACCGATCGAGACGAAGATCACCTTGGTGCCGAGGTTCGATCCTGCGATTTGGGCCGCTAGCTGCAGTTGCTGCGAGAACGGGTCGGCGGGATACGCGACCGCGGGCTTATACGAGGAGATCGCGTCGCGCAACACGTCGCCGCCGTGCAGCGCGTTGCGCGCCGTCGTTTCGATCAGCGCGAGGTACGGCGACTGGCCCGGCCGCGCTCCGTCGTAGAGCGTGCCGGCCGTGCTTTTCGACGAAGCGTCTTTGCCGGCGTTGTAGCCGAAGGCTCCCACGGCCGCGATCGCCGGAACGTCGACGTGCTGGGCGATCATCGCGGCCGGGACCGTGTCGCCGAGCGACACGCCCGCGAACAGGTGCGACGCGTCGGGCGGCGCGCCGGAAGCGATCAGTCCGTCGAGATAACGGCCGAGCCAACCGCTGGTCACCGGGCGCTGCGGCGACGCCGTCTCCCAGATCTGGGTCGCCTCGAAGTGCGAGCGGTTGGGATTGGGGTAGCCGACGCCTTGCACGATCGCGACGTGCCCGTCTTTGAATAGGTCGTCGAGCGGGGCCAGCGCGGGGTTGAACCCGATCCGGTCGTCGATCCGCAGCACGGCCTTTTCAGAAATGCCGATGACCGGCCGCGCGCGGTGGTACGCGTCGTCGGAGTACGGCACGACCGTATTGAGGCCGTCGTTCCCGCCGCCCATCTGGACGACCAGCAGCACGTTGGCGGGATCGACCGTCGAGCCGAGCGCGGGCAGCGCTTGCGCGTCCGCGGCCGACGTCAGGAACGACGGCAGCGTGCCTCCCAGTACGGCGATTCCGAGCGAACGCGAGATGAACGTGCGACGAGAAGTCATCGGAAGCTGCCGCCTTTAGTTGAGCTGGTTGGAAGGCAGGTTGAGCGCCAGCGCCAGGACGCCGCGAATCTTCTCCTGATAGTTCTCGGGACCCAGCGGCGTCGGGAGCGTGGCGTCGGCCGAGTCGAGATACTCGAGCAGCGTTCGGCGGACCGCGCTCGTGAGATCGTCCTGCACGGTGTCGCGGGCGATCGTCGCGAGCACGCCGCTCGGGTCGAGGCCGCCGGCCTGCCGCACGACGGCATCCGGCGTGAAGGCGGGAAACGTCGGCGGGGCGGCGCCCTGCGGCGGTGCGGCGCGCACGATGCGGTTCACGTAGTTGAAGCGGGCCAGCAGGGTCGCCGTGTTGATCCAGGCCGGGCCGCCGTCCCAGCCCTTGACGCTGGGCGGTGCGAGCGGTTCCTGGCCCATGCGTCGCAGCCAGCCGATCGTGTCCGGCGGGATCTGGGCAACCTTCATCACGCGCAGCACGCCGATGGCGAACTCGATCGGGCTCTTCGGCAGCGCGCGATACGCGCGCACGGAGAAGAAGACGTTCGAGCGCAGGATCGCGGCCACGGTTCGGCCGATGTCGTAGCCCGACAGCGCGTAGGTTTGCGCCAGCGCCTCGATCAGCTCCGGTTCGGGATCCGAGTAGACGAAGTATTCGAGCAGCTTGCGGCAGATGAAGCGCTGGTGCACCGGCTGCGCGACGATGATGTCGACGATATCTTCGCCGCCGAACGGACCGCTGCGGCCCAGAAACGTCTTCGGGCCGTCGTCGTGCTGCGCGTCGCGGTACGTGAAGGCCAACTGCTTGTCGAGCGTCCAGCCCGTGAACGCGCGGGCCGCGTCCTTGATGTCGTCTTCCGTGTAGTTCCCGAGCCCGAGCGCAAAGAGCTCCATCACTTCGCGGGCGTAGTTTTCGTTCGGATGCGCCTTGACGTTGTAGCGGTTGTCGAGCCACACGAGCATCGCGGGATCCTTGGACACCGAGAGCAGCAGCGTTCGGAAATTTCCCAGTCCCTGGGTGTGGAAGAGGCCGATCTGCTCGACCATGAGCGGCGCGGGAACCTTGCGCACGCTCGTGGCGAAATGGCCGTGCCAGAAGAGCGTCATCTTCTCGAAGAGCGGGTGCTGCGTGCGCAGCATCCGGTCCAGCCACCAGAACTGCGCTGCGGCCGTCCGCTTCTTGGGGTCGTAGAGCAGCGCCGGATCGGGATAGTCCGGGAACGCGACGTCGGGCTGTGCCGGGTGCAGCAGGGAATCGACGGCGGCCTGCGGCCCGAGCGCGGCCAGCGCCTCGATCTGGTCGGGCGTCCCGCCGAACCCCGCGCGTCGCAGCAGGTGCGCGGCCTGACGGCGCGTGAAGGCGCCCGAGTAGCGTTCGAGCGCCGTCGAAGCGTCGAGCGGGCCCGGCGGGCGGTAGCCGACTTGCGGATCGGTCGACGTGTCGAGCTTCATGCGTACCATTGCAAACGTCGTCCGGCGGCCGATCGTTCGTTAGGATCCGATGAGAGCGAAGACGCCGCTTTAGAGCTTGCGGCTCAGCTCCTCGAGGATCTCCGGCGCCGAGACGCCGCGGGTCGGGCGGCCCGAGGCGCTGACGTAGAGGCGGCTGCGCGCGCGCGACGCGGCGCAGTAGAACGCCCGGCGCTCCTCGGCGTTGTATTTGTCGCGCAGCTTGCAGCGGTACAGGGCGTACGTGAACTTCGCGGTGCGCGCGGCGTCGGCGTCGCCCACGTTTTCCTTGGGGATCATGCCCAGCGCCGGCATGAACAGGAACGCGTCGGGTACGTAGTAGCGGGGCCACGCACCGGCCCGGACGTCCACCACGAACGCAGCCTCGAACTCCTCACCTTTCGCGGCTTCGACGTCGAGCACGCGCACCGCGCCGGGGTCGCGCAGCGAGATCGCGAGCAGGTCGGATTCGGCGCGTGCGACGCGCTCGGCCCAAGCGAGAAAATCGTCGAGCGACCCCAGCGGTTCGCGGGCGGCGAAGGCGTCGATCTCCGCGATCAGCCGTTCGATCAGGTGTCGCTCGAAATGGCCCCGTGCGTCGTCGCCGAGGCACGCGAGCGCCGATTCCGCCAGGATCGTGCGCGCGAGCTCCGGCAGCGGGAGCGTTCTCGCCGCCGCTTCCCAGCGCGCGCGGGCGGCCCGGAATGCGCCGACGCGCTCGCGCGCTTCGGACCCGAGCGCGCTATCGGCGTCGCCGCGCGTGAGGTTGCGGCCCAGGCGCAGATCGCGCCGCCGGTCCCAGCGCGGCGCGGCGCCTTCTTCGCCGTCGCCTTCGGGCAGCTCGAAAAGCAGCGGTTGCGGCGCCTCGGCATCGCCGCACAGCGTCGCGATCGACGCGTCGGAGAGGCGCAGCCACGGCGCCTCGAGGTTGCGCAGCAAGTAGTCGTGGCGGAACGGGTCGACGGCCGACCATAGCGCCGCCAGCGCGTCCAGCACCGCGGGGAACTCGTACAGGCTCGCGCTGCCCGCCACGTCGGCCGGCACCCCCCGCGCCAGCAGCGCATCGAGGTAGACGTGGGCGCAGCCGAGGTTGCGCGTGATGACCGCGATGCGTTCGGGGGCCAGCCCGTCCGCGATCAGGCGGCCGGCTTCGGCGGCGACGAAGCGTGCTTCGTCGCCGCTGGATGGCGCGCGATAGAGCCGTACCGCGTCGGGCGCACCCGCGGGTGCGTGACCCGCGGCTTCACCCAGTCCGACGCTCGCAGCCCGCTCGATCGCGGGCGCGCTGCGAAACGAGCGCGGGTGGCCGAACGTGCTGCCGGCCCGTTTGAACGCATCGGCTCCTCGGGCGCCGGCCGCGAAACCGCGCGTCGACTGGGTTTCGTCGCCCGCCAGCGTCACGCGTTCGAGCGGTTCGCCGAAGAGCGCTTCGAGCAGCCCGAGCTGGCCCGCCGTCAGGTCCTGAGCGTCGTCGACGAACGCCGCGCCGAATCGCCGCCGTGCGATGGCGGAACGCTCCGGCCGCTGCCGCAGCAGCGCCGTCGCTTCGTAGACGGCGTCCGCCGGCGTCAGCACGCCCTGCGCGGCCAGTTCGTCGACGTAGGCCGTGTAGAGCTGCGCGAGGATCTTCACGAGGTCGATCTCGCGCGCGTGCTGGCGCTCCAGTTCGAGCGGAGTCACGTTCAGGGAATCGCGGTACTTGGGCGGCGTCTCCATCAGAAGATCGGCACCGGCGAAATTCGGCGGGTGCCCGTAGAACGTCGTCGCGCCGCGCAACCCGGCGGCTTTGAACTGCTCCGGCGAGACGAGCGACGCTCGCAGCTTTCGAACGAGCCTGAAGGCGGCGGCCGAGAAGCGTTCGGGCGCGCGCAGACCCGTGATCTCCGGGTCGATCTCGTCGTCGACGAACTCGGTCCACTCGAGCGCGAACAGCCGCGCGCCCGCGCGCTCGAACAGCTGCGACGCGCGCACGTCGTCGATCGGCGCCGGCGGCGGGAGGCCGTCGCCGGCGCGCGCTTCGCCCAGGAGCTCGAATGCGAGCGAGCCGAACGATCGGCACGCGAGCGCAGCCGGCGCGAGGTCGGCGGGCAGTCGCGCCCGCAGACGCTCGACCCCCGCATCGCTCGGCGCCGCCAGCAGCACGCCGCCGCGATCGCGGGCCGCTCGCACGGCACGCCGTAGGAGTTCGGTCGTCTTGCCGGTTCCGGCCCGGCCGACCAGCGCGACCGCCGCCCCGCCCACGGCGCTGGTCAACGGCCGAAGCGTTCTTCGCGCGGCAACGGGCGTTCGCGGCACGCCGTCTTGTACGCGCAGTACCGGCATGCGCCCGGATCGCTCGTCGCCGGGAAGCGCTCGATCGGAGCGTCGGCGAGGAACGCCGCGATTTCGATCATCTTCGCCCGCGCGCGTTCGAGCTCGTCGAGGCCGATCGTGCCGACGGCCGCATCGCTATACGACCGCGGCGCGGCGATCGGCACGACTTCCAGTTCGACCGGCCGGACGTCGCGGGCCGATTCCTTGAGAGGCACCAGCGCCAGGCGCGTGACGCGGTCGCCGGCCGCCGTGCGCGCCCAGTAGTAAAACGGCAGCTGAAAATCGACGAAGTTCGCGACCTTGGCGCGATATTCGTCCGCGCTTTCGGCGATGTTGCCGGTCTTGTAGTCGACGACCGTGACGGCGGCCGTCGCGTCGTCGCGGTCCAACCGGTCGATGTAGCCGATGAACGTGTAGCGGTCGAGCTGAAGTTCGACGGCGGTTTCCGTGCCGATCACCGCGAACGGGCGCGCGCGCGAGCGTTCGACGAACCATGCCAGGTAACGCCGTCCCGTGCGCTTGGCGCGGCGCCGTTGCAGTTCGTATTCGACGTTCGTTTCGAAGCCGGAACGGAAGCGTTCGAACGACGTGGCCAGATAGGCATCGAGCTTGCGTTCCAGCAGCTCGAGCGGTGCGGCGTCGGCGCGCGGGAATTCCTGATGGAAACGTTCGAGCGCCCAGTGGAAGGCCGTGCCGTAGAACGAGGCGGAGGAACCGCGGTCTTCGACCGCCGCGCATACGTAGCGATAGTACCAGCGCCGCTCGCATTCGGCGAACGCGCCGAGCGACGACGCGCTGAAGTGCGCGCGGCGGCGCTTGACCGGGCTCGGCGGCTCGGGAAGGCGCGCGCGCAGCGGCTGCAGCGGACCTTCGCGCGGTGGCCGCCGAGCGGCCGGCAGCGAGCGTTCGAGCGCCTCGAGGAACGCCGAGGCTTCCCACGGCGCGCCTGTGGGGCGCGCCGCATCGAGCGCATCGGCGACTTCCGCTAACGCGAGCAGCGTCGCGCGTTCGTCGCCGTCGAGCGCAACGGCCTGCGCCAAAGACAACTCGATCGTCGTGAGGTGTTCGCGCGCGGTCGCGCCCTGGACGCGGTACGCTTCGCGCACGTCGCCGAGGAGCCGTGCGAAGCGGCGCGCTGCGAGTGTGGCCTCGTGCGTCAACGGCACCCGGTCGGCTGCGATCGTGTCGGCCACCGTATGCCGCTCGGCCGCCGCGATGCACAGCGCTCGCGCGTCGACGTTCGGAACGCCGGAATAAGGCGAACACAGCGCGCGTCGCGCGTCGCTTTCCGAACCGGCGGCGGCGTATCGGGTCAGATCGCGGACGAAGGCGACCAGCCGCCGGGCGCAATCGCCGGCGACGGAAGGCTCCCCGGCGGCGCCTATCTCGGCAGCGGTGCGTTCGGACATGCAACCTCCTCGGATTCGCGACCGCGCGAGCGGGACCTCGGCCGACTTACGAGGGGCGCAGCGACGCGGGAGCCGAAATGGGCGGAGATGGCTGACGACGATCCGCTGCAGAAAATCTTTGGGCTCCTCGACGTGCTTTCCGTCCAGGTCGGGACGACGCAAGCGGAGATGCAGGCCGGTTTCGCGCGGCTCGACAGCCGCGTCGAGCGGCTTGAAGGCCGCTTCGACCGGCTCGAAGCCAAGGTCGACGCCGGCTTCGACCGAGTGGAACGACGACTAGGCAACCTCGAGACGCGCGTCGAGGGAATCGAGACGGAGTTCCGTGCCTTCCGTGTTGAGACGGAGCGGCGCGTGACGTTGCTGGAGTCTTGATTCATACGTTGACGCTGCCGGAACGCGCGAGCCGTTCGGCCGTCGCCACGTCGCTCGGGCGGTCGACGTTGATCGCGATCTCCGGGTGCACGCAGACGGCTGCCGCCACGCGAACACCGAGTAACTCACCGGCCCGGCGTTCGGCGTCGGCGATCGAGAGGCGCCGCAGCAGGTAGCGCCACAGCACGTCGTAGCCGAAGATCGAGGCGAGTCGCAGCGGATTCTTGCGCGCCGCACCCAAGCGGCCGAGAAAAAGGTCGAGCACGTCCAGCGTGCGGGGTCGCAGCGCGACGCAACCGCCGCCGCAGAACGTCCCTTCACGCAGGTGCGCCCAGGTGTGGCGCACGCCGGGAAAGCGGGCTTCGTGGGTGCGCCGTTCCACGCACGAGTACACGACGTCGGCCTCCGTGCGTTCGGCGAGCGCGAGGAACTCCTCGATGGCCGCTCGCGAAAGGACGGGCAGATCCGAGGCGGTGACCAGGGCCAGGCGGTCCGGCGCAAAGCCCGCGAGCCCGGACCGTAGGCTGGCCGACATCGTCGGCCCGTCGCGCCGGATTTCGTCGGCGCCGTAGAGCGCGGTCGCGTCCGCGGAATCCAGCGGTGCGACCACGACGATGCGGTTCACGGACGGCGTCGCGCGCAGCGCCCGTAGCGTGCGAGTCACCAGCGGCACGCCGAGGATCGGTACGAACGCCTTGTTCGGTGCGGCCGGGTACGTCTTGGATACGGCATCGGGCGGTCCGCCCGCCAGGACCACCGCGTCGTAACGCGCGTTCAGCGCCAGGCCTCGTCGTGGTGCAACGGGACCGCGAACAGCTTCGCGACGGCCTCGGGATCGACGGCGCGTTCGCAGGCGCGGGCCTCGCCTTCGTCTCGGAACAACGCGAACAGACACGAGCCCGAACCCGAGAGCAGCACGTGGTCCGCGCCCGCGTCGCGTAACGCGGCGCCGGCCCGGGCGACCGCGGGATACGCGGCCAGGATCGTATCGTGGAAGTCGTTGACCAGCGCCGCCGTCAACGCCTCGAAGGCGCCGCGCTGCAGTGCGTCGATCGCCGCGAGCGAGGCGCTCGTGCCGCGCGGCCGGCTCGGCGGGGCGCCGCCGCCGGCTCGCGCGCGATCGAGCGCGCGGTACGCGTCGGCGGTCGCGACGCCGGCGTGCGGCCGCGCCACGAGGACCCACCAGGCGGGCAACGACCCGATCGCGGTGACGCGGTCGCCGGTGCCTTCGACCAGCGCCCCCGTGCCGCTGAGAAAGAACGGGACGTCCGAACCGAGCCCGCGCGCGACGGCGATCCAGTCCCGGTCCGCACGTTCGCCGAGCGTCCCGTCCATCGCCGCGCGCAAGACGGCTGCGGCGTCGCTCGAACCGCCGCCGAGCCCGCCCCCGACCGGAATCGACTTGTGCAGGGCGACGTCGTAGCGCGTCGCGAGCCGCGCCTCGGCCAGCGCGCGCATGACGAGGTTATCGGCGGCCAGCGACGCGTCGTCGGTGTGGAACCGGTCGGCGTCGCTGGGCACCAGTTCGATGCGGTCGTAGAGGGCGATCGGCAGCATCAGGCTGCGCAGGGTATGGTACCCGTCGTCGCGCCGCGACAGGATTTCCAGCGTCAGGTTGATCTTCGCCGGGGCCAGGAGCGTCGGCATGATTGAGCTTCTGCCTTCGCTCCGCGCGGCGGCTACCCCCCGACTAGGGCGTGGGGGCCCCGCGGCTCCGGGTGCGAAGTAGAGCGGCCCGTGAATCCGTCTTACGATGCCCAGCACAACGAGTTCTGTGCGTACGTGCTTCCCGAGTCGGAGACTCCGTTCGGTCTAACGCTCGGCAACTTGAAAACCTATGCATCCTGCACGCCCAAGGGCGGCGTGCGCGGCCTGTGGGACGCCGATTCCGACCGGATCATCTTCGGCACGCATCAGATCGCGTACCGGCTACGCGACCGCCGGCGCACGATTCTCCCGCACCAGATCGAACGCGAGTTCACGTTTTTGCCCTACGCGCAGATCTCGGAGTTCGCGCTCGACGAACGGCTCCGGGTCACCGAGTGCTTCTTCGTGCCGCACGGTCCGGCGCACGAGCGCAGCGTGGCGTTCGTGGTCGATATTACCCTGCACAACACCGGTACCGAGCCCGTCGACGCGGCCGTGTTCCCCTGGGCGTTACTCGTCGGGCAGCGCTTCTACGGCGAGCCGGAAAAGGAAGTCTGTGCCGCCGTCGACGGCTCGTACCTGCGGGCCTGGAACGAAGAGACGGGCGGCGCACGGTATTGGGGAGCCTCGCGCGCGCCGCACGCCTCGGTCGTGGCGCTGCGCGAACAGGTGCTGCTGCAAGCGATGCGGCGCGGCACGCTGCGCGACGAAGGCCACCTCGCCGAGGTGACGCCGGCACTGGCCGAATACGTCAGCGGACGGATTTTCGGCGCGTTCGAATACCGGATCGTCGTCGCGCCGGACGCCCGTGAGAGCCTGCGCGTCGCGGTCGTGTTCCACGGCGGCGGCTTGACGGAGGCTCGGAAGCGGTTCGACGCGCTCCTGGTGGACGAGCGCGCGCTCGACGACACGCAGCGGTACTACGGCGCCGCTTTGGCCGACGCGCGGCTGATGACGCCGTCGCCCGCGATCAGCCGCGGCGTCGTTTGGGCGAAGTGCAACATGCTGCGCGTCATCAAAGAGTATCCGCAGGGCTGGGGGGCGACCAACTCGCCGCCGTCCGACATCCTGGTCTCGCGCGACACCTCGTGGTTCGTGCACGGCTTCGACTATTTCTTGCCGCAGTTCAGCCGCGACGCGATCGAGGTGTTCAATCGCTTCGTCGAAGAGTCGGGCCAGGTCGTCGAGTACGTGCGCGGCGTCAGCGGTTTCCGCACCTCGTACGACCTCAACATCAACGACGACACCCCGCTGCATCTGATCGCGATCCTCCACCACTACAACGCGACGCTCGACGACGCGTGGGTGAAGGCCTCGATTCCGCTGATCGTGCGGATCGCCGATTATCTGCTGTCGCAGCGCGACGGCAACGGTCTGGTGTACTGCAACGCCAAGGGCGTCGACATGTACGGCATCACCTCGTGGCGTAACATCATCCCCTATTACACGCTCGACGGCGCGGTGACCGAGATCAACGCGGAAGCGGTCTTCGCCCTGGAAGCGGCCGCGATGCTGTGCGCGGTCGCGGGCGAACGCGAGCACTGGGAGCGGTACGCCCACGAGAGCGCGGCGCTGCGCGACAAGATGATGGCGCACCTGTTCAACGCCGACACCGGAGCGTTCGTGCTCAATTACGACAAGGACGGCAACTATCAGGACAACTTCACGGCCGACGAGATCTTCCCGGTGCTCTTCGGCGTCGCGAACGCCGAACAGCGCCGGGCGATTCTGGCGCGGCTTTCCGAATCCGATTTCGTGACGCCCGTGGGGCTCCGAACGATCTCGACCGCGGACTCCTGGTATTTCCCGTCGCACGGCTTCGGGCTGCTCGGCGGCATCTGGCCCGACTTGACGCTCTGGTTCGCCGTGGCGCTCGCGCGCAACGGCTTCGTCGACCGGTGCGCCTTCTGGCTCGAGCGGATCTACGCGACCATGGAGGAGGGCGCGCGCCGCAACACGGTTCCGGGCCAGTTCGCCGAGTGGTTCGACGGCGGCTCGCTGACGAACCGGGGCATGTACATGTCGCCCTGGACCGGCGCGAAGTACGTGTGGGCCGTCGCCGAGACGGTATGCGGCCTCGACGGCTACCGGACCAGCGGCCGGCCGCATCTCTCGCCGCTGCTTCCCGAAGGCTGGAACTGGACGGCCGGCGTCCGGGTCCGATGGGGAGCGGGGCGCTGCACCTACGTGATCGACGCCCGGCGGCAGACGATCTACGGCGATATGCGGGAAGCTTCGGCCGAGGAGCCGTACCGGTGCCTCTACGCGGGTATGAACGTGAGCGACGAGGTCACCACTTCGCCGATCGAAGTCGGTGCCGTCGCATTCGAAGACGAGGGAGGCGCCGTGCGCGCGTTCATCTGCAATCTGCTCGATGCCTCACGAGACGTGTCGCTCGAGTTCCGCGGCACCACCGTTCGCCGGCACGTGGCGGCCGGCGAGCTGCTCGAGGTCGTGCTGGCGGGAACGCCGCGCGATCGGGAGTCCTTTCCTGCCTTGCCGGACGTGATGGGCGCGCTACCCGCGGAGGGTGCGTAGGTTGGGGCCTCGCGCCGGCCTCTCGACCGTGCTCGTCTGCGGCGCCTTGGTGCTGCTGGCGGCGATCGCGATCGGCAATAACATGGGCAACCGGGTGCTCGGGCAAATCGCGAACCGGGGGCCGGGCGCGGTGGTGACCCCGGTTCCCTCGCCGAGCGTCGGCGATGAGGAGAACGCGGACCAAGTGCTGTGGAAGCGGCGCCAGGTCCTCAGCGTGGCCACCGACCCGGCCTTTCCCGATCCGCGCGTGACGCCGCAGCCGCCGCCTCCGCCCATCACCCCGCGTCCCGCTCCGCAGCAGACGCGAACGCCCCGGCCCACGCCGAGCGCACTCGAGGACGAGGCTGCTCCTCCCTACACCTCGCCTCCCATGCCGATTCCGCTGGTCAGCCACCCCGCGGGAGAAACCTCACCGCCCGAAGAGGATGGAGCTTCCGAGGAGACGTCGCGTACCAATCCGACCCCGCGGCCGGCTGCCACCGGCAACCCGCTCGCGACCGCTTCGCCGGGGGTGAGCACGATCAACCCCTGAAACGCGCTTCGCGTCTCTAGTGTTATGGTTGCCGCCGCTTGTTAAGATAGTGACATTAGGGCCGCTGAAGGAGACCGCAGGTGAACGAGGGACGGAACGGGGCGCAGACCGGCACGACGACGGTCAAGCGCGGGCTGGCGCAAATGCTCAAAGGCGGCGTCATCATGGACGTGGTCACGCCCGAGCAAGCGTCGATCGCGCAGGAGGCGGGCGCGGTCGCGGTCATGGCGCTCGAGCGCATTCCGGCCGATATCCGTGCCTCGGGCGGGGTGGCCCGCATGAGCGACCTCTCCCTCGTGCAGCGGATCATGGACACCGTGACGATTCCCGTCATGGCTAAGGCTCGCATCGGCCACTTCGCCGAGGCGCAGTGCCTGCAAGAGCTCGGCGTCGACTACGTCGATGAGTCCGAAGTGCTCACGCCCGCCGACGAAAAGTACCATATCGACAAGCACCCGTTCGCCGTGCCGTTCGTCTGCGGCGCGCGCGACCTCGGCGAGGCGCTGCGCCGCATCGCCGAAGGCGCGGCGATGATTCGCAGCAAGGGCGAGGCCGGCAGCGGCAACATCGTCGAGGCGGTGCGCCACATGCGCGCGATTCGCGATGCGATCGCGGAACTGAGCGTCGTGCCGCGCGAAGAGCTGGTGTCGCGGGCGCGCGACCTCGGCGCGCCGCTCGAACTCGTGCAGTTCGTCGCGAGCGAGAAGAAGCTGCCGGTCGTGCTCTTCTGTGCGGGCGGCGTCTCGACGCCGGCCGACGCCGCGCTGATGATGCAGTTGGGCGCGGAAGGGATCTTCGTGGGCAGCGGCATCTTCAAGGCCGCCGCCGTCTACAAGAACGGCGCGCCCGAGTACGACGAGAACGGTTTTCCGAAGGTCGACCCGGACATCGCGCTACGGTACGCCAGGGCGATCGTGGCGGCGACGACCCATTACGAAGATCCCAAGGCGGTCGTCGAAGCCTCGAAGTCGCTGGCCGGCGCGAAGCCGATGTACGGCATCGACCTGCGGCAGCTCGACGAGAAGCAGCTGCTGAGCGTCCGCGGCAACTAGGGACCGGGCCGGTTGGACGGGACGGCGCTGGTCGGCGTGCTGGCCCTGCAGGGCGACGTCGTGGAACACCTGCAGGCGCTGGACGCTGCGGGGGTTGCGGCGGCCCCGGTCAAGACGCGCGCGGAGCTCGAGCGCGTCGACGGCCTGATCGTGCCCGGCGGCGAATCGACGACGGTGATCCGCCTGCTCGACCGCTTCGGGCTGACCGAACCGCTAACGGCCCGCGTGCGGGCGGGGATGCCGTTCTGGGGAACGTGCATGGGCCTGATCGTGGCCGCGCGCGACGTGGTCGGCCTGGAACAGAAGACGCTCGGCCTGATCGACGTGACCGTCCGCCGCAACGCGTTCGGCAGGCAGCTCGCCTCGGCCGAAGTACCGCTGGCGATCCCGGCGCTCGGCCCGGAGCCCTTCCCGGCGGTCTTCATTCGCGCGCCGTGGGTCGAGCGCGCCGGACCCGGCGTCGAGGTTCTCGCGAAGCACGAGGGGCACGGCGTATTCGTACGCGCCGGCAACGTGATGGGGACCTCGTTCCACCCCGAGCTGACCCCGGACGGCCGCGTACACGCCTACTTCCTGCGCATGATCGATGCGGCCAAGGCCCGCGCGGCCTGATCCGATTCCGGCCAACCCGCGCGGCGGGGATTGTCAAGCCCCTCGGCGTACCTAGCACAAGATGGCTACAGGACCGAGTGCTACCGCAGCGCCGCCGGTGGATGTCGTCCTCGCCGAGGTCGTCGCAAGCCTCGTCATGCTGGCACACGCGTATCTCGAGCCCGCGCCGGCCGACGGCGAGAGCGAGGCTCGGGCGGATCTCGAATCCGCGGACATTGCGATCGACATCGCCGGCAGGGCCTTCGAGCGAATAGCGCCCAGGCTCGCCCCGGACGAGCGGTCCGCGATGGCGAGGCTGCTCACCGATTTGCGTCTCACCTATGTAAAGAAGCGGGGCCTATGACCCCGCTTCTTCTGATTTGCGGCCTGATTTGCGCCGGGGCTTCGTTGCGCGGGGGCTCATTTGCGCGAGCAAACTTCGCCCCCGCGCGCCTCGCCCCGACGCAAATCAGACCGCAAATCGGGGAACGAATGGGAGCGTCGTTGCGCGGGGGCTCATTTGCGCGAGCAAACTTCGCCCCCGCGCGCCTCGCCCCGACGCAAATCAGACCGCAAATCGGGGAACGAATGGGAGCGTCGTTGCGCGGGGGCTCATTTGCGCGAGCAAACTTCGCCCCCGCGCGCCTCGCCCCGACGCAAATCAGACCGCAAATCGGGGAACGAATGGGAGCGTCGTTGCGCGGGGGCTCATTTGCGCGAGCAAACTTCGCCCCCGCGCGCCTCGCCCCGACGCAAATCAGACCGCAAATCGGGGAACGAATGGGAGCGTCGTTGCGCGGGGGCTCATTTGCGCGAGCAAACTTCGCCCCCGCGCGCCTCGCCCCGACGCAAATCAGACCGCAAATCTGGGCGCACAACGGGTCACATTTGAGCACTCTTTCGGGGGAAAGGCGATCGTGACGGACGTTCTGGTCCTGAACTTCACGTACGAAGCGCTGAACATCACGAGCTTTCAGCGCGCGGTGAAGTTATTGTTTTCGGGCAAGGCGGAAGTCGTGCACGGGCGTTCGCAGGTGTTGAGTTCGCCGACGTACGAGATGCGCATGCCCTCGATCATCCGGATGCTGTACTATATCAAGCGCCCGATGCAAAAGGTCGCGCTGACGAAGAAGAACATCCTCCTGCGCGACGACTACACGTGCCAGTACTGCGGGCTCAAGGGCGAACGCCTGATGACGGTCGACCACATCGTCCCCAAGAGCAAGGGCGGCCCCTCGACCTGGGAAAACCTGGCGTGCGCGTGCATGCGCTGCAACAACCGCAAGAACAACCGCACGCCCGAACACGCGAACATGGTGCTCCGGCGCAAACCCAAAGCGCCCAAATACATCCCCTGGATTCGCGTCAAGCGCAACACGCTGCCCGGCGAGTGGCACAAATTCCTGTTCCTCTACAACGTCTCGATCGACGAGCGGCCCGGGTAAGCGCACGCACGGAACCCTCGGTTCGGCTCCGCGCGCGGGACCGCCGCCGGGCCCAGCCGGCAAGTTCGGGCGGCCGGGGAACGAGTGCGCTTCCGCGGCGGGTGCCGCGCGCCGAAGTGCGGAACGTCGGCGCACGTGGACCAATCGCGGACGCCGTACTTCGATGTCCTTCTCGATTACGTAGATTCCGGCGTCATCCCGTTCCACACCCCCGGTCACATGCAGGGACGGGGTATGGATCGCGCGCTGCGCGACTTCTTGGGCGACAACGTGCTGGCGATCGACTTGACGCAGATTCGCGGCCTGGACGATTTGCTGCAGCCCGAAGAGGCGATCGAAGAGGCGCTGCAACTCGCGGCCGACGCGTACGGCAGCGATCACACGTTCTTCCTGATCAACGGTTCCACCAGCGGCAATCAGATCATGATGATGGCCGCGCTCAATCCGGGCGATAAGCTGGCGCTGCCGCGCAACGCGCACAAGAGCGCGATCGGCGGTCTGATCATGAGCGGGGCGCACCCCGTCTGGATGAAACCCGAAGTCGACGTGGCGCTGCACATGGATCATACCGTCACGCCGGAAACGGTGCGCGCCACGCTCGCAGCGCACCCCGATATCAAAGCGGTCTACGTCGTGAGCCCGACCTACTACGGGGTGGCCGCCGATCTCGAAGGGATCGCCGCCGTCGCGCACGAGCACGGCGTTCCGCTGCTGGTCGACGAGGCCTGGGGGCCGCACTTCCACTTTCACCCGGCGCTGCCGGTCGACGCGCTCGAAGCGGGCGCCGACATGTGCATCAACTCGACCCACAAGATGCTCAGCAGCCTTTCGCAGACGGCGATGCTGCATCACAAGGGCGACCGCATCAAGCTCGACCGCCTCAAGGCCGTGGTCAAGCTCTTTCTCTCCACATCGCCCAACCTGGTGCTCGTCGCTTCGCTCGACGTCGCGCGCAAGCAAATGGCGACGGTCGGCAGCGCCTTGCTGTCGCGCACGATCGAGATCGCGGGCGACGCACGCCGGCGGCTCAACGCCATCGACGGCATCTATTGCTTCGGCGAAGAGCAGATCGGCAAACCGGGCGTTTTCGCTTTCGACCCGACCAAGATCACGATCACGGTCAAGGATCTTGGGTACACGGGGTACGAAGCCGAAGAGATCCTCCGGCGCCGCTACAACGTGCAATGCGAACTCGCCGACTTGTTCAACTGCCTCGCGCTCTTCACGATCGGAACGACCCAAGAGGCCGCCGACCGTCTGGTCTACGGCGTGAAGGAGCTCTCGCGAGAGGACCGTCCGATCGACGTCTTCTCGCCCTCGGGCGTGCTCGAACGCCGCCTCAAGACCGGCACCTACAACCTGCCCGCCATCCCGCCGATCCGCATGAACCCGCGCGAGGCCTTTCTCGCGGACACCGAGTTCGTGCGCTTCAAGGCGAGCGCCGGGCGCATCTGCGCGGAGGTGATCACGCCCTATCCGCCGGGGATCCCCGTCATTTCGCCGGGGGAGGAAATCACGCCGGACGTCGTCGCCTATTTGGACCTGGAGAAGAAGGCCGGCGTGCGCATGCAAGGCCCGTACGATTCGGAACTCCGCTCGATTCGCGTGGTAGTAGAGACGTGAGGTTTCCGACCAAGCCGGTGCCGAGGGCTCGCCCCTCGGCTCCGCGAAAGACCGCCGCAACGGTTATCGCCGGAGATGTACAACCGGCGCCGACCGAATTCTTGACGAGGATGTGCATTGGCCGTTAACGCCGAGTCCGTCGCTTCGCACTGGGAACTCACCCAACTCCTCGATATCTTTCCGCTGCCGATCCGGCAAGCGCTCGTCAGGCTCCCGAATCTGGAATCGTTGGTGGAAGTCGTCCTGGATCTCGGGCGCCAGCCCGAGGCGCGCTTCCCGGACGACTTCGTCTTTCTGTCGGATTCGCGGGTGACGCTCGAGGATATCGCCCACGTCAACTCGCGCCTCTCGGCGTTCGGTTCGGACAACCGTGCCGGCATCGAGCAGACGCTGCACCGCATCTCGGCGATCCGCAACCGGGCGGGCAAGATCGTCGGGCTGACGTGCCGCGTCGGGCGAGCCGTCTATGGGACGATCGACATCATCCTCGACGTCGTGCGCGGAGGAAAGTCGATCTGCCTGCTCGGGCCGCCGGGTGTCGGCAAGACCACGATCCTGCGCGAGTGCGCGCGCGTGCTCTCGGAGGACCGCAAGCGCGTGGTGGTCGTCGACACCTCCAACGAGATCGGCGGCGACGGCGACGTCCCGCATCCGGGTATCGGCCACGCGCGCCGCATGCAGGTTGCCAACGCCGCGCTCCAGCACGCGGTGATGGTCGAAGCGGTCGAGAACCACATGCCCGAGGTCATCGTCATCGACGAGATCGGCACCGAAGCGGAGGCGACGGCCGCGCGCACGATCGCCGAACGCGGCGTTGCGTTGATCGGCACGGCGCACGGCAAGACGCTCGAGAACCTGCTGATGAACCCGACCCTGTCGGATCTGGTGGGCGGCATCAGCACGGTCACGCTTTCCGACGAAGAGGCGCGCCGCCGCGGCACGCGCAAGACCGTGCTGGAACGCAAGGCCCCGCCGACCTTCGACGTCCTCATCGAGATCAACGACCGCAACCGGCTCTCGATCTACCAGAACGTGGCCGAGACGGTCGACGCGCTGCTGCGCGGTTACCAGCCGCAACCGGAAGTGCGCCAGCGGATGCCCGGCGGCACGGTGCAGGTGCTCCAGGAAGCGACAGCGCTGAGCGCCGCGAAGCGGCCGCCGGCCCAGGCCGCCGCGCCCAAGAACGCGAGCGAGTCCGAATTCGCGCTCGCGCTGCGGGAAGCCGACGCCGACGAGCGCGAGGAGCGGGAAGCGCACGTGCTGCTGTTCCCGTACGGCGTGTCGCGCAACAAGATCGAGCGCGCCGTGCACAACCTCGGGGTCAGCGCGTCGATCGCCCGCAAGTGGGACGATGCGGACGTCGTGCTCACGCTCAAATCGCTCGAACGCAAAGAGTCCGAGAAGCTGAAGTCGATCGCCGCCGAGAACGTTCCGATCTACTCGATCAAGACCAACACGACCGCGCAGATCATGAACGCGCTCAAGGACATCTTCGCGCTGCCTTCGATCGATGCGGAGGAGATCGCGCTGCGCGAAGCCAGCGAAGCGATCTACAAAGTGCTGCTGGACAGCAAACCGATCGAGTTGACGCCGCAGACGTCGTACGTCCGCCGCATGCAGCACCAGCTCGCCGAGCAGCACCGCGTGATGTCGCGCAGCACGGGGATGGAGCCCAACCGCCGCGTGCTGTTCTTCCGCTCGAACGACTTGCCGTACGGCAGCGCTTCGGCGTAACGGTCGGGCGCCCGTCACGTTCGTCAGCATCGAAGGCATCGAGGGGAGCGGGAAATCGACGCTCCTCTCGGGCCTCGCCCGGCTGGTCGCGGCGCGCGGCATCGAAGCGGTCGTCACCCGCGAGCCCGGCGGAACCGCGCTCGGTAACCGGCTCCGCGCCGCCTTCGTCGAACCCGGGCTGCCGGTCGATCCGGTGGCCGAGGCCTTCATCGTCAACGCTTCGCGGGCGCAGCACGTCGCCGAGGTGATCGAGCCGGCTCTGCGCGCCGGAACGTGGGTTCTGAGCGACCGGTTCGCAACCGCGACGCTCGCGTACCAAGGGTACGGGCGGGGCGTCGGCCTCGAGGCGCTGCGCGCGCTCGCGGCGATCGCCACCCGCGGCCTTGAACCCGATCTGACCCTGCTCGTCGACGTGCCGGTCGCGCTTTCGCGCGCCCGCGTGCTGTCGCGTTCGAGATCCGAGGGGGCGGACGTCGACCGGCTCGAGCGGGAAGACGAGGCCTTTCACGAGCGCGTTCGCCAAGGCTACTTGTCTCTGGCGCGCGACGACCGCCGGATCGTGGTGCTCGACGGAACGCTCGCGCCGGAGGCGCTGCTGGAAACGGCGTGGGCGGCGCTGGCAGCGAACATTCCGGCGTGAACGGGATCACGGGAACCTTCGACGTCGTCGGCGCTCGGCAGGCGCTGACGTATTTCTCGACGCTCGAGCCCGCGCGGCTGGGGCACGGCTATCTGTTCACCGGCGCAACGGGGGTCGGGAAAAGGACGTTCGCGCGCCGGCTCGCGCAGTCGCTGCTCTGCGAGACGCCGAAGCCGACGCTGCTCGGCTACTGCGACCAGTGCATCGGTTGTACGCTCTTTTGCGCGGGGACGCATCCGGACTTCGTCGCGGCCGAAGGCACGATCAAGATCGGCAAGGAGCCGGGCAACGCGCTGCACGACGAGGACCTGAGCGCGCGCGATCTCGTGCGCGAGCTGGCGCTGCACGCGTACCGCAGCCGTTACCGCGTCGTGCTGCTGGGCGACGTCGCGTTCGCGACCCACGAAGCCGCTAACGCGTTGCTGAAGTTCTTCGAGGAGCCGCCCGCGAGCGTCGTCGTCCTGCTCACGACGAACGGGCCCGGTTCGCTGCTGGAGACCGTCCGTTCGCGTTTCATCGAGATCCCGTTCGCGCCGTTAGCGGTCGCCGACGTCGCCTCCGTGCTCGAGCGCGACGGCGTGCCGGTCGACGCCGCGAACCTCGCGGCCGAAGTCTCGCTCGGGAGCATTACGCGCGCGCGCGCCGTGCTCGACGAAGACCGCGTCGGTCTTCGCGAGGCGTCCTTCGCGTGGTTCGCCGAGGCGATGACCGGCGGTTCGCCCGACGCAAGCTTCCTGAACCTCGACGACCGCAGCTTGAGCGGCGCGGAAAAGCGCGCGAACGTTGCCGGGCTGATCGAACTCGTGCGCGTCGCCGCGCGGGATTGGGCGGCGCTCGCGCTCGCGGGCGACGCCGTTCCGCTGCTCGCGGCCGACCAGCGCGCGCGCATCCTGCGGCTGCCCCGGCGCGATCCGCAGGCGGCCGTAGCGCTCCTCGCCGCCGTCGGCGAGGCGGAGCGGATCGCGAATTCCAACGTCTCCGCGGGCTTGGTCGTCGATTTTCTGCGGCTGCAGCTGGCGCCGCCGGCGACCGGCGCGAGGCGCGCCTGACGGCGGTCGAGGCGAGCCTCGAGCTTTGTCGAAGGTTCGTACGAAATGACGCCGGAAGAGCGCCGTCTCAATCGACTTCGTACGTGGCGGGCGAAGAAGATCAGGCTTGGTGACGACCAGGACGCGTACGATCGCGAGTACTGGGCGTCGGTGAGCCCGGCGGAACGAATGGCTTTCGTGTGGACGCTTTTCTGCCGGCAGGCCGCGCTGCGAGGCTTAGATGAATCTCAGCTCAGACTTCGCCGATCTGTTACATGCGTTGAACGACGCAAACGCGCGCTACATGATCGTGGGAGCTCACGCGCTAGCCTATCACGCTCGCCCGAGAGCGACGGCTGATTTCGACGTTTGGGTAGAAGCCTCGACCGAAAACGCCCCTCGCGTCTACCGAGCATTGGCCGCGTTCGGCGCGCCGCTCGATAACCTGAAGGTCGAAGAGCTCGTGGACGACGACCTCATCTTTCAGATCGGCGTCCCGCCGCTGCGCATCGACGTTATCACCGGCATCAGCGGGGTCGATTTTGCCCAGGCTTGGCCCCGCCGTTCCGAGGGCACCCTGAACGGCCTGAGATTCTTCGTGATCGGCCGCGAGGACTTGATAGAAAACAAGAAGGCGGCCGGACGTCTCAAGGATCTCGCCGACGTCGAACGGCTCGAACGCGACGTATGAGGCCCGTCGCGGGGCCTAGGGCGCCCGGCTACCTGAAGCGGCCGTACGAGGCGTCGTCGTACGTTTTGGCGAGCACTAGGGCGACGTAGGCGGCCACGACCGCCTTGATAGCCGCGACGATGATATCGACCACGACGCCTTGCGAGAGGAACGAGCTGGCGATCAGGAGCGGCGCGAGCGCCTGGACGATCAAGCCCGGCACGTAGGTGAAGGTGGCCAGGAAGAGCACGGTCACGCAGAAGGTCGCCAGCGGCGTGCGGCGCGCGCGCTCGAGCGACGCCTGCAACGCGGCGCCGCCGGGGATTCCGCCGATCGCGGCGGCGGGAATCGTGTAGATGAAGAAATAGGTCGCGACGAGCGAGAGCACGAGGCCCAGGATGCCGAGGGCCGGGATCACGTTGCCCACGATGGCGGCGATGTAGACGATGAAGGTGAAGCCGAGCGCGGCCATCGCGATGTCGCCGATCTTGCGCCGGCCCTCTTCCCACGTATCGTCGAAGGGCGCGCGGCCGCGCCGCCAGGCCGCCTCCGCACCGATCAGCGCCACACCGAAGCCGGTGTACCAGACGATCTGGGCGAGCGTCGCGGCCAGGCCCGAATTGGCCGAACCCATGAAACCGCCGCCCATGCCGGCCGGGAACAGCATCGTCAACAGCACTTGCACGACCGCAGCCAGGAGCGGAGCGAGCGCGAGCTGAGGGTTGCGGGCGAGCAGGACGAAGGCGCGCAGGTATGCCCCGAAATCGACGCGCCCGAGCGTCAACGCGCGCTCGCGAGCGCGTCGCCGCAGCCGCACGTGCGCTCGGACGGGGTCATCTCGATGATCTTGAAGAGGGCGTCCTTCACGCGTTCGTTGTTGCGGGAGAACACCTCGAACACGTGCTCGCGCGTCACGGGCGGCGTACCCGGCAAACCGACGTCGTAATCGGTGACCAGCGAGATGTTGAGGTAACACATTTCCAGTTCCCGCGCGAGATAGCACTCGGGGTACTGCGTCATGTTGATCACCTCCCAGCCCGCGTCTTGAAACCACTTCGATTCCGCGCGCGTGGAGAAACGGGGTCCCTGGATCACGACGACCGTGCCGGTCTCGTGCGTCGTGATGCCAAGCGACCGCAGCGCGCCGATCGCGATCGGGCGCAGTTGCGGGCAGTACGGGTCGGCGAAACTGATGTGCGTCGTGATGGGGCCGTCGTAGAACGTGTCCTTGCGGCCGGTCGTGCGGTCGACAACTTGGTCGGCCACCACCATGTGGCCCGGCGCGACCTCCCGCTTGAGCGAACCGCAGGCCGTCGGAGCGAGGATACGCGAAACGCCGAGCTCCTTCATGGCCCAGGCGTTGGCGCGGTAGTTGATGGCGTGCGGGGGAAAGCGGTGATCGCGGCCGTGGCGCGGCAGGAAGGCCACGTGCTTTCCGGCGATCTCGCCGAGCGCGACCCGGTCGCTCGGCATCCCGTAGGGCGTCTCGAGCCAGACCTCGTGAGCGTTTTCGAGCAACGAGTAGAAACCGGAGCCTCCGTAGACCCCGATTTCGGCAGTGTTCCGCGCCATCGTTATTCCTTGAAGTCGCTGGGTTTGAGTTCTTCGATGAATTTCTTGAAGCGCTGCGACTCCTCGGCTTCGGCCTTCTTGTCGCCGACGGTTTCCTCGAGCACGATCTTGTCCGAAACGAAGATCGGGGCTTGCATGCGCAACGCGAGCGCGATGCCGTCGGAGGGACGGGCGTCGATCTCTTGCGTGTCGCCGTTCTGTTTCACGATCAGCTTGGCGAAAAAGGTCGAGTCCTTTATGTCGTGGATGACGATCTGTTCGAGCGAAGCGTGCAGCGACTCGAGCATCGTCCGCATCAAATCGTGGGAGAGCGGGCGCGGAACGGCGGTGCCCTCGAGCGCCAAAGCGATGGCGGTGGCTTCGAACGGTCCGATCAGGATCGGAAGAAACCGCTTGCCTTCGAGGTCCTTCAGGATGACCACGGGATCGTGGGTCAGCAAGTCGATGCCGAGCTTGTCGACCTTCATTTGGCGCATGAGTCAAAATCCTACGTGTCCAGGACGAATCCTTGCCCCGAGCGAACGGGCAGGGTCGGTTTCATGGCATTATCATGCGGTATCGTCGGCCTGCCGAACGTCGGGAAGTCGACCATTTTCAATGCCCTCACCCGTTCGGCGCAGGCCCTGGCGGCAAATTACCCCTTCGCAACCATCGAGCCGAACGTCGGCGAGGTGCCCGTTCCGGACGAGCGGCTGAAGGTCTTGGCCCGCATCGTGGCCTCCAACCGCATCGTCAACGCGACGATGCGGTTCGTCGACATCGCGGGCCTGGTGCGCGGCGCCAGCGCCGGTGCCGGGCTCGGGAACGCCTTCTTGAGCCATATCCGGGAGACCGACGCCGTGGCGATGGTCGTCCGCTGCTTCGAGGACGACGACGTCGCCCACGTCGAGGGCGCCCCCGATCCCTTGCGGGACATCGAGATCATCGACATCGAGATGGCCCTGGCCGACCTTGCGACCCTCGGAAAGCGCGTCGAGAAGCTCGAACGCGAAGCGCGCGTCAACCCCAAGCTCGGGCCGGAACTCGAGGCCGCCCGGCGGCTGCGCGCCGCACTCGAAGCGGGAAAACCCGCCCGTGCCTTCGCGGCCGGTTCGCTGGAGCGTGAGATCGCGCGCGACTCCTTCCTGCTGACCGCGAAGCCCCTGCTGTACGTCGCCAACATCGACGAAGCCCAGATCGGCAACCTGGGCCCGCTCGCGCGAGCCGTCTTCGAGCTGGCCGGGCGCGAAGGCAGCGGTGCCTTGGCCTTCTGCGGCAAGATCGAGGCCGAACTCGCGGGTCTGACCGAAGACGAGGCCCAGACCTTTCGCGAGGAGCTGGGGATCGATACGAGCGGCCTCGACCAGCTGATCCTGCGCGCCTACGACCTGCTGGGCCTGATGACGTTCCTGACCGCGGGGGAGAAAGAAGTGCGGGCCTGGACGATCGACAAGGGGACGAAGGCGCCCCGGGCGGCCGGCAAGATCCACTCGGATATCGAGCGCGGCTTCATTCGCGCCGAAATCGTCTCCTACGACGACTACGCGCGGCTGGGCTCGATGGAAGCGGTCAAGGCTGCCGGGCTCCTGCGCAGCGAGGGTAAGGACTACACGATGGCCGAGGGCGACGTCGTCAACTTCCGCTTCAACGTCTAGCTGCTCGGCCGGGCACGCCTCACGGTCGAGGTTGTGTACAAATGGACAATCTCCGGTGGTCATAGCTGTCCATTAGTAGGGGAACCAAATGCGTTTCCGTGAACGTGTGGACGGAGAAATGTCTGATGGGGAGAGCGCTCTGCCTATGCTGACCGCCGTTCGTGAAGTCTCGGTGTTCGGAGACGCGATTGCGTATTTCAACGATGCCGCCGGGCTGCTCGACCTGGACCCCGGCGTCCGCCGGCTCCTGACCAAGCCTTCCCGGCAGATCATCTTCTCGATTCCCTTTCAGCGCGACAGCGGCGAACTCGAGGTCTTCACCGGTTACCGCGTTCAATACAATTTCGCGCGCGGGCCGGCCAAGGGCGGCATCCGCTTTCATCCCCGGGTCACGCTCGACGAAGTGACGGCGCTCGCGTTCTGGATGACCTGGAAATGCGCCGTCGTCGACTTGCCGTTCGGCGGCGGCAAGGGTGGAGTGAGCTGCGACCCCGCGGTCCTTTCGCGCGGCGAACTCGAACGCATCACCCGGCGCTACGCGGCCGAGCTGGTCGAGGTCGTCGGCCCCAACAAGGACGTGCCGGCGCCGGACGTCGGCACGACGCCCCAGATCATGGCGTGGTTCATGGACACCTACTCGATGCACGTGCGCGAGCACGTGCCGGGCGTGGTCACCGGCAAGCCGCTCGAGATCGGCGGCTCGCGCGGCCGGGTCGAAGCGACCGGCCGGGGCGTGTCGCTCGTCGCACTCGGCCAGATGCGCCGGATGGGCATCGAACCCAAAGGCGCGTCGGTCGTCGTCCAGGGCTTCGGCAACGTCGGGTCCGTCGCGGCGAAGATGTTCGCCGGCGCCGGTTGCAAGGTCGTCGCGATCTCCGACGTCACCGGCGGTTATTTCAACGAAGCGGGGATCGACGTCGCCGGCGCGCTGGCCTACGCTCAGGAACACCAGTCGCTCGACGGGTATCGAGGCGGCGACCGTATATCGAACGAAGCGCTGCTCGAGCTACCCTGCGACGTGCTCGTGCCGGCCGCCCTCGAGAAGGTCCTCACGGTTGCGAACGCGCCGAGGATTTCCGCCAAGCTGATCGTGGAGGGCTCGAACGGCCCGACGACGCCGGAGGCCGACCACATCCTCAACCGGCGCGGCATCGCGATCATCCCCGACATCGTGGCCAACGCCGGCGGCGTGACCGTCTCCTATTTCGAGTGGGCGCAAAACCGCTCGGGATACTTCTGGAGCGAGGCCGAAGTCAACGAGCGGCTCGCGCACGTGCTGATGGAGAACTTCACCAAAGTCTCCGACCTCGCTCGGCTGCGCGGCGTGCCGCTGCGGACCGCAGCGTACATGGTCGCGATCTCCCGCGTCGTGGAGTCGATGAACATTCGCGGGGTCTACGCGTAGCTAGATGCGTTGGGTCCATTCGAGGAGCGCGCCGAGCACGGGTACGAGCGTCGTGCCGGCCTGCGTGAGTTCGTAGAGAACGCGTAGCGGCGGTCCGGGGTCGACGCGGCGGCTGACGAGGCCGTCCCGGTCGAGTTCGCGCAGGTTTGCGTTGAGCGCGTCCTGGGTGATGGCCGGGAGGTCGTTCACGAGTTCCGTGAAGCGCATCGAACGGTTACCGAGCGCGACCAATACGGCGGCGGAGGGGTGCCGTACGATGCGTTCGAGCGCGGCGCGCAGATGCGTTGCGTCGTTGCGGTCGTCGGAGCTTTGGTGACGCAGCATACAGAGTATTTCGGCGGGCGAAATGCCGAGTGGTGCCCGGCTCCTGCCTTGGGCCGGCGAAGTAATCCCGCTCACACGCCGGCGGAGGCCGGCGGCCGGGTCGCCCGCAGGCGTAGCGCGCTGACCGCGAGCGCCAGGGCGGCGGTTCCGGCGGCTAGCCACAGGGCGTCGTGCACCGGGCCCGCGAGCCCGGGGTCGGCGCCGCTCATGCCCGCCGCGACGGACGTTCCGAGCACGACCGCCACGACGGCCGCGCCGACGGACTGGCCGGTCAGCCGCACCGTGGCGAGCACGCCCGAGGCGCTGCCGCTGCGCCGGCGCGGCGCCGACCCGAGGATTTCGCGGTTGTTCGGTGCCTGAAAGAAACCGAAGCCGATGCCGCACACGATCGCGCGCCACACGATGTCCGCCGGGTTCGGGTGCGCGGGCAGGGCCGCGAGGCAGGCGAGTCCGAGCGCGAAGACCGCGAGCCCCAGCGTCGAGAGGAGCGGCGCCGAGAAGCGGTCCGCAAGCCGGCCCGCGACCGGCGCGACGACCGCGATCGAGAGCGGCCACGGCGTGAACAGCAGACCCGAGGCGAAGGCGCTGTAGCCGAAGGCGCCCTGGAACAGAAACGGCAGCGAGACGAACGCCAACCCCTGCGCGACGAACGAGAGCAGCGACGTGCCGGTCGCAAATGAGAAGCGCTTGATGCGGAAAAGCTCGAGCGGCAGCATCGGCACCTCGAGCCCGCTTTGGCGGCGCACGAACGCGTAGGCGAGAATGCCGGCGCCGGCCATCATCGCGACGATGGCGAGCGGCTCGAACCGGCGCGCGATGCCGTCGAGGGCCATGATGAAGAGCGCCAGGGCGGGCCCCGACAGCAGGGCGCTGATCGCGTCGATGCGCCGCCCGCTGCCGCGCGTCAACGGTAGCGCGCGCAGCGCGAAGAGCACGTCGAAGATGCCGATCGGGACGTTGACGGCGAACAGCCACGGCCAGCGCGCGACCGCGAGGATTGCGCCGCCGATGGTCGGCCCCGCGGCGCTGCTCGAGGCGACGGTCAGCGCGCTGATGCCCACCGCCACGCCGAGCATCCGTGCGGGGAAGATCGTGCGGTTGAGCGCCGGCGAGATCCCCATGATGGCCGCTCCGCCAACGCCTTGCAGGACGCGCGAGAGCACGAGACCCAGCAGTGACGTCGACAGCGCGCACGATAGCGAACCCAGCGTGAACAGCGCCAGGCCGGCCGCGTAGACGCGACGGTAGCCGATCGCGTCGCCCAGCGACGAAAACGGCAGGATCGACATCGTTACGATCACCTGATACGCGTTGACGACCCAAACGGAACTCGCCGCGTCCGCGTGCAGTTCGCGCGAGATCGTCGGGAGCGCGACGTTGGTGATCGAACCGTCGAGCACGGCCATGACGGTTCCGATCGCGATCGCCGCGACGGCGAGCCGCCTGCGTTCGAGCGGCAGGCCGTCCTCGTCGGCCACGCTTGCTGAGGGCTGCACCCCCTGCGCGACCCGCCCGTGGTGCGCGCGGTTTCGCGTCCCGTTCGCAAACGGCTGCGGCTCTTTACCAGCCGTCGTGCGCGACGAAGCTCTTTTCCCAGCCCCAGAAGTGCTCGACGTACAATTGCGATTCCGGGAACAATGCGGCCACTTCCGACCTCGTCAGCAGCCTGACCGCGCCGACGGTCGCGAGCGCGCGCTGCCAGTCCGGCTGCCGCCGGTGCCAGCCGAGCCGCGTCCGGGTGAGCAAAGAGGCGCGGACGTTCAGCGGCAGACAGGCGAAGCCGGGAAAGAGGAAGTGCGGCTCGATCGGAAACCAGCGGTTCGGCGTTTGCACGAAGTGGCGCCGTCCGACCCGCCGGATCTCGTTCGCCATCCGCGTCTGATCCGGCAGGCCGCCGACGTGCTCGATCACGGAATTCGAGAAGACCACGTCGACGCTTTTGTTCGCGAACGCACTCAGATCGCGCGCATCGCCTGCAACGGATGTGAAACGCGGCAGCGAGACCGGTTCGGCGCGGAGGTTGAGCAGGACGACGTCGACGTCTCGCATCGAGAAATTCAGCGTCTCCCAGAAAGCGGCGGTGCCGCCTAGGTCGAGGATCGTCAGGGGCCGCGGAACGCCGGCCAACATGCGCAGGAAGAGCGCGTGCCGCTTCGCTCGCACGTGCGAAGCCAGCGAATCACGATGGCGATTGTCCGCTAGGCCCGCGAACAGCGACACTCAGTACCACCAGGGGAACACGAAATGACGAAGGCTCATGAGGATGCCGCCCGCGGCCTGG
Source organism: uncultured Alphaproteobacteria bacterium (assembly GCA_963787965.1). Lineage (GTDB taxonomy): Bacteria > Vulcanimicrobiota > Vulcanimicrobiia > Vulcanimicrobiales > Vulcanimicrobiaceae > CAWBES01. Next base: position 209,182 of record CAWBES010000018.1, read on the forward strand.
CCGTTGGTCTTCGCTTGCGGCACGTAGACGACGTCGCCCTTTTGTAACACGGGGTCGGCGTTGATGTCGCCCTTTTCGAGTTCGTCGTAGAGGTTCACCGAGATCGCGCTGCTCGACGCGCCCTGGACCCGCGTGATGACGACGTGGTTGAGGTCCGCCTGTGCGGTCTTGCTATTGCCGGCCATAGCGATGGCTAACGAGAGCCGGTCGCCTTCCTTGACCTCGACGTCGCCGGGATGGTCGACGGCCCCGATGACGCTGACTTCGATCGTCGAGCGCTCCGAAACGTAGACCACCGAATTTGCGGTAAGAGGCACGTTCAGGGAGACGTCGCCTTCCTGCAGCAGCTTCTGGAGGGAGACGGTCTGAATCGCCTGCGTGCCCACCGAGATGCGCGCGTCGGGGAAGGGGCCGTCGGTGGGGCCGAGGCCGCCGGCAGTGGCGATCGCGCCGGAAAGGTCCTCGCCGGTCTTCATCGCGTACTTGCCGGGCGCTTTGACGTTCCCGAGTACCAAGATCTCCATCTCGCCTTGCTGCACGCTCACGGTGACGACCGGGTGCTTGATATATGCGGCGAGCCGCGTCGCGATCGTGGCGGCCGCTTCGTCCGCCGTAAGGCCGTCGAGACACACCTTGCCGATCAGTTGGTACCTGATGGTGCCGTCCGGAGCGACGAGCGCAGGAGCCTGCGTTGCCGCGCGTTCTCCCAAGACCTGCACGGTGACCGAGTCGCCGGGGTGGATACGGTAGTCGGCAGTATCCGCGAACGCGACCGATCCTAACCCGAAAGCCGCCGGTGCGGTCAGAATCACGACGGCGCCGATTCTGCTGAGGGCTTGCCAACGTCGGTTCATTGCTAGACTCCGGGCGAGACAACGCGATGTTATCTGTCATCGGTCAAACGAACGCGGAGACGCACCGCCTCAACTAAGAGACACTGCGAGCCGACCATAATGGTTATCGCGATACCCTCCGAAAGCAGGCGGAATATAGGTTAACGCAGCGCCACGGAACGTCAACGGTTAAAACCGGTAAGCGAGCAAGTTTGCATTGACGGCGCTCGCTGTGATGCCGGTAGAGGTCGATCGAACGTGCTCGTCGTGCGTTAGTGCCGATCGATACTCCAGCCGTTTGCAACCGCAGTGACCGAGGACACTTACCGGCCGGCGCACGCATTCGATTGCGGCCACAGGCTGTGTCCGCGAGTCCGCTTCCGGCGACGGATCTTCCGAGAACTCTCTCAGGTAGAATTTTTGATGGACATGCAATCGATCGACTCGTCCCTGCCTGGGACCGCTCCGGGCAACGAGGTGCTGCGAGCGGCACGGCCGACCATTCTCGTCTACAGAGAAAGACCGGTAGCGCACCAGGTGCGCCGGCTCGCCGACATCGTCTGCGCGGCGCTGTTGCTCGCGGCGGCTTCGCCGCTGATCTTGATAGCTTGCGTCGCGATCTTGGTCGAAGACGGCGCTCCGGTCCTCTTCCGCCAGCGGCGTGCCGGCCGTTTCGAGCGCACGTTCACGATCCTCAAGCTGCGTACGATGCGCAAGACGCAGTGCGGCGACAGCCCGTCGCCTCGAGGCGCCGACGATTGCCGCATCACGCGCGTCGGGAGTCTTCTTCGCAAGACGTCGATCGACGAACTTCCGCAGCTGCTCAACATCCTGCGCGGCGAGATGTCCCTGATCGGTCCCCGTCCCGAGATGCCGATGATCGTCAACGAGAACTACGAGCGGTGGCAGCACCTGCGCCACCTCATTACGCCGGGCGTCACCTGCATCTGGCAGGCTACCTGCCGTTCGACTGTCCCGCTCGACCGGCCCGAGGCCACGGCGCTCGACGTCGATTACATCGCGCGAGCTTCCCCGGCGCTCGACGGTCAGGTTCTCTTGAAGACGGCCGTTTCGGTCGTCCTGCAACGAGGGGCGTACTAGTGGTACGCGACGTGAATCGCTCGAGCGGCTCGCGTCCGCTCTTCGACGGACCGAACCGGTAGCTACGGATGCTCGCCGTAACGACCGCCGCCTCCGCCTCCAATGCGGCGAAAAAGATCGCGCGGATCATCTGGCAACGGCGCGTCGTCGTTGTGGCCGCCTTCGCATGGCTGCTCCTGGCCACGCTCGTCGTTGGGATCAGCTTGCCTTTCGAGGCGACCGCAAACGTGCTGCTCTTCAACCAAAACCCGCGCAGCGACGTCGATTCGATCGCGCAGACCGATCTGCCGACGATCGCGACGAGCACCGTCGTGCTCGAGCGCGTCCGCCGCGCATTGCATCTGGCGACCCCGCTGACCGACATGAAGCGCAAACTCAAGGCGAAGGTCCCGCTCGTTCACTCGAACATCCTGGTGATCTCGTACCGGGATTCCGACCCGGAACTCGCCGTTTTGGCGGCCAACGGGGTCGCGGACGAGCTGGCACGCTACTACCGTGAAATCGCGACCGACCGCTACGATCAGAACATCCGCGTCTTGGATGCGGCACTTGCCGCGCAGAAGCGACAGCTGCACGCGATCGATGCGGACTTGCAAGTGCGCGCGCGGGTCGGCGGATTCGTTCCGACCGACGACAAGGCGATGGACGGCCTCGCAACGCAACTCGCCGACATCCAGACGCAGCGAGAACTCGCTAGTGCCACGCTCGCCGGCGACGCCGCCGCGCTGACCAAGGTCTACGGCGACCGCAAGACGCAGCTGGCGGTCGCGCGCCACGAGATCCTGCAGAACGACGTGCTGTACGGGTCGCTCGTTGCAGGCGCGTCGAACGACGGAGCCCAGCTCACGCGCGACCGCGCGCGGTACACGAGCAAACACCCGGAGTTCCCGGGCTTAGACGAACAGGTCGCGGACGAAAAGGCCGCGGTGGCGGCCGAGGCCGGCCGCGCGCTGTCCGATGCGAACGCCTTCAGTGCGTCCGCGGCGACGATGACGATCGAAGCTCACAAAGCCGCGGCGCTCGTCGACGGCGACCGCGCGAAGGTCCAGGCGTTAGACCAGTCGATCGCGAGGTTGGGCGGGCAGCTCGACGGCCTGCCGACCGTGCAGATGTTACGGTTGGAGCGCGACGCGGCGCAGGCCGACTACCTCGCGCTTTCCTCGCGCCGCGATGCGGTCTTCGGCGACCGGGCGGAGGCGCTCTCGATCGGCTCGGCCGTCGTGATCAATCGCGCGACCCCGGACGATCCGCAATTCAGCCTGGGGAGCGCGCGCCTCGCCCTGCTGGTCGCCTTTCTCGCCGCTCTCGCCGTCGCAAGCGCGTTCTTGGCCGAAAAGCTCGACGGCCGGCTGCGGGATTCCGAAAGCATCGAATCACTCTACGGTAGTCCGCTGGTCGCCACGCTGAACGGAACGTTATGAGAGCGAAGGCACGTTCGCAGGAGCGCTCGGAGGGCTTGAACGCCCAGCTCTCCATGATGCGGGCGCGGGTGGAATCGTCGGTGGCGAAACCCGCCGTCGTGCTGGTGACCTCCGCCTGGTCGGGCGACGGCAAGAGCGTGACGGCGTACGCGCTCGCGCACTCCCTGACGAACGCCGGGTATTCGGTCGCATTGGTCGACGCGGCTCGCAACGCGTTTCCCGCCGATAGCGGCGAACCGCGCGCGACGCGGCCGACGCTCGTCCGGTTTTCCCAGCGCCGGAGCCTGCGTTCCGAACATCTCGAGGCGTTCGCTACGGAGCTGCGCGCCGCGCACGAGTTTGCAATCGTCGATACGGACGCGCTCCTGAAGAGCGACGTCGCCATGGCGCTGGTGAAGGTCGCGGATGCCGCTCTGATTGCGGTACGCCTCGGACGCGTTCCGACCGACGCCGACGAGTTGTTCTTGAAGATGCTGAGGCACACCCAAATTCCGCTAATCGGCGTCGTCGCAGTATCGGCGGAGGCTGTCGAAGACTTCGGTAGGCGCCGCTCGGCGGGGACGTTGCCGTCGGGCTGGCACCCGCCTGAGGCTGGGACGGCACCGCTTTGGCAGCAAGCGGTCCACGCCGTGGCCGCGAGCTGATGGTGCGTCGATGCTCAGCCTCATAACCGGCGCCGCCGGTTTCCTCGGCAGCCACCTTGCGAACGTCCTCGTCGACGCCGGTGAGGACGTAATCCTGGTCGATAACCTCTCTTTAGGACACGTGCGCAACCTGGAACATTCGATTTGCTCCGGTCGTGCCACGTTCGTGTACGCCGACGTCGCGCTGGGCGCGCCGGCGATCGCAGCGCTGGTTCGGGGGACCGAGAAGGGCCGGCTTTCGCGGATATACGACTTCGCGTCGCCCGCGAGTCCCGAAACGTACGGGAACGATCCGTGGCGCACCCTGAGGGTCAACGCCGTCGGAACGATCTCGCTGATCGAACTGGCGCTCGCGCACGAAGCCCGCTTTCTCTTCGCTTCAGCGTCCGAAAGCTACGGCGGCCCGCCCGCGGGTCCGCGGCCCGAAGGCTCGGACGCAAGCGTAGAACGGATCGGTCCGAGGAGCTGCTACGATGAAAGACGAGTGTTCGGAGAAGCCTCGATCGCAGCGGCGGTACGCGCGCGCGGCTTGGACGGGCGCCTCGTTCACTTCTGCAACTGCTACGGTCCCGGAATGGAGGCCATCGACGGCCGGTTCGTTCACGGACTCATGCGTGCGATTTTGGACGGACGCGCGATGGCATTGCCCGGTGACGGCTCTCAGACGCGCTCCATGATCTTCGTGGACGACGCGATCTCCCTGCTGCGTGCGCTGATGGAACGGCCGCCGGCGCCGTGCGTGACCGTCGATATCGCTAACGACGACGAGCGCAGCGTCGAGGAGATCGCACGTACCATCGCTGGTATCGCGGGCGTCGAGTTTCGTGCGTCGTACGTGCCGGACACCGGTGAGGATCCCGGCCGCCGTGCGGGTCCGGCGCGCGCGAGCGGTTTGGGGCCGCCGGTCACGCCGCTGCGCGAAGGGCTGCGTCTGACGTATCGCTGGTTCGGTACCGAGCGAACGGCGTACGCGTAGGACCGGCCGAACGACGTCGTGCTCCTCAAGCAATGGTCGCTGTACTTTGCGGGACGCATCTTCCCCGCGCTCATCGGTTTCGGCGCGATCGCACTCTACACGCGCCTGCTCGATCCGGCCAGTTTCGGCGTATCGGCGCTGCTCATGAGCGTCGCCTTCGTCGTAGGCAATACCGGCTATGCTTGGGTCCGCGGCTCGGCACTACGCGCGGCGGGAAGCTACGATCGCATAGAGCCTGACTTCGTCGCGACGGTGCTGCTCGCGTTTACCGCGATGTCGGTCGTCGTTTGGGGCGTGCTCGCCGTGGTCGTCAAGCTCTGCAATCCGACGGTACCGCCGTATATGGTACTGATCACGCTGGTTGCGGCGACGTCCTACGCCTGGTTCGAGCTCAACGCGTCGATCCTGCAATCGCGGCTTCGCGTCCTGCGTTACAGCCTGCTGCAGCTCTCGCGCGCCGTCGTAGCGCTCGGCGCGACGTTGCTGATGATCACGGCAGGCGCGAAGGCGTTTGCCCTGATCGGCGGTTTTGCGGCCGGCAACGCGGTCGCCCTCATCGCGCTGCGCATGTGGCGGCCCGCGCTGGAAGGCCGTTTCGATTTCGTTATCGTGCGCCGGCTCTTCAACTTCGGCTGGCCGGTGAGCTTGCAGCAAGCCGCACTCCTCGCGCCCGCTGCCCAACGCTACCTCCTCCAATTCGCGCGAGGAAGCGTGGCGGTCGGCGTTTTCTCGGTGGCGAGCGATTTTTCGGCTCAGACCGTCGGACTGCTGATTGCGACGGCAACGCTCGCGGGCCAGCCGCTCGCTTTTCAAGCGAAGGATCGGGGCGGCACTGAGGCGCTCGCGCGCCAGCTATCCAAGAATGCCGAGCTCGTCGTCGCGATCGCGTTACCGGCCGCAACCGCCGTCGCGTTGCTCGCGGGACCGATCGCGTCGATCTACATGGGGTCCCACTTTCGGTCGAACGCCGCCCCCGTGATCGCGCTGGCCGCGATCGCGACCATGCTCTTGGGCATCCGAATGAGCTATTTCGATCAAGCCTTCGAGATCGCGTACAACACGCGGCCGCTGCCCGTCATCACGGGCGTGCAGGCGGCCGTCACGATCGCGCTCAGCGTGCTGCTGATCCCGGCCTACGGTCCGATCGGCGCGGCGACCGCAGCGCTCGTGGCGCAGGCGTCGGCGTTCGCGGTCAGCGTGGTCTGGGGGCGTGCCTGCACGTCGATGCCGATTCCGTTCCGCGGCTGGATCAAGACCGCGCTTGCGACGGCGGTCATGTCCGCGGCCATTCTCGCCGTGCCCGGTCGCGGGAACATCGCCGGGTTTGCGGCGGCGGTTCTGGCCGGCGCGGCCGCGTACGCCGCCGCCGTCTGGATCCTGCGGCGCGAGCAGATCCGCGCGCATTTGGTTCGGAGGGCGGCATGATGGAGTCCCAGGCGAGCCCGGTCCCGCGCTCGTACGACCTCTTCGGCTCGAAGGTGACGCTGGCGACGCGACAGGAGCTCTTGGCGCTCGTGGCGGCGGCGATCGCGCGGGCGAGTCCGTGCATCATCGCTTCGCAGAACATGCACGGGCTCTACGTCGAGACGCGAGACGAAGCGTTCGCGCAATTGCACGCGCTCGACGAGACGTTCGTCCACATCGACGGCATGCCGATCGTCTTACTGTGCCGGTTGGCCGGCATTCCGGCGGTACGGGACCATCGTGCAACGCTCGTGGACTTGATCTGGCCGCTTCTCGAGCGAGCCGACGCTGAAGGCTGGCGCGTCTATTACCTGGGCGCGACCGACGACACGATCGCGCGCGGCATCGCGGCCATTCGCGAGCGCTTTCCGCGGCTTTCCATAGCGGCCCATAACGGTTACTCGGACGCCGCCGGCGAGCGCGCCGTGGTCGACGAGATTCGCGCGTTCGTGCCCCAACTGGTTCTGGTCGGGATGGGCATGGGGCGGCAAGAACGCTGGATCCTGCAGCATTTTCACGATCTGGATCCGGCTTGCTTCTTCACGGTCGGAGCGTGTTTGGAGTACCTGGCGGGCGCGGTCGGGACGCCGCCGCGGTGGATGGGCCGTTGCGGGCTCGAGTGGCTCTTCCGCTTTTGCGAGAACCCGCGCAGATTCTGGTTCCGCTACTTGATCGAGCCGTGGTTCGTCCTGATGTCCTGCGCTCGCTACGCGCTCGGCCGATGACCTGCCTACGCTCGAGCGCAGCGGCTCCGGCCGGACCGCTGGTCAGCGCGATCGTGCCGGTCTACCAGGGAGAAGGCGTGATCCGCGGCGCCGTGCGCTCGGCCCTGGCGCAGACGTATCGCAATCTCGAGGTGATCGTCGTGGATGACGGATCCGCCGATCGTACCCTCGACGTGCTTCGGGCGCTGGACGACCCCCGGCTCTTCGTGCTCGAGCAGCGGAACGGCGGGGCGAGCGCGGCGCGCAACCTCGGCTTACGGCACGCACGCGGCGAGTACGTCGCCTTCTTGGATGCCGACGACCGCTGGCTTCCTCGGAAGATCGAAATCGAAGTCGAGCTGTTACGGAGGGCTTCGACGCCCGGGATCGCCTACAGCTGGTACTTTGCCGTCGACGACGCCGGCCGGCTGCTGCAACGCTCCCGAACGACCGCATTCGAAGGCTTCGCGCTCGACGGCATACTTCGCAGCGAGACGTTTCTGCTGCCCAGCGTTTCGCTCTACGACCGCCGTATTTTCGATGCGGTGGGTCCGTTCGCGGCGCGCCGCTTTCACGAAGACTTCGAGTTCAATCTGCGAGCGGCCGGCCGTTTTCCGATCTTCCCGACGCGTCGCTATCTCGCGGTGTACCGGCAGTCGCTCCAAGGAAAGGGCCGCAGCGTCCTGGCCGATTTCGAGCGCGCGCGCCGCGAGCAGCTGAGCATCGTCGAGGACGCGCGCGCCCTGCTGGAAGCCGGGCAAACGGACGTCTTGCGCGGGGCGCTGCTGCAGAGTCTCTATTGCAGATTCTTGATGTACGGCTACGACGATTCGGCGAAACGTCTGGAACGCGAGGTCGACATGCGGGCGCTGCACGGTCCGAAAGGGAAGCTCGCGCGGCTCTTCGGGGCGACGCGTCTCAACCTGTTTCCGGCGGTGCGCGGCGCGATTCAAACGTGTAACCGGCTCGCGTCAGGCCGCGCGTGGGAGCGGCGTCTGTCGCGCGAGCGGCTCGAGCTCGACTACGCCTGCGAGCCGGCGCGACGATGATCGACGCCGCCCGGCCGGCGCGGACGCGGCTCTCCCGGCCGGACGGCGCGGGATTCGAACGCGCGGTCGTCGTCATCGCGATTCCATCGGCGATCCTCTTGACGCGCTTCGGGGGCAACGTCGACGACCCCGAGAGCGGATCGCTGCTGCTGCAAGTGTGCTGGAGCCTCGCCTACTGCGCCGCTGTGTGTTCGTTCCTCCGGTCGCCCGCCCGAGGGGCGTTGCTGCGGTGCTCCATACCGCTGCTCGCGCTGGCCGCGTTGATGGTGCTGTCCACGGTCTGGTCGATCAACCCGTGGGTCACGTTCAAGAACTCGATCGAAGCCGCGGGCACGACCGCGATCGCCTACTACATCGTGTCGCGCTTTTCGCTGCGGCAGTTCGTCGGTATGCTGTCCGTTGCGATGGCCGTCATCGCCGTCTCGAGCCTGGCGTTCGTTCTCGTCGTTCCGAGCTACGGCGTGATGCAGGATTCCGACATGGGCGGAGCCTGGTCCGGAATCTACCGGCACAAGAACTTCTTGGGTTCGGAGATGGCGCTCGGCATCGTCACGCTTATCGCGCTGTCGCTTTCGGCAAGAGGGGCGGCGCGCTGGGGGACCGGGCTCGCGCTCGCAGCGTGCGCCCTCCTGCTGGCCGGATCGAAATCCGCGACCGGCTTCGTGGCGTGCGTCGTCGCGCTCGGCACGTTCGGGCTGATCAGGTTATGTTGCACGCGCAGCTACGGGCGCGCGGTCGCGCTGACGGTCGCGGGCGTGGTTGCGACGGCCGTCGCGCTCGTCGCCGTGCTGGGAACGGGTCTCGGCCCGGTCTTTTCGCTGCTCGGCCGCGATGGGAGTTTCACGGGCCGCAGCGACTTCTGGCCCGGGATCGTCGACGCGATCTCGGACCGGCCGCTTCTGGGCTACGGCTATAACGCATTCTTCCGGGGCGACGTGGGAGGCCCCCGGGACTACTACCTCGCGTCGTATTTCCTGGGAAGCAATTGGCAGCCGGTTCAACCGCACAACGGGCTCCTGCAGATACTCTTGGACGGCGGCCTGGTCGGCGGACTGCTGGTCGTCGTCGCCCTGATCGTAGGCATCACGCGCGCGGTGCGGCTGTTCGCGCGGCATCCCACGGAACCGTTGTACGCGTGGCCGGCGCTCGCGATGGTCTATTTCGTCATGGGGAACGTCACCGAAAGCGCCGTCGGCGCGTACAACGACTTGAGGTGGATCGTCTTCGTCATCGCGTTCCTCTACTCGAGCCGGCCCGGAGGGCCTCGAACGTGAGGCCGCCGGCCGGTACGCGCCGGCGAAAGGTGCTGCGCCGCGTTTTAGGACCCTATTTGCTCTACCTGGCCAACCACGTCGTCAACGCGGTTCCGTCGCACGGTCTTCGTTTGGCCTTCTACAAACATGCGATGCGCTTCAAGATCGGGGCCGATTCGACGATCCTGCTGGGCGTAACGGTCGGCCGGGTGTCGCGTTTGGAGATCGGGCCCAATACGGTCATCAACGAGCGCTGCAGGCTCGCCTGTCGCGGCGGACTCACGATCGGCCGGAACGTCTCCATATCGAGCGACGCCGTGCTGTTGACCGCCGACCACGACGGCAAGGCGGCCGGCTTCTCGTACCGCGAGCGTGCGGTACGAGTCGGCGATTACGTGTGGATCGGCACTCGCGCCACCATCCTTCCGGGCGTTACCGTCGGACGGGGCGCCATCGTTGCGGCGGGTTCGGTCGTCACCCGCGACGTGCCGCCACTCGAAATCGTCGCCGGCGTACCCGCCCGCTCGATCGGGCGCCGGCCGGAATCGGCTCTTGCGTACCGGGGTAGCGAGTAGGATGCGAGCGACGCCGCCCGGGGACCCGTCCGGCTATCGGTGGGGCGCAGCAGTGCGGAACGATAGTGCAGTGCGGGTCACTGCCAGGGGCGCATTTCTCACGTGGTGAGCGTCGTGTCCCGGTTCTCTGTGTGCCACACTGGTGGCACGCGCTGGAGCTATTCTCAGGCAATGGCGCCGGCGAAGAGTCGATTTGCGGGACAACTGCGATGGCTGCACGAGGTGCGGCTGTATCCGACCTGCGCTCAAGAGCGGACCCTGGTCGAGATGCTGAAGACGACGCGCGAACTCTACAACGCGCTCTTGCAGCAGCGGCGCGACGCGTGGACCTCTCGCCGGCAAACGTATCCGAGCAAGCAGCAATACACCGAACTGACGGAGCTTCGAGCGGTTGACCCGCGTTTTGCGGCGGTGTACCGCGAGAGCGAAGACGCGGTGCTGCACCGGCTGGACCTGGCCTTTGCGGCCTTCTTCCGGCGGCTCAAGGCCGGTGACGAGCCGGGCTATCCGAGGTTCAAGCCTGCTCGGCGCTGGAATCAACTGGAGTTCCCGCACGGCGACCGTGCGACGAAGTTCGATGCGAAGCAGCAGCGCGTGCGTGTGCCCGGCGTCGGGGAGGTCCGGCTGCGCAAGGGGCGCACGGTGCCGGAGAATTACGGCCGCGTCTTCATCGTGACGAAGACCGGCCGTTGGTACGCCGTCTTTGAAGCGCACCGCGAGCCGGCACCCCTGCCGCTTACGGGCAAGGCGGCCGGCGTCGATCGCGGGGTGCGCGTGCTGGCCGCGCTCTCGGATGGGACGAAGATCGCGAACCTGCGGCCGGGCTCGCAGCGCCAAGCGCTCGTCGAGCGACACGCTCGGGCGCTGGATGCGGTCACGGTGAAAGACGCAGCGGGTCGGCCGGTGAACGGCAAAGACCCGGCCCGGATCGCGGCGGTGCGGCGCTTGGCGCGCGCGAAGGAGCGCGAGGCGAACGCCCGCCGTGACTGGCTGCACAAGGTGAGCCGCGGGATCGTCGCTCGCTTCGACACGATCGCGCTGGAGGACCTGAGGCTGCGCGGCATGACGCGCTCGGCGAAAGGCACGGTTGAAGCACCAGGAAGGCACGTCGCGGCGAAAGCGGGGCTCAATCGCGCCTTACTGGACGCCGGCTTCGGGATATTGGCGACGCTGATCCGCGAGAAAGCAGCGTACGCTGCTCGCACGATCGTCGGCGTGGACCCACGGTATAGTTCGCAGACCTGCGCCGAGTGCGGCGCGGTCGCGAAAGCAAGTCGGGAGGGCGCGCAGTTTTGCTGCGTCGCTTGCGGTCACGTCGACGATGCCGACGTCAATGCCGCTCGTGTGATCCTCCTGCGGGCGGAGTCGCCGCCCACGAGAGCACCGGGACGAGCCCGGGGCGCGCAGCAGGACGCTGCGTGACCACGCTCACGACGAACTAGCGTGGAGACCTCACCTGCAATGAGAGCCGTCGCGGAACGAGTCGCGCGTAGAATTCGGCCGTCCGGGCTCCCAGCAGCGGCCACTCGTACTCGTTGAGGTCCGCCGGAGCGACGTTCTTCGTTCGGACCCGATCGACTGCGCGCCGCAGCGTACCGGCGTCGAAGGGGCCGTCGAAGACGGTCAGAGCGCCGGCGCCGACGTCTCGCTGCAGCGACCTCATGGCTCCGATCGCCGGCACGACCACGTGCTTGCCGAAGCTCATGGCCGTCAGGGCCGACGAAGAGTTCAGGATCTTGCGAAAGGGAAGAACGACGAGATCCGCCCTATCCAGACAGGCCACGAGCGACGCGTCGTCCAGGTGGCCGGGCAACAGCACGACGCGCGGATCCGCTTTTGCCAGCGTCTCTAATTCCGTTCGGTAGTCCGGATCGGGGACGTGACCCGCGACGAGAAGCCGAACGTCCGGGTCGTCAAACGCGGAGAACCGGCGAACGAGCTCGTCGACGTTCTTGTAGCGGCGCAGCGAGCCGAAATTCAGCACGACGAACGCCGAGCCGAGGCCTCGGAGTGCCGCCTCGACCTCGCGAGCCGGCCTCGCCGCGGTCGCACGGACCGAATCGATCCAGGGGAGGTAATGTCCCAGCTTGATCAGTGCGGACGGCAGGCGTCCCAGCCTCGGATACGCTGCCGTGACGATCGCATGGCTCTCCTCCGACGGGAAGATGACGCCGTCGACGCTCGCGAGGAACCGGCGCCACAGGAACAAGCTGAGGCCGGTGGGCACTTTGTCGTGCAGATAGGTATTATGCGCGGTCCAAACGATCTTTACGCCCGCGGCGCGCGCCAGCAGCAGCCACGCCCAAAAGACCAGGCTCCTGAGCACGTCGGCCGGACGCGCGGAGCGGGGCGACACGTACAGCTCCGGCCAGTGCACGTGGAAGACGTCGCATCGCCAGGGAGGCATCGCGAACGTGTGCTCGAGAACCCTGACGCCCCCGGCCGCGGAGGCGGCACGGTAAAGCAAGCTGTTATACGGGTTCTCGGCCGAGTTGGAAAAGGCGGGTCGAGCGGCGACCCGAATCGGCCCGCGGCGCCGCTTCAGCAACTCGCTCCCGTCGGCGCGTAGATGCGCAGCCACTGTGCCCAGTAGTACAGCGGATACGGATTCGACAAGCCTCGAGAATTACGGTCGAGCCACGACCCCGGCAAACCCATCTGGAACTGCAGTAAGATCTCTTTGTCCGGCGAGCCTGCGGTCCAATCGGGCAAACCCGCATGCTTCCGGGTCGGAATGCCGTCGACGTAAAAGGTGACGCCTTCGGGTGTGAGCAGGGCGCCGTAATCGTGATAGTCCGAGACCGGGTCGCCCGGTAGGTACCAATCGTACAGGGCTCCGCCGTAGCCGCTCGGCGGTGCGTACGTCATCGACCCCGCCGGTCCGGTACGATACTGAATCTCCCCCTGGCTCATCCCGCGGTCGCGTTCGCCGAACATCTCCTGCACGTCGATTTCGTTGCCCATGACGCCGTACGAATTGCGCGGGTATCCCGCGGTCCCGACCATCCAGAACGCCGGCCAAACCCCCGGTAAGTACGGCGGCATACGCAGGCGGGCTACGAAGAAGCCGTACTGCCGATCGACGTTCGTGGCTAACGTGCCGGAGTAGTAGTCGTACGCCGCGATCTTCCGCACGGCATCCGCTTCCGCGAGATCGGCAGGGATCGTGTCCCCGGCCCGTCCTGAATAGAGGTGAACGTCGGTCAACGTCCAGACCGCCGTGCCGATGCCGCCGACCGTACCGTTAAAGATCTCCTTCGTACCGGGTGCGGCGACAAGGTTCTTCCACGTGTAATATCCGAACCCGAGGCGGTCGCCGTCGCGGACGCCGCTCGGGCTAGGAGTGTCGACGTGAAGCGCGACCGTGCCGCCGTCCGGAGGGACCGTCACGGGTGACGTGAGATGCGCGACCTTCACGTGATTGTCGCCGTAGACTTGAGGACTGTAGCGCTGCGGCTCCGGCAGCGGCCGAACGGCAATTCGCAGCGCGCGCGGCGAGCCCGGGACTGCCGTGTCATTCGCGATGGCGAGCGGGAACGGCAGTTTCAAACCGTCGCTGGGATCGCTCCAATACACGTCGGCGCCGTAGTTGAAGCGCCCGTGCTGGGTCTGGAAACCCGTCCACGGCGCTTGCGAGTAGAGCGGAACCGCCGTCTTCGCGTGCGTTCCGCCCCAATACGACAGGTCCAGACCGTGCGTATCGAACTCGCCGGCGTTCGACGGCATGACGTCGTTGGCATAGCGATGGCCGTCGATGCAAGCGGTCGTTGCATCGTATCGCAGCGTTGCGGGGGCGGGGCCGGCCGGCGCAGACGGCGGCATGCCGCCGGCGAGAACGGGTTGCGTCGCGAGCGCGAGGCACGCAAGCGCGATCGAGATCGCGCGTCTTCGGACGTGCGCTCTACTCGCCCTGGGGGCGACCGTTCCCTCGTTTCGTGCGATGGCCGACAATGGGTAAGACCGCCTCTCGCTCACCGCACCAAATACTCCGCCGCGGTGTCGCGCACCCCCGCAAACAGCGCGTCTTCCGTTGCAATGCCGAAGACTGCGTGAGATAATGGAAACAGCCCGGTCGCGCCGGCGCCGCGTTGCGCTATATTCGGTGCGGCCCCGTTGGAAGGCCACTTTGCGCGACCCATCGCTGTCACTATGATCGGGAACGTATTCGCGCCGGTCTACAAGATCGCAGTCGATAAACTGCCCGATTATGCCGCCGTTCATGTATTGTATTTCCGTCGTTTCGGAAAGCTTCCCAATGTAAAGTCGCCCAAGACGTTCAACGAAAAGATCGCTTGGCGCAAGCTGTATCAACGAGATCCCCGCTTCACGCTGTTTGCCGATAAGGTAGCGGTCAAGGCCGAGCTGGCGAAGCTGATCGGCGAAGAGTACGTCGTCGAGACGCTGTGGGTCGGAACCGATCCGGCGCAGATCCCGTTCGATCGCTTGGCGCCTCCCTACGTGATCAAAGTGAACCACAGCAGCGGCGGGAACGTGTTCGTGCGCAGCGAGCGCGACGTCGAGAGGGAGCGCATTATCGAATCGATCGGGGAGCAGCTCCGTTTCGTTCACGGGCATATGAGCCGGGAGTGGGCGTATTTGGGCATTCCCCATCGCATACTGGTCGAGCCGATGATCGAGATGCCGGGGGGCGACGTTCCCGAAGATTACAAGTTTTACGTGTACCACGGGCGCGTGCGTTTCGTCCAAGTCGATTGCGGCCGGTTCAGCCTGCACGCGCGGAACCTCTACGATCGCGAATGGCGCCTGCTGCCGGGAACGTTCTTGTACCCGGCAACCTCCGCTCCCATTCTCAGGCCGGAGAAACTCGACGAGATGATCGAGCTCGCCGAGAGGATCGGCGCCCAGTTCGATTTCGTTCGCATCGATCTCTACTGCCCGCCCGCAGGCATCCGGTTCGGCGAAGCGACGTTCTATCCGGAAGCGGGCCTGGGGGCGTTCTCTTCCGGCGAGCTCGATCGCACGTTCGGCGAACCCTGGAACGTCGCAGCGGTTCGAAAAGCCGCCGGCGCGCAGTTTTCGGTGCGGCGCGCCGGCTGAGGCAGTCAGGGGGACGTTCGTCTAGCAGCCCTGCGCGGTCGGTCTGTACGCTCGAACGTGTTGCAGGTACATGCTCGCCGGCAAGACCGTCGTCCGATCGGTCGGACCGGGCCAGGTCGCGACGTCGCCGACTTGGAGGTCTAGAACTATGTATTGGCCGTGGGGCGTCGCAAAGTCGCCGGGAACGGTCCAGTTCTGCTCGACTTCAAATCCGTCGATAAACCACGTCGTTCCGGTCGGCAGTACCAGGATTCCATAGTCGTGGTAGGCTTTGGACGGGTCGAAGCTCTGATAATATTCGGCGGCGCCGTTCGCCCAGCCCTTGCCCCCCGTAATGCCGCTGATCACGCCGTTCTTGGTATAGAGCCAGAGTTGTTCGTCGATGAACTTGTCCTGGTCGATCAGTTCGGCGATGTCGAACTCGGTCGGGCGTGCATCCTTGGGTGAGGAGAACATCCAGAACGTCGGCCAGAGTCCCTGGCCCTTAGGATAACGGATACGAGCGTCCCAATAGCCGTACCGTTGCTCGAACTGGCCTGGTCCGGACGTTTCGATCTGGCCGGAGAAGTACTGAAGGTACGGTGCGCCGTTATGAGGTTGAGTCGTTTTGCCGGGCAGCGGCGTCGGTTGGCCGCCGGGGACGTACGTCGGCAGAGCGAGCGCGGGACTCGTGGCGACCGCCTGTGGAACCGGGAACGCGGTCAATGCGAGGACGTGCTTGTCTCCCGTCAACGGATCGTTCTCTAACGCGACGGTCGGATAGGCGGGGAACGCCTTCCCGTCGTTATAGAACGCATCGGTTCCGTATCTCTTGTAGGAACCGTAACTCCACGCCGACGTGCTGAAGCCCTTGGTCTGGAACTCTCCGCCCGAGAACGCCGACGTGTAGAGGTTTCCCCGGACACACGCGGTCGAGGCGTTAGCGGCGATCGGAGCTTCCTTGACGAGGACCGCGACGGCACCGTCCGAGGGCATGACGAGCGGAGCCTTGGGGACCGACGAGACGAAGCGGATCGTCGTTCCGGTGACGCTTTGTCTGGCTTCGAGCTGCATCCACGCCGTGCAAAACGACCCCGTGCAGACGAAGAGTCCGTACGTCGAGGCGGCGCTGATGCCGGGCAGCGTGAGGAGCATCGACGGCGGGCCGGACATCGTGACGGGCGCACCGCTCGGCGTGATCGTTACGTAGGCGAGCGGCACGTATCCGGTAAAGAACTGCGGCAGAAAGACCGGTGGCGTCGACGACGCGCCGATCGTCAGCGTTTCGCCGGAACCGATCGACCCATCGATGGCGGGATAGGCCATCCACATGTGTCCGGTGCCGGACGGCATGGTCAAGTTCGCGACACCGCCGGTCCGCACGACGGGGACCGTGGTGCTCGAGCGGCTGCCGACCATCGTCGTCCAGATGCGGTCGGCGGAATCGATGGCGTACAGTTGCGTCCACGGGCCGGCGTTAGCGTGCCCTGCCGCTATGGTCAAGGCCGAGAGGTTCTGCGGCGTCAGGCGGGCCGAAGCATAGTCGAAATAATAGAGCGCCGCGCGCGGATAGCTGAGCTCGAAGAAACCGCCCGGAACGGGCGCGATCGTCGTAGCCGTACCCAAGAACAGGTACGCGTTGCCGGTCGAGGAGTAGTAATACGCCGCGCCGGTCGCCTTGAGGACGAAGTACCCGTCAGGTTCGAGCGTTCCGAAGCGTGCGATCGCGTTTGCGTTCAGGTCGAACGATCCGTCGAGCTGCACGCCCGTGGCCGGCTGCTTGTACCAGCGGTCGTTCGCGTACTTCCAGATCGCTCTATTGCCGGTCTTGTCGACGACGGCGCCGAGCGCGTACACCGTGCCGTCGGCCGCGACCGCCGGTTCGCTCAGTCCGGCGCCGCCCAGCGATACCCAAACCCTACCGTTGAAGGACGAGATGCCGGCGGGCTTGTTTGACGTATACAGCGTCCCCCTGGGACCGACGGCGATGCCGTTGGCGAGCCCGGCAACTTGAGTCCATTTCCCCTTCGCATAGTAGAGGAGATGTTTGTTCGCGCCGGCCACACCGGTGGCGAGCGCCCACAGCGCCCCGTCGGGAGCGACGGCTATTTTCGAAGCCGCGCCCGGCACTTGCGACCACTTCAAGGGCGCTGCCGCGTCGGGAATCTCGCTCGCCGGCGCGCTGCCGCAATTCGCGGCGAGCAGCCCCGATGCGAACGCGATCGAAGCGAATCGAGCGGCGGTCCGGCGGAGTTCGTTCGGCGCTTGCTTGTCCTTATACCGATGAACGTTTTGGAAGATGGGCCGGAACGAGAAGCGCATGTCGGTAAGTCCTTGCAACCGAGAGCCGCCGCAATTGTATGAGGAAGAAGGGGCGATCCCTCATGTCAAGCTGCCTTTACACGCTACGCCGTGCGATACGGCCTAGCTAGAGCGGCGTGTCACACTCGCTTCGATCGGGGCGAGCACGGATGGTGCGCTCGAGAGCAGAGTGAGAGCTGCGTCGCTTTTTAGCGGAAGGCTTGCTCGGCGTGGTACGAACTGCGCGAGAGCGGGCTGCTCACGACGTGGCGGAAACCTTTGGAGACGCCGGCGCGGCGCAAGCGCTCGAATTTCTCGGGCGTCACGAACTCGCTGACCGGGAGGTGGCGCTTGGTCGGTTGCAGATACTGGCCCATCGTGAAGATGTCGACGCCGGCCGCGCGCGCCGCGTCCATCGTTTCGGCGATCTCCGCTTCGCTCTCGCCGAGACCGAGCATTAGCGACGTCTTCGTGTAGCGAACGTGTCCGCCGCGCTTGGCGTGCGCGAGCACGCCGAGCGACCGCGCCAGGCTCGCGCGTTTGTCGCGTACGGTCGACTGCAGGCGTGCGACGGTTTCCAGATTGTGAGCGAGCACTTCGGGTCGCGCCTCCAGCACGACGTCGAGCGCCGCGAGGTCGCCCGCGAAGTCGCCGGTGAGGCATTCCACTTTGGCTTCCGGCGAGAGCCTGTGTATCGCCCGAACGGTACTCGCGAAGATCGCCGCGCCGCCGTCGGGGAGATCGTCGCGGTCGACCGCCGTCAGCACCAGATACTTCCAACCGAGATCGCGCACGGCTTCAGCGACGCGTTTGGGTTCGAGCCAATCGACTTCGCCGCGCGGGCTGCCCGTCTTGACGTTGCAGAAGCGGCAGGCCCGCGTGCACGTATCGCCGAGGATCATGATCGTGGCCGTGCCCGCACCCCAGCACTCGCCGATGTTCGGACACATCGCCTCTTGGCAGACCGTGTGCAGGTCGAGCCCCTTCACGTCGCGTTTGAGGCGTTCGTAGTTCTCACCGTGCGCGAGGCGCACTTTGAGCCACTCGGGCTTGCGCCCCGGGTCGGTCAGGTCGATCACGCGTTTTGCTTCGGTCTCGCGGCCGAAAACACCGCCGGCGGCGGGCTCGCGACGAAGGCGATGCCGAACTCGGCGGCCAGCGCTGCCAGCAGCGCGTCGCGCGCGGCGTCCCACGCGACGGGCCGGCCCAGCTCGCGTTCGATCGAGGTGATGCCGAACTGCGGCGTGCCGCAGGGGACGATCAGCCGGTCGTAATCCAGTTCCGTCGCGACGTTGAGCGCGAGGCCGTGCAGCGACGCCATGCGCTTGACTGCGAGCCCGATCGCGGCGATCGCCGCCTGCCCGACGTAGACGCCGCGGTGTTCTTTGCGGCCGCTCGCCGCGATATCGAAGCGCGCGAGCGCGGCGACGACCGCGCGTTCGAGCGCGGAGACGAGCGGCGCGACCTCGCGGAATCGCTCGAGCCGCAGGATCGGGTACACGACCAGTTGTCCGGGACCGTGATACGTGGCGTCGCCGCCGCGCTCGATCTCGACGACGTCGATGCCGCGCGCCGCGAGCGCGCCGGCGCTCGCGAGCACGTTCGTGCGTTTCGCGTTGCGCCCGAGCGTGACGACCGGATCGTGTTCGACCACGATCCAGGTGTCGGCGCGCCGGCCCGCGGCTACGGCGGCGTGAACCTCGCGCTGTAACGCGAGCACCTCGCGATACGGCCGGCGGCCGAGATCGAGCAGGGCCGCCGTCTTGCGCGCGTCAGACGGCAGCCGGCACCTTCGGCTTCGGATTGACGATGTGAATCGCTTTGTGGTGCGCCGCTTCGGCCGCGTCCATGATGGACTCCGTCAGCGTCGGATGCGGATGGATCGAGAGGCCGATGTCTTCGAGGGTGGCGCCCATCTCCAGGGCGATCACGCCCTCGCCGATCAGCGATTCCGCCTGCGGCGCGATGATGTGCATGCCCAGCAACAGATCGGTCTTCGCGTCGCCGATCAGTTTGATCAGGCCGTCGGATTCGTTCATCGTGCGCGCGCGCCCGCTCGCGAGCAACGGGAACTTGCCGATGCGCAGCTCGTAGCCGGCCGCCTTCGCTTCCTCTTCGGAGAGCCCGACCGTCGCCACTTCGGGATCGGTGTACACGCAGTTCGGTACCGCGACCGGATCGTAGGCCGAGGCCAGATCGCCCGCGATGACTTCGGCTGCCACCGTCCCTTCCTTCATCGCTTTGTGAGCGAGCAGCGGCGCCCCCGTGACGTCGCCGATCGCGAAGATGCCGTCGACGTTCGTGCGGCGCTGCGCGTCGACGTCGATGAAGCCGCGCGCGTTGGTCGCCAGACCCGCGGCCGCGAGATCGAGGCCGTCCGTCACCGGGCGACGTCCGACGGCGACCAGCGCCGCCTCGAATTCGCGCGCTTCGTCTTTGCCGCCGGTGTACTCGCCGTTGATGACCGCCTTGACGCCCGGGCCGCCCTTCTCGAGCGACGCGACCGTCGTCCCGAGCGCGATTTCGACGCCTTGCTTCTTGAGAATGCGCGCCATCGTCTTGGCGATCTCGAGGTCGCTGCCGGTCAGGAGTTGCGGCAGCATCTCGACGACCAGCACCTTCGCGCCCAGGCGCGTATAGACGGTCGCGAACTCGAGGCCGATCACGCCGCCGCCGATCACCAGCAGCGTCTTCGGAATCTTCTTCAGACGCACGGCGTCGTCGGAGTTGAGGATCGTCTCGCCGTCGCGCGGCCAGACCGAGACGTCGACCGGAGCGCTACCGGTGGCGATCACGACCGCGTCCGCGGCTTCGTAGACGTCCGTCGTGCCGTCGCGCTTTTTGAGCGCGACCGTTTTCGGTCCGGTGAACGATGCCTCGCCGTATGCGAAGGCGACGTTATTGGCTTTGAAGAGCTGGTTGACGCCGCCCACGTTAGCCTTCACGACTGAATCGGTGAATGCGACGACGCCTTCGCGGTCGACTTCGGGTTCTGCGACCTTGAGACCGATCTTGCCCGCTTCGCGAATGTGGCGCGCGACCTCCCCGACGTGCAGCAGCGCCTTGGTCGGGATGCAGCCCCAGTTCAGGCAGACGCCTCCGACCTCGTCGCGGTCGAAGCAGACCACCTTCTTGCCGAGCTGCCCGAGCCGGATCGCGGCGTGGTACCCGCCCGGGCCCGCGCCGATGACGATCGCGTCGACCTGCGTGTTTGCCAAAACTATCTCCTCATGGGGCGAACAGGCTCCGTTCCCGTTTCGCTATGACCTCGCCCCTGCGGCAAGGGTTTTCAAGCGTCCTGTCCGCGCAGCGCCGCCCAACCCGGTGCCGAGCAGCACGAGCAACCCCGCCCATGCCGGAACGCGCGACGCCGGCGGCTGCGCCGACGATTTGCCGACCGACGTCGGGTCGAGGCCAGCCGCGGATCGAAGCCCGCGGCAGCCACGGTCGCGGCCGGCTCCGCGGCGCGCAGGCCGGTTGCCGGCAGCTTGTTGATAGCGAGACGGATGCCGTTCGCGAACGCCGGCACGGCGAGAACCAGCCAAAATAGGAACGCTCGTTACGCGCGCCGGCAGCGCTGCAGACCCACAGGGTCGCGGCCAAGAGGAGGGCTGATGGCGCCGGGCCGTCGAGAACGCGCGCGGCGTGGCCGCGCCGGGTACGGCAGCGGGCCGGCGTGCTTCCGAGCTTCCATTCTGCCGGCGTCGCGAGCGGGCGTTCTGATGACTCGGTAATCGTCGTTTCGCTCGCCGTTTGAAGTCCGTGCTTTGTTTCCCGCCAAACGGGGAAAAGGCTCGCACCAGGTCTTCAGGAAAGCGGGTCGGCGTCCGATCTCGATACCGGCGCATCGGCCCCTCAACGAGCGCTACGTCGATGAGGTGCTGACGATTGCCGTGACCGAGCTGGAATGGATTTTTGGAACGGACTGGCGGAGCGAGAAAAATGACCGAAGCTGAGATTTCATCGGAAATCGAACGCCTGCGAAAGCTCCCGTACACGTACGTGACGCGGCAGGATGACGACGGCTCGTGGTTTGCGCAAATCAAAGAGCTGCGCGGATGCATCACGGTCGGTGCGAACCGCGATGATGCCCTGGCAATGCTCGACGATGCGCTCATTGCTTGGTTAGAGGGTGCACTCGAAGATGGCGTCGCGATCCCGGAACCGGAGGAAGATCGAAGGTTCAGCGGCCGTTTCGTTATCCGCGTAGCGCATTCGATGCACCGGACGCTGTCCGAGCGAGCCGAGCGAGAAGGCGTCAGCCTCAACAGTCTCGTCGTGACGGCGCTCGCGACGTTCTTGGGAGATCGCGATACGAGTACGAGCTCGTACCAGCAAACGGTTGTCTCTTTCATGAGCAGGAACAGGCTGGTCGCTAGCCCATGCACGTTGTCCGAGATCGCGCATATGATTGCGGTTCCCTCGGGAAGCGAACTCGACGCGTGGTTCAGCTTCCGCGCTGCCGTTGCGAACGGGACGATCGGACGCGATGCTGATATGGCTAGCTTTTCGCATCGCTACAGGGCGCGGATCGCTCGGCTGCCTAGCTGATAGATACGGGGAGCTGGTCGCGGCGAGTCCGGCTGGAGGAGGGCCGGTAACCGTGCCATTGACGTAGAACGTCCCATCCAATGCGTGAACTTGGGTGGCCTTCGGTGATGCCGACGATCGATCGCGACAGCATCGTGCCGATCTACCAGCAAATCTACGAGGAATTGCGGGAAGCGATCCTAGCGGGGGCGCTGCCGGAATCGACGCGTTTGCCGCCCGAGCGTTCGCTGGCCGAAAAGCTCAACGTCAACCGCAGCACGATCGTGCACGCCTACCGGGAACTGGTCGCGGACGGTTTGATCGAACAGCGGGTGGGTTCGGGTTCGCGCGTCTCGCGCAACGTCGGCCATCAGCCCCGCGCGGCCGACGTCCCCTGGTGGATCACGCTGCCGCCGTGGCGCGTCGGATCGTTCCCGCAGGTGCTCGGCGAGCTGGCCGCCACGGCGCACGGCGAGCGGATCTCGTTCGTGCAGGGCGTGCCGCCGGTCGAGCCGTCGCCTCTGACCGAGCTCGCGAAGTCCTTCGAGCGCGTGGCGGGCAACCCGGATTACGTGCTCTCCTACGGCGATTCGGAAGGCCACGCGCCGCTGCGCGAAGCGATCGCCGCCCGGATGCGCGGCCGCGGCTGCGAGACCGTCGCGCGCGACGTGCTCGTGTTGACCGGTTCGACCCAAGGCATCGCGCTGGTGGCGCACTCGCTGGCCGAACCGGGCGACGAGATCATCGTGGAGGCGCCGACCTATCCGGGTGCGCTGCAGATCTTCCAAATCGCTGGGTTGCGTGCGATTCCGGTCGCGCTGGACGACGAGGGCATGCGGGTCGACCACGTCGAGGCGATCCTGCGCACGCGCCGGCCGCGTTTCATCTACACGATGCCGGCGTGGCACAACCCGACCGGCGTCACGTTGAACGCCGACCGCCGCGAGCGGCTGGTGACCCTCGCCGAACGCGCCCGCGTGCCGATCGTCGAGGACGACCCCTACGGCGAGCTTACCCAAGCGCCCGGTCCGCCGCTGGTCGCGCACTCGCCCAACTACGTGATCTACCTGAGCACGTTCTCGAAGACGATCGCGCCGTCGCTACGGCTGGGCTGGATCACCGCGCCGCGCACGATCTACGAGCGGCTGCTGCTGCGCAAACAGTCGCTGGACATGGCCACGAGCCTGTACGTCCAGGCCGGCGTGCACGACTACCTCGCGCGCGCGTACGACGCGCATCTGCCGCGCCTGCGCGAAGAGCTGACGTTCCGGCGCAAGCTCGCGCGCGATGCGATCGCAGCGTATTGGCCGAAATCGATCCGGCTCTCGAACGGTGACGGCGGCTTCTACGTATGGGCCACCGCGGCGCGCGAGATGCGTGCGCGCGCCCTGCTCGACGCGGCCGAACGCAACGGCGCGTCCTTTCTTTTCGGTGAGGCGTTCTTCGCGGCGTCGGGCGGCGATCACAACCTACGGCTGGCGATCACGACCGTGACGCACGAGCAGCTCGTCGAGGGCATCCGGCGCATCGGCGGCGCGTTCGCGACCGTCGCGCACCGTTAATGATCGCGCGCGACCTGATCGCGTGGTTCGAGCGTCACGGCCGCAGCGGCTTGCCCTGGCGTACCGATCGCGATCCGTACCGCATCGTCGTCAGCGAGTTCATGCTGCAGCAGACGCAAGTGGAGCGCGTGGTTCCGGTCTTCGAGCGCTTCGTCGCGACCTGGCCTTCGTTTTCGGCGCTGGCGGCGGCGTCGCAAGCCGACGTCGTGCGGGCTTGGCGGGGCCTGGGCTACAATTCGCGCGCCGTGCGCCTGCACGGCCTCGCGCGGACGGTCTGCGAACGCTTCGGCGCGGCGTTGCCGCGTACGGAACGCGAGCTGCGCGAACTGCCCGGCGTGGGGCCCTACACGGCGCGCGCGATCGCCGCGTTCGCCTTCAACGCGGACGTCGCGGCGGTCGACACCAACGTGCGGCGCATCGTCCACCGCACGCAGCTCGGCCTCGAATGGCCGCCCCGCGCGACCGCCGTGGAACTCGACGCGCTGGCCGCCGCGCTCGTCCCGCCGGGTTCGGGCTATGCCTTCAATTCGGCGCTGATGGATCTGGGGTCGACCGTCTGTAGCGCGCGCGCCCCCAAGTGTCGGCTCTGTCCGCTGCAACGCTCCTGTGCGGCCGCGCCCGTCGATGCGGCGGCGCTCGCGCTGGCGGCCGGGAGCGGTCGGCGCCCCGGCCCCCAAGAGCGGCTGCCGTTCGAGCAGACGACCCGCTACGTTCGAGGCCGGGTCGTCGACCGTCTGCGCGCGCTGCCGGCCGGCGCCCGCATCTCGCTGCTCGACCTGCAGGCCGAGCTGGTGCCCTCCCTCCGTCACCACGCCCCCGCGGCCCTCGAGCGCATCGTGGCGGGACTGGTGCGGGAGCGCGTCCTCGACGAGCGCAACGGGCAAGTGTGTCTTCGCTCTTAGAGGGTTCCGGCATTCGGAAATACTAGCTTGGTAGTAGCACCGCAGCTTTTCTTACGGCACCGCCGTGTTTGCGTTTCCGGAAAGAGGTCTACCCTTGGCTCTCGTGGATCGCGCCCAACGAATCATCTCCAGCCCCCAGACGGAGTGGCCGGCCATCGCGGTCGAACCGACGACGCCGGGCGCGCTGTACAGCGGGTACATCGTGCCGCTGGCGCTGATCACGCCCATCTGTTCGTTCGTCTCCGAGGTCGTGTTCCAGCACCGGTCGCTGTTCTTGGGCTCCGTGGTCTTCGTCGTGGCGTTCGTCATGGAGCTGATCGCCGTATACATCGTGGCGCTGCTGGCGGAAGCGCTGGCGCCGTCGTTCAACGGCGTGCGGGATCGCAATCAAGCGCTGAAGTGGATCGCCTATTCGTACACGCCGCGCTGGATCGCCGGCATCGCGACGCTGATTCCGGGCGTCGGCGCCCTGATCGCCCTGCTCGGCAGCCTCTTTTCGTTGTACCTGCTCTACTTGGGCGCGGTGCCCGTCATGCGCGTGCCGAGCGAAAAAGCGGCCGGCTTCACGATCGTCGTGATCTTGGCCTCGATCGTGCTGTTCGTGGTCATCGGTTTCGCGCTCGGGATCATCATCGCGTTCTTGGCAGCGGGTGCGATCCTCACGACCCGCGCGCTTCACTAGACGCTGAAGCTCTACCCGAACCAGCTGGGCAGGTCGGCGTAGCGCTGCTCTTTCCAGGGGTCGGCGTCGTTGTGGTAGCCGCGCGTTTCCCAAAAGCCCTGGCGGTCGCGGTCGAGGAATTCGATGCCGTGCAACCACTTCGCGGACTTCCAGAAGTACAGCTTCGGTACGAGCATTCGCACGGGTCCCCCGTGGATCGGCTCGAGGGCCTGGCCGTCGAATTCGTAGGCGACCAGGACCTCGTCGCCCAGCATCGCGTCGAGCGGCAGATTCGTCGTGTAGTCGTTGTCGGCGTGCTGGACGACGAAGGCCGCCCGCGGCCGGGGCCGCGCGCGCTCGACCAGGCTCTTGAAGGGCACGCCGAGCCAGATCGTGTCCTTTTTGCTCCAGCGCGTCACGCAGTGGATGTCGCCGCGCCACTCCCGGCTCGGCAGCGCGCGAAGCTCGTCGAAGCTGAGCTCGAACGGGTTCTCGACCCCTCCGAAGAAACGCAGGCGCCAGGTCTTCGGGTCGAAGCGGGGGACGTCGCCCACGTGGAGCACGGGGAAGCCGCTCGTGAGCGTCTGCCCCGGCGGGATCGTTGGGTCTTTGCTCTTGAACAACGGCATCGTGGCTAAGACGCAGGAGATCCCTTCGGAGGTTTCGGCGGCCCCGAAGATCCCGTTCCCCGCACGCAAGGTGTCGCGTGCGATCGCCGAGCGCGAACTCGCGATTCTGGAAGCGACGTATCCGCACGCGGTGACGGCGCTCGACTACGATTCGCCCTTCACGCTGCTGATCGCCGTGATCCTGAGCGCTCAGTGCACCGACGCGCGCGTCAATCTAACGACGCCGCACCTCTTCGCCGCCTACCCGACGCCCGAAGCGCTCGGGAACGCCCGGCCCGAGGACGTCGAGCAGATCGTCAAGTCGTGCGGGTTCTTCCGCATGAAGGCCAAGAACGTGATCGCCGCGGCACGCGCGATCGCCGAGCGCTACGGCGGCGAAGTGCCCGCGCAGCGCGAAGACCTCGAAGCGCTGCCGGGGGTCGGCCGCAAGACGGCCAACGTCGTCCTCTCGGTCGCCTTCCGGGAAGCCGCTTTCGCGGTCGACACGCACGTGTTCCGCGTGGCGCACCGGCTCGGTTTGACGCTCGGCAAGACACCGCGCCAGGTCGAGGACGACGTCGTCAAACTGGTGCCTGCCGAGAAGCTGCGCTACGCGCACCATTGGCTGATCCTTCATGGGCGAACGATCTGTAAGGCCCCGACGCCGCTGTGCGAACGGTGTCCGGCAAGCGCGCTGTGCCCGAGCGCGCCGATCGTGGAGCGCGTCCTGCGCGCCAAGGCGCGTGCCAAGACGCGCGCCGCACTGGCCACGCTCGAGCAAAAGAAACGGCGCTAGTGACGGCACACTCGTTCGCTCGACTCAGAAGCGCAGCGGGCCGGGTTCGTCCAGGTGCGCGGGCCGGGGCAGCTCGGCGTCGTGCGCGATCGATTTGAGCAAGGCGGCGGGCGTGAGTGGGACGCCGTAGCCTTCCTCCGTCGAGAGCTTGGAGAGGTTGATCAGTGCCGGCACGGCCGAACCCGCATCGAACTGGTATTCGCCGTCGAGTCCCAGGCCGCGGACGATCGCCAGCTGGCGCGCCTCGTCGGCATCGAGGCTGACCCGCTTGTCCCCGAAGCGGAGCCGCACCCGCAGCGGTTTCTCCAGCCGCACGAAGGTGATGCCGTTCTTCCCCAAGATCGAGTTCAGGCGCCGGGTCCCGACCTGCAGCGCTTGCGCGAAGGCCTCGAGCGAGGCGGCGAGGTCGGCGCCGGCGGGCTTCTCCCCGCCGGGCGTGGCGCTGTCGATCGCGCCGGCGACATCGCGGCGCGCCTTGATACGCATCGCCATCGCGACGATCGGGTTCGGGTTCTCTTCGTGGCCGGGGTCCATCGCGTCGCTCACTTCCCCCCGGACGCCCCGCAACCCGTCGCACGTTCGGAGTTCCTAAGTAATAACTGAGGAAGGGCTGGTATTCGACGTACCGGGAACGATGAATCCAGTGAACCAGCAGCGCAATTCTCTTGCGATCGACATCGACAACCGCGTGGTCGCGGTCGCGAACCGCGGGCGGAACGCTGCCCGAATTCCCGACACCCCGCAGCGGCAGCGGCTGGAAAAGCAGCGCAGCATCCGCGAAGTCGTGTTCGGTGCGCAGGACGGCGTGCTGACGACCCTCGGGATCGTGACCGGCGTCGGCAGCGCGAATCCCGATCGGGCCACGATCCTGATCACGGGCGGCCTGGCGCTGCTCGTGGGCGCCATCTCGATGGGCGTCGGCGAGTACCTGGGCGGCAAATCCGAGCGCGAAGTCGTCCAGAACGCGATCGAGCTCGAACAGCAAGAAATGCTCGAGAAACCCGAAGAAGAGTTCGCCGAGCAGGTCGCTTACTACCGGCTCAAGGGGTTCTCCGACGACGAGGCCCTGACGATCGTGCGCCGCCTCGAAAAGAACCCGGAGATTTGGCTGCACGAGATGGTGCGCGACGAGTTCGGCATCGACGTGCGCGAGGGCGAGGGCGGCGGGTTGCGCTCGGCCTTCGGGATGATGGCCTCGTTCGCGTGCGGCGGGGCGCTGCCGGTGATCCCCTACGCGTTCGGCATGTCGGTGGAAGCCGCCGTTTGGGTCGGGCTCGCGCTGGCCGTCGCGGCCCTGTTCGGAATCGGCTATCTGGCCGGCACCCTCAGCGGACGCCGCCCGATCGTCAAGGGCCTGGAGATCGTGGCATTCGGCGCGGCGGTGTTCGCGATTTCGTGGGCCGCGGGCCGTTTCGTGCCGCCGCTCTTCGGCCACGGCGCCGTCAATCTCGGAGGATAGCGGGCGAGCGCCGTGAGCGAGCGCAAGGATCTGGGCTGGACGCACGTCGCGTTGCCCGCGCGCGACGTCGCGGCCTCGATCGCGTTCTATACCGCCTACGCCGGGATGCGGGTCGTTCACGACCGGCTCGACGAGCAGGGCTCGGCCCAGCGGGTGGTATGGCTGAGCGACGGTACGCGGCCGTTCGTGCTCGTGCTCGCGCAGACGGCGGGAACGGTCGAACATCCGCTGGGACCGTTCGCGCATCTGGGCATCGCGCTTTCGAGCGCCGCGGCGGTCGACGCGATCGCGCGGCGCGCGCAGGCCGACGGCTGTCTGCGGAGCGGCCCGGTCGATTACGGTCCGCCCGTGGGCTACTTTTGCATGGTCGGCGATCCTGACGGGCACGTCGTCGAGTTCGCCTACGGTCAGGAAGTCGGCCTAACGGTCGAACGCGGCTTGCTTTGAACCTAGCGGCGGACCTCGACCGGCGAGCGCCCTCCGCCGCCGTACACCCGAATCTTGTCGGTTATTGAAGGTGTCTTGGAGTCTGTAAAACGACGCGGACACCCGCTATCTAAGCGTCCGAGCAACCTAGCCGGCCGCCGGCGACGTTCTAACGTCGATCGGCGGAATCGAAGATGATTCCCGCTCGTCGTGAGTTTGAAGGCGCTCGAAGGTTCCATCAGGTAAACCAAACTTCGTGGAAGCGTAGACCTGTATCGAATTTCGCGTGGCGATCGACAGTCTAATACGTCATCTTACGGGCCACCCCCAGCCCTGACAGGTTTCGACTCGGCCGCAAAGGAGAGATATTTGTGTTAGCTCAAAGCGCAGTTCGCTCGATGGCTTCTCACTGGTGGACCTTTCTCGTTCGAGGCATTATCGCTATCGTTTTCGGCGTCGTTATCGTTGCGAGCCCCGGGATCGCGATCGCGGTTTTCATCTTGTTCTTTGCGGGGTTTGCATTTGCCGATGGAATCATGGCGCTCGTTGCGGCCTTCCGTAGCGACGTCAACCGGGGCTGGCTGATCGTCGAAGGTATCGCCGGAATCGCATTGGGGATCCTCGCTTTCCTGCACCCGGGCACGACGCTTGCGACGCTCGCGTTGTTTCTTGCCTATACGATCGCCGCGTGGGCTCTCCTAACCGGCGTCACCGAAGTCGTCATGGCGATACGCCTGCGCAAAGAGATCGACAATGAGTGGTTCCTGATCCTGATCGGCATCCTATCGATCGTGCTCGGACTCTATCTGCTTTTCGCTCCCGGCGTGGCGCTCGTCGCGTGGGTGTACTACGTAGCGTTCTATGCGTTCTTATCGGGGATCGGCTTCATCGCGTTCGCCTTCCGCCTGAAGTCGCTCGGCGACAAGGTCAGCAACGCCGCCTACTAACTCTTCGCGGGCGGGCTCCATTTGCCGACCATCGATCGGGCGATGACCAAGCGCTGGATCTGCTGCGTACCCTCGTAGATCTGCGTGATCTTGGCGTCGCGCATCATTCGTTCGACGGGGTACTCGACGGAGTAGCCGAAGCCGCCGAGGATCTGGACCGCGTCGACCGTCACCTTCATCGCGACGTCGCCGCCCTTGAGCTTGGCAAGCGCGGCCCAGAGCGTGAGGTCGGGCGAACTCGCGTCGCATTTCCGCGCCGCTTCGTACAACAGCAAACGCGCCGCTTCGACCTCGACCTTCATGTCGGCGAGCATGAACTGGATGCCCTGCTGCTGGCCGATCGGCTTGCCGAACGCCATGCGCTCCTGCGCGTACTGGGTCGCGTAGTCCAGCGCTCCCTGCGCGATGCCGACCGCTTGCGCCGCGATGCCCGGGCGCGATTTGTCGAGAACCTTCATCGCCGTCTTGAAACCGCTGCCCTCGGGTCCGAGCAGGTTATCGGCGGGCACTTCGCAGTTCTCGAAAACCAGTTCGACCGTCGGAGATCCGCGGATTCCCATTTTCTTCTCGAGTTTGCCCACCTTGAAGCCCGGGAAGTGCTTCTCGACGACGAAGGCGCTGATGCCGTTCGGGCCTTTGGTCGGGCCGGTCACCGCGAACACGGTGATGACGTCGGCCACGCCGCCCTGCGTGATCCAGATCTTGTTCCCGTTGAGGATGTAGATGTCGCCGCGCTTCTCCGCGCGACAGCGCAGCGAGCCCGCCGCATCCGAGCCGCTGCCGGCTTCGGTTAGCGCGTATGCGGCGATCCACTCGCCCGAGGCGAGCTTGGGAATGTACTTGTCCTTTTGCGCGTCGCTCCCCGCGATGATGATGGGCAAGCGCTCCGAGTTCCTGAACTGCGATCATGAGGCCGCTCGAGGCGCACGCCTTCGAGACCTCTTCGACGACCTTCACGTACGTGAGGAAGGAGAGGCCCAGGCCGCCGTGTTCGGCGGGGAACGGGATTCCAACCAAGGTAGCGAGTAGGATGCGAGCGACGCCGCCCGGGGACCCGTCCGGCTATCGGTGGGGCGCAGCAGTGCGGAGCGCTAGCGCAGCGCGTTGCTGCCAGGGGCGCATTTCTCACGTGGTGAGCGTCGTGTCCCGGTTCTCTGTGTGCCACACTGGTGGCACGCGCTGGAGCTATCCTCAGGCAATGGCGCCGGCGAAGAGTCGATTTGCGGGGCAACTGCGATGGCTGCACAAGGTGCGGCTGTATCCGACCTGCGCTCAAGAGCGGACCCTTATCGAGATGCTCAAGACGACGCGCGAACTGTACAACGCGGTCTTGCAGCAGCGGCGCGACGCGTGGACCTCTCGCCGGCAAACGTATCCGAGCAAGCAGCAATACACCGAACTGACGGAGCTTCGAGCGGTTGACCCGCGTTTTGCAGCCGTCTACCGCGAGTGCGAGGACGCGGTGCTGCACCGGCTGGACCTGGCCTTTGCGGCCTTCTTCCGGCGGCTCAAGGCCGGTGACGAGCCGGGCTATCCGAGGTTCAAGCCTGCTCGGCGCTGGAATCAACTGGAGTTCCCGCACGGCGAGCGTGCGACGAAGTTCGATGCCGAGCAGCAGCGCGTGCGTGTGCCCGGCGTCGGGGAGGTCCGGCTGCGCAAGGGGCGCACGGTGCCGGAGAATTACGGCCGCGTCTTCATCGTGACGAAGAACGGCCGTTGGTACGCCGTCTTTGAAGCGCACCGCGAGCCGGCACCCCTGCCGCTTACGGGCAAGGCGGCCGGCGTCGATCGCGGGGTGCGCGTGCTAGCCGCGCTCTCGGATGGGACGAAAATCGCGAACCTGCGGCCGGGCTCGCAGCGCCAAGCGCTCGTCGAGCGACACGCTCGGGCGCTCGACGCGGTCACGGTCAAAGATGCTGCGGGCCGGCCGGTGAACGGCAAGGACCCGGCCCGGATCGCGGCGGTGCGGCGCTTGGCGCGCGCGAAGGAGCGCGAGGCGAACGCCCGCCGTGACTGGCTGCACAAGGTGAGCCGCGGGATCGTCGACCGCTTCGACACGATCGCGTTGGAGGACCTGAGGCTGCGCGGCATGACGCGCTCGGCGAAAGGCACGGTTGCCGCACCAGGAAGGCACGTCGCGGCGAAAGCGGGGCTCAATCGCGCCTTGCTCGACGCCGGCTTCGGGATATTGGCGACGCTGATCCGCGAGAAAGCAGCGTACGCTGCTCGCACGATCGTCGGCGTGGACCCACGGTATAGTTCGCAGACCTGTGCCGAGTGCGGTGCGGTCGCGAAAGCAAGTCGGGAGGGCGCGCAGTTTTGCTGCGTCGCTTGCGGTCACGTCGACGATGCCGACGTCAATGCCGCTCGTGTGATCCTCCTGCGGGCGGAGTCGCCGCCCACGAGAGCACCGGGACGAGCCCGGGGCGCGCAGCAGGACGCTGCGTGACCACGCTCACGACGAAGCGCTTCGGTCGCAGCTCCGGGAGTCCCCGTTTCGCGCTCCCCCGGCGCTTGTCAGGTTGCGCGGGCGAGGTTCGCGAGGGCCGCGCCGTGTTCTCGAAAACGATACGTGGCGGCTTCGATCACGAGCCAGCCTTCCAGCGCCAGCATCAGCACGAAGCCCGACGCCGCGGCGGCCGGGCCGAGGCCGAATGCGGCCGCGATGGCCGCGGCCGCAAATGCCGGAACGATGTAGAGTCCGGTCAACAGCATGCGCAGCAGCATCATCGGTCCGCGGCTGTCGACCGGATCGGGAAAGACGGCGTACAGACCGACGCCCAGCGCTTGCAGCGACCAGTAGCTGACGAGCGACAGCGGCAGCGCGCCTGCCGCCAGCGCAGGGTTTCCGCCCACGACGCCCGCGGCCAGCGGCCCGAGCGCGATCGCCGTGCCGCCGCGCCACGCGCGCGCGAACGTCCAGGCCGCGATGCGCGCTCGCAACGGCGCGCGCGAGAGCCAGAACAGCGGTTTGGCGAGGTCCGCGGCCAGACCGATGGAGGCGCCGAAAGGTGCCGAGATCAGAAGCAGCATCGCACTCATGCCGACGAGCGAGAAGAGCGGCGACGGATCGTCCCAGCGCAGCGCCGCGTACGCCACGCCGGCGCCGCACAGCGACCAGAACGCGGCACCGGCGAGCCATAGGCGCAGCGTCCCGCGACCGCGCCTGAAGCCGACCCAGTCCTTCCAGATCAGCGCGAGCGCTCCAGGGGGTACGCGTGCGACGCCGACCGTCCCCGCGGCGAGGAACGTGGTTTCGGAAGCGAAGCGGCGCCGCCGCCGGCGGACCGCGAGCGTGCGCTGCGAGACCGCGTAGAGTTCCGGCAGCGCGTCGTCGCCCAGCACGAGGATCGATGCGGCCAGGGCGGCCAGGATCGTTGCGAGGACGAGCAACGCCGCCGGGCGGCCGGCCAGGAGCGCGCCGGCGAAGGCGCCCGGGTCGACGTGCGATGCGGCGATCAGCGGCGTGCGGAAGCGAGGCCCGAGCGCAGCGGCCGCCGTGTAGGCGACCCCGAACGCGGCCAGCGCCCATGCGAAGACCGCGACCGGAAAGCGCTCGCGGCGCGCGAGCAAGAACGCCGGCAACTCGCAGCTCATCAGCAGCGCGACCGCCAGAACCGCGCCCAGCAGCGCCCGCAGGATCGCGAAACCCGTGGCGTGATGCGGCGCCGCGACGACGAACAGGTACGCGAGCGAAGCCAGCCAGCGCAGCGAACCGAGCGCCAGTTTCCGCAGCTGCAGCCACAGCGCGACCGCCAGCGGCCGCACTCCGGCGTTCGAGAAGAGCACGGCTTCGGCGCTCGAGCGGAAGGCGGCGACCCTGCCGCCGGCCGCGAGCCCCGCGGTCACTCCGATCGCGGCCAGATACAATCCCCCGACGGCGGTCGCGAACCGAGGCTGCTGCACGCCGACGCTGACGAAGGCGGCGTGGTGAGGCGCGGCCGCGCGGACGTACGTCAGGTAGCCGATCGAGAACACGTACGGAATCCATAGCGCGAGCCGTAGCGGCGAGCGCAGGATCGCGGCGCACTGGTGTTTCGCGTAGTGCAGTTCCAGGTACCAGAGCGCGCCCATCAGGCCGTAATTTCCAGGAAGACGTCTTCGAGCGTCCGTCCGCCGGTGGCGCGCAAGCGCAGTTCCGCGACCGCGCCGGCGGCGACCGCAACTCCGCTCTTCATGATGATCAGGCGGTCGCACAGCGACTCGGCCAGTTCGATCAAATGGGTGCTCAAGACGATCGACGTGCCCGCCGCGCTGATCGAGCGAATCAGGTCGCGGAGTTCGCGTTGCCCGAGCGGATCGAGGCCGATCATCGGCTCGTCGAACAGCAGGACGGGGGCGTTCGCCAGGACCGTCGCGGCGACGAGCGTCTTCTGGCGCATGCCTTTGGAGAGCGTTTGGCCGAGCGCGTCACGTTTGTCTTCGAGACCCACGCGCGCGAGCAGCTCGCGCGCGTGGTTTTCCCAGCCGGCCGCGAGCCCGGCGCTGCGCGCTACGAACGCGAGATGCTCCCATACCGTCAGCATCGGATAGACGTCCGGCGTCTCGGGGATCAGCGATATGGTTCGGCCGCGGTCGCCGCCAAGCACGTTACCGCCGTAGCGAATCGAGCCGGCGTCGGGCCGCAAGAGCCCGCACAGGCACAGAAAGGTCGTCGTCTTGCCGGCCCCGTTGGGGCCGAGCAATCCCAGCACTTCGCCGCCGCCGAGCGAAAAAGACAGGCCGTCGACCACCGCGATCCCGTCGAAGCGTTTGATCAGGCCCTCGACCTGCAAGGACGTGTCCCGCGGCGTGCCGTTCAGGGCTGCGTTCCCGAGGCGAGCGCATGGCCCGCCGCGCAAAGCCCGACCGTGATGCTCGGGGCAAGCGAGGAAGCGCGGGGGCGTCGCAGCGCGAACACCTTATTGTTCTGTGGTCCCGGAACGTTGGTCTCCTGTATCCGCGGTCCGCGGGCGCGCGCCGAACGGTTCCTCAGGCCTCGGTCGTTCGCTCGCGAACGAAGCGGCTGCGATAGACCGACGGCTTCCAAAGGGATTCCGCCGGGGCGCTCCAGGCGTGGACCAGCCGCGTGAACGGCCAGATCGCGACGAGCAGCAACCCGGCGACGACGTGCGCCTGCAAGCAGAGCGGCGCGCCGGCGATCGGCCGCGGGTCGGGCGAAAGCGTCAGGAGCCCGCGGAACCACACGCTCGCGGTCGCCCGGTAGTCGTAGCCCGCGCCGAGCGCGTTCACGCCGGCCGTTTCGCACAGGCCCAGGACGATGACGACCGCCAGCAGGGCGTACGAGAGGCCGTCGAGGCCGGTCGTCCGTTTGCGCAGGTGCGGGTTCGTCAGTCGGCGGTACATCAGGAGCGCGAGACCCACGGCGCACAGCAAGCCGGCTACCACGCCCCCGCCGACCGCGATTGAGCGGTACAGATGGGGATCGATTCCGGCCCCGGTTGCCTGCCGTGCCGGCACGAGCAATCCCACGGCGTGGCCCGCGAGCGACGCGATGATCCCGTAGTGGAAGAGCGTGCTACCGAGGCCGAGCGAGCGTTTCTCATCGGCCTTGATCGTGCGCTTCGACCATTGGAAGCCGTCCACGCGGAAGCGCCACACGTGCCCGCCGGCGAAAACTGCCAGACACAGGTACGGAAAGACCACCCACGCTAGCGTCAGCGGGCTCGAGAGCATCGGTTCCATTATACGGCGCGGCATGAAGGGCCGATGAAGGTCGCGCCTGGGCGCCGTTACGAAGCGGGCGCGACGATTTCGAGCGGCGGCCGGCCCGACTTCTCGAATTGGGTCCGGTAGAGGCGTGCGTAGGTCCCGCCCGCCAGCAGCAGTTGCGCGTGCGTGCCGCGCTCGACGACGCGCCCGCGTTCGACGACGAAGATGACGTCGGCCGAGAGGATCGTCGAAAGCCGGTGCGCGATCACCAAACTGGTGCGGCCACGCATCGCTTTGTCGAATGCCGCTTGGATCAAGGCCTCGTTCTCCGAGTCCAGGGCGCTGGTCGCTTCGTCGAGGATCAGGATGCGCGGGTCCTTGAGCAGCACGCGGGCGATGGCGAGCCGCTGGCGTTCGCCGCCGGAGAGCTTATGGCCGCGCTCGCCCACGATCGTGTCGTAGCCTTCCGGCAGCGACGCGATGAAGTCCGCGATGTTGGCCGCGCGCGCGGCCTCTTCGATTTCCGCTGGCGTGGCGTCCTCGCGGCCGTAGCGCAGATTGTTGCCGATCGTGTCGTGGAAAAGGTACGTTTCTTGCGTGACGATGCCGATGTGCGAACGCAGAGAATCGATCTCGATCTCGCGCAGGTCGACGCCGTCGATCGTGATGCGGCCGCTCTGCGGGTCGTAGAAACGCGGCACGAGCTGCGTTATCGTCGTCTTCCCGGCGCCGGAAGGGCCGACGAAGGCCGCGACTTGTCCCGGCTCGATGTGCAGGTCGACTCCGCTCAGCGCCGGCCGGTCGGGCGTGTACGCGAACTGTACGTCCTCGAAGCGGATGTCGCCGCGGACGTGCGGCAGCAGCTTCGTGCCCGACGGCTCGGGCTTCATGTCGAGGTACTCGAAGATGCGCTCGAACACCGCGAGCGCGCTGACGATCTGTACCTGGATGCCGGCCAGCGCCGAGGCGGGCCCGTAGAGGCGGCCGAGCAGCGCTACGAACGCGACGATCGTTCCGATCGTCAAGCCGTAGAATATCGCGAGGTACCCGCCGCCCAGCCACACGATCGCCGGGCCGACGACCACCATCGCGCCGATGGCCGCGATGAACCAGCGGCCGACCATGGCGAGCCGGACTTCGAGCGACATCAGGTCGGTGGAAGCGCGGTAGAAGCGTTTACCTTCGAACCGTTCGCGAACGAACGATTTGATCAGCGTGATGCCGGAGATCGAGAGCGTCTCCTGGGTCATGCTCTCGATCTCGTCGCGCTTCTCGCGGGTCAGCTTGCGCACGACGTACATGCGCCGCCCGACCGGTGAGAGCGGCAGGATCATCAGCGGTACGACCGCGAGCGCGAGCAACGAAAGCTTCCAGTCCAAGATCAGCATCGTGACGACCGTCGTCAGGATTGTGGCGACGTTGGTCACGATCGTGACCAGCGTGCCGGTCACGACGTTGTCGACGTTGTCGACGTCGCTCGAGACGCGGTTCATGATCTCGCCCGTTTTCGTATTGGTGAAGAACGAGATCGGCATGCGGTGCAGGTGGGACACGAGGCTGGTCCGGATGTCGCGCATGATGCCCTCGCCCACCAGCGAGTTCATGTAGCCCTGATACACGCCGACTAGGGCCGAAATGGCCGCCGCCGCGATCATGCCGCCCACGTCGAACCACAGCCCGCGGACGTTGTGGCTTGCGAGCGATACGTCGATCAGGTGCTTCGTGTAGAGCGCGGGCGCGAGGCCGAGGGCCGAGGTGACCACGATGCAGGCCAGGACCAGCGCCTCCTGGCGCCAGTACGGCAGGAAGAGCGCGCTCAGCCGCTTCCAATTGACCGCCCGCTTGACGGTCGGCTTGTCGGGGCTGAACATGCTCGACCACATCAAATGAGTGGGTGGGCCGCCTAGCATCACAGGATATGACCGCGGGAACCAGCGTCGAGTTGCCGCCCGGCCGGGTGGGCCAAATAGAGGTCACCGGCACAAAGGTACCCGAAGGGCCCAATGGTGACGTTTCTTCTCCGGGCGTCCGCGCTGGGCGCCCTGCTTGCGTTTGCGAGCTCTACGAGTGCCGGCGCGGACAGCGCCTTCGACCGCATGCAGCAAGCCTGGAACGGCGTGCACGACTATAGCGCCACGATCGACTCGTACGAGCAACTCGGCGCGGTCTCCGACCAGCACGAGTTTTTCTATGCGTTTCGCAAGCCGGATCGCGCGCGGCTGGACATCGTCAAGGGGCCGCGCAGCGGCGCGACGATCCTGTGGGACGGCGGCGGGCGCGTCACGGCCTTCAAGCGCTCCCTCTCGCTCTTCAAGCTACACGCGGACGCATGGGACAAGAACCTGACGACGCTGCGCGGCAACGGGATCCTGACCTCGAACATGGGCGACGTGGTCGACTGCTACGGGGCGCATCGCGCGGTCTTGCGCGAACGCGAGGGACCGGTCGTGGACGGCGAAGCGACCGACCAGATCGATCTGCCGTACGCGGGCGTCGCATGCCCGGACGACCCCGCCGACGACCGCGGAACGGTGACGCTCGACACCGTCGACATCTCGAAGCGGACGGGATTGATCGTCCTGCGGACGCGTTACGCCGGCGACGAAGTCGTCGAGCGCTGGGAGATCAAGGACTATAAGGTGGACACCGGTATCGGCGACGCGGAATTCCGCTAATACGCTAGTGTTTGCCGGCCCGCAACCCGGCGAGTTCTTGGAAGAGTTCGCGCTCGCGCGGCGAGAGGTTCGTCGGCAGCATCCCGGTCAGCCGTACGTAGAGGTCGCCGAATCCGCCGGCGCGGGCCTTCGGCATTCCCTTGCCCGCCAGCCGCAGCCGTTTGTTGTTTTGCGTCGACGGCGGAACCGTGACGGTGACGTCGCCCGTCATCGTGGGCGCCCGGACTTCGCCGCCTAAAATCAGGTCGTAGATCGATAGCGGCAGTTCGACGTAGAGGTCGTCGCCTTTGCGTTCGAACGTGGAATCCGGCAGCATGTGAACGACGAACAGGAGGTCGCCGTTCGGGCCGCCGCCCGTTCCCTGGCTGCCCTGGCCGCTCAAGCGGATGCGCTGGCCGTCGCGCACGCCCCTGGGGATGGTCACCTCGAATTTTTTCTGCGTTAGGATCCGCCCCGTGCCGTGGCACTGCGGGCAGATCTGCTGGTTGACGACGCCCGTGCCGCCGCACCGCGGGCAGTGATCCTCGATCTGCAGCGATACGGTTTTCGCGCCGCCCGCGTACGCTTCACGCAGCGTCAGATCGAGGGTCGTTTCGAGGTCCCCGCCCCGCTGCGCGAACTGCCCCGCGCCGGGCGCCCCTTGCGGATGGCGCCCGATGCCGGAGAAGAACAAGTCGAAGAAGTCGGAGAAGCCGCTCGGGCCGCCGTCGGTGGAAAAGCTCTCGGTCGTGAAGCCTCGGGCGGGACCCTGCGCCGAACGGTAACGCCGCTGCGCTTCGGCCTGCTGCGCCGCTTCGGACCAATCGCTGCCGAGTGCGTCATACTTTTTGCGCTTCTCCGAATCGCCCAGCACTTCGTAGGCCTCGGAGATCTCCTTGAACTTCTCTTCGGCGGCCTTCGCGTTCGTGGGATTCGCGTCGGGATGCCACTTGCGGGCGAGTTTCCGGTAGGCCGACTTGATATCTTTTTGCGGCGCGTCCTTCGGAACGCCTAAGACTTCGTAGTAGTCTTTGTAGTTCAATCTCGTTTATGCACCGTTCGCGGGCACGCGCTTGGCGACCAAGACCAGCGCCGGCCGCAGCAGTTCCTCTCCCAGACGATAGCCGCGCTGGGCTTCTTCGAGCACGACGTCGTCATCGAATTCCGAACTCTCGCGCGTCCCGATCGCCTCGGCCACGCGCGGGTCGAACGGTTTCCCCACCGTCTCGACGGCCACGACCTGCTCGCTCGAAAGCAGGCTCTCGAAGCCCTTGAGCGTCGCCTGCAAGCCGCCGCGCAGCGCCTCGCTGTCGTTGAAGGCCAGCGAACGCTGCAGGTTGTCGAGCACCGGCAGGAACTTGCCCAGCAGCTGCTTGCGTCCGTGCGACAGCCGCTCGTCGGCGATCCGCTGGGCGCGCTTGCGCACGTTATCGATTTCCGCTCGTGCGTACGCCAGTTCGTTCAGCCGTTCTTCCGCCAGCGCCAGCGCGGCCGCGAGTTCGGCGGCTGCGCCGCCGGCCGTTTCGGGAGAATTCGTGTCGGGCGTACCGTCGTCAGCCGCTATCGTACCGTTCTCCGAAGCGGCCTGTGTTTCGCTTTCCATCGCGTCCTACTCAATTTCGAGATGTGTGCGCGGGTGGGCTCGGCCCACCCGCGCACGAAGGGCTACTTCGCTTCTTTGAACTCGGCGTCGATCACGTCGTCGGCATGCGCGCCGCCCGCGCCGTCGCCGGCAGGGTTCGGGCCCGCGCCGTTCGCCGATTCCGGGCCGGCCGCGCCGGCGGCGCCCGTCTTCTGATACAACGCTTCCGCGAGTTTGTACGAAGCTTGCTCGAGCTTTTCGGTCGCGGCCTTGATCTCGGCGGCCGTGCCGTTCTCGCTGACCTTGCGCAGCGCTTCCAGGCCGGCTTCGACGTCGGCCTTGGCCGCAGCCTCGAGCTTGTCGCCGATCTCCTTGAGCGATTTCTCGGTCGAGTAGATCAGGCTCGAAGCGCGGTTGCGGATCTCCGCCTCTTCCTTCTTGCGCGCGTCTTCGGCGGCCATCGCTTCGGCTTCGCGCACCATCCGGTCGACTTCGTCCTTGTTGAGGTTGGTCGAAGCCGTGATCGTGATGGCCTGTTCCTTGCCGGTCCCCAGGTCCTTGGCGGACACGTTCACGATGCCGTTGGCATCGATGTTGAACGTGACTTCGATCTGCGGTATCCCGCGCGGTGCGGCCGGGATGCCCTCGAGGCGGAACTGGCCGAGGCTCTTGTTATCGCGCGCCATCTCGCGTTCGCCCTGGAAGATCGAGATGTCGACCGACGTCTGGCCGTCTTCGGCCGTCGTGAAGACCTGCGATTTCTTGGTCGGGATCGTGGTGTTGCGTTCGATCAGCTTCGTGAAGACGCCGCCGAGGGTTTCGAGCCCGAGCGAAAGCGGCGTGACGTCGAGCAGAACGACGTCGCGGACTTCGCCCGCCAGCACGCCGGCCTGAATCGCGGCGCCGATCGCCACGACCTCGTCCGGGTTGACCGACTGGTTCAGCTGATCTTTGCCCGTCAGTTTCTTGACCAGATCCTGCACGAGCGGCATGCGGGTCGAACCGCCGACCATCACGATCTCGTCGATCTGGTTCAGATCGATCTTGGCGTCCGCGAGCGCGGCTTTGAACGGGCCGACCATCCGGTCGGTCAGGTCGCTCGTCAGCCGCTCGAAATCGGCGCGCGTGATCGTCAGATCGAGGTGCTTCGGCGTGCCGCTCGCGTCCATGGTGATGAACGGCAGGTTGATGCTCGTCTGCGTCAGCGTCGAGAGCTCGATCTTGGCCTTTTCAGCGGCTTCGGTCAGCCGCTGGAGGGCCTGGTTGTCGCCCGAGAGATCGATCCCCTGATCCTTGCGGAACTCGGTGACGATCCATTTCACGAGGCGGTCGTCGTAGTCGTCGCCGCCCAGGTGGGTGTCGCCGTTGGTGGACTTGACCTCGAACACGCCGTCGCCGACCTCGAGGATCGACACGTCGAACGTGCCGCCGCCGAGGTCCCAGACCAGGATCGTCTCGTTGCCCTTCTTATCGAGTCCGTACGCCAGCGCCGCCGCCGTCGGCTCGTTGATGATGCGTAGGACGTCGAGGCCGGCGATCCGGCCGGCGTCCTTGGTGGCTTGGCGCTGCGCGTCGTTGAAGTACGCGGGCACCGTGATGACCGCTTTGGTCACCCGCTCGCCGAGGTACGTCGACGCATCGTTGACGAGTTTCTGAAGGATCATCGCCGAGATCTCTTGCGGCGTATAGTCCTTGCCGTCGATCTTGACGGTGAAGTCCGTGCCCATGTGGCGCTTGATCGATTTGATCGTGCGTTCCGGGTTGGTCACGGCTTGCCGTTTCGCGAGCTGTCCGACGAGCCGTTCGCCGGTCTTCGTGAAGGCCACGACCGAGGGGGTCGTCCGGTTGCCTTCGGAGTTCGCGATCACGGTGGGCGTCTGCCCCTCCATAACGGCCACGACTGAGTTGGTCGTGCCGAGGTCGATGCCGACCACTTTTGCCATAAATGCTATTTCCTCTCACCGAGCGTCGTGGACCAACTGCACGGGAACCGCTCGTTCCCGACCCCGGACTGCTCCGGGCTTCGCCTTGCCGCTTACCGACGTTCAAGGGTGCGCCGTAAAAAAGTCCCAGCGCGAGACATTTGCGTCTACTATGATACGCCGCCGGTCCCTCCGGGTTTCGCCGGTTGCCGCTGCCTTCGAGGCATTCCCGCCCGGCACGCGATCCTAACCGGCCCCCGAAAGAAAACGCATAAAGAACAACCCCGCCGGAGTCCGGCGGGGTTGTTTGTTGGTTCGCGGGGTCGCGGATCAGGGGTTGGGGTTGCTCGGGTCCTGATCCTGCGGCTGCTGCGGGGCGACCTCGCCGACGTCG
The DNA here is from genome assembly GCA_963787965.1 of uncultured Alphaproteobacteria bacterium. Taxonomy (GTDB): domain Bacteria; phylum Vulcanimicrobiota; class Vulcanimicrobiia; order Vulcanimicrobiales; family Vulcanimicrobiaceae; genus CAWBES01. Next base: position 250,635 of record CAWBES010000018.1, read on the forward strand.
GCCGGGCGCTCCTGCACCTTCACGTTGACCAGCTTTTTGACGCCGGCGCTCCAGACTTGCATGCTGATCGTCTGGCCGGGTTTGGTGGCCCGGATCGCCTTGACGGCCTGCTCGTTCGTGGTGACGTCCTCGCCGTTGACCTTCTGGATCACGTCGCCGGGCTGCAGGCCGGCTTGGTCGGCCGGACCGCCCTGAACGACCTGCAAGATCGCGACGCCCTTGCCCTGGTAGTTGATTTGCACGCCGACCTGAGGCGTGACCGTTTCCAGGGCCGCGCCGATGAAGCCGGTGTTGGTGCCCTGATGGACGCCCGGGTTCTTCTCGAGCAGCGCGATCTGTTCTTTGACGGTGTTCGCCGGGATCGCGAAGCCGATGCCTTGGGCGCCGGCCTGCGGGTTGGCCGTCGACTGGTTGACGCCGATCAGGCGCCCGTCGACGTCGATCAGCGGGCCGCCCGAGTTGCCGGGATTGATCGGCGCCGAGGTTTGCAGCAAGCCCTTGAAGTTGATCTCACCGCCGCCGCCGTCGCTGCCGATCGTCTCGTCGCGGTTGAAGCCCGACACGACGCCGAGCGACACCGACTCTTTGAGCTCGAAGGGCTCGCCGATCGCGATCGCCCACTGGCCGGCCTGAAGTTTGCTCGAGTCGGCGATCTCGATGGGCGGGGGCAGATCCTTCACGCCTTCGACCTTGACGAGCGCCAGGTCCGCGCCGATGTTCTCGGAGTACACGTGGCCCGGGGCGCGCTGGCCGTTCTGGAACACGACCTGGATACCCGAGACGTTACCGCCGTTGGGGGGCCGCACGACGTGCGCGTTGGTGACGATCAGTGCCTCGTCACCCGAGCGCGAGTAGACGAAGCCCGAGCCGGACGCGCGCGCGCGGTAGTGCTCGACGCGGCCCGGCATCTGCGGGCCGCCGCCGAAAAACTGCGAGAAGGGATCGGCCGGGACGACCTGCTGGCCGTTGACCGTGACGTTCAGGGCGACGACCGACGGCGCCACGCGCTTGACGGCGCTGACGATCCGGTCCTGGTCGCTGCCGCCGTAGAGGGGCGCCGCGGAGAGGGTGGGCGGCGTGTTGCCGGGTCCGGCGACGCCGGCGAAATGCGTGCTGGCAAAGAGCATCATCGAAAAGCTTCCGACGATCGCCCCGATCAGGCCGACGATCAGCGTCGGTAAAATGCGGAACTTCTGCATGGTCTTAGTCTCTCAACTCTCCCTGATACGGTACGGGGCCGACCCCCGGAAAACGGTCGCTCGTATGGGACCATACTCGGGCGCGCGATAGAGGTCACGCCGTGACGCGTCCTTTTCCCTGAATTCTAATTTACGCGCCGCGCGGTGGGAAAGGGTCGGGCCCTACACCGCCGGCTCGCTCGGCGGGGGCGTCGCTGACCACCAGGCCGTCGCGCAAACGAATAACACGTTCCGCGTTACGGGCGGTTTCAGGGTCGTGGGTGACCATGATGATCGTGCGGCCGGCGTGGTTGAGCTGGCGGAAGAGCCCCATGATCTCCGCGCTCGTCTGCGAGTCGAGGTTTCCGGTGGGCTCGTCGGCCAGCAGCACCGCCGGGTCGTTCACGAGTGCCCGCGCGATGGCGACGCGCTGCTGCTGGCCGCCCGAAAGTTCGCTCGGCTTGTGCCGGCCGCGGTCGCCCAGGCCGACCTCGGTCAGCATGCGCGCGGCGGCCTCGTCGCGCTCGCGCTGTGGAAGACCGGCGTAGAAGAGCGGCAGCGCGACGTTCTTGATGGCGTTCGTCCGCGCCAGCAGGTTGAAGCCCTGAAAGACGAAGCCCAGCTTCTTGAGGCGGATCGCGGCGAGCCGGTCGTCGTCGAGGGTTCCGACGTCGATGCCGTCGAGCAGGTAGGTCCCGGTCGTCGGCCGGTCCAGGCAGCCGATCAGGTTCATCAGCGTCGATTTGCCCGAGCCGGACGGCCCCATGATCGCCACGTACTCGCCGCGCGCCACCTCGAAGCTGACGCCGCGCAGGGCCTGGACTTCGAGCGTGCCCGAGGCATAGGTCTTCGTGACGTCGCGGATCACGATCGCGCTGCGGTTCTGCGCGGCCTCACTCATAGCGCAGCGCTTCGATCGGATCGAGCCGCGAGGCACGGTAGGCCGGGTACGTTCCGAACACCAGCGTCACGACGGTCGCGAACCCGACCGCGATCGCTACCGATTGCAGCCACGGAATCGCCGGCACGACGCCCGAGATCGCGACCAGCGCGAAGCGGTCGATCAGATAGCCCGCCAGCAATCCCAGCACGAGCCCGATGCCGCACCCGACCAGCGACAGCAGCAGCGCTTCGATGAAGAACTGGGCCAATACCTGAAGGCTGGTCGCTCCGATCGCCTTGCGGACGCCGATCTCGCGCGTCCGCTCGGTCACCGAGACCAGCATGATGTTCATTATGCCGATACCTGCTACCAGTAACGAAACGGCGCCGATCAGCGCGATCACGAGCGTCAGCGCCGCGAAGATGCCGTCGATCGAGGCCGAGAACGACTTGCGGTCAAAGGTCTGGTACTCCGCCCGGCCCGCCTTGATCGCTTTGAAATACCCGACGACCGCGACCTCGGTGGCGGCGATCCGGCTCGCGTCGGCGACCACGAAGCGCGCGGCGAACAGCGGCCGCGAGCGCAGGTATTCGAGCTGGTAGGTCGTGTACGGGATCGACACGTCGCCGCCGAACGTGACCGGGACGATGCCCTGGGTCGGCGGGCCCTGCACGCCCACCACGACGTAGCGGCGGTCGCCGAAGCGCACGCTTGCGCCCACCGGGTCGCCGCCGCCCGGAAAGAGCCGTTTGTAGGCGTTGTCGGTCAGCACGCATACGTGGGCGCTGCCCGCGACGTCGTCGTGCGAGAGGTTACGGCCGTACACGAGCGGCACGGAGGCGAAGCTGATGTCAGAGTCGGCGGAGATCGCCAGCCGCGCGCGCTGGTGGCCGGCGGTGACCAGCCGCTGCACCGAGCCCGCGGGGATGGCCACCAGGATGTTCGGGAAGAGCGCTTTGGTGCGCTCGATGTCCTTGTAGGTGATCGAGGCCTTGGCGATGTCGGCTTGCCGCGCGTTCGGAAAGAGGAAGAAGCTCTGGTCGTTGAGGCTTCCGAGGACCCCCGTCACCGCGCCCGACATCCCGCGCCCGAGAATCTGGATCGCGATGACGGCGGCGACGCCGATGATCAGCCCGAGGATCGTCAGGATCGAGCGCGTGCGGTTGCCGGCCAGCACCGCGAGGGCTTCGCCGAAGAACGGTCCGACCTGGCGTACGAACGCGACCACGGGTTCCGTGGCCCTAACGCTTCACTACGAGCGCAACGCTTCGATCGGGTCCAGGCGCCCCGCGCGGATCGCCGGGTACGTCCCGAAGACGACGCCGACGAACATCGAGAAGCCCACCGCCAGCGACACGATCCCAAGCCACGGAATCGGCGCGGGGCCGAGCAGCCCGGCGACGACGCCGTAGCCGAGCAGCACGCCGGCCACCCCCAGCAGCATGCCGGCTCCGCCGCCGATCAGCGAGAGGATCACGGCTTCCATCAGAAACTGGGTCGCGATGTCGCGGCTGCTGCCGCCGATCGCTTTGCGGATGCCGATCTCGCGCGTCCGTTCGGTCACCGAAACCAGCATGATGTTCATGATCCCGATGCCGGCCACCAGCAGCGCCACCCCGCCGATCGCGGTCACGCCGTAGCTGACGACCGCGACCGCGCGCTCGAACGCGCCGATGAATGCCAGCGCGTCCTGGACGTCGTACTCCGCGCGCGGACCGTGCAGGTGCCGCAGCGTCGCCACCACGGCGTCGCGGACCTCGGGCAGGGTGGCGCCGCGCGCCGGATAGATCTGCATCGAGTCGATCGGTCCCGGGGCGAGCTCCGCGAACGCCGAGTAGGGGATCTCGATGTAGTCCGACTGGCCGGCGTTGTTGAAGATGCCGGCTTTGAGTTCGTCGTAGACGCCGATGGCGCGGAAGCGCACTCCGTCGATGCGCACCACTTGGCCGAGCGCCCGGCCCCCTTCGCCGAAGAGCCGCCGCTCGAGCGGCTGGCTGAGGACGCAGACCCGTGCGGCACTCGCGACGTCTTGCGCGCTGATGCGCCGGCCTTCGCGCAGCGTCAGCGTATCGAAGATCACGCCGTTGGCGCTGGTGACCGCGCCCACGAAGTCGACGCCCGCGGCGACGACGTGATAGGTGCGCTGGAAGTTCGGAAACGCGTATTGGACGACGCCCGCATCCTCGGTGCGCACGGAGGCGGCGTCGCGGTACTGGAGCTGGGCCGAGAGCGGATCGTCCTGCTTGGGGTCGACCGCGACGACGAAGCCCGGATCGCCGAACGCGTCGAGCGATGCGGCGATGCCCCCCGACGCGGCTTTTCCGATGCCGAGGACCGCGATGACCGAGGCCGTTCCGATGATCATGCCGAGCATCGTCAGGACCGAGCGCGCGCGGTTGTTCCAGATCGCCTCCAGCGCTTCGCCGGCGTACCCGAGGAAACGGCTCACCGCGGCGAGGCGGAGGGCGACGGCGAGGGTGCCGGTTTCACCGCGGCCCCGGCGACGACCAGCGGGTTCTTGTCCGCGATGACGGTGTCGCCGTCGTGCAGGCCGGCGACGACGACCGCGTCGGTGTCGTTCTGCGGCCCGAGGCGCACGTCGGCCCGCTGCGCGCGGCCGTCGCGCGCGAGAAACAGGTAACTGCCGCGGTCGTCCTTGTGGAGCGCGTCGGTCGGGACGCTCAGCACGTGTTTCTCGTCGTGCGTGATCACGTCGACGTCCACGGTCATGCCGTCGCGCAGGAACGGGAGGCGGCGGTCCAGCGCGATCGTCGTCACGACCTGGCGCGAGGTGTTGGAGGGGTCGTCGGATTTCTGCGCGATCGGGGAGATCGAGACGACGTGCCCGTCCAGCTTCGCCCCGGCGAAATCTTCGCCGCTGACGATCGCGTGCTGGCCCAGGCGGACGCCCGCGATGTCCTGCTCGTCGACCTTCGTGCGCACGATGAAGTTGTCGTCCGCCGCCAGCGTGAAGAGCGCCTGGCCGACGCTGACCGAATCGCCGGGCGCGATCGGCCGCAGCGGGTCGCCCGCTTGCGACACGACGCTCTGAACGATCGCGTCGAACGGCGCGCGCACCTCGAGCTTGCCGGCTTGTTCGCGCGCGTAGTCCAGTTCGTCGGCCGCGCGCGCGGCCTCCGCCCGCGCCGCGTCGAGGTCGCCGGCTTTGGACTCGCGGGCGTTCGCCTGGGCGGATGCGAGCGCGGCCTCGGCTTGGCGCAGCTGGTCCTGGGCCGAACGCACGCGGTCCCGCAAGACTTGCGTTTCACGCGTCAGCGTGCCGCCCAGGATGCGGCGCTCGCTCTGCGCTTGGGCGAAATCGACCTGGGCTTGCTGGTATCTGGCCTGCGATTGCAGCAGGGCGTCGCGCGAGAGGCCCTGCTGTTCGTACAGGTACTGGTTGGCGTCGTAGGTGCGCTTGGCTTCGCGCAGGTTGGTCTCGGCCTTGGAGAGGGTCGCCTCGGCGGTCAGGCGCTGCTCCTCGGCCGTTTGGCCGCCGTAGCCGAGGCCCGACTGCGAGCCGGCCACGAGGTCCTGCTGGGCCTGCGTCAACGCGGAGCGGGCCGCGACCACGCCCGCCTCGGCCGTAACGACGGCGGAGCGGTTCTGGTCGGGCAGCACCGCGTTGGCCTCGGCGACGCTGCGCGCCTTCGCGGCCGCCGAGTTCGCGCTGTCCTCGGCCTCGCGGACGTCGGACCTGATCTGCTCGTTGACGATGGTAGCCAGCAGGTCGCCGGCGCGGACGCGGTCGCCGGCGCGGACCCGCACCGCGCCCATGTTGCCCGAAACGCCGGCCGGGATCGTCACGACCCGCGGCAGCTGCACGACGCCGGTCTCGGGCAGTTTCGTCAGGAAGTTGCCGTAGCGCACGACGCTCTGCCGGACTTCGACCGCGTCCCTCCCGGACCGCGCGGCCACCAGGCCCAGCGCGACGACGACGGCCAGGCCGGCGATGACCAGGATGGCGTTCCGGCGGCGGTTCATTGTCCTCGCAAATCGGCGGCGGCGGCGGTATCCGGCGGAGCCAGCGCGACGCGCAGCCGGATGAAGGCCGTCACGTACTGAACGCGGGCGGCCAGCAGGTCGTTCTGAGCGGCCAGCGCCGTCTGTTCGGTCTGGCTGACGTCGGTGAACGAGATCAAGCCGTTGCTGTACTGGAGCCGCGAGATGCGGGCGGATTCGGTCGCTTGGCGGGCGCTGAGCTTCGCGAGCTCCAGCTTCTGCGCCGCCGCGTCGAGGTTGCGGCGCGCGGCCTGCACGTCGGCTTGCACGGACGCGTAGGCGCTGACCAGCGACGACACCGCCGACTCGATCTGCGCGCGGGCGGCGTGGTGCTGCGCGGCGCGCTGGCCGTAGTCGTACAGCGGGATCTGGAAGGTCGAGGTGATGTTGAACTGCCAGAAGCCCGGCGTGTTGCGGTTGACCGGCGGCAGCAGCACCGGCGGCGGAAAGTTCACGCCCGGAAACAGCAGCTTTTCCTGCTCGTAGCTGGCGATGGCCTGCGCGTTGGTCGTATCGATCTGGTTCTGCTGGAGAACGAAATTGGTCGGCGAGACCTGGCTGCCGAACGAGCCGTTGATCGCGACGGTCGGACGCAGGTCGTTATCGACGGCCGCGTCGCCGAGCTTGGCCGCGTCGAAGGCCGCGCGGGCCGCGCCGATCTCCGGCCGGTTGTGCTCGGCGATCTGGTCGAGCGTGGCGACCGGGGCCGCGGGCAGCGCCGGTTCCGGCAGGACGCTCGGCACGTCGAAGGGCGTGTCGGCCGGAGCGCCGATCAGGACCGCCAGCGCCTCCTCGTCGTTCTGCGCCGTCGCGCGCGCTTGCACCAGCGCGGCCTCGCTGCGCCCGACCGCGACTTGGGCCCGCAGCACGTCGACGCCGGCGACCCGGCCGACCCGCTCCTCGGCCCGTGCGGCGTCGAGCAGTTCCTGCTGGTAGCGTAGGTCGTTCTCGTCGAGCATGACGACGCCGCGGTCCGCCGCCAGCCCGTAGAAGGCGTTCGTGACGCTGACCGCGGCCGCTTCCTCTTGCCGGCGCAACTCGTCGCGCGCGTTGTCGACTTGCTTCTTGGCCTGCTCCGCGTTGACTTGCTGCGTCGCGTTGTAGAGGTTGTACGTCGATTGGAGTTGGGCCGTGTTCTGCGAGAAGTTCGAGGCCGGCGAGAGCCCGAACTGCGCGAACTGGCCGCTCTGGTTGGCGGATTTCGCGATCTGGTTCTGCAGTTGGCCGTTGAGGCTCGGGTACTCGCCCGCGCGGATCTTCGTGAAGGTGGCGTCGAGGCTGAGCACGGTCGCGTGCTGGGCGAGCAGCGACGGCTCGTGCGCGAGCGCGTACACGACCGCGTGATACCCGTCGAGGCCGGGCGTGGGCGTGGGCGAGGCGGCCGGCGCGGGCGCGGCCGCGGCCGCGGAACCTGCCAGCGCGCACAGGGCGAGCGCCACCGGCACGAGCGCTGCGGGACCGAGTCTCATCGGGCCATGGGCACCGCGAACAGCGCGCCGCCGAACGTTACGAGCGCCGCGAGCGCGTACGCCGGCAGGCGCGGCAGCTTGGCGACGACGCTCAGGCCCAGCGCGAACAGGACGAACGACCAGATCTGGAACGGGTTGAACTGCGCCAGCAGCGTCACGAGCTGAGGCGAACCGCCCGGCACGAGCCAGGCCAGGGAGGGGAGCGTCAGCAGGAGATCGCGCTGGCTCGAGTAGGCGTCCGCCCCGCGCAGGGTTGCGAGTACGCCGACGACCAGGTACCCGATGCCGAAGTTCAGGATCGCGACGTTGGCAGCCAGACCGAAGAGGCGCGCGAAGCCGGCCCGGCCGCGGGCGACCGCGGTCCCGAACAGCAGCACGAGCGACGCGAACGCGATCGCGAGCATCGCGAGCGCCGGGTAGAAGAGCCAGAGGTAGCGCTGCACGCTCGTGGCCACGCCGATCGCCTTTTGCTGGTCGGCGGACGACATCGCGGCGATCCGGGGATCGTGCGCCGCATTCTGGGCGAAGGTCGCCACGGCAACGTGTTCGCCCGCCGGGATCTGCAGGACGGCCCCGGTACAGCCCAGGACGCAGATGAAGAGGTAGGCCCAGCCCCAGTGGGTGCGCTCGCCGAGCGCCTGAAAAGCACTTCGCGGCGCCAAGATGACGTCGCGCAAAACGGAAAGACCGCTGCGCTTCGGAAGCGCGGCATCGGCACTCATCTGTTCGGAAGCCTCCCGGCGGTTGTACGAGCCCTCACGTCCGAAGTTTCGTCAGAACATCAGCGCGAACGCGAAGTCCAGCGCGAACGCGATCCCCAGGGCCGCGGTCAAGCGCACCTTCGTAAAGGCCGCAAAGCCGAATCCCAGTAAGATGTACGCCCACACGTCGAAGATGTCGAAGCGCGCCAGGAACTCGACTTCGGTCTCGTTGTGCGGGTTGGCGAAGATGCCCAGGTTGTCCGGTACCGCCAGCAGCAGCGAGCGGAGGTCGTGGAAGCTCGCGGGATCGTGGAGCCGCACGCCCACGGCGTTGACGAGCGACCCAATCGCTACGGGCATCAAGCAGTTCGCTGCAAGCGCGGCGAAGACCGTATACGACGTCGGCTGGCGCTTGAAGCGGGCGACCAGCGTCAGCGTGGTCGCCGTCAGGCCGATCATCAGCAGCGGCACGAAGACCTCTTGCAGCGCGACCTCCGCCACGATCAGCTTCGAGGCGGTCGCGACCGCCGCCGGGTCCGACGGCGGCTTCGTCGCCGTGCCGACCGGCGGCGGCAGGTTCGCCAGGTGCGCGATGGCCGGGGCCATCAACGCGGCGGCGACGAGGCCGGCGGCCGCGACGACCAGGTAGGCGGGCAGCCACTCTCCGGTCGCTGCGATCCGGGCGTAGGCGCGCTGCGGGGCGATCAGGATATCACGCGGGAGGGCCAGCCCGGCTCGCTTCGGGCGCTCGGCCGCCGGCTCCGGCAGGGGGTTCGGTGTCACGGATCGCCCTTTCGCGCTCCAGCCGTGAATGCTTCGCGCGCCGCCTACGGTGGAGGCTTCAACAGCTCGTCGACCGGCAGGCGCCGCTCGACCGCTTCCGCGGCGCGCTCGAGGCCGGCTTCGCGCATTTCGAGCAGCCGCATGCGCAAGTAGGCGGCGAAGCGCCGCCGGGCGCGCAGCGAGTACAGTTCGTCCGAGCGGGAAGCGGCCCGCTCGGGGGGCGCCGGTGCGGGGCGCCCCCGCAAGGCCGGGGGCGAGGGCGAAGGTGCGGGCGCCGTTCGGCAAGGAGTCACGGCCGCGACCGTAACGAAAGCTTCCACGAGCATGTTGTAGCCTCCCGAGAGGCTCAATCACGCCGTACGGCTCGTACGGCAAGCCGCCAGTGCGGCTTTTTGCCGGAAAGAAACCCCCTTTGAATCAATCCAACGGCCGCGCACCGGCCACCACGCTCGTCGTCGCGCCGCCCCCTGACGAACCCTACGTCCGGATCGTTCCGCTCGGAGGTTGCGGCGAGATCGGCCGCAACATGACGGTCGTCGAGACGCGCGACGACCTGGTCGTCGTCGACTGCGGGCTGATGTTCCCCGACGACGAGATGTTCGGCGTCGACGTCGTCATCAACGATTTCTCGTACCTGCGCGAGCATCGCGAGAAGTTCCGGGCGCTGCTGGTCACCCACGGCCACGAAGACCACATCGGCGGCATCCCCTACCTGCTGCGGGAGTTCGACGTCCCCGTCGTCGGGACGCCGATGACGCTGGCGCTGATCCGCGCCAAGATGCGCGACCAGAAATTCGGCGACCGCAACTTCGTATCGGTCAACCCGGGCGACGTCGTGCGCTACGGCGGCATCGAGACGGAGTTCGTGCACATCAACCACAGCCTGGCGGGCTGCTGCGCGCTGGCGATCGCCACCGAGCTCGGCACGATCTTCCACACCGGCGACTTCAAGTTCGACCAGACGCCGATCGACGGGAAGCCGGCGGACTTCGCGGCGATCGCGGGCATCGGCGAGGACGGCGTGCTGTGCATGCTCTCGGACTCGACCAACGCCGAACGCCCCGGCCATACCCCGTCGGAACGCGTCGTGGGCGATGCGTTCGCCAACATCTTCGCCCGGGCGACCGGCCGCATCATCGTCACCTCCTTCGCCTCGAACGTGCCGCGCATCCAGCAGGTGATCGACCAAGCGCTACGCTTCGGGCGCCGGATCGCGTTCCTGGGCCGTTCGCTGACCAACGTGGTTCACTACTCGACCGAACTGGGCTACCTCAATCTGCCGGCCGACCGGGTGATCCGGCTCGAACAGGTCGACGAATACCCGGCCGACGAGGTCGTCATCATCACGACGGGTTCGCAGGGCGAACCGATGTCCGCGCTCTCGCGCCTGGCCGTCCGGGACCACCCCCGCATGAAGATCGTGCCGGGCGATACGATCGTGATCAGCGCGACCCCGATCCCCGGCAACGAGAAGAGCGTCGGCAAGACGATCAACAACCTCTACCGTCTGGGTGCGACGGTCGTGCACGGCAGTTCCACGGTGCCCGCGCACGTCTCGGGCCACGCCTCGCAAGAGGAGCTGCTGTTGATGCTCAACCTCGTGCGCCCCAAGCACTTCATCCCGGTGCACGGCGAGTACCGGATGCTGGTCACCCACGCGGCCCTGGCGCAGAAGACCGGCGTCGAGCCACAGAACTGCTTCGTGATCGAGAACGGCGACGTCGTCGAGTTCACGGCGCGCGGGGCCGAGAAAGTCGGCAAGACCTACGGCGGCAACGTCATGGTCGACGGCAGCGGCGTCGGCGACATCGGCGAGGCCGTGCTGCGCGACCGCAAGCACCTCTCGGCCGACGGCATCATGATGATCGTCGTGACCGTCGACGCTGAAGAAGCGCGCGTGGTGGCCGGACCGGACCTCGTCTCGCGGGGCGTCTTCTACATGCCGGAGTCCGAAGGCGTGACGCGCGACCTGGAAAAGCGGGTCAGCGAGATTTTGAGCGGCTGCTCGGCCGAGGGCATCCGCGACGTCTCGACCGTCAAGGAACACATCCGCCAGGGCGTCTCGAGGGCCGTCTACGAGAAGACCCGGCGCAAGCCGATCGTGATCCCGGTCGTGATGGAAGTCTAGCGCGGCGCCGGCGGGCGGCGCCCGCAATGCTCCGTCGCAGCAAGGAAAAAGGCTCGGGCGCCCGCTGGAAACGGTTGCCAGCTTTTTCTCAGCTTTACAGGACTTAAACTCTTGGCCCGATAAGTCGCCTTGGTCCCATAGGCCGGGTGTCGTTCCGGTATTTCAGAATAGGCACGTTTCCCGCCCTTGTGGACGCACTACACACCAAGGGGCATAACCTATGCTTTCTAAACGCTCGCGCCATTGGCGTACGGCCATGGTGCGATTTCTGGCTACCCTTGCGGTAGGCCTCAGCCTGGTGCTGTCGACGACCATCCCCAGCTACGCGGCCGGCGGCCAAGCCGGTAACGTCAGCGGGACCATCGTCGACTCACAGTCCGGCGCGGCCATCTCCAACGCTGCGATCGCGCTTACGGCGCCGAGCGGCTCGTACTCCACCAAGAGCAACGGCTCGGGTTTCTTCACCTTCCTCGGCGTACCGGTCGACACGTACGTCCTCTCGATTCAAGCTCCGGGCTACGAGCAGATTTCCGAGAGCGGCGTCACGATCAGCGGCGACCAGACGCTGGGCCTCGGCAATATCAAGCTTTCCAAGGAACTGCGGACGATCGGCCGGGTGACCAGCCACTCCGCCAATAGCGCTTTCCAGCCCACGCAGACGATCGACTCATATACGATCAGCGGGGCGCGCATCACCCAGACGACCGGTAAGGAAGCCACGACGAACGAGAACAACCTGCTGCTCGCCGTCCCCGGCGTCACGCTCACGAACGCCGGCTCGCCGACGATTCGCGGCGGCAGCGCCCACGAAGTGGGCTACCAGTACGACGGCGTCGTCTTCACCGAGCCGTTCTTGGCCAATAACGGCAGCGGCGAATCGACGGGGTCCGGCCTCTTCAACGGCATCGGCAACGTACAGGTCGTCGAAGGCGCGGGCGACGCGACGCAAGGCAACGTCGGCTCCGGCGTGATCAATCTGATCCCCAAGCGCGGCGCCAACCCGGCGTTCGGGTACGTCGACGCCGAGTTCGGCGGCCCGAACTCCTTCCACCAGCTGGCGTTCGAGTACGGCTTCGCCAATGCGAACGACTCGCTCTCCGACTACGTCGCGTTCAACTACCAGCACTTCGATCCGTATCACGGCTACTCGGGCCAGAACGCGGCCGAATTCGGCCACTACTTCTCGGACAGCGTTCGCAACAACAACCAGCTCACGAACAACTTCGTGTTCAAGTTCGGCCAGAACCACAACCAGTCGCTGCAAGTCCTGTACACGAACGTCTCATCGGTCTCGTACGGGAACTACGGCGGCGGGATCGGGCAGCTTGCGTACTACCCGTACGACACCGGGCCGAACGGAGCGACGTCGGTGTTTCCCCTGATCGCCGGCTACACGCCCGCGCAGTACGCCCAGCTGATCGCCCTCAACAACTACACGCCGGCGACGAACGTCGCTCCGGGGACGCCGCAGGTCAACGACTCGCTGCAGACCCGCTTCCTCAAGTTCGAGTACGACAACAACCTCAACCCGACGACGTTCCTGGCGCTCCGCTACTACAACTGGGAGCAGCTGGACTACAACGATACGTCGTTCAGCAATGGGCCGTCGAGCGGCTACATTCCGAATGTCGGCGGCCTCGCCGGGCCGGTCTGGCAGGAAGTCGGCGGCCCGACCTCCGGCGTGAGCCTCGATTTGACCCACCAGTTCGGCTCGAAGCTGACCGTCTCGCTGAACGGCAAGTACGACATCGTCGAGCCGGTTTGGAATTCCGATCAAGCCAACTACACGATCTACGGGATCGGCGGCGGCTCGGTGCAAGGTCCCAGCACTTTGGACTGGCTCCCCGGCGGCTACATCTACGACTACTTCACGAGCCGCGGCGAAGCGGTTCCGCGTCTGCCCAACTGGGGCATCAACTACCACGGCGACAAGTGGCAGAACTGGGGTACCGGTCTGCGCTTCCAATACGCGCCGATCAGCAAGGTGCGGCTCGACCTCGGCGTCCGCTACGAGGGCCAGAACGAGCACTGGACCGGCCAGCTCGATCAGTACGGCCAAGGCGTGCCCGCGGGCAGCGTCAACAACGCGTTCGCGGTTCCCAATAACTTCTTCACCAGTTCGTTCTTGCAGCCGCGCGAGTGGGAACCACGCGTGGGTGCCACCTGGGAAATCGACCCCAGCACGTCGATCCGCGCGGGCTACGGCCGCTCGGCGGTCTTTTCGGTCGGTCAGAACGGCGGTACGCCGTTCAACGCGGACGGCCTTGGTCCGTACATGAACATCCCGGCACCGGCCGGCTTCAAGTGCGGCATCTACAACCGCGGGCCCGGCTACGGCCAGTTCCCGTGCTCGAGCTACGGCGCGGCACTCTACTGGGCGGGTGACAATGTCGAAGCGCCCGACGCCGGGTTCACGCAGCCGGCGCTGTACTCCAACTACGACCTCAGCGCTTCGCACCGGTTCAGCAACGGTTGGGGCGTCCGGTTGACGCCGTTCTACAAGCTCGGCACCGACCTGCCGTCGTACTCGCTGATCACGATCCTGCCGGGCGGCAACGAGATCTTCGGTACGTCGAACCTCGGCTTCAACCGCACGACCGGCCTCGAGTTCAACGTGACCACCCCCGAAGAGCGCAACGGCGTCAGCGGGTTCTTCTCGGCCACGTATCAGAACGTCCTCAGCACGACCCCGCCGCTCTCGATCAACGAGACGGCCGTGCCGCTGCTCTCGCCCGCGACGCTGGCGCTCGGCGACATCTATCGCGCCGGCTACGTGTCGCCGTTCTCGATGCGCATCGGCGGAACGTGGAACACCAAGAGCGGGTTCAGCGCCACCCCGGTCCTGCAGTACAACATCGGCTACCCGTACAGCATCGGCAACCTGCTCGCCGCAACGATCGGACCGAATCAGTACGCCAACATCCCGCAAGTCAACTTCGGAGCGGGCGTCAATCCGCTCAACGGCCTGCAGAACCAAGGCGGCACGCAGCTCTCGACCAACTACTACGACCCGGCAAATCCGGGCACCGCGCTGCGGCCGAACATCTTCGTCACCCGTGGCACCTCGGCAACCTCGGCCACGGGCGGCTATCTGTCGGCGGCGAATCTCCAGGCCAACCTGACGCTCCAGTACAAGCGGGGCCAGAACACGGTCGGCGTACAGATGTCCAATCTGTTCGGCAACGCGTTCATCAACTCGGTGCCGGCGGTCAATCCGTTCTACCAGCCGGTCACGACCGGTACCTCGGGCCCGCTGACCAACCAGAACAACTGCCAAACGGTCTTTGGCAACACGCACGGCTGCGCCAACATGTCGAAGGAGACCTACGCGTTCCAGAACGGCGCGTACCTGTTGAGCAACGGTGACTTCACGGGCGCAACGGGGCTTGCGCCGCTGCAACCCTTTACCATCACGGTGTACTACCAACATGCGCTCTAGAATGGATACGCACATCAACAGACAACTGCTCGTGGCGGCGCTGTTCGTCGCCGTGGCGAGCGCGGGCTGCGGTGCAAAAAGCGGCACGAACTCTCCGGCGCCGCCAAACGTGGTCTCTCCGACCTCGAACGTGCTGCAACTGGCGGTCGGCACGGCCACGATCTACGGCGTACAGGACGCCGGGACCAACGTGGTCGCAACGTACCGGCAGGCCAACGGCGACAGCGGTTCCGCGGTCAACTCGCCGACCCTCACGATCCCGGAAACCCTGGCGGGCCCGGCGGGCACGCCCGACGGTTCCTTCGCAACCATCGCCACCGGCCCGGCAACCGGTGAAATCGGCGGGTCGAACCTGACGTCGACGTCGCAGAGCGCCGGCGTCACGACGGTGACGACGTTCGGCACCTCGCAGGGTGTCTTCGCCACCGGCATCGAGCCGTACAACTACACGCAGCTGGGCGTTCCGTTTTCGGTAGCTCCCAATCCGCTGCCGGTGTACGACGCCAAGGATCCCAACCAGCTCCCGAACGCTTGGTGCGGGCCGCCGGCGTGCGACTTGCTCGGAAACGGGCAGTCGCCGGTCGGCAACGGCAACGTGCCGGGCGGTACGGCCGGCATCGGCTCGGGTCTCGACGTCTTCGCGGGGCTCGTTCCCGTAGCGTCGGGATCCTACTCCCTCAGCGTGAGCGTGCCGGCGAATACGGGCACGGTCACGCAGACGAAGGCGTTCACGCTGCCGGCAACGCTGACGTCGTTGCCCGCCTTCACGACCCCGGTGGCGGCGCAGAACACCGACGGTAGCGCGAACTTCACGTTCGCGCTACCCGCCGGTGTGACGGAAGCCTTCATCGAGATCGTCGATATCGGGCCGGTGCCCGTCGGCGGAGCGCAGGCCGCGAACTGCAACGGGGCGGCCAGCGGGAACCCGATCTATTACACGATCGCGGTGACCAGATCGCCGGCCTCGCTCGGACCGGCAGCCGGTCCGGGAGGAGCCCCGACGCTTTGCACTGCGGCGCAGAATACGGCCGCAGCCGGAGCAGCGACGTCGGGCGATCAGTTCGTGGTCTACGGGATCGGTTTCGACTACCCCGCGTACCAGATCAACTCGTTCGTCAACCCCGGCGTGCAAGCGCCGGCGATCCTCGGCGGAAACAACGAGGACGACATCACGATCTCGACGCCGATCGTGTACTACGAACCGGCCGCGGCCGCTGGGCTAGCCTCGAAGCCGCGTGGCGCGGTGAGACTGCAAAGCCACACCGTTCCGCACAGCGAACGCGCCAGACACTAGACACTCCCAACCTGGGACAAGGAGAAGGGCTCCGGCGTTCGCCGGAGCCCTTCTCCGTTCGCGAGCAGCGGCGGTTCAGCAGCCGCCGAAGACCGGTTCGACGAGCTTGGCCGCGGTGAGTTCGTCGGCGGCGATGCCGCTCCGGCGGTCGACGAAATCGTCGACGGCGTTCTTCGCAACCGTCGAGAGCAACGGCGGAACGCGCTCGTCGGCCGGCTGGTAGGTCACGTTGAAGCGATACCCTTCGGTGCGCTGCGCGTCGATCACGAGCTCCTCGCGCTCCATCTCGGTCATCGGCGGGCGTACGTTAAAGATGGCGATCATGCTCGCCAGATCGCGGGCGATCGTGCGCTGGCGGTGCAGGGCGCCGTCGAGGGCGTCGGCAAACGCGGTGAGGTCCTTCGCTTCCTCGGGCGTCGGCGCGTCGTGCGCGTCGGTGCGGAGCGCTTTGGCCGCACGCTCGGCCGCGACGGCTTGTTCGGCGAGCGTCGCGTATTGGTTGCTCAGCTGCTGCAGGCCGCGGTTCTTGCTGACGGCATCGGCATCGAAGTTCGTGGTGCGGATCGTGCTGATGACCCCGTCGATCCGGTGGTCGTTATCGATGCCGAGCGTCACGGCGCGGACCGCGTGGTCGACGATCGCCTTGCAAAACGACGTGGTCGCCGTAACGTGGCCGATTTCCTTAAGCGGTTCCACCGCCGCTTCGTGGGGAACGGGGGACGGCGAGCTGGTTGCGACGGCCATCCCTGCGGTGAGTGCGAGGACCAGACACAGCATCGCCGACGGTTCGATTCCCGGAAAACCGTCTACTGCACGCCCTCGCCGGCTCGCGTGGAACGAGCAAGGGACGGGCGCGCCGCGGCGCGCACTCTGCTCCGGTGCTCCAGATCGATGGCGCCGTGCCGGTTTCTGCCGGGGATACTGCGCCTTCGCAGCGTTCTTGGTTCGCCGACGCGCGGCGGCGCTTCCGGCGCTCGCCCGGTGCCGTCGCCGGAGCCGTGGTGGTGGCGGCCATCCTGCTGGCGGGGCTGTTCGCGCCGCTGATCGCCCGCCACGATCCGCTCGCGACCGACCTCGCGCTCGGCGGCGTCGCACCGGACTGGCAGCACCTGTTCGGGACGGACAAACTCGGGCGCGACGTCTTCGCCCGGGTCGTCTACGGCGCGCGCGTTTCGATTGCGATCGGCTTCGTCGCAGTCGGCGTCGCTATCACGATCGGCACGGCCATCGGGGTCGCGGCCGGGTTCTTCCGCGGTGCGGTCGACAGCGTGCTGATGGGCGCGATGGACGTCATGCTGGCGTTTCCTTCGATCATCCTGGCGATCGCGATCACGACGGTGCTAGGTCCGAGCATCTTCAACCTGATGCTGGCGCTCGGCATCGTGTACGTGCCCCAGTACGCGCGCCTCGCACGCGCGTCGACGCTGGCCGTGACGCACCTGGAATTCATCGAAGCGGCGAAGGCGGTCGGGGTACCGACGCTGCAGACCCTCGGCCGGCACGTGCTGCCCAACATCGCCGCGCCGCTCCTGGTCCAGGCGACGCTCGGCATTGCGACGGCGGAACTGGAAGCGGCCGGCCTGTCCTATCTCGGTCTCGGGGCGCGGCCGCCCGCTCCGGAGTGGGGCGCGATGCTGAACGACGCGCGCGACTACTGGGTTGCCGCGCCCTGGGCGCTGATTTTCCCGGGCCTCGCGATCACGTCGCTGGTTCTCGGCTTCAACCTGTTGGGCGACGGGCTGCGCGACGCGCTCGATCCAACCGAACGCTGATCCCGTGGCCGGCGTCGCATTCGCGGTCTGCGACGCCGGCCTCATCGCGCTTGCGTGAGCTTACTTCTGCGCGAGGATTCCCCAGTGCAGGGCACCGACGTTGTTGCGCAACTCCACCAGTACGTCACCTCTGTCGTTGATCCACTCGGGCGTGATCGACTCATAGGAGTTGGCCGGTATGCCGGCAGTCAACAGGGAGAAGCCGTGCTTGGGGTCCCACGTGACCCATCCGTCGTTCCCGGTTTTCGTGCAGCTGCTTGCGTGCGCGAGCAATTCGCCGTTGCCGTTGAGTGAGTAGAGGTTGAACGAGCATTTGTCGCCCGCGATATTTCCGATGCTGCCGCCGGTATTCGTGCGCGGATCGAAGCGGTAAATCAGCTGATTGGTGCTCGTCGCGTTCTCGCCCACGTAGTAGACGCGGCCCACGTCGTCGATGCCGATAATCTGGCCCGGAGCGTTCGGTCCTTGGAACGGCAGCTGGAAGGAATGGCTCAACGTGGAGTGGGCCGTGTTCACCTCGACGTAATCGCCCATCACGAAAATCGACTGCTGGCCGAAGACCGTTCCGGACACGTTCACGGGACGCGTCTCTGCGTAGAAACCTACAGTGTAATACGGCTGGTACAGGCATGCCGAAGACGCCACAACGCACGCCGGCTGCAACGGCCCCATATCGCCTCCGATCGAAACGAAGGCGGGATGGCTGCTCTCGAATCCGCCGACGGGTGCGTAGTAGGAGAAGCCCGCGGCATATCCGGTGGCGTTCATCGCGTACAGCGCAGAGTTGACGTTCGACGAATAGAGCTTGACGGTCGCGGCAGTCGGCGAAACGGTAGCATAGAATGCGATCGAGTCTTCATCGGTCGGCACGTACGTCTCGCCGACGGACGCGAACACGCCGGCCTTATTGGCGTTGCTGATTCCCGTCGAGGGGTAACACGAAAGCGACTTGGGACCGCCGAAGTCGACGAACTTCTTGCCCGTCCAGGCCACGCATTGCTGGTTGCCGCCGCTTGGGAAGGTGGCGATCCCGACGATCTGCCGCGTGTCGTTCAGCGTCACGGGTGTACCGAGCACGAGCGCGGTCGGTTCCGGCGCCCCGTCGTCGATGATCGTATATGCGATGGTCGACGCGGGTCGGGGCCGGAACGGTCCGCTCAGCGCCGGCGGCTCCGGCCGCGGGGTGAGGACCCACGGGACGGCAGTAGCCGGAACGGCCGCATAGACGGCTCCCGGGAGCGCGGCCGCGCTCCCGGCGGCCGCGATTGCGGCAAGGAAACGAACCACAGTCATTGGCAGAGCCCTCCTTAGAGAGCGTTTCGTTAGAGAGCGTTTCGTTGCAAGTGAGAAGCCCTTAGTTCGAGCGGTCCGCAATCCCCCCTGCTACGTACGACTATAAGGTCGCCCAAACGTCCAGCTTTGCGCGCACTTTCGCGATGACGGCGTCGGTGAATTCGGTCGTCGAGGCGTGGCCGCCGAGGTCGCTGGTCGCGGTGTGGCCGTAGACGGTTTCGAATACGGCTTCGTAGATCGCGCGCGACGCGTTCGCGGCCGGCACGCCGGGCACGTGCGAGAGCAGGGCCGCGCCGGCGAGGATCATCGCCATCGGGTTCGCGACGTTCTTGCCGAAGAGGCGCGGCGCCGTGCCGTGCGGCGCCTCGGCCATCACGCACGTGGGCGCCAGGCTGCCGTCGAAAGCCAGTAACACGCTCTCCGCACCCGCGATCGAGCCGAACAGCTGCATGACCAGATCCGATAGGCAGTCGCCGTCGCGGTTGAGCGTCGGAATGACCATCGGGTCGCCCGAACTCGAGATCAAGAGCGCGTACGTGGCGTCGATCAGCTGCGGTTCGTAGGTAACGTCGGGATAGCGCGTCGCCGCGTCGTCCATCTCTTCTTTGAGCATCCCCTCGTACACGGGGCTGACCGTGTACTTGGGGCCGCCGAAAACTTTGGAACGCGTCTTCCGCGCGTGGTAGAACGCATACTCCGCCACGACGCGGCAGACGCTGCGCTCGATCCGTTCCGTGCGGAAGGCGACCTCGTCGTCGCCGCTGCGTTCGCGCCATTCGGCCGCGCCGTACGCGTCGCCGACCGCCATGCGGACGATCGAAATCGGCGAGTGGACGCCGGCGATCGGGCGGATGCCGGGCAGGCGGCGCCCGGTGCGGACGATGACCTTGCCGTCGATCTCGCGCCGCAAAATGGCGTTGGGCGAACCGACGTCGCCTTTCTGCTCCGGCGTGATCGTGGCGGCTTTGAGCCCCAGGCCCGTGCGCTTCATCGCCGCGGCCGCGTCGTGCACGACCTGGTTCTTCGTTTCGCGCCGGCGAGCGAGCGAAAGATCGTAACGCTCGAACGCCAGCTGCATGCCGACGACGTCGGGATCGAGGACGCGCAGCGCCTCGACCAGCAGCTCTTGCCCTGTTTCGTCACCTTCGAGCACGACGATCGTCGCGGTGTCCATCCCGGCTCAGTCCTCGCTGCGCGCGAGCGAAGCCTCCTGCAACAGGTCCCGCGGGCGGCCGGGAGAACGTCAGACCCAATGGCACGCGTCACCCGTAAGGCTCGTGCGACGACGCGAATCCGGCTGAATCTCGAGATCGCAGGGATCGCGGCATTCGGTCTCGCGCTGCTCCTGGGGCTCGCGCTGGCCGCGCCGGCGCGAACCGGCGCGATCGGCGCGGCGCTGGCCCATGGCCTCGCCGGCGCGTTCGGCGGCGCCGCGTGGCTGGCTCCGGTCGTGGTGGGAATCGTCGGCGGCATCGTGTTTCTCGAGATCAACGTGCCGCGGCTGATCGCGACGTACGGCTTCGCTTCGGTCTGTTATTTCTTGATCGCCGACGCGCTGTACGGGCGCAGCGGCGGAACGCTCGGGACCCTCTTGCAGAGCGGGTTGCACGTGCTCTTCGGGACGATGGGCGCGACGCTCGTGCTCGCGTTGCTCGCGCTCGCGCTCACGCTGTGGATCGGCGACATTTCGCTCAAGCGGGTGATCGGGCTCGGCATCGTCTCGTTCGCGA
This sequence comes from uncultured Alphaproteobacteria bacterium, assembly GCA_963787965.1. Lineage (GTDB taxonomy): Bacteria > Vulcanimicrobiota > Vulcanimicrobiia > Vulcanimicrobiales > Vulcanimicrobiaceae > CAWBES01. The sequence continues at coordinate 271,307 of CAWBES010000018.1, forward strand.
AACTCCGGGTCTTCGCGAGCGGCTTCGCGCCCGGCGGCCGCGGCAAAGCGCCCGCCCCGAAGCCGAAAGCGCCGGGACCGGCGACGCTGCGCGAGGCGTTCCACCTGCCCGAGACGTTGCCGCGGCCGCAGAAGCCGCCGCCCGCCGCCGCCCCCGCGACCAGCCTCGCGACGCTCGCGCCGGTCGACGCGCGGACCTTCATCGAGACCCAAGAATCGGCCGCGTCGGACGCAGAACCGGACGACGACGACGATGAGGAGCTCGACGACGACGGCTACGAAGACGACGAAGACGACTACGACGAAGAAGAAGACGATGACGATGAAGATGAGGCCGGCGCGGCGGCGCCGCTAGCGCCGGCCGCGGCGGTCGGCGAATACGAGCCGGCGAGCATCGCGGGCGACGAGCTGCGCCGCACGTACGTGCTGCCCGACCTCGTGCTGTTCGACGCTCCGCAGGCGCAAGTGATCGACGAATCGCACCGCTCGCACCTGCTCGAAGACACGCTGGCTTCGTTCGGGGTGGGCGCCAAGGTCACGCACATCGAGCGCGGCCCCTCGATCACGCGCTACGAGCTGCGACCCGACCGCGGGATCAAGATATCGCGGATCTCCGCTCTTGCGGACGACATCGCGCTCGCGCTGGCGGCGACCTCCGTTCGCATCGAAGCGCCGATTCCCGGTAAGTCGGCGGTCGGGATCGAGGTTCCCAACGCGCAGACGTCGATCGTAGCCATTCGGGAGATCCTCGAAGCGCTGCCGCAGCGCGGCACCGTGCCGCCGCTCCACATGGCGCTCGGCAAGGACATCACGGGCCGCCCGGTCTTCGGCGACCTCGCCAAGATGCCGCATCTCCTGGTTGCGGGCGCGACCGGGAGCGGCAAAAGCGTGTGCCTCAACTGCATCATCGCGTCGCTGCTGGTGTCCGCCACGCCCGACCAAGTGCAGATGCTCTTGATCGATCCCAAGCGCGTCGAATTGACCGTCTACAACGGTATTCCGCACCTGATCAAGGACGTGATCACGGATGCGAAGCTGGCGGCCGGCGCGCTCTTCGAGATGACCAGGGAGATGGACTCGCGCTACGAGCGCTTCGCGAAAGCCGGGGTCCGCAAGATCGAAGAGTACAACGCCAAGTATCCCGAGGAGAAGCTGCCGTACGTCGTGATCGTGATCGACGAGCTGGCCGATCTCATGCTGATCGCGCCCGTGAAAGTCGAGACGACGATCTGCCGGCTCGCGCAGCTGGCGCGGGCGACGGGCATCCATCTGGTCGTTGCGACCCAGCGGCCGTCGGTCGACGTGATCACGGGGATCATCAAGGCCAATATCCCGTCGCGGATCGCGTTTGCCGTCAGTTCGCAAGTCGACTCGCGCACGATCCTCGACATGGCCGGCGCGGAACGCCTGCTCGGGCGCGGCGACATGCTGTTCCTGCCGATCGACGCGCCCAAACCGAAGCGCTCGCAGGGCGCGCTGATCACGGGCCTCGAGGTGACGCGCCTGGTCGAATTCTGGGCCCGTCAGGCGCGCCCGGAGAACCTGCTCGATGTCGACGTCGTGCCGATCGAGGACGACGACCGGGCCAAGAAGGACGTCGATCCGCTCTGTTACGAGGCCGCGAAGTTCATCATCGAAAGCAACTTCGCTTCGACGGCGCAGCTGCAGTCGCGCTTCTCGATCGGCCACCCGCGCGCCGTCCGCGTGATGAAGCAGCTCGAAGATTTCGGCATCGTCGGGCCGCACGAAGGGACGAAGGCGCGCCGCATCAACATCGGTCTGGGCGACCTCGAAACGATCGCGGACCGGCTCGGCCGCTCGGACCAGACCGACCTTTTCGCGCAAGGCGCTTGATCCGCCGCGGGCTTGGCCTGGCGGCGGCCTGCTCGGCCGCCTATCTGCTGCTCGGGTTCTGCGTGTCCGGCCGCCCTCCGGCCGCCCTCGATCGCCTGGCCGTGGCGGCCGCCGGTCACGCGCTCGGTCTCGCGGCGTTCCTGACCGCGGCCGGGCTGTTCCCCGTGTACGCCGTGCTGTGCGTGCTGGTCCTCGGCGTCGGGCTCGTCCGCCGGGCATGGCTGCTTCGGGCGAGCGTGGCCGTCGTCGCGCTGTTCTCGGCCTGGCGCCTGGGCGATGCGTTCAAGGCCTACTTCGCGCGGCCGCGCCCGGCGCGCTGGTACGTGCATCACGAGACCTCGTTCTCGTACGCGAGCGGGCATGCGACGCTGGCGCTGACGTTCTACGGCTTCTGGGCGTACGTGGCATGGACGAGCGGGTTGCCGCTCGCCGTTCGCCGCGCGGCCGTGGCCGTGCCGGCGCTCTGGATCGCGGCGACGGGCTGGTCGCGCCTGGCGCTGGGCGCCCATTACGCGAGCGACGTGCTGGGTGGCTATCTGCTGGGCGGGGCGATGCTCGGGCTCGCCGTGGCGGCATACGAACGCCTGAGCGGCGGGAACGGGATACCGGCACGACAAAAGTCGTCGCAATCGATACGGGGGAAGTCCTTGTGATGCCGCCCGTCGCACGTTAGTCTAAGGAACGTTATGACGATTGTGGCCGACCCCGCGCTTCGTTCGATCGAACACAAGGTCGACGAGGGCATTCCGCTCTCGAAGGACGACGGCGTCGCGCTGTTCCGCACGCACGACATCCACACGCTCGGGCGCCTCGCCAAAGCGGCGAAAGAGCGCAAGAGCGGCAAGAAAGTCTTCTACGTCCTCAACCGCTACATCAATTCGACCAACGTCTGCTACGCGAACTGCCGCTTCTGCTCGTTCGCGGTGGACGAGTCCAAGGAGCGCGAGCGCGTCGTGCGGATGCCCGCCGACGAGGTCTTCGCCAAGGCGCTGGAGACCGGTACGAACTTCAACCAGCTGCACGTCGTCGGCGGCCACGATCCCAAACAGCTCTCGCTCGACTACTGGCTCCCGCTGATGCGCCGCTTCAAAGAAGAGCTGCCGCACGTTCAGCTGTCGCTCTTCACCGCCGCGGAGCTCGACTACATGGCGCGTCGCCACCGTCTGTCGTACGACCAGCTCCTCGCCACCCTGCGTGAGGCCGGGCTCGACAACATCAACGGCGGCGGAGCCGAGGTCTTCAGCGAGCGCTTCCGCGAAGCCGTGTGCTCGAACAAGGTCGATGCGGCGCACTGGCTCGAGATCCACGAAGTCGCGCACCGGCACGGGATCGCGTCGAACGCGACGATGCTGTACGGAACGATCGAGACGATCGAGGAGCGAGTCGAACACTTGATCGCGCTGCGGGAATCGCAGCGGCGGTCGCCGGGGTACAACGCCTTCATCCCGCTCGCGTTCCACCCGGACGGAAACGAGATGAGCTCGCACGGCTGGACCAGCGGCCTCGACGATATCCGGATGTTCGCGGCGGCGCGCCTGATGCTCGACAATTTCGACCACATCAAAGCGTACTGGATGATTCAGGGCTTGAAGATCTGCCAGGTCGCGCTGCAGTTCGGCGCCGACGACATGGACGGCACCCACGGCTCGACCGACGAGGAGCGCATCTATCACAGCGCCGGCACGTCGTCGGGCCAGTACGTGGACGACCGCGAATTCCGCCGGCTGATCGAAGAGGCCGGCTACGAGGCCGTGCGCCGCAACTCCACCTACGACGAGTTTCCGTTCGATTGGGCGCCGCCGGCGCGCGGTGCCGAGGCGCCGGCCGCGCGCGAAGCGGTCGGCGTGGCCGGCAGCTAGCGCGTGTTGCGTTCCGGGCGGATCATCTACACGAACGATCTGCCGATCTATGCCGCCTTCGACGAGGGCGCGGTCCGGTACCCCGGCCCGCTCGTTGCCGACATCCCCACCAACCTCAACGCCATGCTGCTGGACGGCCGGCTCGACCTGAGCCCGATCAGCGCGTTTCACTGGGCCAAGCATGCGGACCAGCTCGCGCTCTTGCCGGATCTGTGCATCGGCTCGCGCGACGAGGTATGGTCCGTCGTCTGCGTCAGCCGCAAGCCGCTCGACCAGTTAGGCGGCGTCCCGATCGCGGTGACGCGCGAGTCCGCTAGCGGCCTCAATCTCTTGCGGGTGCTGCTCGAGGGCCGCTACGGCGTGCGAGCCAACTTCGTGGAGAGTGCCGATCCTTACACCGCCGCAGCCCGCGGCGAAGCGGCCCTGCTGATCGGCGACCGCGCGATCGACGCGCAGCAGACGTTCGCGCCGGGGCTCGTGTACGATCTCGGAAAATACTGGCACGAGTGGACCGGGCTCGACATGGTGTTCGCGGTCTGGGCGGTTCGCCGCGACGTCCTGGCGCGCCACTCCGAAGAAGTGCAAGCGGCGCTCGACGCGCTGCTGGCGTCGCAGCGCTGGGGCAGCGCGCACATGGACCGCGTCGTCGCCGGCGCCCAGCAGACGTACCCGCGCGCCGCCGGCTACTACGCCGCCTACTACGCGACCTTGAATTTCAGTTTCGACACGCGCGCGCAGGCCGGCCTCGCGCGATTCGTGGACGAACTGTACGCGATCGGCGCGATTGGGGCGCCGGTACCCGTCCGGCCGGAGGTTCTCGTTGTCGCTCGCTGACGTGCTCGACAAAGCCGCCGCCGGCGGGCGGTTGAGCCTCGACGAAGGCGTGCGGCTCTACGAGCGGGCGCCGTTGCACGAGCTCGGCGCGGCCGCGCACTACCGCCGCATGGCGCTGCATCCGGGCAACGACGTTACCTACGTGATCGATACGACGATCAACTATACGAACGTCTGCAACGTGCACTGCACGTTCTGCGCCTTCTTCCGGCCGGAAAAGCACGGCGAAGGCTACACGATGTCGCACGACCAGGTGCTGTCGCGCGTCAAGTTCGCGGCCGACCAGGGCGCGACGCAGATCATGATCCAGGGCGGCGTCAACCCGGCGCTGCGTATCGAGTGGTTCGAGCAGCTCTTCCGGCGCGTCCGCTCGGAATACCCTGACGTCGACATCCATTCGCTCTCGGTGTCGGAGATCAACGGGTTAGCGAAAGTCGAGGGCCTGACGCCGCGCGAGGTGCTGACGCGCCTCAAGGCGGCCGGACTCAGATCGCTGCCCGGCGCCGGCGCCGAGATCCTGGTCGAGCGCGTGCGCAAACGGATCAGCGCGCGCAAGATCAAGCCGGACGAGTGGCTGGGCATCATGCGCGACGCGCAATCGCTCGGTCTTCCGACGACGGCCACCATGATGTTCGGTTCGGTCGAAACCCACGCGGAGCGGATCGAACACCTCGACGTCATGCGCGCGCTGCAAGACGAAACGGGCGGATTCACGGCCTTTATCCCGTGGTACTACGTGCCGTACAATACGCCGCTGCGCGGTAAGGAAGCGACCGGACTCGAGTACTTGCGCGTGCTCGCGCTGTCGCGTCTGTATCTCGACAATTTTCCGCACCTGCAGGCATCGTGGCTGACGCCCGGGCTCAAGATGGGCCAGCTGGCGCTCTTCTACGGCTGCGACGACATGGGCGGCACGATCCTGGAAGAGCGCGTCGTCACGCTGGCCGGCTCGACCAACGAGGCCACCCGCAAGCAGTTGGAAGAGCTCGTCATCGGCGCCGGATTCCGGCCCGTCGTACGCGACACGTACTGGAACCTGCGGCCGGACACGGCTTTGGCCACCGCCGGCTAGCCTCTATCGACCCGGGCGGGTTCAGCGCGCCGGGAGCCGCCAGAACCGGCGGGTAGCGCGGACCTGCACGGTGGGGCCGCGGGCCGAGCGCCGCGAACGTCGTGGCATGAGCCCGCGCGCGCTCACCCTCGCCGAGTTCCTCGCGTGGGACGCGCGCCAGCCGACCAAGCACGAGTTCCGCGGCGGTTCCGTGCTCGCCATGGCGGGAGCGACCGACCAGCACGCCCAGATCGTGCTCAACCTCAGCGCGCTGCTGCGGCCCGCCCTGCGCGGCACGCGGTGCCGGGGTTACGCCAACGACATGAAGCTGGTCACGGACTACCCGTCCGTGCGCTACCCCGGTAGCGAGTAGGATGCGAGCGACGCCGCCCGGGGACCCGTCCGGCTATCGGTGGGGCGCAGCAGTGCGGAACGATAGTGCAGTGCGTCGCTGCCAGGGGCGCATTTCTCACGTGGTGAGCGTCGTGTCCCGGTTCTCTGTGTGCCACACTGGTGGCACGCGCTGGAGCTATTCTCAGGCAATGGCGCCGGCGATGAGTCGATTTGCGGGACAACTGCGATGGCTGCACGAGGTGCGGCTGTATCCGACCTGCGCTCAAGAGCGAGCCCTGATCGAGATGCTCAAGACGACGCGCGAACTCTACAACGCGCTCTTGCAGCAGCGGCGCGACGCGTGGACCTCTCGCCGGCAAGCATATCCGAGCAAGCAGCAATACACCGAACTGACGGAGCTTCGAGCGGTTGACCCGCGTTTTGCGGCCGTCTACCGCGAGTGCGAGGATGCGGTGCTGCACCGGCTGGACCTGGCCTTTGCCGCCTTCTTCCGGCGGCTCAAGGCCGGTGACGAGCCGGGCTATCCGAGGTTCAAGCCTGCTCGGCGCTGGAATCAACTGGAGTTCCCGCACGGCGACCGTGCGACGAAGTTCGATGCGAAGCAGCAGCGCGTGCGCGTGCCCGGCGTCGGGGAGGTCCGGCTGCGCAAGGGGCGCGCGGTACCGGAGAACTACGGCCGCGTCTTCATCGTGACGAAGAACGGCCGTTGGTACGCCGTCTTTGAAGCGCACCGCGAGCCGGCACCCCTGCCGCTTACGGGCAAGGCGGCCGGCGTCGATCGCGGGGTGCGCGTGCTGGCCGCGCTCTCGGACGGGACGAAGATCGCGAACCTGCGGCCGGGCTCGCAGCGCCAAGCGCTCGTCGAGCGACACGCTCGGGCGCTCGACGCGGTCACGGTGAAAGATGCAGCGGGTCGACCGCTGAACGGCAAAGACCCGGCCCGGATCGCGGCGGTGCGGCGCTTGGCGCGCGCGAAGGAGCGCGAGGCGAACGCCCGCCGTGACTGGCTGCACAAGGTGAGCCGCGGGATCGTCGACCGCTTCGACCTGATCGCGCTGGAGGACCTGAGGCTGCGCGGCATGACGCGCTCGGCGAAAGGCACGGTTGCCGCACCAGGAAGGCACGTCGCGGCGAAAGCGGGGCTCAATCGCGCCTTACTGGACGCCGGCTTCGGGATATTGGCGACGCTGATCCGCGAGAAAGCAGAGTACGCTGCTCGCACGATCGTCGGCGTGGACCCACGGTATAGTTCGCAGACCTGCGCCGAGTGCGGTGCGGTCGCGAAAGCAAGTCGGGAGGGCGCGCAGTTTTGCTGCGTCGGTTGCGGTCACGTCGACGATGCCGACGTCAATGCCGCTCGTGTGATCCTCCTGCGGGCGGAGTCGCCGCCCACGAGAGCACCGGGACGAGCCCGGGGCGCGCAGCAGGACGCTGCGTGACCACGCTCACGACGAAACGATCCCCGAGCTCGAAGAGTACGTCTTGATCGATTCGCGCCGCGTGTCGGTGCGAGTCTACCGCCGCGTTCACGACGAATTCTCGACGGGACCGGAACTGATCGCGACGCGGCTCGAGCTGCGGTCCGTCGGTCTGTCCGTCGCGTTGGAAGACGTCTACGAAGACGTTCCGCTGTAGCGAGAAGGATGCGAGCGACGCCACTCCGGGGACCCGTCCGGCTAGAGCGCCTCGACGATCGTGGCGGCGCCGAGGACTTCGTTTTCGTGGGGGTCGTAGAGGGCCACGAGTTGGCCCGGCGCGACGGCTCGTTCGGGCTGCTCGAAGCGTAGAAGCAGCCGCGCGCCGTCCTCGACCGTCGCGGTTGCAAAGCCCAACGGCGCGCGGTAGCGGGTCATCGCGCGCACGCGCAGCGGACCGGCGGCGAAGCGCTCGGGCCGGATCAGGTTCAGTTCGTCAGCCGCCAAACCGAATGCGGCCAGCTCGTCCTCGCGGCCGACGATAACGGTGTTCGTGCGCGGGTCGATGCGGGTGACGTAGCGGGGACCGTCGTTGAAGTGCGTCGGCGGCAGCCCCCGCCGCTGGCCCACCGTGAATTGGGAGATTCCCGCATGGGTGCCCACCGGGTCGCCGCCCGTCGTCACGATCGCTCCGGCCGGCTCGGGCGCGGGGGCCGCGCGGTCGAGAACGTCCCGGTAGTCGCCGCCCTCCACGAAACAGATGTCTTGCGATTCCGTCTTCTCGGCGACCGGCAATCCTAGCCGCAATGCGTGCGAACGCGTCTCGGCTTTCGTCAGCGTGCCGACCGGCAGCAGCAGCGCGCTCAGCTGCGCGGGCGCGAGTTGCGCGAGCGCGTAGGACTGGTCTTTGGCGGCGTCGTCGCCGGCAAAGAGACGCGGGCCGCCGGCCGCGTGCTCCAGGCGCGCGTAGTGGCCCGTCGCGACGAAACGCGCGCCTAGCCGGTCGGCGAACCTGCGCAAGGTACCGAGCTTTACGAAGTTGTTGCACGCGATACAGGGGTTGGGCGTCCGCCCGGCGCGATAGCCGGCAACGAAACGGTCGATGACGCTGCTGCGGAACGCGGCCTCGAAGTCCAGAACGTAGTGCGGAATCCCAAGCGCTGCGGCGCTGCGGCGCGCGTCGTCGAAGTCGTCCGCGCCGCAACACGATTTGGCGTGCGCGGGGCGCGTCGGGGCGTACATCTTCATCGTCACCCCGACGACGTCGTACCCCCGTTCCCGCAGCAACCCGGCCGCGACGGCCGAATCCACGCCGCCGCTCATCGCCGCCACGACCCGCTGTTTGCGCATTGCGCTACAGGATAACCCAACGGCGGCGCAAAGACAAAGCGCCATGCCAGGTCTCGGGGATGAGTTTCGTGCTGCTCGGGAAGCGCGCCATCTCTCGCCGTCAGATGTGTCCGAACAGATCCACATCCGTTCGGTCTACCTGCAGAGCATCGAAGACGAAGAGTGGTCGGCGATCGCAGCGCCCGTGTACGTCCGCGGCTTCATCCGCACGTACGCTCGCTTTCTCGGACTCGACCCGGAACGGGCCGTCGAGCGCTTCAACGCTTCCCTGACGGGTCAAGGCCAAGGCCACAGGACCCACGAGACGATGGTTTCGGCCGCGCCGGCGCGCCGCCGGCCGTCGGTGTGGTTGTGGCTGGCCAGCGCCGCCGCCTTGCTGCTGGTCGCATTCGTAGGTTACAACTACTATCAGTTCCAAACGAGTGCGAAGCAGGCGGTTCCGGCGGTGGCCGTCGACGTCGCCTCGCCCGCGAGTTCGGACGCTGCGTCGCCGGGCGCGCAAGAGTTCTCGCCGGCCCCGCTCGCCAAACCCGCCGCCGCGCCCACCCACACGCTCGAAGTGCGCCTGACGCAACGCTCGTGGCTGCTGGTCGACGTCGACGGCACGGAACGGCTCGAGGGCATCTTCCCGGCCGGGACGCACAAGGAATTTCACGGCAAGAGCGCACTGGTGCGTGCCGGCAACGCGGGCGGCGTCGACCTTACCGTCAACGGCAAGGAGCTGGGTTCGATGGGTGCGCCCGGTGCCGTGATCGACCGCTCGGTCATCCTCGCCGAGGAGTAGATGGCAGATTTTTCGTTCGACGTCGTGTCGAAGATCGACGCCCAAGAACTGGATAACGCGCTCAACCAGACGCGCAAGGAGATCGAAGGCCGCTTCGATTTCAAGAACTCGAACACCACGGTCGAGAGCGACGGCAAGAAGCTCACCCTGACGACGACCGACGAGCTCAAGCTCAAGAACGTCGTCGACATCCTGCAGAGCAAGGCCAGCAGACGCGGCATCTCGCTCAAGGCGTTCGAGTTCGGCAAGGTCGAGCCGGCCGCCGGTAACGCGGTGCGCCAGGTCGTGACGCTCAAGAGCGGGATCTCCAAGGACAAGTCGCGCCCGCTGATCGAGGCGATCAAGGGCGCGAAGCTCAAGGTGACGGCGCAGTACCAAGACGAGCAGTTGCGCGTCTCGGGGAAGAACAAGGACGACTTGCAAAAGGTGCAGCAGCTCCTGCGCGACTTGGACATCGACGTCCCGCTGCAGTTCGTCAACTACCGCTGATTCGACCCGACGGCAGGTTTGGCTCGCGGCGCTGCTAAAAGCTACGCGGCTATAGAGATTAAACCGGAGGGCCTGCGATGCGCCGAACCTTCGCTTCTGTAGCATTCGTTCCGCTGACGCTCCTACCGCTGGGAGCCGCCGCGACGACCTGCTCGATCCCTACCGCCTGCTTCTTGGCCGCGAATTCAGGCACCGGCGCCGGTGTCGAGGGTACATCCGCCGGCAGCTACGGCGTGTTGGGCATCACGACGTTCAACGCGACCAAGACCGCGCTGCGAGGCATCGGCGTCTACGGTCAGGACCGCAGCGTGAACCGCAGCAAGCTCGACTACGGCGTGCTGGGTACCTCGACATACGGGACGGGTACGGGCGGCCTGTCGGTCGATTCGGACGGCGTTCGAGGCCAGTCCACGTCGTCGTACGGCGTCTACGGGGTTTCGGGCGGTGCGGCGGGGGTCTACGGTTTCACGTCGGCCGTCGCTCCGGCGACGCTCGGATACGTTGCCGGCGTTCTGGGGATCAATGGCTCGACGTCTAGCACCTCGACGGCCGCGGGCGTCATCGGCAGGAGCACCAAGTCGGGGTACGGCGTCGCCGGATTTTCAAATGCCGCCGTGGGCGTGTACGGCGTGGATGCAGTCGGTACCGGCGTCTACGGCTCGTCGACGAGCGGTATCGGCGTGAATGGTTACGGAGCGTACGGGGGGGATTTCAACGCTTCGAGTGTGGGCGTGTACGCGAGCGCGCCGTCGTACGGCCTCTATGCGCAGAGTTCCAACATCGCCGTGCAAGCGTTCGGCGGCAGCGAGGCGCTGAACGCGTCTTCCACGTCCGGTTACGGGGCGATCGTCACGACGGGCGGCAACGGTACCGCCGTACCTGCCGGGTATTTCAAGAACGGGAAGGGGAACGCGATCGACGCGACGGGCACCTACATCGGAGTCGTCGCGCGGGCGCCGGCCAGCGGCGGGTTTCCGCTCGTCGCAACGGACGCGGCCGGAAACAACCTCTTTTACGTGGACGGGGCCGGCAACGTCTCGTACCACGGGACGCTCAACACGTTCGCTCGGACGCGCGGCGGCCTGGAGGCTACCACCTTCTCGCCGCAAACCACGGCCCCGACCTTAGAAGACGTGGGCTCCGCCCAGCTCGTAGCCGGCCAAGCGACCGTGACCTTCGGCGCGGAGTTCGCCGCCGCGCTCGATCCGCGCGAGATCTACCACGTGTTCCTAACGCCCGACGGCGACACGCGCGGTCTCTTCGTCGCGGAGAAGACGCCGCGCGGTTTCGTCGTGCGCGAGACGCAGGGCGGCCGCAGCTCCTTGGCGTTCGATTATCGCGTCGTCGGCGCGTCGCTCGGCAATGCCGGCAAGCGCACGTCGTTCATCGAGCGCCAGAGCGTCCCGAACGCCTTGCCGGTTACACCTCCCGCGCCGCACGCGATAACGGTGCCGAAGGCCGGCCCGGTGCGCTAGCCGCGCGATCCGGGTTCGCTTCAGGGATGCGCGGGGCCGCGCGGCGAAGTCGCGCGAGTCTTGGCTCCTTTACGAAACCGCGTCGCGTTCGTCTCCCTGGGCTGCGCAAAGAACCTCGTCGACTCCGAAGTGATGATCGGCAAGCTCGGCCAAGCCGGCTGGGAGCTCGTCCCGGAACCGGCCGGCGCGGACGCGATCGTGATCAACACGTGCGCGTTCATCGATCCGGCAAAGGCGGAATCCACCGACACGATCCTCGCCTGTGCCGCCGAGAAGAAACCCGGTCAGCAGCTGATCGTCGCGGGCTGCCTCTCGCAGCGCTTCGGTGAGGAGTTGCGGTCGCTCGTGCCCGAGATCGACGGGGTCGTCGGAACGGGCGCATACGCGTCGATCGTCGAGGTGCTCGACGAGGCGCGGGCCGGGCTTGGGCCCGTTCGCCTGGGTTTCCAGCCCGAGCCCGAACACGATTTCCTGCCGCGCCTGATCACGACGCCGCGAGCGACCGCGTACCTGAAGGTCGCCGAGGGCTGCGATCACCCGTGCACGTTCTGCATCATTCCGGCGCTGCGCGGGAAATTTCGCAGCCGCAGCACGGAGTCGATCGTCAAAGAAGCCCGCGCGCTGGCAGCCGCCGGCACCAAGGAACTGATCCTGATCGCTCAGGACACGTCGATGTACGGCCGCGACCGCGGCGTCCGGCGCGGCGGCCTGGCCGGGCTCCTGGGCGAGCTGCACGAAATCGGCGGCCTCGAGTGGCTGCGGCTGCTGTACCTCTACCCGGCGACCGTGGACGACGAGCTGATCGACGCGATGGCGAGCCTGCCGAAGGTCTGCCGGTACATGGACATGCCGCTCCAGCACGCACACCCCGAGGTGCTCAGGGCGATGCTGCGGCCCTCGAACGGCGAGCGGTATCTCGAGATCGTCGACGAGTTCCGGCGGCGCGTGCCCGGCATCACGCTGCGCTCGACGTTCATCGTGGGCTTTCCCGGCGAGACGGAAGCACACGTCGACTACCTCGAGGAGTGGATCGGGCGGGCGGAACTGGATCGCGTCGGGTTCTTCAGCTACAGCCGCGAAGACGGCACGCCCGCGGCGGCGCTCGGCGGCCAAGTCCCCGCGAAGGTCAAGCGAACGCGGCTGTTGCGGTTGCGCGACGCGCAGCGGCGGGCGTCGGCGCGGGCTCGCGCGAAGCGCCTCGGCCGCGTGGAGAAGGTTTTGGTCGAAGAGCGCCGCCGGCTCGGCCGCAGCGATCCGTTGCGCGGGGCGCTCGGCAGCGGCCATGCATGGGTCGGCCGTTCGATGGGTGAAGCTCCCGGCGTCGACGGCGGGATTTACTTCACCGGTGACGCAACGGCGGGAGAGTTCGTCGACGTCACGCTGCAAGGAGCGACCGCGTTCGATTTCCACGGCACGCCGGTCACGTCGCCGCACCTCGTCGGAGTATAGATTTGGCCAGACACATGGCGCCGCGCGACCCGGGTGCGGGTTCTTGGCTGGGCACGTTCGCAAAGCGCGTCACGCTCGGGGTGGCGCTCGCGATCGGCGTTTTCGCGGGCGTCGTTACGACGCAGTCGCTCGTCCAGCGCCGGACGCCGGTCGACGTGGTGGGCGGTTACGTCATCCCGCCGCCGCAGAGCCTGTTCCACGAGGACCGCGTCTCGCTGTTGCTGCTGGGCATCGATTACGATTACGACGCGAAGGACCAAGAGTTCTCGGCTAACGCGCGCACCGATACGATCAAGGCAGTCGCGCTGAACTTACCCACCGCGCAGAATCCTGCGGGCTCGCTGTCGATTCTCTCCGTTCCGCGCGACACCGACGTCGTGTTTCCCAGCGGCCGCGAGGACAAGATCAATGCCGCGTACGGCGGCTACGACGGAAATTCCAGCGCTGCCGCGCACAGTTCCGAGCGCACGGTGGCGAGCTTTCTCGGCCTGCCCGGCTTCGACCGGTACGTGACGTTGCGCATCGACGCGACGAAGGACCTGATCGACGCGATCGGCGGCATCGACGTCGTTCCCGACGAGACGATGAACTACGACGACAACTGGGGACACTTGCACATCCACTTCGTGGGCGGCAAGAAATACCATATGAACGGCGAGCAGGCCGTCTCGTACAGCCGCTTCCGCCACGACGCCTGCAGCGATCCGTGCCGGATCAAGCGCCAGGATCAAGTGATCCGGTTGACGATCGCCAAGCTCAAGAACGATAAGTTCAACGACCTGATGCACGTGAACCGCCTGATCGATATCGTGCGCCACAACGTCTACACCGATCTCACGCAGACGGAGATGCTGAGCTTGGCCTGGGCGTTCCAGCACATCGACCTCTCGAAGGTCGACACGCAGCAAGTGCCTTACGTCGCCGATAAGGAACTCTCGTGCTGCGGCGACGTTCTGATCGCCGACGATGCCGCCAAGAACGCGCTGGTGAAGCGGATGTTTCCGCCGCCGGCGCAGGGCGCGGTGCCGGATCCACACGCCGTCGCGGCCATCAACCCGTCGAGCATTCGCGTCGACGTGCAGAACGGCTCCGGCATTCCCGGGCAAGGCGCGAAACTGGCCGATTCGCTGCGGCGGCAAGGCTTCCTGATCGCCGGCGTCGCGAACGCGCCCTCCTTCGCGTACGACGCCACCGAGATTCACGTACACTCCGCCTCGACGCCGCTGGCCGGCGAACGCGTGCGCGCGGCGCTGGCGCTCAAAGACGCGACCGTTGCGCCCGACCCCGCGGCGAGCGCCGCCGCCGGCAGCGACGTCACCGTGATCGTCGGCCGCGACTTCGCGCTGCCGCCGCAAAAGGAAGCGTCGGCCGCGCAGTGAGGTCGCCGAAGCCTTGAACGCGCGCCTTCGTGCCGGAGCGGCCGTGCTGGCCGTGGCCGTGCTCGCGTTTGCCGGCTACCGGATCGTCCACCACCTGATGGCGCCGGTGCTGCCGGCGATCGTCATGCACGATGCCGACGCGCACCGCCTGCTCTCGGGCGGCATCGCCGCCCGAATCGATCGCTACCTGCACGATCGTCCGCCTTCCGAGGACGCGCGTGCCGGCAACGCCCGGCTCGTCGCGCTGTCGTTCGACGACGGACCGTACCCCGTCGAGACGCCGTTGCTGCTCGACGTCTTATCGGATCTTCACGTACCGGCGACGTTCTTTCTGATCGGCGACGATGCCGCGCAGTTTCCGCAACTCGCCGATCGCATCGAGCGCGCGGGCGACGAAGTCGCCAATCACACGCAGACGCATCCGGCCGACTTCGAGTCGCTGGCGCCGGCCGCCGTGACCGCCGAGTTGCAAGACGGTGCGACGACGCTCGAGCGCATGACCCACGATCCGGCGATCCGCCGCATGATGCGGCCGCCGCACGGGCGCTTCACCGAAGCGACCGTACGGGCCGCGCAGGCCGCCGGGTACGACGTCGTGCTGTGGAACGACGACCCCGGCGACTGGCGTAACGTCGAGCCGCAAGCGATCGTGGACCACATGGCCGCGCACGCGACGGCGCCTGAGATCGTCCTGCTGCACAGCGGCCGGCTCGCGACGATCGAGGCGCTGCCGGAAATCGTGCGCCGCTTTCGGGCGGCGGGTTATTCCTTCGTGACCGTCGGGAAGCTCCTGGCGAGCGTTCCGGTCGGCGAAATCCTTCACCCCGCGAAACTGCGGGTATAACGTTCGCCGTACGGCGTCGGGAGGTTGTTGTGGGCAGGCAGATCATCAACACGAGCGGCGGACCGCGCAGGCCGCGCTGGGGCGCAATCGGAGCCGTCGTCGCGATCGTCGCGTTGCTTGCGTTCGTCGCCCTCAATTCCGCGAAGCTAGGCCTGCACGTGCCGGGCCTTAGCGCCCCGGCCGGCGTCACGGCGCCGGCGCCCAAAGGTACCTGAAGCGCCGTCGGGAGGCCGATGATCGATAACACGACCGAGACGTCCGAGAGCCGGCGGCGTACCGAGAGCCTGGAAGGGACGATGCTCGCGTTGCGCGATGCGCGCGAGGTGCACGACGTGCTGTCGATCGTCGCACGGCGGCTCGCGCGAGACTTCAGGCGGCCCTGCATCGCGTACGAGTTCCGCGACGGCACGTTCTTGCCGGTCGTTCCCAGCACATCGGCCGTCGATCATCCGCCCATTCCCGCGTACGAGCTCGACGTCGACGCGCTGCGCACGCGCGTTGTCCTGCGGCGGGGTTCCGAAGAGCTGATGGGCATTACGTCGGACGGCCAGTTGCGGGCGCTCTTCGTCCTCGACCCGGGCTCGGCCGTGCTCTCTCAAGAGGACCTCAAGTTCTTGCGCGCCCTGGCGGCGCACGTTTCGCTGGCGCTGTCGAACGCGCTGGCCTTCGACCAGCTACGGCGCTATGCTGCCGAAGGCGCCGCGCTGACCGAGGCCGCGCGCACGATCCTCGGCTTCACCGACATCGAGTCGCTGGCGGCGTCGCTCTGCCGTTTGGCGATCCGGTTGGTCTATGCCGAACGCGCCTGCCTCTACGACAACCGGGGCGACGCCCTGGTCCGCGTTGCCTATGCGACGGTCCGGCCCGGGCTCGAACCTCCCGAACGGGTGCCGCTCGGCGGCGAGAACCTCGCGGCTGCCGTCGCGACGGCGTTCGGCAGCGCACCGCTGATCGTCAGCCGCCTGCGGCTCCCGGGGGCAGCCTGGCCGGGGAGCACAACGGCTCGCTCGTGCTCTCGCGCTCGACCCCCTTCGAGCGAGCGGAACTGCGCCTGATCGAGACCTTGATCTCGCTGGCCGCCCTGGCCATCCGCAACGTCGACCTCTACGAACAGTCGACGCGGGCCAACCAAGCTCTGGCGGAGAGCAACGCTTTCAAGGACGACTTGATGGCGATGTTCGCTCACGATTTCAAGGGACCGCTGACGGTGATCTCGGGCTATTCCGAGTTGCTCTTGGACGTCGGGGACGAGTCCGTCACGCGCAGCGCCGAAACGATCATCGAACAGACGCGCCGCTTGGCCAAGCTCAGCGAGGACGCGCTGGCGCTGGCCGCGACGCAGAGCGCCGGCTTCTCGCTCTCCCGAGCGCCCGAGGACCTGTCCGACTTCGTGCGCTCGGCCGTCCTGCCACTCGACCCACAAGGCGACCGCATCGTCGTCGAGGCACCCGAGCGGCCCGCCATCGTGTGGTTCGATCGCTCGCGGATGCGCCACGTGATCGACAACGTGGTCGGCAACGCCCTCAAGTACTCGAAGGGCCGCGTCCTGGTGCGCGTGGTCCCGACCGAACGCGACGTCCGCATCGAGGTGACCGACTCGGGGATCGGCATCCCCGGGAGCGACCGCGAGCGGATCTTCTCGCGCTTCGGCCGGGGCTCCAACGCGCGGTCGCTCAGCATCGCCGGCTCCGGCGTCGGCCTCTACATCGCCAAGAAGATCGTCGACATCCACCACGGCCGGCTGGAGGTCGAGTCCAAGGAAAACGAAGGCAGCACCTTCCGCATCGTCCTGCCGTTATAGGAGGCGGGGGCCGGTGGGCCGGCCGCGGGTTCCGGGGGGCCTTGCCCCCCATTTCACCCAATATACGGAGAACCTATGGGCTTCCTGAAGACACTCTTTGACGCCAACGAACGCGAGATCGCGCGGCTTCGGCGCACCGTGGCGGCCACGAACGCCTTCGAGGCCGAGATCTCCGCCCTCTCCGACGCAGAATTGCAAGCGAAGACGCCGGCGTTTCGCGAGCGCCTGGCGGCCGGCGCCGCCCTGGACGACATGCTGCCCGAGGTGTTCGCGGTCTGCCGCGAGGCGGGCAAGCGGATCCTCAACATGCGTCACTTCGACGTGCAGATCATGGGCGGCCAAGTGCTCCACGAGGGCAAGGTCGCCGAGATGAAGACGGGCGAAGGCAAGACGCTGGTCGCGACGCTGGCGGTGTACGCCAACGCGCTGCTCGGGCGCGGCGTGCACGTGGTGACCGTCAACGATTACCTCGCGCGCCGCGACGCCGAGTGGATGGCGCCGCTGTACAACTTTCTCGGGCTCACGATCGGCGTTATCCAGCACGACCTGCAGCCTCCGCAGCGCCGCGAAGCGTATAACGCCGACATCACCTACGTCACGAACAACGAAATCGGCTTCGATTACCTGCGCGACAACATGGCGTGGCGGCTCGAAGACATGGTCCAACGCGAGATCTACTACGCGATCGTCGACGAGGTCGATTCGATCCTCATCGACGAAGCGCGCACGCCGCTGATCATCAGCGGCCAAGGTCAAGACGCGACCGAACTCTATGGGAAGTTCGCGCAGATCATTCCGCGCCTGATCAAGGACGAGGACTTCACGGTCGACGAGAAAGCGCACGCCGTTCCGATTACCGAAAAGGGCGTCGCGAAGGTCGAGAAGATGCTCGGCATCCAGAACCTCTACGACCAGCGGAACCTCGAACTGACCCACCAGCTCAACGCCGCGCTCAAGGCGTGGAACCTCTTCCATAACGACCAGCAGTATATCGTCAAGGACGGCGAGGTCATCATCGTCGACGAGTTCACCGGCCGTTTGATGTACGGCCGGCGCTACTCCGACGGCATCCACCAAGCGATCGAGGCCAAGGAAGGGCTCAAGGTCCGCAGCGAGGACCAGACGCTCGCCACGATCACGTTCCAGAATTACTTCCGGCTCTACGAGAAGCTCGCCGGCATGACCGGTACGGCCAAGACCGAGGAACGCGAATTCCGCGACATCTACGGCCTCGACGTGGTCGTGATTCCGACCAACCGCCCGGTCGCGCGCGACGACAAGGGCGACATCGTCTACAAGAGCGAGAACGCGAAATTCGAATCGGTCGTCGACGAGATCATCTACGAACACGAGCGGGGCCGCCCGGTGCTCGTCGGCACGCGCTCGATCGAGAAGAGCGAACGGCTCGCGGGCCTGTTGCGCCGGCGCGGCGTCGAGTGCCAGGTGCTCAACGCGAAGTATCACGAACGCGAAGCCGAAATCATCAAGGACGCGGGCCAGTACGCCGCGGTCACGATCGCGACGAACATGGCGGGCCGTGGCGTCGACATCAAGCTCGGCGAAGGCGTCGCCCGCCTCGGCGGGCTGCACATCATCGGCACCGAGCGCCACGAATCGCGGCGCATCGACAACCAGCTGCGCGGCCGCGCCGGCCGCCAGGGCGACCCCGGCTCGACGCGTTTTTACGTTTCGCTCGAAGACGAGCTGATGCGGCTCTTCGGCGGCGACCGGCTCCAGAACATCATGAACGCGGTCGGGTTCAGCGACGACACGCCGATCGAAGCCAAGATGATCTCGCGCTCGCTCGAAAGCGCGCAGACCAAGATCGAAAACCACAATTACGAGATCCGCAAACAGGTTCTCGAATACGACGACGTGATGAACAAGCAGCGCGAGGTCATCTACGCCGAGCGCCGCAAGGTGCTCAACGGCGAGTCGCTGCGCGACTTCATGCTGCAGACGTTACGGGACAAGGCCGAGCAGGCCGTCGACCAGAGCGCGCCCGAGAACGTGCACCCCTCCGAATGGGATCTCGCAGAGGTTCTCAGCGAACTCGAGCTAATCTTCCCGATTCGCACCAAGCTCGGCGTCGAGGACCTCGAGAAGCTCGACCGCGAGGGCATGAAGGCCAAGCTCTACGAAGTCGCGGTGCAGGCGTACGAGGAGAAGGAAGCGGAGCTGACGCCCGAGATCACGCGCACGATCGAATCGCAGTACATCATGCTGCCGATCATCGACCGTCTGTGGGTCGATCATCTCTACGTGATGGACGCGCTCAAGACCGGCATCGGCTTGCGCGGTTACGGTCAGAAAGACCCTCGCGTCGAGTACGAAAAGGAAGCTTACGAGATCTTCGAGGATCTCAAGAACAACATCGCCGACGAAGCGATCAAGTCGTTCTTCCACGTCGTGGTCGAGCGTACCGACCCGGCCGACGAGAGCGTTCCGGCGGGCGGTCTGGCCGGCACGGAGGGCGGACCGATGGCGCCGCTCGAGATCGCGCAAGCCGTTTCTTCGGCAAACGGCAACGGGGCGTCGCAAAACGGGGCCGCGTTCGAGCCGTTGCCGAGCGGCGAGCTCACGCCGCCGCAGCCAGCCGAACCGCCGCAGCCCGCGCGGCTCGATCCCGCCTATGCGAAGCGATTGTTAGGACCGGTTCCGGGCGAGCAGAAGCGCGCGCTGCACACCAACCTCGGCGACGAGGAGCCGAAGAAGCCCGTCAAGAGCGACGCCAAGGTCGGCCGCAACGAACTGTGTCCGTGCGGTTCCGGCAAGAAGTTCAAGCGCTGCCACGGAGTAAACGCGTAACGGGCAGCCTAAAGGAAATGCGTGACGTTAGCCGGCCGGGAAGAGCTTCTCGGCTATTGCCAGCGGTAGGAACAAAGTGTTCGAGGCGTCTTGAAGACGCATAAAGCCGTGGTGCCGGTAAAATGCAGCGGCACGTTCGTTCTTGGCATCCACGAGCAGAGTAAAGCCGGAAATCTCGGCGCGAAGTGCCCGGAGCATCGCATCTACCAGAAGCACGCCGCCTACGCCTTGTCCCTGAGATTTCTGGTCGACGGCAAGACGGCCGATCCGAATTGCCGGCAAGACAGGGTAACGCGGCAGGCGCTTCGCGATCTCTTTGGGTAGATCCGTAGCAGGAATACTCGCGCTCGCAATCGTGTAGAATCCTACAACAGCGTCATCCCGAACGGCGACGAAGCAATTGGAAACCCGTCGACGCATGTCTTGCGTCGCGTGCTCGCGGAAATAACGATCGAGAGCCGCTTCACCGCACGCGAAGCCGGCGCGGTCGTGCCGTGCTTCGAGCACTTCTACCCGGAAGCTCACACCTCGGCTGATGAATCGTCGACGAGATTCCGGTGCCGTTCCGCCGCCCGCAAAAGCGGCAGCGAAGGCGAAGGCGGGTTGAGCAACGCCTCTGCTATCTTCCGCTGATCTTGGGCCGAGAGTCGAAGTATTTCGGTCTCCTCGATCGTCTTGCGTGCGGCCTCGCTGGCCGCCGCGATAACAAAATCGGTTAGCGTCCGCCCCTGCAGCTCGGCGGCCCGCTTCAGCATGTCGTGAACCGCGCCGGGAAGACGAGCCTCGAGGCGAGCGGAAGGTGGGGATTGAGATCGCATGTCCTAATGATACGGCAAATTGCCGTACGGGTCAACGTCGCGGGAGTCAGGCCGCCACCCGGGACCGTTCGGCCAGGGGCTCGAGAGCGCAGTGGCCGAATCGTAACGGGCCATGAGCGATTCACAGTTGACCACGATCGGCCGCCTCGAAGAGCGCCTGGATTCGCTCAAGGTGCGTCTTTGACTACGACCGCAAGCTCAGGGCCGTAGCCGAACTCGATCAGCGTTCGCGGGCCGAGGATTTCTGGAGCGATCCCGACGCGGCGCAAAAAGCGATGAAGCGCCTGGCCGATCTGCGCGACGAAACGGACGAGATCCGGACGCTCGGCCGGCAGCTGGCCGACGCGCGCGAACTCCTGGAGATCATGGGCGATGAGGCCGGCACGGCGGAAGAGGTGGACGCTTCGATCGCGGCCGCGCAGGAACGCGTCGACGGGCTCGAGATGGCCGCAAACTTCGATCGCGAGTACGACGACCACGGGGCCATCGTCTCGATCCACGCGGGCGCCGGCGGTATCGACGCGGCCGATTGGACCCAGATGCTGGCTCGCATGTACGTGCGGTGGGCCGAGCGCAAGGGGTTCGCGACGCACGTGGCCGACGAGTCGCCGGCGGAAGAGGCGGGCTTGAAATCGGTCGCGATCTTCATCCGCGGGAAGAACGCCTACGGCATGCTCGAGGGCGAGCGCGGCGTCCACCGCCTCGTGCGGATGTCGCCGTTCGACCAGCAGCACCGCCGGCACACGTCGTTCGCGTCGGTCGACGTCGTTCCCGAGATCGCGACCGACGAGAAGATCGATATCGAGATCAAACCCGAAGACCTGCGCATCGAAACCTACAAGTCCGGCGGCGCCGGCGGCCAATACGTCAACAAGACCGAATCCGCCATCCGCATCATCCATTTGCCCACGAACATCATCGTCGCGTCCCAGCAGGAGCGTTCGCAGATGCAGAACCGCGAACTCGCGATGACGATGCTGCGTTCCCAGCTCGTGCAGCGCGAGCTCGAGGAACGCGAGGCGAAGTTGGCCGAGTTGCGCGGCGAACGCCGGGCCAACGAATGGGGTTCGCAGATCCGCTCGTACGTGCTGCAGCCGTACACGCTCGTCAAGGACCATCGCACGAACGTCGAGGTCGGCGATGCGGCGGGCGTGCTCGACGGAAACGTCGATCCGTTCGTCTGGCCGTACCTGCAACAGCGGCGCCGTCTCGATACGGCGGCGAGCTGACGTGGCGACCGTCGACGTCGTCGTCGTCTGCTGGAACGACAGGGAGAAGATCGCGACCGCGCTCGACTCGGTGTTCGCGCTCGATGAAGTGCGCGACGACCCCGCGTTCGCGAACGTCGTCGTGTCCGATAACGGCTCGAGCGACGGGAGCCGCGAATTCCTGAAGGAACGGTACGGCGATCGCGTCACCGTCTTGGAGAACGGCGCGAATCTGGGCTTCGCGGCAGCCTGCAATCGCGCGTTCGCGGCGACGCACGCGCCGTACGTCTTCTTGCTCAATCCCGACGCGGAACTGAAGCCGCACGCGTTGGCCGCCATCGTCGCGTTTGCCGACGCGCATCCGCGCTGCGGGATCGCGGGTTCGCGCATCTACAACTACGACGGCACGATCCAAGAGTCGTGCGGCGAGTTCGATACGTGGCTCGGTGCCTTTCTGCGTTCGAGCGCGTGGGGCGAGTGGCCGGTCCTGCGGCACTTCGCCAACGGCTTCGCGCTGCGCGAATGGGGTCACGCGGGAACGCGGCGCGTCGATATCGCGATCGGCGCGGCGCTCCTGATCCGGCGCAAGCTCTTCGATGAGATCGGCACGTTTGACGAGCGGTTCTTCCTCTATCACGAAGAGGTCGACTTCGCCAAGCGGGCGGCGAACGCGGGCTGGGAGACGTGGTACGTACCGGCCAGCGAGGCCGTTCACGAAGGGATGGGCAGCGCGCGGGGCCGCTACAGCGTCGAAGCGCGCAAACAAGCGTCGCGGCGCAAGTACTGGCTCAAGCACCACGGTCCGCTCTGGTACGCGACCCTCGTCGCGGCGCTGGTCGGCCGCTACGTGCTGTACGCGGCGCTGCTGGGCGGCGGCGCGGTCTGGTTGCGCGGAAAGCTCGCGAAACGGTGATGCGCTCGTGATCGCGCCGGAAGCGGTCGTCACCTTCGAGCGACCCGACGGCTTCGTCGTCCTGAAGTCGTTCGGCACGGCCCGCGGCGAAGCCGTAACGTCGCGCAATCTCTTACGCGCCACGTTCCGTTCGCTCGGATCGTTCATCGGCTTCGCGCCGCTCGACTACCCGACGCAGGCCGAACGCGCGCGCGCCGAATCGCTGGCCGCGTTGCTGGGAAACGCCGAACGGATGGGCGCCAACGGCATCATCGGTCTGCAGTTCGACGCCCGCGAGCAGGGCGACGGCTCCACGCGCGTTTCCGCGTTCGGCGAGGCCGTGTTGCTGGAACCGCAGCCGGCGTTCGCTCCATGAGCCTGGCGGAGCGAGCGCGCCGCGAACAGCGATTGGCGAACGCGGCGGCGGCCGTCGAACGTTGCCGGCGCTGCGAAATCGGATCGTTACGCCGCCATAGCGTGTACGGTGAAGGCGACCCGTGCGCGGCCTTGATGGTGATCGGCGAAGGCCCGGGCGAGACCGAAGATAAGCTCGGACGGCCGTTCGTCGGCCGCGCGGGCGAACTCCTGGATAGGATGCTGCTCGCGATCGGCTTGCCGCGCGAGGACGCGTTCATCTGCAACACGGTCAAATGCCGGCCGACCCTCGACGACGGTGTGCGGCTGCGCAATCGCGCCCCCGCTCCCGACGAGATGGCGAACTGCCGCTCGTACCTGGACGAACAGATCGACATCATCGGCCCCAAGGCGATTCTGTGCCTGGGCGCGCCGTCGGCAAAATCGTTCCTGGGTCCGAAATTTTCGATCACGCGCCAGCGCGGCACGTGGTTCGAAGGGCCGAACGGCATCCCGCTCATCGCGACGTTTCATCCCGCGTACATCCTGCGCATGACCGGCGGCGAGTTAAACGCGACCAAACGCCTCGTCTGGGACGATCTCAAGAAGGTCCGCGCCAAGCTCGACGAACCGTCCGCACCGGCCCCGGATCCCGCGGTCGCGCAACCGTCCCTGTTCGAAAGCTGAGTTGCACCGGGCAACGCAACCGCAGAGAACCGGCGCGCGCGTCTGCGCAGGAGCGGCGATTTGCGCAAACGAAGCCGCAATTCGATGCTCTTGCGATGTGGGTTAGCTACTTTAGCGATCTGCGCGCTCGCCTCGTCTCCGGTCATCGTTCGCGCGGCCACCGTTACGACGCTGGCCGGATCCGGCCTCGCCGGCTTCGCCGATGGAACGGGTTCGGCCGCATCGTTCGTCCTGCCGGAAGGAATTGCTACGGCACCGGACGGCAGCTTGATCGTAGCGGATACCGGCGCGCAACGCATTCGCCGAGTCGATACCGCGGGCCGCGTCACGACGATCGCCGGGAGCGGAAATCTCGATGCATCCGGACAGTGGGTCGCGGGCGGTTACCGCGACGGTCGGGCGGCGCAGGCGCGCTTCGACCAGCCGACGGCAGTGGCGATCGCGCCTGACGGCGCAATCGTCGTCGCCGACGGCGGCAATCATTGCCTGCGCCGGATCGCGGCCGGTATCGTGACGACCTACGCGGGCGTGCCGCAAACGGCCGGCGCGGCAAACGGCGCGTTGCGGAGCGCAACGTTCCGGCGCCCGATGGCACTCGCGTACGATGCCGGCGGCACGCTGTACGTCGCCGACTTCGGAACCGGCGTGCGCGTCGTCGCGCGCGGCGAGGTTTCGACGCTCGACGGCTCGTTCTTACAAGGGCTTCGTTCGTCGGTCACCGGTATCGCCGTATGGGGCGCCGCCGGCCGGCGCGTCCTCTACGTCGCGCTGCAACAAGGCATTGCGGTTATCGATCTTGTCGCGAAAAGCAGTTACCTCTACCCTTCACCTGCCGCGGACATACCGCAACGTAGCCTCGTTCTCGAAGGCCTCCGAACGGTCGGCTGGCCGTACGCGCTCGCCGCGGTGGGTCCGAACTCCATTGCGTTCACGGATCCGACCGACGACTCGGTGCGATACGTCGCCGGCCACCTGTCGGCGCAGGCCGTCGGATTGCCCGTAGAAAACGCGCCCTTTAACGCCGGCTACTATCGCGACGGTGAAGGTAACGAAGTGCGGTTCCGGCAGCCGGCCGGCATCGCCGCATCGAACGCGAACCAATTCGCGATCGCCGATACCGGGAACCGCCGCATCCGCGTCCTGTCCGGGCTCGACTTCCGCCACGAAACCGATTCCGCGGAGCTCGAACGAAACGCGTCCTTCTACCGGATCGTCTACGTCGGGACGCCGTTCGTGTCGTACGATCAGGTGTGGGACGGCTCGATCGCTAGTATCGTCGAGGCCGGTCTGCAGCCGCGCTGGCGCGAGCTCGGTCTGCCCCGCGAACCCAAGGTGTTCCCAGTTCAGGATCCGGCGAGCCTGCAGTCCAATGCGGACCTGATCCGGCGTTTCACCTCCGCCGGTCTTGCCGAAGGCGTCGTCTGGCAAATCAACTCGGGCCAGATCGATGCGCTGATCGGCAGCGAACCCGCCTACAACCTCGCGAGCGACCCGGCGCGCTGGAGCCGACGGGTCGCGGCGATCCTCGAAGGCGTTCGCGACGCGGCGCGCGCGCGCGGCGTTGTGTTGATCGTCTGCATCAACCCGATGCCGTTCGAGGTGTCACCGGCCGAAGACGCCGGCGGGCGCTTCACCTACTCGGTCGCGGCATCGCCCGTCGCGGCGTACGCCGAGGTCGGCCCGCTGTTGAAAGCGGCCGCGCTCGAAGCGAACGTTCCGGTCGTCGATCTCTTTCCGGTGTTCGCGCAGACCGAGCTGCGGCCGGACCATCCGGCACTGTTCGACGCGCTCGACGTGTATTTTTCCTCCGCGGGAGCCTCGCTTGCGGGACAGGCCATTCTCAAGACCTTGTTGGAGGATCGCCCCTGGGCGAGCGCGGCCGATTAAGCTACGCACGGTACTTGCTGGCTGCGTGCTGGCCGCCGCGTTCGTCCCCGCGTGCGCCGGCGCGGTCACCGTGAGCACGCTGGCCGGGTCGGGCACCGCCGGGTTCGCCGACGGCAACGGCCCTGCCGCGTCCTTCCTCATGCCGGAGGGTCTCGTAGCGGCGCCGGACGGCAGCTTGATCGTCGCGGATACGGGCGCGCAGCGCATCCGTCGCATCGATGCCGCGGGCCGGGTCACGACGTTGGCGGGTAGCGGAGATCTGGACGCATCGGGGTTGTGGGTGAACGGCGGGTACCGCGACGGACCCGCCGGTCGGGCACGGTTCAACGAGCCCGCCGCGGTCGCAGTAGCGCCGGACGGCGCCGTCATCGTGGCCGACGCGGCGAACCACTGTCTACGCCGGATCGCGGGCGGGATCGTAACGACGTACGCCGGCAATCCGGAGCGGCCGGGTGCGGCCGACGGCGAGGCACGGGATGCGACCTTCCAGCGGCCGACGGCGCTTGCGTTCGACGCGGCCGGGACGCTCTACGTCGCCGACTACGGGGTCGGCGTGCGTGCGATTTCCCCGCTCGGCAACGTTTCCACGCTGAGCGCGCTCGTTCGCGGGCATGCGCCGACGGTGACCGGAATCGACGTTGTAAATACCTACGGCAAGCCGATCCTCTACATCGTGCTCGGCGACGGCATCATCGTCACCGATTTGGACCACAAGTCGCCTGCGATCTATCGCGCGCCTTGGGCGGACAAGGACTCCATTTTCGTCAACGGCTTTCGCACGATCGGCCGGCCCTTTGCACTTTCCGCCGTCGCCCCGCGATGGTTCGTGGTCGCCGACCCGCGCGGCAACGCGGTGCGCTATTTCAGTAACGCGCTATCGGCTCAAGTTGCCGGGTTGGCGCTCGAGAACGAGTCGTTCGCAGGCGGGGATTATCGCGACGGCGACGGGGCAGACGTGCGTTTCGACCAGCCGATGGGCGTCGCGAAGTGGACGGAAGACCGTTTCGCCGTCTCCGATACGGGCAACCGCCGGGTCCGCGTCATTTCGGGAATCGATTTCCGGCAAAACGAGATCGCGCCCAGCAACCTGCAGGCGAAGAGCGCCTTCTACCGCATCGCCTATGCCGGTAACTCGTACGTCGTGTACAATCAGGAATGGGATCAGTCCATCGCCGGAACCATCGAAAAGGGCCTGCTGCCGAGCTGGCGCGACCTCGGCCTTCCGCGCGAGCCCAGGGTCCTTTCGTTCGAGGTGCTGGGGAGCGTCGAGGCGCAGGCCGAGTTGATCAGGCTGTACCTGAGCGCTCACCTCTTCGAGGCCATCGTCTGGCAGTTCAATTCCGTGGAGATCGATCAGCTTTTCGGCAAGACTCAGCCTTTCAATATCGCGACCGACCCGCAACGCTGGAGCCGGCGCGTTACGGCGATCGTTCGAGGGGTTGCCGACGAGGCCCGTGAGAACGGCGTTCCACTGGTCGTCGCCGTCAACCCGATGCCGTACGAGCTCTCACCGGTCGACGACATCTTCGGGCCGCTCGCGAAGACCCCGCCGCAGGACGTGGCGAGTTACGCGCAGGTCGGCCCGCTGATGCGAGCCGCCGTAGCCGCAGCTGGCGTTCCGGTCGTCGATCTCTTCGAGCCCTTCAAGGCCGAGGAACGGACGCCGAACCCGCCGGCCCTGTTCGGGACGCTCGACGACCACGCTTCGGTGGCCGGCGCGAAGCTCGCCGGCGACACGATCCTGCAGTTCTTACTGCAACATCGCCCGTGGAAGAAGTGAGCGCCTAAAGGCTAGACCAAATCGGCGTTGAGAGATCGGCACCGTTCACGCTGAGGACCGGCCTTGGCGCCGGCTGACCGTCGATCATCTGTCCGAAGATCGTCTTCCTATCCGTAACCGAGCGCTGGATGCCGAGCGTCGTGTTCGCTACGCGAGCGGCAACGGTCCACGTATCGCCCTGGATATTGTCGACGAGGCTGGCGGCGCGCAGTTCCTCGATGAGGGCGGCGGCTGGGCGCTGATCGTCGGCAACCAATAACAGTGCGATTCGGAGGTCTCGGGTGGTCGTGGTCTCGGAGCCACGGAGGTGCGTGATCTTGAGGCGGACTGCCCCATGCGCCAAGCCGAGCGTATCCGCCGAAAGCGTCACGGCCGGTGCCGCGCCGTTGATCGGATCGATTTGAATGAAGCGAAGTGCGATCGTGCCGCCGTTGAGCGTCGCGGAGATGACCGAGCGCGGGTCGACCGTGATATCGCCGGGCGCGTTCAAATTCAGCGCCTGGCCGCCCTGCAAGATCGTCGCGTCCTTGGGCAGGAGGATGTTGGTCGTAAACTCCGTCCCGGGAGCACGCTTGACGTGCGGATCGAGATCCATCGTGACCAGCACGGTTCCGTCCTTCTGCACGCATCCCGGAGCGGAAGCTTGATGGTACGGTACCGGGCGGCGCAATACGAGACCGTACGGGGATTCGATCGCGTCCACCATGATGCTGAGCAGCGGGGTGGTTCCGGGACCGGCGAAGGCGCCCGAGAAGGTGGTGTCGTTGCCGTGGACGTCGCCGCTCGTGCAACCGATGGCGACGCGGCTGCTCACCCAGTTCCAGCGCGTTTGTGTCGGCACGTCGCCTCTCGACGACACGACGGCGCGCGGATAGGTGGTCGCTATTTTATGGATGGCGGCCGACGGCCAGTACCCGCCGGGACGCTGGTTGTCGTACAGGAAGACTTGCTCGGTCACGAAGGGCCACGTGTAGACGGGTGACCAGCCGGCCGCCTCTATCCACCCGTTCAAACCGCCTAGCCCCCGCATCAAGTCGTAACCCCGGCTGGTCGGCCCCGTCAGCTTGTCGGAGGACGGCATGTAATTCGCGGCGATGTCGGTCCAAATGTAGTCGAGCATCGTCGCGAAGGCTTTGCGATCGTTGTGATTCGTGGCGTAACGATAGCCTTCGACCAACGAGTTGATATCGGTCTTGTAGTAGACGGGACTGTCGAACTCGGTGATTCCGTAGGCGCGCGTGTAACGGATCCACTCGGAGATCATGGCCTCGCCTTGGCGCACCGCGGCGCTATCGCCCGCGTACTGCCCGACCAAGATGAGATTGACCATTTTCGCCAGGAACATGTTCGTGTACGTAACGGGAACCTGGTGCCGCTCGACGCCGGCGATCGTCGCGCTGATGTGAGGCTGGAAGGAGCTCAGGAAAGCGGGCGAGAGTTTGCTGCCGAATCCATTGAGAAGCGGGCCCAATGCCTGAGCGTTGAATTCGACGACGTTCGTGTCTGCAGCCACGTTTGCATCGCCGGTCTGCCCTCTCATCTGCCCGTACGTCGGGCTCTGAACGTTCATGTCTTGCGACCCGAACGAGCGGCTGAGCCAGCCTTCGGCCGATCCGTAGTCGCCGTCGATCGCGGATGCCAAGGCAGCCTCGCTCAGAATCCGCGTGTCGGCCGACGCGACATCGAACTCACGACGCTGTATCGTATTTTTCAAGCCCGTACTCACGACGCCGACCATCTTACTGCGGGTCGCGGATACGGTGGCTTCCTCGACGGAAAGCGTGCTCCCCTGATTGTGAGGCGCGTTCTCCTGAGCTTCAACGTGAATTCCCAGGGAGGCCAACCCTATCAGGGCAACGAGGGCTGCCGTCCATAGGCGCGCTCGCTTCGCATGCTTCGTACCGATCACTGCGGACCCTCCGGAAAGAAAGGCTCTTCGAGCCTGGAACGACGGCGTAGGTGCGAAGGTTCCGGCCGTTCTCGGACTCGACCTGTGCTCCGCGGCCGGGATCGGCTTCTGCGGCATGCCCGAATGCTATTCCCGGGCTCGAATATCTAACGAATATCTAACGAATGCCTAACGTGCGTCTAACGAGCCGGCTCCTCGCCATCGACGCGAATCGAATTAACGCAAGCGCAGCTCGCCGGCCGGCGAGCTGCGCTTGCGCCGAGCAGGAACGGCGCGGGCCGGTCACACACAAGTTCCTTAAACGAAGGTGCTGCGAGACGAGTTCAGAACAACGGCCGATTCGATGAGGCCCGTTACGGGCCCGGAAACCGCGCTCGGCCGCACGGAGCGCCTTCTCCCGGCCGTGACGGCGGCCGTTTATACGGTCCTGCTGCTCCTTCCGCTGGCCGCGCTACGCGGCATCCCGGCATTTCAGCACGACTGGTTATGGCCGCTCGACGGCCGGCAACTCGCGGGATACGGCAGCCAGGGGTTGTTCGCTTGGGATCCGTCGGGTGCCGGTAGCTTTCAGGTGTATCCCGTCCCATGGTGGCCGGCGCTCTTGGCTGCGGGCTTCTGTGCCGCGTTCGGAGCGCAGGCCGGCCTCGTATCGTTCTTTCTTTTTTGGATCGGGATCGCCGCGCTCGGCATCGCGCGGACGGCGCGGATCTTTCACCTGAACTCGTTCGCGACCGCCGCCGCATCGGCGCTGTACCTCGGCAGCCCGGTGCTCCTCAACGAGTTTCAAGCCGGCCACATCTATTTCATCATGGCGTACGCGCTGCTCCCATGGGTGTACGAAAGCGCGCGAACGCGCACGGGCTGGCGCGGCAGCGTCGTGACCGGAGTGCTGCTGGGAGCGGCGAGCGCGCAGCAGCAGTTTTTCGTGATGGGCGGACTGCTGGTCATCGTGGCGACGAACCTGCGAACGCGCGGTGCGTTCCTGCGCGTCGGCTGCGCCTTGCTGATCGCTGTGGTCGTCGTTGCGCCCTCGTGGATCGACGCGGCAATCGGCGGGGTCAATACCCTGTACGCCGACGTGCCGCTCATCGCGTGGGAACGGTTCCAGAGCGCTTCGGTTGCCGAGGCGGCGCGGATGCTCGGATACACGGCCGGCTACGACGCGCGCATGGTGTCGCCCCTCGTACAAGCGCTGCTGTGGGCGGTTCCGGCCCTTGCCGCCTTGGGCACCGTCCTGCGCCGCCGAGACGCCAAGGTCTGGTCGATGCTATCGATCGCGGTCGTCGGAGTGATCGTCAGTTCGGGATTGCGCGGGCCCGGCTCGGCGCTGTTCTATTTTCTCTTCGGCCACGTTCCGGCGGCCGGACTCTTTCGCGAACTCTACAATGCGAGCGCGCTGACGTCGTTCGGATCGAGCGTTCTGGCCGGCTGCGCGGTTGCGGGCGTTAGCACACTGCGGTACGGCCTCACACTGAAGAGTGCGGCGTTCGGCATCGTCTTGGCGGCAACGCTTCCGGTTGCATGGCAGGCCTCCGAAGATCTCCCGCGAGCGATGCCCGAAATGGCAGCGGCGCTCGAGCCGCTGGGTGCGTCGAGCGGCGCGTACCGCTACATCACGGTCCCGGGCACGTTCCCGCAGAAGAAGCCCGGCCACATCATCAGCGGATTATCGCCATTTCTGATACCGTACGGATCGTGGGCATCGGGTATGACGGAACTCACGTCGTTTCCCGGGACCATCGTCGCTCGCGGTTGCGCGGAAACCGGCGGCTGCGAACGCTCGCGGCGTCTGCTGCAGCGTGCCGGAGTCGGCATCGTTCTGCCGGTTCGCGGTGTGGCGCCCGACTTCGCGCACGCGGACGCGCAGGACGTCAAAGGCCTGGGCGACGCTGCCGCATCGGACGTGGAGAATTCGGTCTACGTCGTTCCCGGTGCCGAACGGCTCGTTGCGGAGCCGTACTCGGCCGCTCCGGGGACCTTCACGGCCGACTACGAAGGCGCACGCGACATCCGGCCGTTTGCCGCGCAAGCGAGCTTCCCGCTCGCCCTGCTCAGCCGCGATCCGGACCCGCTCCGCGGGTGGGCGCGCGCGAATTACTGGCCGAGCCTGCCGACGTGGGTATTTCGCGAAGAGGTCGGCATCTTCACGCTCGAACCGGCCGTCGAGCTCGCGATCCCGCCGGCGACCATCGTCGTGGGAAGCGCGAGCGGGGACGTTCGAGCGCAAGGGTGTGCGCTCGCGACCAGGCTGGACGACCATTGGCTCGTGCTGCGTTGCGGTGCGAGTCCGCGTCTGCAGGGCACGCCGCCGATGGCCGTTGCGTCGATCGCGACCCGGACGGCGGCGCTCCCGCTCGCGCCGGCTCAAGGTACCTTCGGTCGCGCATCGATCGAATATCAGACGCCGACGTACGTGCGGGCAAAGGTCGAAGCGAAGCGCGGATCGGCGCTGGTTCTGCGCGACCGGTACGACGACGCGTGGCAGTCCGACGTCCCCGGCGCGCGCCACGTCGTCGTCGACGGCTACGCCAACGCGTGGGTTCTCAATGCGGACCTGAACGGAGTCGTGACGATCCGCTACGCGCGCGCGTTGCCGAAGACGCTTGCGATCGTCGTTTCCGCGCTCGCCATCGTCGCGGGCATAGCGGCGCTATGGGATCCTCGTGCTAAGGTTCGGTCTCTGCTTTAGAACCCGAACCCGTAGACGTTGCCGCCGAGGTCGGTCGCGTACACGCCGCTCGGAACGACGATCGGCGACGAGATCGTTGAATTCGTCCCGAACGAATACGACCACAGCTTCGCACCGGTATTGATGTTCAGCGCGTTGACGGCATAGCCGTAATCGAGGAAGACGACGTCCTTGGTCACGGCGCCCGTCGTAAAGTAGGCGTTCTTTTCGAAGACGTTCCACTTCAGATTTCCCGAAAAATCGTAGGCGAGCACCGTTCCGTTACCGCTGTAAGTCACGGCTCCTTGCGAAGTAGCACGCGTCGCCGTCTCGATGCGGCCGTGAACCTGGCTTGCACTTGTGGTCTCCGAATTCGTCGTCACGACCAGCGTGCTCCCGTCGGTCACGGCCGTCGAGAAGCCCGCATACTGGTCCGTGACGGGGAAGGACACCTTGTGCAGGACCGCTCCGGTCAGCTCGTCGGTGTAGTAGACGTGGGCGTTCTTGCTCAGGTTTACGAGCGTGCCGTTTACCAACGTGCTGCCGCTTGCGATATCGTCATCCGTGCCGGGGCTCACCAGGCCGTCTTCAATGGAGAGCGTCCCGGTTTGCCACAGTTGCTTGCCCGACAAGTCGAGTGCGACGACGCCGTTGGCTCTGAGCGGAACCGCGTGGATGTCGCACGTATTGCCCGTTCCGAAGATGAGGCGTCCGGCGTCGTAGGTGATCGGCCCCCAAACGGAGCCGCCGTCGTGCGGTAGCGTGTTGACGTAGTACGACCAGATCACCTGACCGGTGTACTCGTTCAGTGCGAAGAGGCCGCCCTGGATGCACTGAGGCGGGTCGCCTCCGGCGACGCCGACGAAGAGCCTGCCGCCGGCGACGGCGGGCGAGGAGCGAACCGGCCCCGCGAATTGCTCTTGCCAAATGGTGGCCCCGGTCTTTGCGTTCAGTGCGTAGAGCGTGCCCGGGATTGCGAAATTCGAGTTCAGGATCCCGTGCGTTGCCACGAACAGCATCCCTTTGTCGTACGTGGGGGTCATGATTATTCCGACGTTCGGGACTCCCAGCTGACGCTTCCACCAGACGTGGCCGTTCTTGGAGGCGAGCGCCGCAACCGTTCCGTTCGTGTATGAGAAGACGAAGACCGATCCGTCGTAGGCAAGCGGCCCGGCATAAAACGCATCGCCGAGGTTCACCTTCCATTTCAGCTTCAGGTTCGACACCGTGGAACTGCTGATGCCGGTGCTTTGGGCTTGGCATCCGGTGCGATGAAAGTCGTGGGCATGGGTGACCCAATCGTCGATGGCGGCGTGCGTCGGCGGGGCGCCGAAGCAGGACGCCTGCGCTGCGTCCGACGGCGCCGCACCCGGCGGCGTCAATCCCGGTGCCTGCGACGTGGAGGGCGTCGACGAGCCGCAACCTGCCAGCACGGACGCGAAGAAAGAGAAAGCCGCTACAAATGCCAAACGAGTCTTCATTACGCTATTTCCCCAGGGATGCAGCACTCTAGCGGGAAGCTTGAGTGGCGAGATACGAGTTCCTGCCGCGAAACGGGCTCGCCGCGAGTTCGGCGCCGCGCTTTCGGAAATGCCAGGAACGTAAGAGTGCGTGCCTCGTGCGGCATCGCGCGCGGCCTAACGGCGCGCAAGCCGCCCGTTCGAATTGATAGCCGTCACCACGAGCGTTCCGCCGTGTTTGAGTGTCTCCAAGGCCAGATTGAGGGCGCGATAGCGGGTCCAGCCGATCGTTTCAGCGCGCAGATCGGTGTAGCCGGTCTTCTTGAGCGCGTGGCTTAGCGTGAAGCTCGTATAAAATAAGACATGGCTCTCGTCCGAAAGGCCGAACCATTTATCGCCGAGTAGCACGCGCATGACGGCGTCGGCGTTCGGCGTCGTCACGACGAGCAGCCCGCCGTCGGCGAGCGCGGCGCGGAGGTTGAGCAGCGCCTCGATGGGGCGCCGCAGATGTTCGATGACGTCGCAAAAGAAGATCGTGTCGAACGTGTTACCTTCGAACGGGACGGCATCCTCGACGCTGCCTTTCATCAACGACGCGCTCGGCAACGCGCGTTCCGCTGCGGCGAGATAGTCGTCCTCGATGTCGATTCCGGCCAGCGATACCGCTTTTGGCTGAGCGGCGAGAAGGATCTGACCGATTCCGCAACCGACGTCGAGGACGCGCCCGAGCCTTTCGCGCCGTTTCAGGGCGATGCCGACGATCCTTTGGGCTGCCGCTTCGGTCTTCTGTTCGTTGAGGATCGCCGTTGCGGTATTCTCCGGCTTGCCCGGCGCGGCGCTCCTGCCGGCGCGTTTCATACGAAGCCCTTTCCAGTGCAGGCTCGGCAGGCCTCCCGCCACGGGCCGGCTGCCCCGGTTTCGGACGGTTTCGGGGGAAGTATTCCAGGGCCGTCTAATTGTCGCACGAGTCACGATCGAACGCGGCTTTCACTAGGAATTATGGATCGCATTCTGCAGCGGCTACAGCCGCAAGCGCCCTTCTTGTCGAAAATGTCACCGCATGCCAAGGTGCTCGATGTGGGGTGCGGGGATTTCAGCCGCGTTCATCGTTACATCGGTAGGCGGCGGCCCGATCTGACGATCGTCGGCATCGAAAAATTCGAGGGCGCCTCTATCTACGGGCCGCTGGCGAAGCCTCCCGACCGGGGTCGCGGCCAGCCTTACCGGCGCTATCCCTGCGACATCGAGTCGGAGCGATTTCCGTTCGAGGCGGAGACGTTCGACGGCGTTTACTTTTCGCACGTTATCGAGCACCTGGGGCATCAGCGGCGCGTGCTCGATGAAATCAACCGCGTGCTCCGGCCGGGCGGTTTGCTCTACATCGAAACGCCGGGACCGGCGTCTACGCGCTTTCACCGGCCGCGCTGGATCGCTCCGTCATTCGGCGGAACGATCAACTATTACGACGATCCGACGCACTTGGACAAACCGTACACGACGCAACTGCTGTCGGCCTCGCTTCGTTCCGCCGGTTTCGCGCCGGTTCGCGTCGGAACGTTCCGGGAACTGGGGAAGATCGGAATGCCCGTCTACGTGGGGCTCGCGGCGGCCGGCCTGCTCCCGCTGCCGAACCAGGAACTGCGCTCGACGCTGTACGGCGCCGGCGTGAGGAACTTGATCGGATTCGGTATCTACGCGATCGCCCGGAAGCTACCGGTTGCGGGCGTTCGCGACAACCACGCGGTAGGCGCCTAAATCCTCACCGGACCGGTGCGGCGACCGCAGAGAGCGTCGCCTGGAGCACCTCTTGCACCGAGATATCGCGGCGAACGCAACGGCCGTCGATGCCTTTCTTACAGACGAACATCTTGTCCTCGACGTTGAAGCAAGGCGGGCATTCGGACGGTCGAACGATCCGCACGCCGTCGCCCCACGGGGCGCACCGGACGGGATCGGTCGGACCGAACAGCACGACCACCGGCGTGCGGACCGCGGCAGCCAAATGGGCGATCCCGTTGTCCGCCGATATCACGAGCGACAGGTTCGACAAGGCTCGCGAGACTTCGCGCAGAGGACCGGTGATCGATCCCGCTCGCGGGTCGACGTCGTCTCGTACGTATAACGTCTCGGCCATCTCGTTGGGTCCGGCTATGAAAACGAGCTCGAAGCCGTGCGATCGCAGGAGCCTGCCGAGCCGTATGTGGCTCTGCAGCGGCCAGCGCTTCAATTCGTTGCCCTTGTACGTCATCGAACCCACGTGGACGCCGATGCGGCCCGGCTCTCGTCGGCCTTCGAACCAGTCCGCTGGAACGGAGTAGGAAGCCGGCGGCGAGTCCGCAGGCAGGCCGAGCCTCGCCAGCAGGTTCATATTGTTGACCACGTTGTGCGCCACGCGGATGTCTACGAGCGAATCGTGGAGCCGGGTAAATGGGGTACGAGAACCCGCTTTTCGGTGCGCGATTTTCTTGCGGGCGCCGATGGCGAAAGCGAGCAGATGGTACTCGTTGCGGACCGCGGGGTACGCCAGCAGCGAAACGTCGAAACGCTGTAACGCGAGGCGCGGCAAATCTTGGAGCAATGCGCGGTAACCGAGGCTCCAGTAACGGAAGAGATGGCTCTCGCTAACGTCGGGGTGCTCGGAAAATAGCTCGTAGCAGTTCTCTTGCGAGGCGACGACGTGGATGTCCCAGTCCGGTCGAAGCTCTTTCATCCGCGAGATCGCCGGCGTAACCATGAGGCTGTCGCCGAGTCCCTGCAGGCAAAGCCAAGCGATTCGCACGCGCTGTCCGGACTCGGTCATCGGTGCGTGCCGCAGAGATAACGGCGGCGGAGACGGGGCGGAGAGATTTCCATGGGTTCTGCATCCATATTCACAGCTACCGCCACCGAGCCTCCCGGCGTTCGGCCGCGACGGCCAAGTCCGGTCGACCGCGGTGGACTAAAGTCGGCGTCGCCTTGCCCCGCCGCACGATCACAGGTGTTTGCTCTCGAGCCCGCAAAATGTCACGGCGCTGCCGCGGTATTGCGGAGCGGACGTGTAAAGCAGAGAAGAGTGGAGTGTTCGCCGGGCCCGATGCGACGATGAGTTCGATCCCTCTCGCCGAACTCGATCCGAGGGCCGAAGCGGTTCGCGCGGCATTGTGACGCCGCGAGAACGGCTTAACGCGTTCGTGCCGGCTTGGCATCCTCCGGAGGGGGGTACCGGGGGCGGCGGTAACGTTCGCGCCAAAGAGATCGTCGAAGGGCAATCGGCATTTCGGCTGTTCGTCGCAGATACGGACACGACCGATTTCGATGAGAGCCGGATTTCGGGCACCGTAACCCGAGCGAAGCTGTCCTGGAGTTTCCGTCCGCGAGGGCTGCCGTTCAAATTGATGCGCGCGCTGAATTGGCTGCTCACGTGCGCCGCACTCACCGCGCGCGGTCTGACGATCCGCGAGCGCATCGATTTCGTGTACGTTCCCTATAGCGAGCTCATTCACGTATCGCTGGCGGGCTTCATCGTCGCACACGTTCGCCGCGTTCCGGTCGTGTTCTGTAACTTCAACGTGCGAGGGGTGGCCTTCCAAGCGCTCAACCGCGTCCTTCACCGCCACGTCGACGGTATCATCACGCTGTCGGCACGCACTCGCGCAGGAAATACGCGACGAACGGATCGGGGTTCCGATCCGCATCGGTTTGGTCGGCGTCGAAGACGCGAGCGTGCCGCGGCAGCAGCCGGAGTACGACGGAATCTACGTCGGACGGCACACCGCGGAAAAAGGCATTTTCGATATCCTACGGGTTTGGGCCGCATGTTGCCGGCACGACCCGACCTTGCGCCTGGCGTTGGTGGGACCGTGCACCGAGGACATGCGCGCCCAGCTCCGGCAGAAGATCTCGGAGCTGGGCCTGACGGAAAACGTCACGATCTTCGGTACCGTGGACGAAGCGCTGAAATGGGAACTCTACGCGAAGTCGCGGCTGTGCGTGTTTCCGAGCCACGTCGAGGGCTGGGGTATCGTTCCGATCGAGGCGCACCTGGCCGGCATTCCCGTCGTCGCCTACGACCTGCCCGCGTACGAGGAGACGATCAGGTACAGCGCCGCGGCTTCGCTCGTGCCGGTCGGGGACGTCGAGGCGATGGCCGGCGCGATCCTGCAGCGGCTGTCGTGCCCGCTAACGGAAGGCGAGGTCGAAGCCGTTCGCGCGTGGTCGCATCAGTTCACGTGGGCGCGAGCCGTCGAGCGAGAAGTCGAACTCATTCTCGCGACGTTACCGGAACGGTTGGCGCAACGCGGACGAGCCGCCGGCCTCGTGCACCGCTGAGGGGCTCGGCCGGCGCAGGCCCGCGGAACGAGCCAGGCTCCACAGCAGTATCGTAACCGCGAGCGCCAAGAGGCCGACCGCGCAGCCCGTCACCAGCGCGAGTTGCGCCCAGTTGACGAGCATCACTTGGCCGCAGCCGCCGAGGCGGAAGCCGTTGGCATAGCCGTTTACGTGCTCGTGCGGCAGCGGGCGGTAGCTGCCCTTGCAGACGTCAAACGCCGTCCACGCGGGCGCGAAGCTCTGATTGAGGACGAGTTCGCGTTCGCCGCTCGAGTACGTTACCGGCGCCGAGACGACGTTCCACCAGCGCATCTGGAGCGCGCCCGCACGATCCGGCGTCGTCGGGACGCCGTCGCTGCGGATTTCGACGCCGAACACGTCGACCGGTGCCCCGGTGGCCTTCACGACGATGGTGTCTCGCTCGGCCAGGTCGATCGTGCCTTGCCACGCCGTCGATCCGTCCGAACCTGCGACCGGCTGCAAGGGCAAAGGGAGATTAGCGTGGCCGCGCGAGATCGTCGCCACGATTCCGGACGCCCCGGAGCTGCGGATCTCGATCGAGCCGCGGAAGCGGCACGCGAGCGCGAAGTCGACGACGGCCGGGGATGCCTTGGAGAGTGCTTTCGGCATGTCGCCCCAGGCGAGATCGCTCGGCGGAGTTGCAATCGGCGATCGGCGGAGCCTTTGCGGGCCGGCCCAACGTCGAACGGCCGAACCCCGTGTAGATGCGGAGGGCGTCGGACGAGCCGACGGTCGTGATCGGTGAGGTCGAGAACGCCAGCATCGGAGCCGGTTTGAACAGCGGCTTCACGACCGACACGTCGCCGGACGTCCACACCACGTTTCCGTACGTTTCGGGCCGTACCGGCAGCGAATTCCAGGACCACCCGTCGTTGTGCACCAGCGTGGCACCGACTCGCATGCCGGCCAGCGCGGTTGCCACCGAAAAACGGTCGGCGTTCGTATCGAGGATGGAAGCGAGATAGTTTTGAACGACCGGTTCGTCTTCCGGCCAATAGAATCTGAAGATCGTCGGCGTCCCGAGGTACGACATCAGGAAGTCGGTTCCGAACGCGCCCCACGTGTAGGCCGCGAACGGCGTCGAGGGCGCGAGGAGCGTCACGCTGCCGTCACCACGGACCATGGCCCGAATGCGATCTCGCGCCACGGCGTACTCCGAAGGTACGGTGACCGGAAAGTTCGGGAATGCGATCGTGCCGGAGATCGTCTGTCCGCGTTCCAGCCAGTTGCCCGACAGCCAGGTCATGCAACTCAGCAGCACGCAGACCGCGATGACCGCGACGGACCACCGGCGCGCGGCCTCGTAGTTACGCACGTACCATTCGCGTGCCGCGCAGACGTCCGGCTCGATCGCGGCGCGTAGCTCCGCGAGTTTGGCCCGCACGATGACGGCGAGCGGAGCGCGCCGCGCCGGGCGGCTCGGCGCCGTTGCGGCGCGAGCGGCTTCGGCCAGTTTGAAAAGGTCGCCCTCCTCCGGCACGACGCAACATATCGCTTGCAGGCCGCAGCTGCGCGCGTAGGGGACGACGCTGCCGACGTCCTGGGGCGCGACCTTGAGCGGCGGGAAACTCAGCGTCGACCGCACCCATTCGCCGCTCTCGTGCTGCAGGAGCGTCTCGACCGTGACGGTCCAGCCCGCCCTTGCGTACGCCGCAGAGAAGCTCTGCACGACCTCGATGCCGGCGGCGTTGAGCGCCGCGGTTACGGTCTCGGCGAGCGAGGCGAGGTCGACGTATTGTTCCCGAGCGCTCGACTCGTGCAGCGACGAGGCGGCCGGACGCGATTCGAGGACGTGGTTCAGGTTGCTTTGCGCCGTTAGGAGCGCCTTGGCGAGCTTATCGAAGCTCGGTGAAAAGGAGAGCCCGTCTTTCATCCCGGTGCTCCCTCGGGCGCTGCGGAACGGACCGCGGGCGAGGTCCAAAGACCCTCGAATGCAGCGCATAAACCGATCGCATAGCCGAAGACCCCGACACACATGAACAG
The DNA here is from genome assembly GCA_963787965.1 of uncultured Alphaproteobacteria bacterium. Classification (GTDB taxonomy): domain Bacteria; phylum Vulcanimicrobiota; class Vulcanimicrobiia; order Vulcanimicrobiales; family Vulcanimicrobiaceae; genus CAWBES01. Next base: position 311,027 of record CAWBES010000018.1, read on the forward strand.
TTCGGCGCCCCGGAAGATGCCGTAGATGGGCAGCGACATCACGAATTCGTAAGGAAGTGCGAGCGGGCCGCCTTTATAATGGGTCCCGGTAGCGAGCAGGATCGCTGCAACCACCGCGAACAACAGCGACCATTGGCGCTTGTGGACGAGCCCGGCGAACGCCGTGGCGACCAAGAGCGACATCGGCAGCCAGAAGCCGGCGGTGGAGTAGTACGCGCACGAAGTACATTCGGGAACGGTAAAGACCGACGTCCAGTTTTCCGGATACGCGCGCAAGAGAATCACGTTATCGAGCGACGCGTACTGCGAAACGGTCGCGATGTCGCCTTGAGTCTCCGCCAACTTCGGAATGACCGCGTGCATCTTCAGGTACACGATCAACGGGAAGGCCCAATACGCATTGACCGCGAGGCCGGCTATCAGCCCGGGGACGATCCAGGGGTTCCGCGTGAGGCTGCGGCGTAGCACGCCGAAGCGCAGCACGACCACGGCCATGAGATCGATCAGCAACTCCGGCAGGATGAACATCTCGCCGGCGATGAGCACGAGCGGGATCGCCAGAAGGAGCGAGCCGTTCCCTTCCTCCGCAATATCGATCAGCCGCAGCAAGACCGGGAGCAGGGCCCAGGCGAAAAGTATCCCCGAATACCCGTCGTGGACGAACGACGTCGAGAGCGGGTTTGCGGCATAGAAGACGGCCGCCAAACAGATCAGTGCCGGCGGTATCGTCTTGAACTGGGAGCGCGCGTACCAGACGAACGCCGCGTACGAGAACGCGGTGATAAAGGCCGGATACAGCACGCTGGCCCAAGCGGTTCCGAAGACCGTGCTGAGCCCCATGAGAAACAGGGAGAGCCCGCCTACGTAACTCGGCTCCTGGTCGCTCGCGTAACCCAAGTGCAGCTGATAGCTCCAGCCGGAGAAGAACGTCGACAGCGCCCACGAGGGGTTGAACATCGTCCACAATTCCGCATAGCGGATGTACAGCATCCGGCCGGGCGTCGAGAAATAGGACCAGAGCACCACGAACAAACCGAGGGCGAAGTAACCGGCAGGCGGGATACGCTTGAGGGTGGCCCCGGGCATCGGTCGATATCTCCCGTTCAGGATGGAGGCGCGTGGTGCGCTTGAGGTTCTCGTCGCGCCGGATACCGGCTCGGGCCCCGTGCCCTACGAAGCGGCCCGGGATGCATGGGGCTATCGGTCCCTGAGATTGCCGTCGTCGAGGTTCTTGCCTTGCGTAGCCGCCGCCGTCGCGCTCTCCGAATGACCCTATTCCCCGTCCTGATTTAGGCTCTGTGGCGACCACTGACGCCGCGTCAACCACCAGCGTGCGGCGCGTCGAGCCTTACTTCCTACACGACGCAATCGCTCGAAACGCGCCAGGGGAACGCAGGACTATCCTTCGTCAGTACAGGCCGCGCTCTCGGCCGGTCGCTTGATCGCAGGGCTTTCCGTGCAAGCCGCTACCGCGGCCTGGTCAGGCCCGCCCGTGGGCTTGAGTGCTAAGTGCGTCTGCGGGCGGCACCGTCGTCGCGGAGTGGAACGCTGCCGGCACCGGCAAGTGCTCCGCGCCGCTCTCGCGCGACCGAATTCCGATGCCCGCCACGTCGCGCACGATCGGAGCGAAGACCCGCAGCCGCAAAAAGATTCTCGACGTGTCGACGAACACGTGCACGACGTCGCGGAGCTTCACGCGCCCGAACTGCCGTTGAAAGACGAGCGTGATCGGGGCGTCCATGACCTTGTATCCGAACATGTGCGCGAGCGACAGCAGCTCCACGTCGAACGCGAACTTTTCAGAGCGCGAAAGGTGGCCGACCCGGTCGAGCACCTCCTTGCGGAAGATCTTCATGCCGGTCTGCGTGTCGCGAATGGGCAGGCCGAACATCGCGCGCACGAGCAGGTAGTACCCGTAGCTCATGATCCGGCGGAAGCGCGGGTAGTTCACCTTCGAGAGACGGTGCAGCTTGGACCCGACGACCACGTCGGCGTCGTTGGCTTCCATCACGCCGAAGAGCACGGGCAATTGCGCGGGATGCAAATCCATGTCCGCGTCGAGGAACACGACGTGCGATCCCCGTGCGTAACTCGCGCCGCACAGCAGCGCGTGCCCCTTGCCGCGGTTCCGGTCGTAACGGATGACGCGCACGTGTTCGGGCGAGTGTTCTTTCGCGCGCAGCGCCGAGAGGTGCGTGTGATCGGCCGAACCGTCGTCGACCACGATCACCTCGAATGGGTACTCGAACGTTTTTAGCGTCCGCACCGTCTCCACCACGTTGGAATAGATGAATTCAGACTCGTTGTACGCGGGCAGGACGACGCTGATGCTGGTAATAGTCACTTGGCCCCCTTGGGCAAGAACTTTTCCCGAATGCTTGGGGAAGAACGAACGTAATTGTGCGAGAGAGTAAGGGAAGGGGCTGTTTCACGTCCAAAACTCGGTTTCCTTGCAGCTTTCACCGCAGCGCCCGATAACGCGACCCTGCGGTGAACCGCGCGCTATCCCGGGAACGCAGGGACGTCGAGAAACCGTGGTTGCTCGGCGAGTGGTTTAGCGGTCAGCGTCGGCGGCAAGCCGCGAACGTCGTCGACCTGCAACGCTCGCGATACCCACACTGATAACGCGTCCGAGATCGCCCTATCGCCGTCTTCCCGTACCGACTTCGACGCGCTTCGGACAGGTCGGCAGCCGATCGTCGCGTCCGGCCGGGCGACCCGGCCACGGGCGGTGGACGCCGGGCGTTGGGAATAAGTTCCTCGAAGATGCGCACTACTGCGACAAAAGTCTTCATCACCTATGATCCGATCCGGTAGGTCCGCGCGCCGGCGCGGGCCCAGGGCCGCCCGCGTGCTATACTTTGGTGCCATGCCGAGCGACGGTCTGACCCTTTGGATCGATGAAAAGGCGCGCGCGTCGGGCCACGCCGGAGGGGCGGCTTGGAGCGAGGCGCACCGGATGAAGTCCTACCGCTGTGCCCAACTGTACCGCGCCGCGACAAAGGAACTGGCGGCCGGCGTCGAGGGGGTCAGCGTCTTGCCGCGCGACCTTCGCACGGCGCTGGCGCGCGAGGGCTTCGCGCTCGAATCCGTCGAGCCGGTCGAGCTCGTGCGTTCGAGCGACGGGCAGACGACGAAGGGCCTCTTTCGCCTTCGCGACGGCAACGAAGTCGAAGCCGTCCTCATGGAGCACTGGGGCGATCGCACGACGGTCTGCATCTCGAGCCAGGCCGGATGCGCCTTCGCGTGCGCGTTTTGCTCGACGGGTCAAGCGGGGTTCGCGCGGCATTTGGCCGCGACCGAGATCTTCGATCAGGCGCGCTACTTCGCGCGCGAGCTCAAGACGCGCGGCAAGAAGATCACCAACGTCGTGTTCATGGGCATGGGCGAACCCTTCCACAACTACGATGCGGTGATGGGTGCGGTCGCGCTGCTCAACGATCCGCGCGGCTTCGGCCTCGGTTACCGTCACATCACGATCTCGACGGTCGGGCTCGTGCCGGAGATCCTGCGCTTCACGCACGAGGGCATCCAAGTCAACCTCGCGATCTCGCTGCACGCGCCGACGGACGAGCAACGCGCGCGTATCATGCCGGTCAACCGGCGCTATCCGGTCGCCGAACTGATGGTCGCATGCGCGAGCTATGCCGCGGAGACCAACCGCAAGGTCTTCTTCGAGTACGTGATGCTCGAGGGCGTCAACGACGACGACGCATCGGCGCGCGCGCTCGCGGCGCTGATGCGCGGGCGCCTCTATCACGTGAACCTGATCCCGTACAACGCGACCCCCGGCGCGCCCCTGCGCGGCACGGCGGAAGCGCGCATCCGCGCCTTCCAGACGCTTCTCGGCGACGCCGGAGTGCCCACGACGGTCCGCACGCCGATGGGCCGCGATATCGCTGCGGCCTGCGGCCAGTTGCGCGCCCAGACGCAACCGCGCGCCAGGGTTACGCAGGAAGCTAGTGCTCTGCGCCAATAAGACTGCGACGTGTCGCCGTACCCCGCACCCCCGCCTTGCGCGTCTAGCGCGTCGCTCGCGATGACCGGCGCCCCGAGGCTCCCGGATGTTTAGCGATATCGCCGTGATCGGTACGGGCTACGTGGGTCTCGTGACCGGGGCGTGCTTCGCCGAACTCGGCAACAACGTCGCCTGCCTCGATATAGACGAAAGTCGTATACGCAAGCTACGCGAGGGAACGGTTCCTTTCTTCGAGCCCGGGCTCCAGGAACTGGTCGGGCGCAATGTGGCAGCCGCCCGGTTGCGCTTCGAGATCGATCCCGCCCTCGTGATTCCCGACGCGCGTGTCGTGTTCGTCGCGGTCGGAACGCCGCAGGGGGCGGACGGTAATGCCGACCTGTCGCAGGTTCGCGACGCGGCCTCAACGATCGCCCGTCACATCGGGCGCGATACGATCGTCGTGAACAAGTCGACCGTGCCGGTCGAGACGGGCGATCTCGTCGGCGCGCTCATACGCGAACGCAACGCCACCGGGCACCGGGTTACCGTCGTCTCGAATCCGGAATTTCTGCGCGAGGGGTCGGCGATCTCGGACTTCATGCGTCCCGACCGCATCGTGATCGGCGTGGACGAACCGGGCGGCGCCGCTCTCGTCCGCGAACTGTACGCGCCGCTCGAGGCGAAGATCGTCGAAACGACCGTACGCACGGCCGAGATGATCAAGTACGCGGCGAATGCGTTCTTAGCCACGAAGATCTCGTTCGCGAACGAAGTGGCCGCGATTTGCGACCGGGTCGGCGTCGACGTGGTCGGCGTCATGCGCGCGGTGGGTGGCGACGCCCGCATCGGCGCGGCGTTTCTGGGCGCCGGACTCGGGTACGGCGGTTCGTGTTTCCCCAAGGACGTTTCGGCACTCGCTTACCTCGCACGCGGTGTCGGAGTGGAGACGCCGCTCCTGGACGCGACGATGGCGGTGAACGCGGGCGCAGATCGAGCGCGCCCTGTACGCCCTCCAGAGAGCGCCTACCCTCGCTGGCCGGCGCCCAGGTTGCGGTCCTGGGCCTCGCGTTCAAGCCGAATACCGACGACGTTCGCGAATCGCCCGCCATCGCGCTGATCGAGCGCTTGCTGCAGGCGGGGGTCGAGGTGGTCGCTCACGATCCGGTCGCCGCCGAACAGGCCGACCGGCGTCTGCACGGACGCATCCGCTACGCAGGCGTGTCCTACGACGCGGCCGACGGTGCCGACGCTCTGGTCGTGGCGACCGACTGGAACGAGTACAAACAACTCGACTTGCGGCTGGTGAAGAACCGCATGCGCGGCCGCGTGCTGTACGACGGGCGCAATATCTTCAACGGCGTCGAAGCTGCGGCGCTCGGCTTCGACTACGTCGGCGTCGGGCGCGGAGCCCGCGCGACGCCGGCCGTTCCGGTGCGCAAATGAGCGTCGTCCTCATCACGGGCGCGGCGGGCTTCATCGGGTCGCACGTCGTCGATGCGTTTCTCGAGCGCGGCGCGAGCGTCATCGGCGTCGACAATTTTCTGACCGGCTCGCGCCGCAATCTCGAGAGTGCGGATGCGAACCCGGCCTTCTCGTTCGTGCGAGCCGACGTGGTCGAGGAGTGGCCCCTCGTGGAACGGCACGTCGCGGCGCTCGGCGTGCGGCCGGACCGCGTGTTGCACATGGCTTCGCCGGCCAGCCCGGTCGATTACGCGAAGTTGCCGCTCGAAACGCTCGCGGTCAACAGCCGCGGCACGCAGATGGCGATCGAAGCCGCCGAGCGCTGGGGCGCGCGCTTCTTGTTCGCTTCGACCTCCGAGTCGTACGGGGATCCGCTCGAACATCCGCAAGCCGAGACCTATTGGGGCAACGTGAACCCGGTCGGCTGGCGTTCGTGCTACGACGAAGGAAAGCGCTTCGGCGAGGCGCTCGTCTCGACGCACGTGCGGCAGTTCGACATCGACGCGCGCATCATCCGGATCTTCAATACGTACGGGCCGCGGATGCGGGCCGACGACGGCCGGCTGATCCCGAACTTCATCACTCAAGCGCTGGCCGGCGTGCCGCTCACGATCTACGGCGACGGGAGCCAGACGCGCTCGTTCTGCTACGTCTCGGATCTCGTGCGCGGCATCGTCGCGTGCACGGAGAGCGAGTTGACGCGCGGCGAGATCGTCAATCTGGGGAGTGCCGACGAGTACTCGGTGCGCGACTTCGCCGAGGTGCTCTCGCGGTTCGCCGGCGTGCCGCTGCGGATCGAGCCGCGGCCGATGCCGCCCGACGATCCGATGCGGCGCCAGCCGGACCTCTCGAAGGCGCTCAGGCTGCTGGGCTGGAGTCCCGAGGTGTCGCTCGAAGACGGGTTGCGCGCCACGCTGGACGCCTTTCGCGCCGGCGCCGCCGTAGGTTCCTAGCGGTGGAGAAGGTGGCGGCTTCGGTGACGATGGACGAGGTGACGGCGCTCGCGAAGCGGCGCGGTTTCATCTTCCAGTCGAGCGAGATCTACGGCGGTATCGGCGGGTTCTTCGACTACGGTCCGCTCGGTGCGGTGCTCAAACGCAACGTCAAAGATGCGTGGTGGCGCGAAATGGTCGAATTGCGCGACGACGTCGTCGGGTTCGATTCCTCGATCGTCATGCATCCCAGCACCTGGGTCGCGTCCGGTCACGTGGCGTCGTTCAACGATAAGCTGGTCGACTGCAAGAACTGCAAGCACCGTTTCCGCGCCGACCATCTCGCATCGCTCGAGAAGTGCCCCGACTGCGGCATGAGCCACACCCTGACCGAACCGCGAAACTTCAACCTGATGATGCAGACCAGCGTCGGCCCGCTGGAAGACTCCGCGTCGCGCGCCTACCTGCGCCCGGAAACGGCTCAGGGCATCTTCGTCAATTTCAAGAACATCTACCAGAGCGCGCGCAAGCGGCCGCCGTTCGGGGTCGCGCAGATCGGGAAGTCCTTCCGCAACGAGATCACGCCCGGCAACTTCACGTTTCGCGTGCGCGAATTCGAGCAGGCGGAACTCGAGTTCTTCGTGCCGGACGACGGCAACGATTTGGCGTGGTACGACACCTGGGTCAACGCGCGCAAGAAGTGGTACAGCGATTACGGCGTCAGGGAAGAGCGGCTGCGCTTCTACGAACTGACGCCGCAGGAACGCCCGCACTACGCGCGCGCCGGTACCGACGTCGAGTACCTCTTTCCGTGGGGCTGGGGCGAACTCGAGTCGATCGCCCACCGCGGAACCTACGACCTCGACGCGCACATGGCGCTCTCGGGCAAGGACCTATCGTTTTTCGATGAGGCGGCGAAATCGAAATACACGCCGATCCTCATCGAAAGCTCGGCCGGCATGGACCGCACGACGCTGACGATGCTGATCGATGCGTACGAACGGCAGACGATCGAGGACGCCGATTCGCACAAAGAGACCAGCCGCGTCGTGCTGCACTTTCATCCCAAGATCGCCCCGGTGCAGGTCGGCGTCTTTCCGCTGGCTCGTAACAAGCCCGAACTGATCGAACGGGCGCGCGGCATCGAGCGCAGTTTGCGCGCGCACGTGCGGACCCAGTACGACGAGGGCAACGTCGGACAGCTCTACCGGCGCCAGGACGAGATCGGAACGCCGTACTGCATCATGGTCGATTACCAGTCGCTCGAGGACGGTACCGTCACCGTGCGCGACCGCGACTCGATGCTGCAAGACCGCGTCGACGCGGGCCAGCTGCGAAACTACCTCGCCGAACGGCTCTGAGGCGTTAAGACGATTCGGTTACGGTGCTTGCGGTGACGTTCGTCGCGCGCGTATCGGCTTTGGCACTGGCCGCTGCGGTGCTTTCGGCATGCGGCGGCGGCTCGTCGGGTTCCGTTCCGAACGGGTCGCCCAACGCCGGCGCGTCTGCCTCGCCGAGCCCCTCCGGCCAATCCGCCTACGCGTGCCCGTCGTCCGACTCGGTAGCCGCGGGCGCGCGCGCCGCGCGCGCGCTCGGCGACGCGCCGGGCCGCCGCCCCGCAGCCGGACGCCGTTCGGCCGCGCTCACCCCGGGCCGCCTCGCGGTGACCTACGACCTGGCCACCCTCGGGGCGTCGCGAGCCGGGGTGGCCGCGCGCGAGTCGTCGCGGCGCGCTGCCCTCGTACGCGAGTTCGACTTCCCGCATCTGGGCATCGCGACGCGCGTCTTGAGCGTGCCGCCGGCGCAAGCCGCCTCGATCGCGGCTGCCTCGCGTTCGCAAGCCGGCGTGCGCAGCGTCGGCCCGGCCGGCGCGCGGCGCTTCGCGCAGACCGTCTCGCAGCCGTACTTCACGAACGATCCCTACTTCACGGGCTTCCAGACCACGCTCGCGCCGTCGCCCGGCGCCACCGCGCCGCCGCCTACGTACCTGGCCGGTCCCTACGAAGAGAGCGCGAACGTGCCGGGGCAATGGAACGTGCACGCGGTCGGTCTGCAGAACGCGTTCGCGTACGCTCGCGCGAATAACGGCAGCGGCATCACGAACGCGAACGCCCTCGGCTCGAGCGGCGTCAAGATCGCGATCGTCGACGTCGGCGAGGATACGACGCATCCCGAGCTGGCCGGGAAGATCGTCCATCAAGGATGCTTCATCACCGATCTGAGCGGCCGGCAGAGCACGTCGAACGACGTGACCGACGAGTTCGGGCACGGCACCGACGTGGCCGGAATCGCGGCGGGCGCTACCGATAACGCGCTCGGCTTCGCGGCTGCCGGCGGGAACTCGTCGCTGTACGCCTATCGCGTCGAAGCGACGCCCGACGATAATTGCGCGAACCCGGCGACGACCGACCCGCAGTGCGGCATCGACACGATCGACATCGCCTCGGCGCTTCAAGACGCCGTCGCGCACCACGTGAACCTGATCAATCTGAGCCTCGGCGGGGACTCGTGCACGAACGGCCGAGATCCGGACACGATCGAAGGGAACGCGGTCGCCGAAGCGATCGCCGCGAACGTCGTGGTCGTTGCGGCGGCCGGTAACGACGGCTCGCAGGGCGTCGAAGCGCCGGCGTGCGATCCCGGCGTGATCGCCGCCGGGGCCACCTCGCTCGCCGACGGGCAGCCGAACGGCACGGGCACGTCGGCCGGCTCCGCGTCGTCGCCGTTCGAGTACGTCGCATCCTATTCCGACTACGGCAGCCCGGGCGCCTCGGTTCGCAACGCGAACGCGTGGGGGATCGTGGCTCCGGGCGGCGATCCGGCCGGCGATACGGATCCCGACGATCTCCACTGGGTCGAGGACATCTGGACCACGACGCCCTTCGACTCGAATTTTGCGGGCGCGTGCGGTCCGGACTACCCGGGGACCGGGTCGACGGTCTCCGAGTGCCGCACGTTCATTGCGGGCACGTCGATGGCCTCACCGACGGTCGCGGGTGCCGCCGCGCTGCTCCTGGCCGTCGCCCCGAGCTACCAGTCGCCGTCGAAAATGAAAGCGTTGCTGTGCTCGACGGCCGACGACATCGGCGACTCGAAGGAGGGCTGCGGCCGCCTCAACGTATACCGCGCGATGGCGGTCGCGCTGGGAGACCCCAAGACCCCCTGACCCCGCCGGGTTCGCGCTGCCCGCGTCACAATTGCAGCGCGTACGTCAGGCGGACGAGGCGCTTCTCGGCGGGGTGAAAGTGGTAGTCCGCTATGCCCGCGTTGCCGTCGATGTTCGCGCCCAGGGCCGGGTTGACCGCTGGATCCCGCGCGGCTGCAGGGTTCTTCGCGTCGTACGGCAGCCACGAGTTATAGTAGTACGTAACGTCGGGGACGTCCGCGTTGAAGATATTGAAGAGGTCGAGCGAGAGGCGGCCGTTCGCCGTCATCCGGGCCGTATACTGAAAGCTCCAGAGCGTGGACGAGTTCGACTTCGCGTCGCCCTGCGTATCGAGCGTCCGCGGTCCGAAATAGAGCATCCGCAGGCTCGCCGAGTACCGTGGTTTGTCGACCGTGGCCCCGAGCGAGACGACGCCGTTGAGCGATTCCGGGACGCCGGTTCCCACGTGGTCCGGATCGTCGAGGAAACGCGCGGTGGCGGTCGCGAAATCGGCGTCGAGCGTGAGCCACCGGTTCGGCGTGAAGTAGTTCGTGAACTCGACGCCTTTGCGCTGTGTCGGGCCGCCGAGCGACGTCGTCCCGTGGTCGCCGTCGAAGATCAGCTCGTTCGCCTGATAGAGCTCGAACAGCGCGAGCGTGGTCGTCAACCGCGGCGTCGTATAGCGGTATCCGACCTCTTCTCCGACCGACCGGTTCAGCAGCGGATTGCGGCCGACCGCCGCTCCGGTAGAATCGAACGGCGCGTGGGTCTGCGGGTCGTCGACGTAGGTCGTGCCGCGCACGTCGTTCGAATGGAAGCTGTCGCCGAAATCGAGATAGAGCTCGCCGTGCGGGGAGAAGGCGTACGCGAGGTTCATCTTGGGGCTCACGAGCGCGGCGCCGCCCGCGCCGCTGTTATTGGGATCGAATGCCGCGTCGTGAAAGGTGTAGTAGTCGAGCCGCAGGCCCGGGTTCAAGCGCAGTTTGGGCCCGAAGCGCAACTCGGACGCAACGTACGCATCGGAGCCGCGTTCGACCACGCGATCGTCGCTGAGCGTCCCGCCCGGAAGGCGGATGCGCCCCTGCACGAGGAACAGACCGAGGGTCGAGATGTTATCGTTGCGCGTATCGGCCCCGACCGTGGTGACGCTTCCCGGCGTTGCGAAGGTTCGCGCGAAGTCGAACCCCGAAGTGAAGCGCTTGTCTTCCTGTTCGCGCTGGTCGCCGCATTGGAAGGCGTACGGCGCGGGCGTCAGCGACCGGGGCGCCGCGCCCGCCGGCGCGGTATATGCGGGGCAGTACGATGAGTAGTCCGGTGCGCGCAGCCCGGTCGATGGGTTCGGCGAACAGGTCGTGAAGGCGGCGTTGCAAGTGATCGGATTCGCCGTTTCGTTATAGTAGTTGTTGGCGTCGTAGAGATAGTACGTGAAATCCGAAAAGAGGTCGAGGGAATAGTCTACTCCATAGGCATTGAACTTCGTGGTGCCGTTGGGATCTTGGTGCTGCCACTGGGTGGATAGCGCGTAGCGGTAGGTGTTGCCGCCGTCGGTCGGATCGATGTAGCCGTACGGGCTGATGATTCCGGCATCGACCAGGCGCTGCGGTATCTGGTCGGTCGAATCGAAGGCGCCGTCGTAGGCGAACGCATTGATCGCGAAATCGTCGTTGCCTTTGGACACCGTGTAGCGCGCCATAGCGGTGAGCTTGAGGTATTCGTCCGGGCGGACGAACGTGCCGTTGTCGTGATAGAGCTCGAGCCCGTAAAGCAGGCGGCCGGCGCCTACCTTCGGCGACGCCGCCGTGAACAGCTGGCCGTAGCCGTAGTCTCCGACCCCGAACGACGTCACCGGCGCGATCGTGTTGCGGAAGTACATGTTGTAGGAACCGGCGGCCGAGAAATCGCCTTGGTCTGCGTAGTACGGCCCCTTCTTGAACTCGATATAGCTGATGAGCTCCGGCATGAGCCAGTTGATGTCGGAGTAGCCCTGGCCGTGCGCGTGCGTTACCTCGTTTATCGGAATCCCGCCGATGGTGCCTTCTAAATCGGTGCCGTGGTCGAGCTGAAAGCCGCGCAGGTAGTACTGATTGGCCTTGCCCTCACCGCTATGTTGCGTGATCACGAGACCCGGAATCGCTTCCAAGACTTCGGCGGGCCGCAGCATCGGCCGGTCTGCGATCTGCTCCGCCCCGATCGTGCCCTCCGATGCGGCCTCGGCCACGCCGATCAGATCTGCTTTGCGGCCGGCAACGGCAACGGCCGCGATCGTCTTCATTGCCGGGGAGGCGCAGGGAACGGGAGAGGCCCGCGCAGCGATACCGTTCGGCCCGGGCGTGGCGGAGGGGCACGGAACCGGCGATGCGGACGGCGGCGCAGCGGTGGAGGACGATGCGGTTGCGGGCGACGCGGTCGCGAACGCCACGGCCGAAGCGGTGATACCCGGTGCGGGCACGACGAATGAAATGACGAAAAGTAAGGCCGTTACCATAGCGCAACTCCTGCAGCACGCACCACCGCCGGGCTGCGAATCGTGCGCGGCATCTGCGCACGATCGCAAGGCTCGCTACGTTAAGTACCGTCGAGCGGGACTACTTTATTTCCAGCAAAGTGTATTCAATAATTGCGGCTAGGCGGAGCAGTTGCGGCTAAGGGTGGCGAGCCGATGCGAAGTTCGGTCGCTTGCTAGGCAAGCAGACGCCTGCTCGCACCCTGACCCCTCCCCGATTTCGATTCGCGGCGGCGATCGACTCGATCGTGCAAGAAAAGGCGGCCGAGCGGCGAATTAGGCGAACCTACAAATGTTCGTGTGCAACTGTAACGGCCTCCCCGAACGCCAGGTCCGGGGCCGGATAGCCGAAGGTGCGCGCTCCGCCGCCGACGTCTTCGAGGCGCTCGGGTGCACGCCGAAGTGCGCTCAGTGCGTACCCGAGATCGAGAGCATGCTCCGGCGTCAGTCCGCTTCGCCCGACCCGACGGCCGTTTGCAGGTAGTTTTGCTCGCCGAGGCTGGCGAGTAGACCGATCTGCGTCTCGAGAAAGTCCATGTGCTCTTCCGAATCGACGAGGATCTTCGTGGCCAGGTCGCGGCTCGCGAAATCGGCGGCCGTCTCGAAGAACGCGAGCGCGGTAGCCGTATCGTTGCGCGCCACCGTTTCGAGCGCCAGGTCGGCGGACAGCGTCTCGGGGACGGTCTCGCCGACGTGAAGTTTCCCAAGAGACTGCAGATTCGGCAACCCCTCTAGGAACAAAATACGCTCGATCAGCCGGTCCGCGTGGCGCATCTCGCCCATCGCTTCGTGGTAGAGCTTGTCGCCCAGCGCCTTGAAGCCCCAGTTTTTCAGCATACGCGAGTGTAGAAAATACTGGTTGATCGCGGTCAATTCGTTGAAGAGCATCTTGTTGAGATGCTCGATGACGTCGGAGCGGCCTTTCACGTGAATGGTCCTTCCTGAGCTAGGAGCGGCTCTTGACCGCGGGTCCGGTTCGAAGCTGCGTCGACCGGGTTGCCCGTCGACGGCGACGCTAGTGGCTACGCCGGACGGGCCCTCGCGCCTCCTGGGTGTGGACGGACTTGACTTCCCTGTCGCTATAAGGCATAACTAATTATATTGGTAGGTTCACCTAAATACGCCGCAGGCGACCGCGTTTCCGACGCTCGGCCCGAAGGCAACCCTGGGCCGGCCACGTCTACCTGTCCGTCATCCGTGCTTCGTGCCGGTAGCCGCCTCGCGTTGCCAAAAGGCATGGCCATCCCGCGAGATCATCGCCTACGATGAACGACGGACCTCAATTCATTCGTTCGCGCTTCCTTCCTCGTCACTGTACTGTCAAGAGGGTCTCGTGCATTCTCTTTGTCGTAAGGGCCGCACGCCCGTCGCGGCGATCGTGCTTGTCGTAGCCTTGGCGGGTTGCAACTCGTCCGCCGTCTCGCTCGCACCGAAGGCGCCGACCGACACGAACGACCTGCCGCAAGCGCCGCTGGTTCGAAGCGTTTCGGGCGTGGCCCAGCTGGAGCTGATCGCCGCCATCGATCCGGCGACGAACGCTCCGGGGTTCGAGTACGACGGCCAATTCGTCGCGCCGACGATCGAAGTCAAACCCGGCGACACGATCGACATCACCTATAAGAACGAGCTGCCGCCGTCCACCGTGCCGAGCAACATGTCGAACCTGCATTTCCACGGCATGCTGACGTCGCCGCTGGCGCCCGGCGACGATGTGGTGTCGATGATGACGATGCCGGGGCAGCAGCTGCACTACGTCGTGCCGATCGCGGCCCAAGAGCAGCCGGGAATCTACTGGTACCACACGCATCCGCACGGGCAATCGAACTGGCAAATCACGAGCGGCATGGCGGGAGCGATCGTCGTCGACGGCATCGAGCAACACGATCCGTCGCTGGCGTCGCTGCGCCAGCAACTGATCGTGCTGCGCAACCCCCAGAACACGCCGGACTACAGTACGCTCGGCGTCGCACGAACGAACGCCCACGTTCGCCGCGTCCGAGATCGCGCGCAGGGCGACGCGGCCTTCAACCCGTGCCTGCCGAGCCCGGATCATCACGTGACGATCAACGGCATCCCGGAGGCCCGCATCGGAATCCAAGCGGGCGAGAAGCAACTCTTCCGCGTCGTGAACGCCGCGGCCGACCGCTACTTCGATCTCGCGGTCGACGGACAGCCGCTAACGCT